>JBMYXS010000043.1:0-32096 GCA_049608645.1 Pikeienuella sp. | reverse complement strand
GTGTTGTTTCCGCTCGATTTGCTTTCCGATTTTGGTGAGAAATTTGTATATGTCAGAATCTTTTTCTGCGGCGAGCCGACATCTGCAATCGTTTGCGTTGAACCAAAACCAGGCAAAGCAATGATCGCGGTGGTGCACAGTGCAGCGGCCAAATATTTACGTAACAATCAAAATCTCCATCAGCAGGCGAGAAAACACGCTATGATTGAGTGCTTCGAAGACAACACGCAAGCCCAAACCTGAATCGCGGGGGCAAATGTTTGCGGCTTGCGGCCAGTAGGTTGCCTTTGGATGCCGTTCAGGAGATCCCCGGTGACCGTTTTGTGAATACCCGTATGTAATCGCCGGGCGATGATCCGGCCCAATAGACCCACAGGCGAAAAGGGTCGTTTTCGTCTATCCAGACATAGTCACCCTGTTCGAGGCCACGCAGTTCGGGGCTAAGGTAATTGACATCGGTATTGGCCAGAAAATCAGTGGCCGCCATCGTGGCTTGATATGCCGCAACGCCCAGGACCGGACTGTCAAAATCGACATAGCCGATTTGAATGCCCGCCAAACTGTCGAAAAACACATAATGGCTTGCAATGGTTTCGCCCTTGCGGATCCACGCGCCGGTGCGTGGGGCGCTGATATCCACGCGGATATCGCGGTCGAGTACGATGTTCTGATCTTCATCGAAAGCATAAAGATTGTCGGTATCGAACGTATCGGCGCCCACCGCAAACCCGGTTGTGGGGTCCAGTTTCTCAAACACGCCATTCCCGCGTTGCTGCTGAATGGCCCCGCCGATCACGAAAGCCTGCGCCGGAAGGGCACTAAGCATGAGGGCAATCAGTGTATGCGCAAAGCGGGTCATCGGGGTGTTCCTTTTGGTTGGGTCACCCAACGCCGGAACGGGCGAAGGCTCAACCCCGTATGACGCGAAGTTTACCGCGACCGCCCTGTGACTGCACGTTCACCGTGCCAGTAATTCGGCAACTGCGCTATTGATGAATGCCGTGTCATCTGGGCTTTGACCTGACCCGGCCATGTGACCCCAGTCCGTAGGAATTTCGCGGAATTCGGCATGTGGGATCAGTTCGGCATCGGCAAGACAGTCGGCGGGTGTGAAATAGAGGTCAGTTGCCGAAGGCATCACGATTGTGTCGGCCGTGATACGGCCCAACGCCGCCGCAAGATCACCACCATCAGCAACGTCATGGTCGATCCAGGTAAGAGCCATCGAAGTCAGGTTATTGGCATCACGCGCGCCAAACCGAGCTTCCCAAAACCCGGCTACCCAATCTTCGAGCGTGTCAAAGCCAAGTAGCTGATGCTTTTGCTCTCGCAGCCACATTTGTGAATGCGCCCACCCTGCATAAATGCGCCCGAAGGCTTTCAGGCCTGCTTCAGGTGGCTCGTCGGTCTGATACCGCGGATCAACGCGCAGCGTGGCGAGCAGGCTTTCGAGAAACACGCGGTTGTGGGGGCGGGTGCGGGCAGTGCCGCAAATCATCATCAGACGTTTGACGTGCGCGGGCGCCTCGACGGCCCAACGGCAGGCCTGTTGCGCGCCCATCGACCAGCCGATGGCAAGTGCGATATCCGCCCCTGAAAATGCAGATGCCAACATCTGCCGCTGAATTTCGATATTGTCGGCATGCGAGATACGCGGAAACCCCGGCCCAGCGCCGTCCGAAGGCGACAGGCTTTCGCCGTTACCAAGTTGGTTGGGAATAACGATGCAATATTTTGCGGGGTCGAGCGCCTTATCCGCCCCAATCAGCCATTGCACATTTTCATGGGTACCGGCGTAGCTGGTTGGAAAGACGACAAGATTGTCTGCCGCCTCATTCAACTTTCCCATTACCGCGTACCTGAGGCGCGCACCGTGCAGAATGCCGCCGTGATGTAAGGTCAAGTCACAGGTGAAATCATGGATGTGCATCAGTTCACCAGTTTGGGCGCGGCGCCTATCGGAATGGGGCCAATTTTCATTAGCCCGCCCGAAAACGTGAGAGGGGCCGTAATGTGGTTCTTGTCACCGGATAGGCGCGCCAGCAGGCCAAGCCCGGTTTTCACGGCGTCGCCCATGGTTTCGCTCAGAATGTTAGTGGCAATGGCCGCATCAACCATGTCTTCCCATTGATGAGCGTCTACCTTCATCTCCCCCTGCGCATAGCCGTTCGCATCGGCCTTGAGCGAACCCGTAACAGACAGGGCAAGACCACCCCAACCGAGTTTTGCTTCCTTCAGCGACAAGGCAACGACCTGCGGTTTCGCGCCTTCCAGTGCATAGCGGTTGAGCGGGCGGTCAAAGGCCGCGCGCCCTTCGAAGGTGATGCTTTCAATCGAGGGGGGCAGGGTGCCCGTCGGGTCGAGAACCGCGCGCCAGACCTTTGGTAAAATGATCCGCACGCCATCGCCGCGAAATTCGTAGGCGTTCTCGGGGCCAGCATCGGGCGCGCGCCGGATATGTTGCACCCAGGATTCCGCATTGGCGTTCCACCCGTCAACGCCCGTGATCACGGCGCCGCGGGCCTCAAAGGAAGCCCGCTCTACCTGAACGTCAGCGATATTGCCCAAGGTCAGACTGGCTTGCATCACCTTGGCCGTCAGCGTTGCAACTGCGCCGGGCGCGGCAATCGTTTGTGTTTCTGGCCAGATAACGATGGCCTGCGAAGGGTTGTAGGCGATCTGATGGATTTGCAGAAAAGGTGCCTCCCACGCCCAGCCCGAAACCGGGTCAGCCAGAGCAGGGTTGGTGATTGTCGCATCCAGGCGATTGGGGAAGCCTTTTACATTGATATCAACCGCTTCGGCTTGCCAGCCCGCGGCGCGGCGCTCTGACAACCAGCCTGAAAGGGCTTCTTTTTGCGCGGTCGCAGCCAGCCACCACCAGCCAAACCAAAGTGCGATACCAAGAACAATCAAAACCCCAAGGAATTTGAATTTCACGTGTGTAGTCCTTCGCTGGTCATAGTGGTCTTCGCCGTTATAGACTTGCGCCATGATGAAAGAAACGGAAGACCTTTGGGTGTTTGGGTACGGCTCACTTATGTGGAAGCCGGGCTTTGAGTATGTTGAGCGACGACGGGCTGCCTTGCCCGGTTATGTGCGGCGTTTCTGCCTCGACAGCATAACCTATCGTGGGACGCCGGAATTTCCTGGGCTTGTCCTTGCGCTGGATGAGGAACCCGATGCCCGATGCGAGGGGGTTGCCTTTCGTGTTTCGGCCACTGACCGCGCCCGCGTTCATCAATATCTGCGTGACCGAGAGCTTGTCACATATTCCTATCTTGAAAAATTTCTCGAATTGGAAATCGAGGGTGACGTGCGCGCGCCCGGCCTCTGTTACGTCATGGACAGGTCGCACGTTCAATATCGTGGGGGGCTGTCGTTGGAGGCACAGGCCGAGGTTATTGCCACAGCGCATGGCCCGGCAGGCAGCAATCTGGAATACTTGATGAATACCATTGAACAATTACAGGCCATTGGCGTCGATGATCCGGGTATGACCCACATCGGTACATTGGTGGCTGAAATCAGCAAAGGGAAGCGGGCATGATCGTTGTTACCGGAACGATTGACGTTCATCCGGAAGATGTATGGCCGGCGACGACCATTGCCGCTGAAATGGTGCGCCGGACGGAGCAGGAAGAAGGCTGCATCAGCTATCGATTTTATGTGGATATCAACCAGCTCACGCGGTTCCGCCTTTATGAAGAATGGCGGAGCGAGGAAGACCTCGCGCTTCATATGGAAACACCCCACATGGAGGCGTTCCTTGCTCGCATAGCTGATTTACGGATTATCGACCGTACAGTCGTGCGCTATGAAGTCACGGACGCACAACCTGTCTAACGCACGCTTAGGCCGGAAACCCGCGCGCAGGGCTGCGCCGCGAGAGCGTTTGGTTCAGCTTGCTTGCTGAACCTCGAATTCCCGGCGCGTTTGCTGGCAAAATACCAGCGAAAATACCACATTTGAGGGATCGATCAGACGGTCAATCAGCGGTTTGCGCGCTTCACGTGTGCTGGGCGCGTTGTTTTGGGAATCTGATGGTTTTGTGACGGAGTGAGACTGGCTCATGGACCTTTATCCTGAATGGGGTCTGCGCAAAAAACGACATTTGCTGCTCTTCAGGAAATGCGCCATTTTTGACCGCTTGGAAAGGGGCAGAACGCCGCGTCTGTGTCGTTATGCAACGGCTGAGCGGCCATAGACCGGCACGTATTTGCAGTTCTGCACAACGGGGCGGTAACGGTTTTTCAAGTTGTCATTTTACTATTGAACAGCTTGGGTGCAAATCTGACGGCCTTGCCGGGCGTAAGGTGCCAAAAAGGGGAAGATAGTGCGTGCAGCTTTCGACGGTGGCGTAACCTTGCTGGGTGGCGGCCCTTGGCAGGATCAAGATTTGACCCGCGCGCTTGCCCATGCGCCAACATTGGTCTGTGCTGATGGTGGCGCGAACGCATTGGCGGAGCGTCACCCCGGCCTGACACCAGATCTGATCGTGGGGGATCTTGATTCCCTCTCTCATCGGGCGGGGTGGGATGCTGCGCTTGGTGACCGCCTCGTGCATATTGCCGAGCAGGACAGCACCGATTTCGATAAGTGCCTGAGAACCGTAACCGCCCCGTTTTTCATCGGTGTCGGATTTATCGGCGGGCGGATTGACCACGAGCTTGCCGTCTTCAGTTCAATACTCCGAGAGCCCCGTCCGGTTTTGCTGGTCGCTGATGAAGACGTGATCTGCGCGGCACCGCGCAGTATATCCTTTGAAGCTACGGTCGGGCAGCGCGTTTCGCTTTTTCCGCTTTTGCCTGTACGCGGAACGAGTGAAGGTCTGCGCTGGCCGCTGGATGGATTAACCCTTGCGCCGGGTGGGGTGATTGCGACATCCAACGAAGCATCCGCGAAGGTCGTCCGCCTTGGGTTTGAAAGTCGCGGCGCATTGCTGATCCTGCCAAAGGAGCGATTGGCAAGCACCCTTCGTGCGATTTGTGACGTGCGAAAGCCCGATTAACGCGGAAAACGCCCGGAATGGCTGATGATCTGTCTTGCGACCTCAGTCGGTTTCACGCATGAACGGGGCGATCATCCAGACGGGAGCCGCCGGCCATGAACGCAATTTCGTTACCTCAGCCGACCAACGCCGCCGACAAGGCAAAATACGCAGCAGCGTCAAGGGCGGCCGACTATGTAAGTGACGGCATGAAGGTTGGTCTGGGCACCGGGTCCACCGCTGCCTGGCTGGTTCGTATTCTGGGGGAACGCGTAGGGAAGGGTTTACAGATCACCTGCGTTCCAACTTCCACCCGGACGCGGGAACTGGCGGAGCAATGTGGCATTGTGACAACAACACTGGATGCCGCCGGGCGTTTGGATGTGGTCATCGACGGTGCGGATGAATTTGATGATGCCATGACGCTGATCAAGGGTGGCGGCGGCGCATTGCTTCAGGAAAAAATCGTTGCATCAGCTGCGGATAAAATGGTCGTGATCACGGACCCTTCCAAACATGTTGCGACGCTCGGTCGTTACCCGCTGCCCATAGAGATCGTACGCTTTGGCGCGGAAACCACGCGGGCCGATGTTGAGCGGATTTTGGCGGACGAAGATGTTGGCGGACGCGAAACATCATGGCGAATGAAGGATGGCGAAAGGTTTGTCGCAGATGAAGCGCACTTCATTCTGGATCTGCATTTGCAAGAAATCGCTGATGCATCTGGCCTTTCTGCACGATTGCTGGCCTTGCCGGGGGTTGTTGAAACCGGGTTATTCATCGGGATGGCGACATCTGTGGTGATCGGGCTTGAAGACGGTTCAGCACGGGTAATTGAACAGGCGACGGCGTGATCGCCTGAAACCGCATCGTTTGTCGTGGTTTGAGCAGGAAGCTGGACCGCCTTGCATTGCGAAACAGGGTGGTGCGCCCTAAGTTCTAGCCAAGGTACGAGACATGTACCAATGGGAGACTACATGACCGACGTTTTTGACTATGATCTTTTCGTAATTGGTGGCGGTTCAGGCGGCGTGCGCTCTGCCAGATTGGCAGCGGCAGAAGGCGCAAAAGTCGCGATTGCGGAAGAGTTTCGCTATGGTGGCACATGCGTGATCCGGGGCTGCGTGCCCAAAAAGCTGATGGTCTATGCCTCTGCCTTTTCGCATGCTTTTGAAGATGCCGTCGGGTTTGGCTGGACGGTTGGCGAAACCAGTTTTGACTGGAACAAACTGCGCGCGGCAAAAGACGCGGAGATAACGCGGCTTGAAGGGCTTTATGCCAAAAACGTCGGCGGTGCCGGTGCCGAGGTTTTCCATGAACGTGCAGAAGTTGTCGGCACGCATGAGGTTCGCCTCGTTGCGCAAGATCGCGTGGTAAGCGCCAAGCACATTTTGGTTGCCACGGGCGGTGCGCCTTTCGTGCCTGATTTCCCCGGCTCAGAGCTTGCCATCACATCCAACGACATTTTTGACCTGCCAACGCAGCCGAAACGCGCGCTGATCGTGGGTGGTGGTTACATCGCATCAGAATTTGCCTGTATCCTGAATGGGCTTGGCACTGAGGTTACGCAACTTTACCGCGGTGACATGATCTTGCGTGGCTTTGATGATGACCTGCGTGAGCATGTGGCCGGTGAGATGGCGGAGCAGGGTGTCAACCTGCGCTTTAATTTTGATGTTGCCAGCATCGCGGCCATCAACGGCGCGTACGATGTGACGCTGAACAACGGTGAGGTTCTGACCGTTGATTGCGTGCTTTATGCAACGGGCAGGAAACCGAACACTGCGGGGCTCGGGCTTGAGGCTGCTGGTGTCGAGATGTCCAGAAACGGCGCGATTGTCGTGGATGAATACAGCCAGACGAACATACCCTCCATCTATGCGGTTGGTGATGTGACAGACCGTATGGCGTTGACCCCCGTGGCAATCCGCGAAGGGGTGGCATTTGTTGAAACGGTTTTCCGCGGCAACCCCACCAAACCTGATCACTCTGATGTGGCGACGGCGGTATTCACCCAGCCTGAAATCGGCACGGTTGGGCTAAGCGAGGATCAGGCGCGCGAATTGGGGGAGATCGAAGTCTACAAGGCTTCCTTCCGCCCGATGATGGCAACGATCAGTGGCCGTGCGGAAAAAATGCTGATGAAACTGGTTGTGACCAAATCCGACCGGCGCGTGCGTGGGGTTCATATTGTCGGCCATGGTGCTGGTGAGATGATCCAACTTGCAGGTGTTGCCGTAAAGATGGGTGCAACCAAAGAAGATTTCGACCGAACAGTTGCGGTGCACCCCACTGCGGCTGAGGAACTTGTGACGATGCGCGACCCTGTTTGAGACGTGACTTCAAACAACGTGCAAGGAGAAAGAAGGAATGCCAATGTCCAGTAATGGAGGCGGCCCCTGGGGCGGCGGCGGCGATAACGACAACGATAAATCCCCTTGGGGTAACGGTGGCGGTAATAATGGGGGCGGCGGCCCAAACCGCGGCGGTGGTGGCGGCGGCGGCAATCGCCCGCCCGACATCGAAGATATCCTGAAAGAAGGGCGCGAGCGCCTGAAAGTCATCGTTGGCGGTGGCGGCGGTGGCCGCAAGAACGGCGCATCTGGCGGCGGCGGCATGGGCAAGGGCGGATGGCTCCTTGCGGGGCTCGCAGCTGTCTTGTTTTACGGTTACAACGCGGCTTACACGGTCAAGCCCGAAGAACGCTCAGTTGTGCTGACGTTTGGCGAACGCTCTGGCGTTGGTGAGCCGGGTTTGAACTTCATCCTGTGGCCAATTCAATCTGCTGAGATCCTTCCCGTAACGCGTGAGAATATCATCGACATCGGTGTTAACTCTTCCGCGCAACGTACTGGGCGCATTGCAGATCAGGGTTTGATGCTGACTGGTGACGAGAACATCGTCGACATTGATTTCCAGGTGGTCTGGAACATCCGCGACCCGGAAAAATATCTGTTCAACCTTGCGCAGCCACCCGAAACCATTCGCGCCGTTTCTGAATCGGCAATGCGCGAAGTTATCGGCCGCAGCGCCTTGAAACCCATCCTCAACCGTGACCGTGAAGCCGTCAGCGCAGAGGTTCAGGAGCTTATTCAGGCCACGCTTGAAAGCTACGAAAGTGGCGTAAACGTCGTCCGGGTCAACTTTGACAAGGCCGACCCCCCGCAAGAGGTAATCGACGCCTTCCGCGATGTTCAGGCAGCTGAACAGGAACGCGATACGCTGGAGAAGCAGGCCGACGCCTATGCCAACCAGACCCTTGCTGGTGCGCGCGGTGAGGCAGCTCAGATGTTGCAGGAAGCCGAAGGGTACCGTGCGAAACTGGTTAACGGTGCACAGGGTGAAGCCAGCCGCTTCAAGGCGGTGTATGAAGAATACGCCAAAGCGCCGGAAGTGACGCGGAAGCGCCTTTATCTTGAAACGATGGAGCGCGTTTTGGGCGACGTCGACAAGGTCATCATCGACGACAATGCGGGCGGGGGACAGGGCGTCGTGCCTTACCTGCCGTTGAATGAACTCCGTAAGGGAGGCAACTAAGATGTCACGTCTTCACCTAATTATCGGTGCGTTGGTCGCCGTTCTCTTTGTTGTTCTGTCCTCGGTGTATATCGTCGATGAACGTAAGCAGGCCATCGTGCTTCAGTTCGGGCAGGTCAAAGATGTTCAGACGGAACCGGGTTTGAATTTCAAACTGCCGTTCATTCAGAACGTCGTTTACTACGAAGACCGCATTTTGGGCCTGGAAACGGACCAGCTTGAGGTAACGCCCCTTGATGATCGTCGTCTCGTTGTTGAGGCGTTTGCGCGCTGGCGTATTACTGACCCGGTGAAATTCCGGCTTGCGGTTGCCGGTGGCGGCGAGTTGGCCGGTGCTGATCGTCTGGACCGAATCCTGAACGCGTCGCTTCGCGCGATCCTTGGTAACGTACGTTCCAATGATATCCTTAGCGAAGACCGGGCTGCACTCATGATGCAGATTCGTAATTCAGCGCGTGCGAACGCCCTGACACTTGGCGTTGAGATCATCGACGTACGCATCAAACGTGCTGATCTGCCAGAGCAGAACCTCGAAGCGACATTTGCACGTATGGAGGCAGAACGTCAGCGTGAAGCCGCCGATGAGCGTGCCCGTGGTAAAGAGGCGGCGCAGATCGTCCGGGCAACAGCAGATCGTCAGGCGGTTGAGCTGGTGTCCGAGGCTGTGAAAAACTCCGAGATCATTCGCGGTGAGGCTGACGCCGAACGCAACGCGATTTTTGCCGAAGCTTTCGGGCGTGATCCTGAGTTTTTCGCCTTCTATCGCTCGCTGAGCGCCTATGAGAACGCGTTGAAAGGGGACAATTCGACCATGGTCATGTCACCAGACAGCGAGTTCTTTGATTACCTCAAGGGTGATCAGGTTTCTGAGTAAGAAAACCGTGGGGTCCGGCACCTTGGTGTCGGACCTCTCACGTTTGTGAAACGTAGTGTAATAAATACGTTGCCAGCGCCACATTCCCGGCGCATTTTATGTCGATCTGGATCGCATCGACATCAAGTAATGAGGAGGCGACCTGTGCGCTTACCATCACCTAAAAATCACTCTTTCCCCCGTGACCTTCTGCGGGCGCGTTCAAACGGCACCAATATGCTGCGCCACTTGTGCGCACTGATGTTGATGGCGTTGATCGCTGCGGCACCGCGCGCCGGTGTGGCGGCCCCTGACGGGTTTGCAGACCTGGCCGAACGGCTCAGCCCTGCGGTTGTAAACATCTCCACCACGCAGCTTCGTGCCGCGCCCCACAGTGGGCAGCGCCCCAATGCCCCTCCGGGTATGGAAGAGCTGTTCCGCGAGTTTTTCGATCGCGAGGGCAACCGGCAGCCGCGCGAAGTGTCTTCGTTGGGTTCGGGTTTTGTTGTTGACCCGGAAGGGTACATCGTAACCAACAACCACGTGATTGAAGACGCTGATGAAATCGTCGTGAATTTCACTGATGGCTCTTCACTGCCCGCGACGCTGATCGGCACGGACCCGAAAACAGACGTGGCCTTGCTCAAGGTGGTTCCCGCGGCACCACTTGCCTTTGTTGCATTCGGTGACAGCGATGCGGCGCGCGTTGGTGACTGGGTTCTGGCAATCGGTAACCCGTTTGGCCTTGGCGGTTCAGTGTCCGCCGGCATCATCTCCGCCCGCAATCGCGACATTAACTCTGGCCCATATGATGATTTCATCCAGACGGATGCGGCCATCAACCGGGGTAACTCTGGCGGCCCGTTGTTCAACATGGATGGCGACGTGATTGGCGTGAATACGGCGATCTTTTCGCCGTCAGGCGGGTCAATCGGCATCGGCTTTTCCGTGCCTTCAAACCTTGTGAAAACAGTTGTCACGCAGCTCCGCGAACATGGCCGCACGCGCCGTGGGTGGCTGGGTGTACGCATTCAATCTGTGACGGAAGAACTGGCAGAGGGGCTTAGCCTTGATACGCCAAAAGGTGCGCTGATCTCTGAGGTCACTCCTGATGGCCCTGCCGCTGATAGCGGCTTGGAGGCGGGCGACGTGATCCTGAAATTTGATGGCCGTGATGTTGTCGAAATGAAAGATCTGCCACGCATGGTTGCCGAGACAGAGGTAGGCAAGGATGTACGCGTGGTGGTGTGGCGCGATGGCAAAACCCAGACGCTGAAAGTCGTGCTGGGCTTGCTTGAAGAAGGCCCGGCATCACCACCTGCCGAAGTTGACAAGCCTGAAACGGCGCAGGTCGCTGAAACGGCCCTCGGCATGAAACTGGAACCGCTGACTGAAACCAACCGCGCCGACAATAACATTGAATCCGATGTGAAAGGCGTTCTGGTTGTTGAGGTCGACGCAGGCAGCGCCGCTGCACAGAAGGGCATTCGCCCCGGCGATGTGATCGTCGAAGTCGCACAAAAAGCCGTTGCAACCCCCGCTGATGTTCGTGGCGGTGTTGCCGCCGCAAAAGGCGAAGCGCGGAAATCTGTGTTGATGCTGGTACAGTCAGGCAGCGATCTTCGCTTTGTTGCGGTAAAGATCGACTGATCCAATCTTCACGATGTTCCTGAAAGGGCCCGGCATGATGCTGGGCCCTTTTTTTGTGTTCAGCGGTGGTTTTGACATTTTCCGACCACTTCTTGTCGCAAACGTAGGTGCATCATGGCTGGTTCGTGAAATTGTTGGCCTAAATTTCACGAACCTTACTTTCCCTGAGCGGGCAGGAACTGAATGGGCGATACGGCGAACATCACTGTGGATGATGACCTGACAGGAGGGGTGGGGGCTGATTTGCGCGCGCTTCGTAAATCACGTGGTGTGAAACTTGCCGACCTGGCAGAAGCGACCGGGCGTTCGATTGGCTGGCTCAGTCAGGTGGAGCGTGGCCTTTCCGTTCCAACCATCAATGATTTGCGTTTGCTGGCGGAAAAGCTCGATGCCCCGCTCAGCCTGTTCTTTGGTGATCAGTCAGCGCCAAGGGAAGAACGTGGATATATCGTTCGCGGCAGCGCAGGTCGTAGCCTCGGTGCGCCAGAGGGCGGCCTGACGGAGATGTTGCTGTCGCCTGACCTTGGCGGCGCGTTTGAAATCGTGCGTTCGGTGTTCGACCCCGGTGCGCAGATCGACGCTCCGCAACAACGCCCGACCGAAGAAGCAGGATATCTGGTCACTGGCGAACTGATGCTGTGGATCGGTGATCAGATGTTCCATCTTCATGCTGGCGATGCGTTCCGGTTTCGCGGCGAACCTTATCGCTGGCGTAACCCCGGTGAAGCGGAGGCGGTCGTGATCTGGGTCATCGCACCGCCCGTGTATTGAACTGATGTACGATATCGCGATCTTTCTGCCCACGGCGGCGACGTTGCTCACCTTTGTGGCGGCTTGTCTTGCGCTGAATTTCACGCCGGGCGCGGATATGATGTTTACCATTGCGTCAGGCGTTTCGGGCGGACCACGAGCAGCGGTGGCCGCATCGGTCGGTATCAATCTTGGCGTTGTGGTTCATATCATTCTCGCATCGCTCGGTGTGGCAGCACTGATTCAGGCAGAACCGCTCGCCTATGACGCGCTGCGTTACATTGGTGCGGCTTATCTTTTCTGGTTGGCGGTTCAGATGTGGTGCAGCCCGGCCCCCGATGAGATCAAAAGCGCCGCTGCGCCTTTGGGGCGGGTCGCTCAGCGTGGGTTTATGACAAATGTTCTGAACCCCAAGACGGCGCTGTTTATCTTTGCTTTTCTGCCCCAGTTCACAGACCCCGCACGCGGTGCTGTATGGGCGCAGATTGTTGTGCTGGGGATGATCTTCATCTGCACAGGGTTTAGCGTAAATGCCGTTGTCGGCGGCCTTGCCGGGGCATTTACCACACGTCTTCGCCGTGCTTCCCGCGTCCTGAACCGGGTTAGTGCTTTTGTTTTCGGCGGCCTTGCCGCCCGTCTCATCCTCGATTGAAGGAGCCTGATATGGCTGAGTTTCCTACGACTGCGCGGGTTGTCATTATCGGCGGTGGCGCCGTTGGTGCTTCGGTTCTCTATCACCTCGCCAAAGCGGGTTGGTCAGATTGTGTTTTGCTGGAGAAGAACGAGCTGACCGCGGGTTCGACATGGCACGCGGCGGGTAACATCCCGACGTTCTCCAATTCCTGGGCGATTATGAACATGCAGCGGTATTCCACGGAATTGTACCGCACCATTGGTGATGAGGTTGATTATCCTATCAATTATCACGTCACTGGCTCCGTCCGTCTCGCGCATTCCAAAGAGCGTATGCAGGAGTTTGAGCGCGCCTGCGGCATGGGCCGCTATCAGGGCATGCCGGTGGAGATGATGTCCATTCAGGACATGAAAGACAAATACCCGTTCATGGAAACACATGATCTGGAGGGCGGGTTCTATGACCCATTCGACGGCGATATGGACCCCGCGCAGATCACACAGGCATTCGCCAAAGGTGCGCGTGACCTTGGCTGTCAGGTCCTTCGGTTTACGCCAGCAACGGGGGTAACGCGCGATGGCGATGAATGGGTCGTGCAGACTGAAAAAGGTGACATTCGGTGCGAATTTGTCGTGAACGCCGCCGGGTATTATGCGCAGCGCGTTGGCGAGTGGTTCAAGCCCTATGGCGGGCGCACGGTGCCCATGATGGTGATGAGCCACCAGTACATGCTGACCGACGAAACTCCGGAACTGGAAGCTTGGACCAAGGAAAATGGCAAGCTGCCACTGCTGCGTGATGTGGATTCAAGCTATTACCTGCGGCAGGAGAAAACCGGCCTGAACCTTGGGCCGTATGAGCGGAACTGCAAGGCTCACTGGGTCACACCTGACGATCCAATGCCCGAAGACTTCTCGTTCCAGCTTTACCCCGACGATCTGGAGCGGCTGGAATGGTATATTGAGGACGCAATGGCCCGTGTCCCGCTGCTCGGTACCGCTGGCGTGAACAAGGTCATCAACGGGCCTATTCCCTATGCGCCCGACGGCTTGCCGCTGATCGGCCCGATGCCCGGTGTGAAGAACGCGTTTGAGGCGTGCGTCTTTACGTTCGGCATCGCGCAGGCCGGCGGTGCCGGTAAGGTGCTTGCCGAATGGATCACCGAAGGCGAGACGGAATGGGATATGTGGGCGGTCGATCCGCGCCGTTACACCGATTACACCGACGAGGATTACTGCATTCAGAAGGGGATGGAGGTTTACGGCCACGAATACGCCATGCATTTCCCCCACCACGAATGGCCCGCCGGGCGGAACAAGAAATTGTCACCAAACCATGACGCAATCGTCGAAAATGGCGGTGTCATGGGGGCCTACAACGGGTGGGAGCGGGCAAACTGGTTTGCGCACCCCGGCGACGATACCTCTGAAGAAAGTACCCACACGTGGGAGCGTCAGGGACCATGGACCGCGCGTGTCAAAGAAGAATGTGAAGCCGTGCGTGATCACTGCGGTGTGCTCGACCTGTGTGGGTTCTCCCGTTTTGATCTGAGCGGCGCGGGGGCTGCTGAATGGTTGCGTGGTCAGATTGCAGGGGCATTGCCCAAAATCGGGCGCATGAACCTGATCTATTTTGCGGACAATCGCGGGCGTATTCTGACTGAGATGTCGTTGGTTCGTAAGGCAGAGGATGATTTCACCCTTATCACGGCCGCCGCCGCGCAATGGCATGACCGTGAGGTGTTGACCCGGAACCTGCCCGATCACCTGACCCTGACAGACCGCACCACCGAGGTTGTGGCGATGATCGTCACCGGCCCCAAGTCACGCGATATCCTGTCTGGCATGTGTGATGCGGACCTGTCGCTGGGCTGGCTCACCCATCAGGAAGCGACCTGTTGCGGTAAGGCCGTGCGCATGATCCGCGTGTCTTTCGCCGGGGAACTTGGGTGGGAGGTTCACGCCGCCAACGCAGATGCGCCCGAGATTTATGCGGCGCTGTTGGCGGCAGGCGCAAAACCGTTCGGCATGTATGCGCTCGACAGTCTGCGCCTGGAAAAAGGCTATCGCACCTGGAAGGGTGATTTATCCACTGATTACAGCTTGTTGGAGGGCGGTCTTGATCGCTTCGTCAAGCTCGACAAGCCGCAGGATTTCCCCGGCAAGGCCGCTTTGCTGAATGAAAAGCAGCAGGGATCGAAAAAGGCTTTTGCAACGCTGATCGTGGACGCGGGCGCAGCGGATGCCCCGTATATGTCCACCATCTGGTCAGGTGATGAAGTGGTGGGTGAAACAACATCCGGTGGCTTTGGGTATCGCATTGGTAAATCCATTGCCTTGTCGGTCATTCGTACTGACCTTGCGGTGGAAGGGACCGAACTGGAGGTTGAAATCTATGGCGAACGGTTCAAGGCGGTTGTTCAGGCTGATCAACCGCTCTGGGATCCTGCAAACGATCGTATCCGCGCCTGATGGAAACATTCCGTCGCCCTGATCGAGTGGCTGACTTTGCTGATAGTTTTCACAGCAGAGGTCAGGCGCTCGACCTGCCACCAAAGGCCCTTATGGCCCATGCAATCGCGCAAACGCCGGCTTGGTTTGAAGCGATGTTGCGCTTGCGTGATCGCATCGGGCGATTGTTTGGCTTGAAAACGGCGACGGATATTCACGAGCAGGCGGATGCCTCATTCTTGATGCATCTGCCCGTACTCCGGGATGATGAATCGGTCTATTCCAGCGGCGCGGCGGATAAACACCTCGACTTTGCCATCACTGTGGAAAAACACGAGGATGCGACCGTATCCTTTACCACAGAAGTCTGGTTCAACGGCGCTTCGGGGCGCGTATACCTTGCCCTGATTCTTCCGTTCCACCGTGCGATATTGCGGCACTGGGTCAGTGTCGTTTCAACGAATACCGAGGCCGAGGCATGAAACTATCTGAGCGTTTGATCAATCTTAATGGTGAGCCTGGTGCCGACGATGGCTGGGCTGTTTATTATGAAGCGCGCCGCATGATGGAAGCCGGGGAACATATCACCATGCTTTCCATCGGGGAGCATGATCAGGTTACTGCGCCATTTATCCTGGATGCGATGGACGCATCGGCGCGTGGTGGAAATACGGGCTATGCCTATATTCAGGGCCAACCGGGCCTGCGTGCAGCTGTTGCTGAACGTGTGACCGCGATGACCGGAACCGCGGCTGATGTTGAAAATGTCACGATCACGACGGGCGGGCAGGCGGCGCTTTTTGCCTGTATGAGTGCAACGCTCGATCCCGGTGATACATGCTGCATCGTTGATCCTTATTATGCGACCTATCCTTCGACGGTGCGTGGCGTGGGGGGGCATGTTGCGACGGTCAGGGCAAACCCCGACCGGGGGTTCCAGCTTGATGCTGATGAATTGATGGCCTCGACTAAGGGGGCAAAGGCGTTGTTGATCAATACGCCCCATAACCCGACAGGCGCTGTTTATTCCCGCGAAACCCTTGAAACGATTGCTGAAGTTTGCCGCACCCGTGACCTGTGGCTGATTTCCGATGAGGTTTATGACAGCCAGGTACACGAAGGGGCGCACCTTAGCCCCCGTTCATTACCCGGAATGGCTGAGCGGACCATGATCGTGGGGTCAATGTCCAAGTCTCACGTGATGACTGGTTTTCGGTTGGGATGGGTTGTTGCGGATCGCCCGGTAATTCTGGGGCTGCGCGACCTTGCGAATGCTACCACTTACGGCGTGCCCGGCTTTATACAGCAAGCCGCAGAAACCGCGCTTCGCGATGGCGATGAAGAGCAAGCCAACGTCGGTGCCCGCTACAAACGCCGTCGCGATATCGCGGTTGATGTGCTTGGCGGTTCCAACGTGCTGCGTGTATCGCCCCCCGATGGCGCGATGTATGTGATGGTGGATCTCCGCGGTCTTGGCGTAAGCGGCGAGGCCTTTGCCCTGCGTTTACTTGCCGAAGAAAAAATCGCCGTGATGCCGGGGGAAAGTTTCGGCACAGTTGCTGCGGGCTTCGTGCGTATCGCATTGACCATTGCAGATGATGAACTGGCTGACGCTTTGAAACGGCTTCGCCGGTTTGCGGAGGGGTTCCGGAAATGATCACTATTCTTGATGGCAGCATTGGCCAGGAAATCGTCACCCGCGCACCGGGGGAGCCGACGCCACTGTGGGGGCTGGAGGTGATGATGTCTGCGCCCGCGATCGTGCGAGAGATTCACGATGACTATTTCGCGGCGGGCGCCGATATCGCAACAACCAATACTTACAACGCCTTGCGGGATCGTCTTGCCAACAACGGGGTAGAGGACAGGTTTGAAGGCCTGCACGCCACCGCATGCGAACTGGCCGTTGCCGCGCGGGATGCCGCCGGGCGCGGCAAGGTTGCAGGATCGCTGGGCCCGCTTGGGGCCTCCTATCGCCCTGACCTTGTTCCGCCAGCTTCGGAAGCTGCGCCGCTTTATGCTGAGATAGCCAAATTGCAGGCCCCTTACGTTGATCTGTTCATCTGCGAGACGATGTCATCGGTTGAGCAAGCGCGCGGTGCCTTGATGGGGGCGCAAACGGTCGGGAAACCGGTGTGGCTTGCAATTTCCGTCTCGGATGAGGACGGCACGCGCCTGCGGTCAGGCGAGCCTGTCGAAGATATTCTGCCCGTGGTTGCTGACTTGAAACCGGATGCACTTTTGGTGAATTGCTCATTGCCCGAGGCGGTCACCGCTGCTTTGCCGTTGTTGTCCGGCGTGTCATGCCCGCTTGGTGCCTATGCGAACGGTTTCACCGGGATCACTGATGCGTTCAAGGAAGACAATCCAACGGTGGCCGTGCTCAAGGCCCGCACGGATCTTGGGCCAGCGGAATACGCTGCTTTTGCGCAGCAATGGGTAGACCTGGGTGCCACGATCATTGGTGGCTGTTGTGAGGTCGGGCCTGCGCATATCGCGGCACTGCGTGACAAGTTTTCTATCGAAGGAACAAACTGATGGCTGATCTTCCGACCTCTGCGCGTGTCGTCATTATTGGTGGCGGTGTAATTGGATGTTCCGTTGCCTATCACCTGACCAAACTCGGGTGGAAGGACGTTGTTCTTCTGGAGCGGAAGCAACTGACTTCCGGCACCACATGGCATGCCGCGGGCCTGATTGCCCAGTTGCGCGCGACGGCAAACATGACCAAGCTCGCGAAATATAGCCAAGAGCTTTACGGCAACCTCGAAGCTGAAACAGGCGTCGCGACCGGGTTCAAGCGGGTCGGTTCAATCACAGTTGCCCTTACCGAAGAGCGCAAGGAAGAGATTTTCCGACAAGCATCAATGGCGCGCGCCTTTGGTGTGGATGTTGAGGAAATTTCCCCCGCCGAAGTAAAGGCAAAATACCCCCACCTGAATATCGATGGTGTGGTGGCCGGTGTTTACCTCGACAAAGACGGGCAGGGCGACCCTGCGAACATTGCGCTTGCCATGGCCAAGGGCGCGCGAATGCGCGGCGCGATCGTGAAAGAGCGCGTAAAAGCCACGGGTGTAACCCGTGCCGGCCGTCGCATCACTGGTGTCGATTGGACAGGTGAAGACGGCGCGAGCGGTCACATCGCTTGTGACATGGTGGTAAACTGCGGCGGTATGTGGGGCCATGAAGTTGGCAAGATGTTGGGTGTTAATGTACCGCTGCATGCTTGCGAACACTTTTACATCGTTTCCGAACCCATTGAAGGGCTGACACAATTACCTGTTCTGCGCGTGCCTGATGAGTGCGCGTACTACAAGGAAGACGCTGGCAAGATGATGCTCGGCGCGTTTGAACCAAATGCCAAGCCCTGGGCGATGAACGGCATCCCCGATGATTTCGAGTTCGACCAACTGCCCGAAGACTTCGACCATTTCGAACCCATTCTCGAATGGGCAGTGGAACGCCTGCCAATGTTGGGTGAGGCCGGGATTCACACCTTCTTCAACGGTCCTGAAAGTTTTACGCCTGATGATGCCTATCACCTTGGACAGGCACCTGAGATGGACAATGTTTGGGTTGCCGCCGGGTTCAACTCCATCGGTATCCAGTCGGCAGGCGGCGCCGGGATGGCGTTGGCCGAATGGATGGACAAGGGCGAAAAACCTTTTGACCTTGGCGACGTTGATGTCAGCCGTATGCAACCGTTTCAGGGCAACAAGACCTATCTGAAACACCGTGCGACAGAGGCACTGGGCCTGCTTTATGCTGACCACTTCCCCTATCGTCAGAAAGCGACCGCGCGCGGCGTGCGCAGAACACCGTTCCATCAGCATCTGTTGGACCGCGGCGGCGTCATGGGCGAAATTGCAGGGTGGGAGCGCGCCAACTGGTTCGCTGACGAAGGCCAAACCCGTGACTATGAATACAGCTGGAAGCGCCAGAACTGGTTCGAGAACGCCAAGCGTGAACATATGGCGATCCGCGAAAATGTGGGCATGTATGACATGTCATCATTCGGCAAGATCCGCGTAGAAGGGCGCGATGCCGAAGCCTTTATGAACCACATCGGGGGTGGTGATTATTCGTGCCCCATCGGCAAGATTATCTACACCCAATTTCTGAACAATAACGGTGGGATAGAGTCCGACGTTACAGTAACACGCATGTCAGAAACCGCGTATTTGGTCGTGACGCCAGCGGCCACGCGACTGGCGGATGAGACGTGGATGCGCCGAAATCAGGGTGACTTCAATGTCGTCATTACTGATGTGACAGCGGGCGAGGGGGTTCTGGCCGTAATGGGGCCAAAATCACGCGCGTTGCTGCAACGTGTTTCGCCCAATGATTTCAGCAATGCTGTGAACCCCTTCGGCACATCACAAGCCATCGATATTGGGATGGGGCAAGCGCGCGTTCACCGCGTTACCTATGTGGGGGAGCTGGGTTGGGAGGTTTACGTTAGCGCCGACCAGGCAGGCCATGTATTTGAAACCCTCTACGAGGCTGGCGCTGATCTGGGGCTGAAATTATGTGGTATGCACATGATGGATACCTGCCGGATCGAAAAGGGTTATCGTCACTTTGGCCACGATATCACCTGCGAAGATCATGTGCTGGAAGCGGGCCTTGGTTTTGCGGTCAAAACAGACAAACCAGCGTTTATTGGCCGCGATGCGGTGCTGCGAAAGCGTGAAGAGGGGCTGAAAAGCCGCTTGGTACAGTTCAAACTGAAAGATGCCGAACCGATGCTTTACCATAACGAACCCATCGTTCGTGACGGTGAAATCGTTGGGTTCCTCTCTTCGGGGGCCTATGGTCATGCCATGGGGGCGGCAATGGGCATGGGGTATGTGCCGTCGATGGGCGAAAAACCCGCCGACGTGCTTGCATCACGCTATGAAATTGAAATCGCAGGGGTGCGGGTTGAGGCTGAAGCCAGCTTGAAACCGTTCTATGATCCAAAATCGGAGCGGGTAAAAGCCTAAGGCCGCCTGCACCATTGCTGCTCCGCTATTGACCCCCACGCGACGGCCCAGCCGCTGCTGCGTCGGGGGTGTTGGCACTTGGCCTCAAAATACCTAAAAATTATTTAGAGCCTAAAGGGTTGATACATCAAGCATTTCGCATTTGCATATGCAGAAGTGATCACACATATTTGATGCCATGAAACAGCAAGGACCAGCTTTTAAAGGCCAAACTGACGACGGGGATGCCGTTCCCTATGGTGCCACATTGCTGGAGCGGTGGTGTGATGCGCTTTGGGTGAAACGGGACGAACGCACGGTTGCAGGGTTGGCGTGCATCGATGCCAAGTGCCGCCTATCCGGGTCTGGCGAGTATTTGGATGTGAATACCTTTCTCCATCTGAACCGCCGTTTTCTGCGCCTGTGCCGTTCGATCGAATGCACGCTTTCTGATATTACTGAATCCGCGGGCACGGTTGCCGCGGATCTAAAGATGGGGCTTTCCTGCCGAACAACGGCGAATGTCTCCTGCGCGCATATTCTGATCATGGCCAAGGTGCGTAATGGAAAGATCAGCGAATTTCGCGCAAATTTGGATAGCATCTCTTTATTTGAAGATCTGAACCTGTTGCCCCTGCGGTCGTTTGATCAATGCCTGCTGGGTGTTGTGCCGGTCGCGCCGCGTATTGCGCATGTTCATCGCCCGAAGTTTTCTAAAGCAGCTTCTTGAGGCCTCAGCGTGATAAGCGTTTTCCCCTTTGACAAAAGCCTTTGCAGCCACAAAATTTCCCTTTGAACATCAGTGACAGAATAGGTCGTGCGCGCTATCTACTTGGCGAGATCAAGCGGAGGCGTCGGCATGGACATTCAAGGTTACAACAAATGGGCCAAGCGCGCGGCCGATTGGACGCTGGAATATTATCAGGGGCTTAGGGGGCGCAAGGTTCGGGCGGGTCTGAAACCCGGTGCCATAGCCGCGCAACTTCCGCTGTCGCCGCCGGATCAGCCTGAAAGCATGGACGACATTTTCGCCGATTTTGAGCGGATCGTTCCCGATGGCATGACCCACTGGCAGCATCCGCGTTTTCTTGCCTATTTTCCGTCAAACGCCGCCCCGGCTTCGATGTTGGCCGAGCAGCTGGCGAATGCGATGTCGTCCAATTGTCTGATTTGGCAAGCCAGCCCTGCGGGCACGGAAATGGAAACGCGCATGGTCGATTGGCTTCGGCAGGCGGTGGGCCTGCCAGAAGGGTTCAAGGGCCTTATCCAGGATGCAGCATCAACCGCAACGCTGTGCGCGGCGCTGACAATGCGGGAGCGTTCAATGAATTGGCGGGGTATCCGCTCAGGCGTCGCCGGAGAGGTTCCCCCGCGTGTGTATGCCTCTGCCCAGACCCATTCCAGTATCGACAAGGCGTGTTGGGTCGCGGGCATCGGGCAAGACAATCTGGTCAAGATCGACACAGATGAAAACTGGGCAATGAAACCTGATGCCTTGCGTGCGGCGATTGCGGCAGATCGCGCGGCGGGGTTGAACCCTGCAGGCGTGATGATCTGCGTGGGTGGCACCTCGATCGGTGCAATTGATCCGGTGGCGGAGATTATCGCCATCGCGCAGGAAGAGGGGTTATATACCCATGTTGACGCCGCATGGGCCGGGTCGGCAATGATTTGCCCCGAATTCCGGTCGCTTTGGGCGGGTGTGGAGCAGGCCGACAGCATCGTCTTCAATCCACATAAATGGCTTGGGGCGAACTTTGATTGCTCAATCCAGTTTCTGAAAGACCCCACAGAACAGGTCAAAACACTCGGGTTGCGCCCGACTTACCTTGAAACAGCCGGACAGGCAGAGGGCAAAGATCACATCATCAACTACAGCGAATGGACCGTGCCTCTCGGCCGTCGGTTCCGGGCGTTGAAACTGTGGTTCCTGTTACGTGCCTATGGGCTGGAAGGACTGCGGGAGCGCATTCGCAACCACATTGCGTGGACGAGCGAGGCGTTGGAGCGGGTGCGTTCCATGGAAGGCTTACACATCACCACGCCACAGCGCCTTGGCCTGTTCACATTTGCCCATGAAGCGGGAGATGCGCGCACGCAGGCGTTGTTGGAGGCGATCAATGATGATGGCCGCACCTATCTGACCCAAACCATCCACGAAGGGAGCTATGTGATCCGGCTGACGCTCGGCCAGTTTGATATGACACGCGAAGATCTTGAGGTCGCGCTCAGTGCTATTGAAGATATCAACCGGCGTTTAGCAGTCTAAAAGCCTTGTCCGGCTCAGCACCATTGGTGAGCGCGGAAACGGATATTTGAAGAACAAAGAGGCAGCGGTGCGCTTATCGTTGCCCGATGTTCCTGTTTCGTGCTAGTTCTTGAGCAAGAAATAATGAAGGCGGGCAGGGTATGCGGGTAATCGGGATTGATCCGGGGCTTCGGCACATGGGCTGGGGGATTATCGAACACGGGACAGGCGGACGTCTGTCGCATGTTGCCTCCGGCGTTATTGTCACCAAAACGGGCGACCTTGCCCCGCGCCTGCTGGCCCTTGCCGAAGGGTTGCGAGAGGTTATCGCGCTTTATCGCCCCGCGGTGGCCTCGGTGGAAAAGACCTTTGTGAACCGTGACCCGGCCGGGGCGCTTAAACTTGGCCATGCTCGTGCGATTGCCTTGCTTGCACCGGCGGAGGCGGGGTTGCCCGTTTCTGAATATGCGCCAAATGAAGTCAAAAAGACGGTTGTTGGCGTTGGTCATGCTGACAAGGATCAGGTTGCACATATGGTGAAACTTTTGTTGCCCGGTGCCGCGCCAAAAACCGCCGATGCCGCCGATGCTTTGGCGATCGCCATTTGCCATGCGCAGCATGCAGGGCCAGCCATGCGTGTGAAAGCACCCCAAGCGAAGGTTGTGAGATGATCGGAAAAATTGCTGGCCGCATTGACTATATTGCCGAAGACCATGTGCTGATCGAGGCGATGGGTGTCGGGTACGAAATCTGGTGCTCTACCCGTACCCTTGCCAGTCTGCCGCAGGCAGGCGAGGTGGCAGCCTTGTACACCCAAATGCTGGTTCGCGAAGACCTGATGCAGCTTTTTGGGTTTCCAACGCGGGAGGAACGCGAATGGCATCGTTTGTTGACCTCTGTTCAGGGGGTTGGCGCGAAAGTTGGCCTTGCCATTCTGGGCACGCTTGGGCCGGAGGGCGCGGCACGGGCGATCACGCTGGGCGATGCGACCGCCGTGAAGCAGGCGCCCGGTGTTGGCCCAAAACTGGCGCAGCGCATTGTGTTGGAACTTAAGGGCAAGGCACCGGCCCTGATGGCCATGGGGGGCGGTGCCTCTGCCCCGGCGGAAGCCAATGTAATCGAAACCGATGCCCCGAAACCCAAACGCACAAAAGCGCCGAAGGTCGAAGAGGGGGCTGTGGCCGCAGCCGCAGCGCGTGCTGATGCCATGTCGGCACTTACAAACCTTGGATATGGGGAGGGGGAGGCGGCGCAAGCTGTTGCAACCGTTGAGATGGAGGGGGGCGGCGGTGATGCGCAGGCCCTTATCCGTAGCGCACTCAAAGCCCTTGCGAAGAACATTTAGGCAGGCCACTGACAGATGATGATCGACCCTGACCCAACGCTTCGCCCTGATCCCACGCCGGAAGATGCCCCCGAACGGGCTTTGCGCCCGCAGTCTCTTGACGAGTTTATTGGTCAAAAGGCGGCACGCGCGAACCTGCAGGTCTTTGCGCAATCGGCCCGGCAACGGGGGGAGGCGATGGATCACCTTCTGTTTTATGGGCCACCGGGCCTCGGCAAAACCACGTTGGCGCAGATCATGGCGCGCGAACTGGGTGTGAATTTTCGCATGACCTCTGGCCCCGTGATCGCCCGTGCTGGTGATCTTGCGGCAATTCTGACCAACCTTGAGGCGCGCGATGTTCTGTTCATCGACGAAATTCACCGGCTGAACCCCGCGGTGGAGGAGGTTCTCTATCCCGCGATGGAGGATTTTGAACTGGATCTGGTGATCGGTGAAGGGCCGGCTGCGCGTACCGTGCGTATTGAATTGCAGCCCTTTACCCTGATTGGCGCAACAACCCGGCTTGGCTTGCTGACAACGCCCTTGCGCGATCGATTTGGTATTCCCACGCGGTTGGAATTTTATGACACGGCAGAGTTGGTTCAAATCGTGGAAAGGGGCGCGCGCCTGCTCAAAGCGCCTGCAACCCCCGATGGCGCGCTTGAAATTGCCCGCCGTGCACGGGGCACACCGCGTGTTGCGGGGCGGCTTTTGCGCCGTGTGATTGATTTTGCCCTGGTTGAAGGGGACGGGCGCGTGACCCGTGAAATTGCCGACATGTCACTGACACGGCTTGGTGTTGATTCCATCGGCCTTGATGGTGCCGATCTTCGATATCTGACGTTGATTGCTGAAAATTATCACGGTGGCCCTGTTGGCGTTGAAACAATCGCAGCGGCTCTGTCAGAAGCCCGCGATGCGATTGAGGAAGTGATCGAGCCATTCCTCCTGCAACAGGGCCTTATCCAACGTACCCCGCGCGGGCGAATGTTGGCGCATAAGGCGTGGTCACATCTGGGGCTGACAGCCCCAAAAGCCGGGCCGGAGCAAGGTGGATTGTTTGAGTAGGCTGGTATCGAGATTGACCGGATTGATTTGGCAGTCCCTCGGATGCCATGCCCTTGCAAGTCGTGGGAGGCTTTGCGATAGGGGCGCAACTCCGGAGGATAAGCCATGACCAAAGACATCACCCGTATTCAGGCCCTTTTCGGGGGCGATGCGTTCAAATTTGCCCGTTGGGGCGGGGCGATCTGCCCGATTGTTGTCGGATTGGATGACAAGGGCGCACGGCTGTTTGAGGAGGCGATCGGTGCCGTCGCCGACCTCGCGGGCGCAAAGATGGAGGAGATCGACCCCGAAATGGGGGCGAATATGTTCATCTATGTGATGTCAGACTGGTCTAATGCCACAATCGCGCCGAACCTGGGCAGTTTCATTCCTGATTTGCCCGCATTGGTGGAGCGTCTGAACGAAGCCAACGCCAATCGATACCGCGTGTTTGCTTTTGATGATCAGGGTGCCATTCGTGCTTCCATCACCATGCTGCGCTATGATGCACAGATGCAGGAGGCACCGGTTGACTATATCGCGCTGACAGAAGCGATGTTGGCGATGTTGGTTTTTGATGAACGCGGGGTTTCCGAAGATCGCCCTGTTGTGATGGCCAAATTTGAAGACGACGAAGAAGCGCGGGCGATTCTGAACCCGTGGCATGCGCGTCTGCTCAAGGCCGCATATGACCCGACAATTCCTGCAGGATCGAAAGACCCGGCGCTTGCGATGCGCTTGGCCGCTCGTATCGGTGTTAGTGACGGCACTGATGTAGAAGACGATGACGATGACGATGACGAATAAAGCCCACGTCAGCCAGGTGAGGGTCTATTACGAAGACACTGACATGGCGGGCGTTGTCTATTACGCCAATTATCTGAAATTCATTGAACGGGCGCGCTCGGACGCTTTGCGTGAAGCCGGCGTAGACCAACGCGCAATGCGGGATGAAGGCGTTGTGTTCGTCGTTAACCGCGTTGTTGCAGACTATCACGCGCCCGCGCGTTATGATGATGTTCTGACCATCGAAACCACCGCGCTTGATGTGCGCCGTGCTTCAGCCACCCTGCGTCAGCTTGTAACGCGGGAAGACACGCTGATTTTTGCTGCGGATGTGCGTATTGCGTGTATTTCTGTTGAAGGCAGGGCGCTCCGTATCCCGGAAATTGCACGCCTTGCGCTCACTTCCCTGTAATAATTAGTGTCTATGCATTGACGAATTCGGTGCAAAACCCGATTTGTCGCCTAGATTTTGACGCAAAATATCGCAAAATCTGTTAAACATGCGCGAAACGGCGGTTAACGTCGGCTGAAAGAGGCGAGCAATGGAAACCGAAGTACTGACCGCAGCAGGTGCAGCGGCGGCAGAAGTTGATTTTTCCCTGATGGCGCTTTTCCTGCGCGCGACGGTGACTGTGAAGATCGTGATGATCATTCTCGTGATCGCATCGTTCTGGTCATGGGCAATCATTATCGAGAAATTGGTGAACTTCAGATCTGTCCGCCGTGAGACGCGGGCGTTTGAGGAACGCTTCTGGTCAGGGCAGCCGCTCGATCAGTTGTTCGAGGAAACGGGCAAGACCCCCGATGGGGCTGCTGCAAAGGTGTTTGCGGCTGGCATGGTCGAGTTTCGCCGCTCCTTCGCCAAATCGGGCGACCTTATTCCGGGCGCGGCGCAGCGTATCGACCGCGCGTTGAACGTGGCGATTGCGCGCGAGGATGAAAAGATCAACGCTCGGCTCGGTTTTTTGGCAACCGTGGGGTCGATCTCGCCGTTTGTCGGACTGTTCGGCACGGTGTGGGGCATCAAAAATGCCTTCGAAGAGATTGCCATTCAGCAGAACACCAACCTTGCCACGGTCGCACCGGGCATTGCGGAGGCGCTTGTTGCGACCGCGCTTGGTCTTTTGGCGGCCATTCCGGCGGTTATCTTCTTCAACAAGCTGAACGGCGATGCTGATCGCATTGGTGGTGGACTGGAAACCTTCGCTGATGAATTTGGTGTGATCCTGTCGCGCCAGATCGAGCGGAAGGAAAACTGATGGGCGCGTCCCTTCAGACGTCTTCCCGTTCAAAGGGAGGTCGCAGACGCCGATCTGCGCCCATGTCAGAGATCAATGTCACGCCCTTCGTGGATGTGATGCTGGTGCTTTTGATTATTTTCATGGTTGCGGCACCCCTGTTGACGGTGGGTGTGCCCCTGAATTTACCTGAAACGGATGCCAACCCCTTGCCCATTGAGCAGGAGGCACCGTTGACCATCAACATCACCTCAGACGGCAAAATCTACATTCAGAAAACCGAAGTCAGCTTTGAAGACCTCGCCCTTCGCCTGCCTGCCATTGCAGCGGAGCGGGAAGGGGACCGTGTGTACCTGCGTGCGGACCGGGCGTTGAACTATGGGCGCGTGGCCACCGTTATGGGGCTGTTGAACAAATCTGGCTTTACCTCAATCGCGCTTGTGACTGATGGCGTGGTTCCTGCCCCTGCGGCTGCTGAATGAAGATTGGGGCAACAGTCTCTGGTGGCGCCCATGTGGTGCTGATTGGTCTGGCGATTTTCGCCGGGGACTTGTTTGCGGAAGATCAGTCGCAACCGGTCCCCATTGCGGAGGTTGAACTGATGTCCGGCGCGGAATTTGAAGCCGCGCAATCAGTTGCGCCCGATTTCAACCCAGATCTACCCTCTGCGCCCAAAGCACCGGAACCAGGTGACGAACGTGCCGACATCAAAATAGCGGAGGAAAACGCAGCGCCTGCGCGTGCCGCGATTGCGGCGGACCCGACCGCCCCCAAGCATGGCGATGATGTAACCCCGCTTGAGGCAGTGCCAACCCCTGATCTGTCGCTGGCTGAAATTGGTGAGCAGCCGAGTGCCCCCCCGGCACCAGAGGGGGATGTCTTGATTGCAGCGCCGCCAACGGCTGACGGTTCGGCGCGCGTCGCGGCAATCGTGCCAATACCGACCCCGGCACCGCGCCCAGAACGCCCTTCCAGCGCCGCCTCATTACCTGATACTGCCCCGGCGGCACCGCCCGAGCCGGAACCGGAGGTCGCGCCCGAGCCTGAGCCTTCACCAGAGCCAGAGCCCGAAGTTGCCGCAGTAGAGCCACCGCCGGAGGTTAAACCCGAGCCGGTTGAGCCGCCGAAACCGGAACCTGCGCCAGAGCCAGAGGTCACAAAGCTGAACGACCCCGATGAAACGGCACCAACACTAGCGCCCGCGCCGCCGCGTAAGCCCAAAGATGTTGCAGACGCCAAAAAGGCACAACGCCTTGCCGCTGCGGCTGAGGCGGCAAAAACCGGGGCGACCCAGCAAGCCGAAACATCGCAGGGTGGTGGCACGAGCCGAACCGTCGGGAACCTTTCGTTCCGTGACAAAGACGCCTTGCGGCTTGGCATCAAGGGCAATTTCAACCCGCCGCAGGGCATGGCCAATGCCAATCAGTTGTCTGTGGTGATCCGCGTACAGCTTAGCGCGGATGGCAAAATTGTCGGTAAGCCTGAATTGCGGCAACCACGCTCCCCGAGCGCCGCTCATCGCGCTTTGGCAGGGGCGGGCATGCGCGCGCTCCTCAAATCCGCCGCAAAAGGCGTTTTCAAACGACTTCCCAAAGATAAGCATGCAAAGTGGCGTCTGATCGACGTTACGTTCACTCCTAAGGAAATCCAGTTCCTATGAGCAAGATATTCACCCGCCTGTTCGCATTTGTATTGTTTGCAGTGCTCGCCGCACCGCTCGCCCACGCGCAAGACGAAGACCCGTTGCAGATCACGGTTGGCGGGGGCGATGCCAAGCCGTTCGCTTTGGCCGCACCGGCGTTCTTTGCCGAAGGCGCAGAGGCGCAAGCCCTGGCCGCGCAAATTCGTGAACTTGCGATTGCTGATCTCGTCGGCTCGGGTCGGTTTCGCCTGATTGATGAGGCAGCCTACATTCAGCAGATCACCGACTTTAATGCCGATCCGGCATATGAAGATTGGCTTGCCATTAATGCAGAGGCGTTACTGACCGGTTTTGTACGGACAGAGCCAGATGGGCGTTTGCTGGTTCAATATCGTTTGTTTGATCCGGGTCAGGCAGGGCAGGTCATCGGTTTGCAGCATTTTGCGGCACCATCCGATTGGCGCCGCCTCGGGCACAAGGTTGCTGACGCCGTCTATTCCCGCGTCACCGGAGAGGGCGGCTATTTTGACAGCCGTATTGTTTATGTTGACGAAAGCGGGCCAAAGCAGCGACGTGTGAAACGCCTTGCAATCATGGACCAAGACGGCGCAAACCGCCGTTTCCTGACCAACGGCAGTGACCTCGTCCTGACGCCGCGCTTTTCACCAAATGATCAGGAAGTGCTGTATATCTCCTACGAACGGGGAGAGCCGCAAATTTTCTTGCTGAACCTTAATACCGGGCAGCGCGAAGTGCTGGGCAATTTTCCGGGGATGAGCTTTGCCCCCCGTTTTTCACCGAATGGGCGGCAGGTGATCATGTCGCTTGCGCAGGGGGGGAACACTGATATCTGGGTGATGGAATTGGCAACCCGCCGTCTTTCCCGTCTGACCAGCGGCCCGTCTATTGAAACGGCGCCAAGCTATTCCCCCGATGGATCACAGATCGTCTTTGAAAGCGACCGCGGGGGCGGACAGCAGATCTACGTGATGAATGCAAACGGCGGCGAAGCGCAACGCATCAGCTTTGGCGACGGTCGCTATGCCACGCCCGTTTGGTCCCCTCGTGGTGACAAGATCGCCTTTACCAAGCTTTCTGGTGGTGCCTTTCAGATTGGCGTGATGAACACAGACGGGTCAGAAGAACGTATTCTGGACCAGAGTTTCCTGTCCGAGGGGCCAACATGGGCGCCAAATGGCTTTGTGCTTTCATTTTTCCGTGAAACACGGGGCGCAAATGGGGGCGCGTCGCTGTGGACTGTGGACATTCTGGGGCAGAATCTGAAACGACTTCGTGAGGCAGGCGCCGCGTCGGATCCGGCATGGTCGCCTTTGTTGCCTTGATAGTGTTCGTGTATGACGTGCGTGCCCAAAATTCTTGACGAGCAGTCAAATCATCCAACCGGTCGCAAAAGCGGCCACCCAACGGGAGACAAACATGATTTCCAAATTCAGCATCCTTCTCGCCACCGGCGCTGCGCTTATGCTTTCAGCTTGTGGCGAAGAAGCGCCGGCACCTGACGCAAACGCGAATGCAGGCTCTTCCGGTCAAGTCGCCGCTGTTGATACGAGCACCGTCAGCTATTTTCAGCAAAGCGTAGGCGACCGGGTCTTTTTTGACACCGATAGCGCGGCGATCTCGCCATTGGCGCAGCAGACCTTGGTTCGTCAGGCGGCATGGCTTGCCCAGAACCCCGGCATCAATGTTGTGGTCGAAGGTCACGCAGATGAGCGCGGCACACGTGAATACAACCTGGCGCTTGGCGCACGCCGTGCCGACAGCGCGCGGGCGTTCCTGATCAGCCAGGGCGTTGCCGCAAGCCGTTTGCGCACAATCTCCTACGGGAAAGAACGCCCTGAAGCCGCATGTTCGGCAGCGAATTGCTGGGCACAGAACCGCCGCTCCGTTTCTGTGCTGGCCGGCGCGCCAACGTCCTGATCCCATTTTGGGTGATGTGCTGGTGAGGTGATCGCCAGCATGCTAAAATAGAGAGACACGGGGGGCCTTGGCCTTCCGTGTCGTTCGCTTTCTGGGGTGGTCCCAGCCTTTGATCAAAGCCGCCTTGTAACGGTGTCTTTCCGCAACCCTCGATCGGAGTGACGGTTATGTTTCGATTTCGCCCCCTTGTGCTTGCTGCATTTGCGACCGCGCTGAGTGTTCTCGCGCCGATTGATTCCAATGCGCAGGGCGTAGATCGGTACGAATTTCTGCGTATGGAAAAAGACCTTGAGAAAATTCAAGGGGAACTGACGCGTTTGCGAAATGCGGTGGATGGTGCCGATCAATTTCAGCGGTTCCAACAGGTCGAAGGCGAAATTCAACGGCTGACCGCTGCGGTGGAGCGCCTTGGCAATCGGTTGCGCAAACATGAAGCCGATACAAAACTGAAACTGGAAGATTTCGAATTCCGCATCATCGTGCTTGAAGGCGGCGACCCGTCAGTCTTGTTTCAGGATGAGACCGACAACAGCGCCAACCAAGGGGCCTTGCAGGGTGGTACACTTGGGCAACTCACCACGTCTTCCAATGGTGCCGACCTTCCCGGGCGTGCAGACTATGACGCAGGTGTCAGTGCTGTTCAGGCCGGTCGCCTTGAAGAGGGGCAAAGCCGCCTGACGGTCTTTATTGGCAGTCACCCTGACAGCCCGCTGGCGGGTGAAGCGTCATACTGGTTGGGTGAAAGCCACCTTGCGGCGGGCGATTTCAGCAGTGCCGCCACGCGTTTTCTTGATGCGGTGACGCTATACCCTTCAAACCCACGAGCGGCTGATGCCATGGTCAAATTGGGTGGCACTTTGGTGCGCCTTGGCAAATTGCGGGAGGCATGTTCCACATACCGCGAGGTGCCTGCGCGCTATCCCTCAAATGCGGGTGCCGTTGCACAGGCCGCGGCGGAGGCCAGCCGTTCAGGCTGCTGATGGCTGATATTCTTCCCCTTATTTCGGCAGCACTTGACCGATCCTATCATGGCGTGCGCCTGGGCGTTGCCGTGTCGGGTGGTGGTGACAGCGTCGCACTGTTGCTTGTGATCAAGGCTTGGTCACAGCGGCGCGGCGTGCGTGTGCATGTCGCGACGGTTGACCATGGTTTGCGTCCTGAAAGCGCGGCAGAGGCTGAAGGCGTTGCGAGCCTGGCCAAGCGCCTTGGAATTTCATGCGATATTCTTCGTTGGGGCCAATGGGATGGTGTCGGCAATTTGCAAGCCGAAGCGCGTGCCGCCAGACGCCGTTTGCTGACCCGCTGGGCCGCGCGCCGTGGTGTGAGCGCCATCGCGCTTGGGCACACCATGGATGATCAGGCCGAAACAGTGTTGATGCGTCTTGGTCGCGGGGCAGGCGTTGATGGTCTGTCAGCGATGAACATGCGTACCGCCGCAGATGGTGTGGTATGGCTGCGTCCAATGTTAGGTGTACGCCGGGCGGCGCTTCGTGACTGGCTGGTTGCCAACGGTGAAAGCTGGGTCGATGATCCCTCCAATGATGACCTGAAGTATGAGCGCGTCAAAGCGCGCAGGGCCCTTGGCGTTTTGGCTGATCTTGGCATTTCCGCCGAAGGGTTGAGCGCAACAGCCGAACGCATGCAGAGCGCGCGCACCGCGCTGGATGATGCGGCGGCAACGCTGGCATCGGAGGCCGCACAGTGGGGGGCGTGCGGGGAATTGCGCCTGTCGCTCAAACCATTGCGCGCCGCCCCGAGGGAGCTGACGCGCCGGTTGTTGCGCGCGGGGCTGACACGGGCTGCTGGCGCGGAATATGGCCCCCGTGCAGATGCGGAGGCGAAACTGCTGTCGGCAATCATGTCTTTGCGGCTCGGCGGCGGGCGCAGCCTGCACGGCTGTCTTGTGCGGCCCGAAGGGGTCGACCGCATTGTCATCGCACGTGAAGCTGCTGCGGTGTGTTGCGAAGAGATTTCAACGCCCCGCGTCGGGGACCTTTGGGATGGTCGTTTTCGCATTGATGATGCAGAAACCGGGCCGGGTG
>JBMYXS010000042.1:0-32120 GCA_049608645.1 Pikeienuella sp. | reverse complement strand
AAAATGAACATCGGATTTATCGGCCTTGGTAATATGGGGGGGCCGATGGCGGCTAACCTTGTGGCGGCGGGGCATAACGTGACGGGGTTTGATCTGGCGCCGTTTGATTGTGACGGGGTGGGGCACGCTTCTTCTGCCTCTGCTGCGGCGGCTGGGGCGGATGTCGTGATCACGATGCTGCCGAACGGTGCGATCCTGTCTTCGGTGATGGATGAAATCGTACCGGCATGCAAACCGGGGGCGTGCCTGATTGACTGTTCCACGGTTGATGTTGCGGCCTCCAAGGCCGCGCATGACAAGGCCGGTGCTGCTGGGTTGCTCTCCGTCGATGCGCCCGTATCGGGTGGCGTTGGGGGCGCGGAGGCGGGAACGCTGACGTTTATGTGCGGTGGCTCTGACGACAGTTTCGCGGTCGCCAAACCCCTGTTCGATATCATGGGCCAAAAGGCTGTGCATTGCGGTACAGGCGGCATGGGGCAGGCGGCGAAGATCTGTAACAACATGATCCTCGGCATCACTATGATTGGCACGTGCGAGGCCTTCGCATTGGCTGATAAACTCGGCCTTGATCGTCAGTCGATGTTTGATGTGGTTTCCACGTCTTCGGGGTATTCCTGGTCGATGAATGCCTATTGCCCCGCACCGGGTGTTGGCCCGACCAGCCCGTCTGACAATGATTACAAACCGGGGTTTGCCGCGGAACTGATGTTGAAAGACTTGCGTCTGTCGCAGCAAGCTGCGGAAGGCGTTGATGCCGCCACGCCTATGGGCGCGCGGGCGACAGAGCTATACGATGAATTTGTTGGCGACGATGGCATGGGCAAGGATTTCTCCGCCATGCTGCCGCGTTTGGAAAAACAGGGCAGGGGTTAAGTTATGAGCGAAGTTGTAACACTGGAGCGGCAAGGCCGCGTCGCCATTCTGCGCATTAACCGCCCGGAGGCTTTGAATGCGCTTAACACGCTGGTTATGGCTGAAATGGTTGAGAAAGCCACCGCGCTGGACGCGGACCGCGACGTTGGTTGCATGGTCATCACGGGGTCGGACAAGGCCTTTGCCGCCGGTGCGGATATCAAGGAGATGAAAGATCAATCCTATATGGATATGTTCTATTCTGATTTCTTTGCGGCGTGGGACAAATTCGCCAAGCTGCGCACACCCAAGATTGCCGCTGTTGGCGGTTATGCGCTAGGCGGCGGGTGTGAGCTTGCCATGATGTGCGATTTCATCATCGCGGCAGACAGCGCAAAATTTGGCCAGCCCGAGATCAAGCTGGGTGTTATCCCCGGCATGGGCGGTTCGCAGCGCATGGCGCGGACGATTGGTAAGTCAAAGACGATGGACATGGTTCTCACAGGCCGCATGATGGACGCCGAAGAGGCCGAGCGTAGCGGCCTTGTTGCGCGTATCGTACCCGCCGCTGATCTGATGGACGAAGCGGTGAAAGCGGCCTCAACCATCGCAGGATACGGCAAACCATCTACAATGGTCGCCAAGGAAGCGGTTGACCGCGCTTTCGAAACATCACTGAGCGAAGGCGTGATGTTTGAGCGCCGCACGTTCCATGCCCTGTTCGCAACCAACGATCAGGCAGAGGGGATGTCGGCATTTTCTGAGAAACGGAAAGCGGGCTTTACCCACGATTGATCAGGTCGAGCACGCCGCCAGCTTGATGTTGGCGGCGGCATCCGGGCCAAAAGTTGCCTGAACCTGTTCCTGAGGCGCGGTTGCGATAACTGCCGCGCCTTCAATTTCCCCATTGGTCACGCGAATTTGCCCTAAATCGCTTTGGTCAAGCTGATCATCCAGATCGGCGGTGAAGGAAATCACCCCACGCGCATCGAACGAATTGATCGTAAGCGTCACCGTTTGGTCACCATCGGTAACGGCACTAACTTCAGCAAGATAATCGTTGCCCGCCGTGATGCGCATGGGCTGGAACACCTCCACACCTGCACCGGTGGCTGTTGTATCAAAGATCAATTTGCCGGCAGAACCAGCGAGGTTGATCGTCATGGCCAACTCATCGACCATACAGGTCGATGAGTTTGTAATCTCAAAACGGTCTGTTGGTGCGCCTTCGAAAAACTTTATGTTGATGTCGGCCGCCGCAAGGGTGGGTGCGGTCAGTACGGCCGAAAGTAAAATGCGTTTGAGCGTCATTGATGCAGGCCTTTTGCAAACAGCGGTGCAATAGCACCTAGCGCGATGATGCGCAGTCTCAATGCGGTTTGCCTTTTCATTGTGAAAGGGTAGGACAAGAGGAGCCTGCGCATTTTGATCAAGGATCGCATTTATGAACACGCTCCAAATCGCTTCACTCCTGATCGTTTTTGCCGGTGCCTTTGGGGCAATCAACTATCTGTTTTTCAGGTTGCCTTCTGCGATTGGTATTCTTGTTGTTGCCTTCCTTGCCTCTTTGGCGGTGCTCGCACTGGATTGGTTCGTGCCTTCGTTGGGCGTGGCTTTGGAGGTCAGCAGGTTTGTAGCGGAACTGGAGTTTTCCGAAACGCTGCTCGGGTGGATGTTGGGGCTATTGCTGTTTGCGGGCGCCTTGCATGTGCGCATCGAGGATTTGCGGGCGCAGGCGTGGACGATTGGGTTGATGGCAACGCTTGGCGTTGCGCTTTCGACGGTCGTTGTTGGCGTGGGCTTTTCGTGGGTAACGGGGATGCCGCTTTTGGTGGCGTTGACGTTTGGTGCCTTGATCTCCCCCACCGACCCGGTCGCGGTTCTTGGGGTGTTAAAAGAAGCAGATCTGCCCAAAACTCTTGAAACCAAAATTGCTGGTGAGAGCCTCTTTAATGACGGTGTGGGTTACGTTGTGTTTCTTGTACTTGTTGGCATCGCTTTCCCCCGTCCAGACAGCCATGCGCCCCACGATGTTGCGGGTGTGGCGCTGTTCTTTCTGCAAGAAGCTGGCGGCGGTGCCCTGTTAGGTGGCATTCTCGGCTGGCTGGTCTTTCAAGTCATGAAACGCATTGATGATTACCCGCTGGAGGTGCTGCTATCGCTGGGCCTTGCATTCGGTGGGTATGAGCTGGCGATTGCCTTGCATGTCTCTGGCCCCATCATGGCGGTCGTTGCGGGGTTGTTCATAGGAGATGTCGGCATGAAGCATGGGATGAGCGTGGAAACGCGCAAATATCTCGATGCGTTTTGGAAGCTGGTTGATGAAATTCTCAACGCAGTCTTGTTCCTGTTGATCGGGGTCGAGGTTTTTGTTGTCACTTTCAGCGCCGATTTCCTGAGTGCGGGCGTCGCGGCGATTGCTCTGGCACTGCTGGCGCGGTTCGCTGCTGTTTTCGTGCCCGTATCGCTGCTCCGGCTCTTTCGCAGCTACGACAAAGGTGTGGTGCCGATTATGACGTGGGGAGGCCTAAAGGGCGGTATTTCTGTCGCTTTGGCGCTTAGTTTGCCCGATAGCGAATGGAAACCAATGATTTTGACAGCAACCTATACGGTGGTGCTCTTTTCGATCATCATTCAGGGGTTAACCATTGCCCCGCTCGCCAAAAGGCTTGGGCGTGAACCGGAAATGCTCTGAGGTGAAGAATGCCCCATATTGGCCCTGACGTTACATTGAATGACTGTGCCTTCGTCCATGATACCGCGTTGATCCATGGTCGTGTGACGATGGAGGAGGGGGCTTCGGTCTGGCCATATGTGGTAATGCGGGCCGAAATGCACGAAATACGCATTGGCGCGCGCACCAATATTCAAGACCATGTGATGGTTCATGTCGCTTACGGTGGCCCGACGATCGTGGGGGAGGATTGCTCCATCACTCATCGCGTGGTTTTGCACGGGTGTGAGCTTGGCGACCGGGTTCTGATCGGCATTGGCGCAACAATCATGGATGGTGCGAAAATCGGCTCAAATTCGATTGTCGCCGGCCATTCGATTGTGACCGAAAATTCGGTGTTCCCTGAAAATTCAATTATTGCGGGTTCCCCGGCCAAGCTGGTGAAAATGCGTGATAACAGCGAAGCCAACCTGATGAACGCTCGCTTCTATCATATGAATGCGCTGAATTACGCGCAGGGGGTCGAGGTTTTCTCTGATGAGGACATCGCAAAGCTTTGACGGGCTCCGCGCCCCATTGGCTCTGATTGTTGGTGCTGCGACCGTCGCCGCAGCACCTTATGTTCAGTCAATCTCTGAAAGCAGATTGGCGTTTACGACAAGGTTCCGCACCCCATGCGCATGGTCTTCGCCAAATGCATTTTCCTGAAGCCATGTGTCGACGCTTTGAATGCTGAGTTTTGCTACCCTTGGGCGAACGCTCCAGGAAACCTGAAAGGGGGAACCCTTTTCGTTGTAGCCGGGGCCAGTCGTTGACCCTTCGTATTGCACAGGCGCGCCCGTGTTGGTTGGGATGTTGAGCGCCTGATAATGGCCATCACGAAAACCGACCTTGGTCAGGTCCATGAAATCAAGCGCATTCTCGTCGTTGACCAAGACAAAGACCTGCGTTTCAACGCGTAGTTGGGGGTTCCCGACGGCCTCGTGCAGGCATGCGCCCAGGGTTTGGCCCGGCCCGACCTCTGCTGTGGTGTGAACATAGTGCACTTCGATGGTGTCACCTGACTGCATACCGCCGTGACCCTTGTCCGCGATGGCAGCCGAAAGCGGTGCTTTCTCCGCATCCGTAAGTTCGCCGGAATAAACATAACCGGTGCCATATCCATGCCCGTCGCCATTGCCCGCGTGCTTATCAAATTCACCGCCCTTGTGTTCGGCATTCTTGTGAAAATGGATGTTGCACAGGTTCATAACCTTGTAAGATGGGGCCTCCCCGAAAATGTGGCTGTTGTTGCCTGCCAAATTGTCAATATCCCGTGGGGATTGAGGGCCGTAGCCCTTGCCATCCGTGTTTTTGGCCAGCGCTGCCCGTTGTGCGGCGATAACGTCATCGCTGACCGTTTTGGCTTCGCCTGCAATGGCGACATCGCCGATTCCAAATGCAGCTATCGCCGCTGCAAGAATTGAATACCGCATTTTCATTCCCCCCCAAGAGTAACCATCATCGCTTTTTGCGGATGATACGTCAGCCTTTCGGTGAAACGAGCAATAGTCAACTTTTGCGTAACTTTTGCACCATTGCGCCGTGCATGTCGTCATGTCGTGTGCATTTGATAACGTGAGGCGAAAACGCCTATTTGATTGCATCGGCGGCGATTGTTGCAAACTTGTCTGTCAGTCGTTGCGCAATGCCTGCGACGGCGGGTGCGTTCGGCACGTAGGGGGCAAAGACGTGGTTAGGTGTCTTGTAGCTTAGAGTGGCGGTGCCATCCGGTTCTTCGGTAACATAGAACCTAACTGGTGCCTCGATCATCGCATTTTCTGATACACCAAGCATTTCAACGGCAAATTTGTTGTTGAACACGCCGATCACACGATTGCCCGGAATGGTGATCCCCCGGCTTTTGGCGGCACCAGTTGGTCCGGCTTGGGTCACCACCCCCATCCCGTTGGCTTTGGTCGCGGCTTTGACCCGCTCAATCAACGCCGTGTAGGTGTATGTGGTTGGGTGAACCTTCCACCCTTCGAGGGCCTGCGGCGCAGCGAAGGCGGTGCTGCTCCACGTAAGGGCTGCTGCTGCTGCGATGGGGGCAATGGCAATGCGCATGATTGGTCCTTTTGGTGGAATAGGTGTCAACAGGGTCATGTTGGAAGTGAAGCGTTGCGGGGGGCCAAGGGCGGGTCCATCGCAAGACGGGCGCGCATCCACACGCCAAGGTAACTGCCGCCAAACCCCCAGAGCAGCCACCACCAGCCGTGGAGTGAACCAGAGACAAGCCCACCCAGATAGGCACCAATGTTGCACCCATAGGCAAGGCGCGCGCCATATCCCATCATCAAACCGCCGATGATCGCGGTCAGAAGGTCGCGTTTTGAGATGTTCAGGCTTGGCCGCCATTTGCCCGCCAAAGCAGCGGCGGCCATTGCGCCAAAAACGATGCCAAAGTTCATCACCGATGTACCATTGGCAAACAATGATTGTTCAACCTGCGCTGCGCGCCAGCCTTTCCAATAGGTCCAGCCCGAAACATCGCCGCCGAGTGCCTCATAACCATGAGCGCCCCACAGCGCGAAGCCTGAGGTCACCCCCCAGGGGCGACCAAGGGCGATGAATGACCCAATGCCCACAAGTGCAAGTGCGATCGCGCCAAGGGTCAATGACCACGGCCCCGTCAGGAGTGCGGCAGTCTTTCTGCGTGGTTCAAGCGTACCATGCGCGCGCCGTTCAATGATGGTCGAGGTTATGGCGATGGCGCTTAACACCACTGCCATGATCGACAGGGCACCGACTACACCAAACTCCCGCAGCAAGCTGATGCCACGATTGTCGTTCAGGCGATAACTTATCGCATCTTTCAGGGCGGCAAGGACGTCGTTATCGGTAGGGGTCGCACCCGCTGTCCAAAAATCCCAATGGGCCGTCGCCAAAAGCGAGCCTGTGATGAAAAAGAACAACGTGATAACCATGCGCGTTGAACCGCCGCCGACTGTGAACAAGGTGCCCGAAGCGCACCCGCCACCAAGCTGCATGCCGGCACCGAATACAAAAGCGCCAAAAGCACTCGCAACGCCCATGGGCAGGATATTACCCCGTGCCGCCAGATCACCGGTGCCCCATGCGATAAGGGGGAATGAGACGAGGCATGTTAAACCGATCAGAAGCATCTGCGCGCGCAAACCCGCGCCGCGCCGCTCCCGTACGATCCTGCGCCAAGCGGCGGTAAAGCCGAACGACGCGTGGTAAAGTGCAAAACCCGCTGCGCCGCCGATCAGGGCCGCAGCGGCCAGATTTGCACCACGTGCTTCAAACGCCAAAGTGGCAACCGCACCGAGGGCGACAACTGCGGCGATAAGTGCGGGCAGGGAAGGGCGCAGCATTGACGACTCATATTGTTGTTTTCGCAGGTTCGATTAAGTCACGTCCTAACACTTTAGCGGAGCACGCGACATGACAGCGGGTCACGTCTCGGTGAGGCACCCGATTGTCACCGCGCGCGCGCCTTATTTTTCCGCTACCTGACATTTGCCGGAAGCGTTTCCGCGCGAAAATTATTGTTGAGTGACGAGGCAGACGAGTGAACGCGAACACAAATACGACGCCGCCGACAGCAGGGCATGCGCAGTCGGGGCCAGATGCGAAGCCGGGCAAGAAACCCCGTGACCTTCGGCTCGACTTTTTTCGTGGTCTTGCGATGTTCATCATTCTGCTGGCGCATACGCCCGGCAATGCCTGGACCTTGTGGATCCCCGCGCGTTTCGGCTTTTCCGATGCGACCGAGATATTTGTGTTTTGCTCTGGCATGGCCTCTGCCATGGCGTTTGGTGCGGTATTCGCCAAGAAAAGCTGGTTTCTTGGCGCTGCCCGGATCGCCTTTCGGGTCTGGCAGGTTTATTGGGCGCATATCGGCGTCGTGCTTGCCACCGCGCTGATGATGGTTGCGCTCGACAAGGTAGGTTTCGGGGAGCCAGGGCGCGCCTATGCCGACACATGGTTTCCCCTTGCCGGGCTGTTCAGCCGCACGCATGAAACTTTGCTGGGGTTGTTCACCCTGACCTATATTCCCGGCCTGTTCGACATTTTGCCGATGTATCTCGTTATTCTTGCACTGGTTCCCGTGGTGATGACCTTGCATCGCCTTGGCGGCAAGGAAGCCGTTTTCGCCTTTGTTCTGTTGACCTGGCTTGCCGCCAACCTTGCCGGCTATGCTCGTCACAGCGCCGATGCGACGGATTTGACAATGTTGGGTGAGGCTTTCCGTTCCGCCGGGCAGTTGTTCTTGTGGATGAACCTGCCCGGTATCCCGTGGATTGAGGGTGCCACGTGGTTCTTTAACCCATTTGGCTGGCAATTGGTGTTCTTTACCGGCTTTTCATTCGCGATGGGCTGGCTTCCGGCGCCGCCTGTAAACCGGGTGTTGGTTGGGCTGGCGATTGGGGTGGTGCTGATCACCATTCCGCTTGCCTGGCACAAGATGTTCCAATGGATGACAGGTTATGTCCCGCAGCATTGGGGCGGAGAGTTTTTCTGGGATGCGCGTGAGGACATCGCGCCATTGCGGTGGAAAAGCTGGGTAGGCGCATGGCGGTTCGTTCATTTCCTTGCGATTGCCTATCTGGCCTGGGCCGCTGTGGGTGTTGATGGCAACCGCCTGCGCACCGGGTGGTCGATGGTAGAGCGGAGTGGCGCGCGTCGTCTGTTTATACGTGTGGTGACAGGCATCATCCTTATTGTGACCGCGCCTTACGCCTATCTGAATGAAATTGCCTTTGCGGCACCATGGTTGGACCAGTGGATTATCGACAATTACCTTCTGCTTCCGGCGCGCTATATCGGGATCGCGCTGTTGGTACATCTGACGGCACTGATCATGTTTGTGTGGCATTCAATCGGAGATGAATGGCGGCGCTGGTTATTGGCGGACGCTTTCCTCGCCACTGTGCCGGTGATCCGCAAGGTCGGCACGCAAAGCCTGGCTGTGTTTCTCGTGTCCATCGTGCTGTCCCGCTTCAGCGGGCGGTGGATGGACCACATGGACGCATGGCTGATCGCCCATGACGTGGCCTATTTCGAACCGCGGGATGCGTGGATGCTTTTGCTCGTGAACGGAACGGGCATCGGCATTCTGATTGCAACGGCTTATCTGGTCGGCTGGTTCAAATCAGAGCCATGGCGCGGTGATGCAAAAGGTCATCAGGCGAAACATCGGAAACAAGACGTGAAACTTTCGCAGGAAGCACCTGTGGCGGCGACACGCTCGGCAGTTTAAGGATAACAACATGAACTATCTGCCGACCGCGCCACAGGGCGAACCACTTACCCCGATTTCCATTGAAGGGCCTGTTGTCGTTGCACAATTAGGTCAATCTCTCGATGGCCGCATTGCGACGGCGACAGGGGCATCAAAATATATTTCTGGGTTTGAGGCGCTAAAGCATCTTCACCGCCTGCGTGCCGAGGTCGATGCCGTGCTGATTGGCGTTGGCACTCTGATCGCGGATGACCCGGCGCTGACCGTGCGCCACGTAGAGGGCACGCACCCGGTACGCGTTGTCATCGACCCGAGTGGCCGCGCTCCCCATGATGCGCAGATACTGAAAGACGGTTTGGCGGATGTCGTGTTCGTTACCAAACCCGGTGCCCCCACACCGCCGAACACACGGCAGGTGGAAATTGCGCCGGGTAAGGATGGGTGCTTTTCGCCAAAACAGATCATTGATGCGCTGCGGGAAATAGGGCTTTCGCGGGTGTTGGTTGAAGGGGGCGCCGATACGCTTGCACGTTTTCTGGATGCGCAGGCGATTGATCTTTTGCATGTGCTTGTGGCGCCCATCATTCTGGGGTCTGGCAAGGCGGGGTTCTCGCTCCAGCCGATTGACCAGCTTGATGAAGCCATTCGCCCACAGACAACGGTTCATCTGTTCAATGATGGTGATGTGCTTTTTACCTGTGATTTGCGCTAACGTATCTGCCTGTTAGCGGTGTATGGTTCCCACAAGATCAAAAGGGAGCCTTATCATGCCACGTTATCCTGCCATTCAACGATTCATCCACTGGACAGTGGCCGTCATGGTTGTCGGTGTGCTGTGCGGCGGCATCATTATTTTCGCGCTTGGCTACAAAGGCGTGGTGGATACCTTTGGTCAGGATGTGACCAACATGATCTACAAATACCACAAGACATTCGGCGTTATCACATTGTTCGCGATGATCATTCGCATCGTGGTGAAAATCCGTATGGGGAAACCAGAATATGCAACGCCTTTGACCACCTTTGAAAAAGCGGCAAGCGGATCTGTGCACGGTTTGCTTTATCTTTGCCTTTTGGCCATGCCGATACTGGGCTGGCTGGCAACGGGCGCAAGTGGCTATCCGGTGGAGTTTTTCAACTGGACGCTGCCGCCGATGATCGGCAAGGACAAGGCGCTGGGCGAAACGCTCTATATGCTCCATGGCTATGTGGGCCTGGCCATATTGGTGCTTCTGGTCATGCACATTGGCGCGGCCTTGATGCATGGAATCGTCAAGAAAGACGGTGTCTTGCAGCGGATGCTCTGACGAAGCTGATGTCACGGGCGAGGTTTTCGGGCCCTAAGTCGGTTTGGGCAGCGCCAGTATATCCCAGTGGCCGATGCTGACAGACTGGGCGTTTTTGCGCCCGGCCAGCCACGCGTCCAGAGCATCGCCCGAAAGCGCTCCGCCAACGGCCTGCGCGCCACCGGTCGCGAGGGCGGTAATCAGAGGGGCCTGATCAGCCACTGAAAGGGTCCAGGGCGACGCCGCCATTGAAACGTCATATCCTGCCCGGCGCAGCGCATCCGCCAGATAGGGTGCTGCATCAGCACCGAGCGCAGGGCCAAACCCTTTGTCGCGTCGCATATCCTCGTTGAACGCCGCCAGAGCTTCGGGTTCATGCGGGGGCGTGGGCGACCATGTCTCCACCCCATCATAGGTGAGTGGCGCATAAACTGCGGCGCCTGTTTCCGCGATCAGGGGCACGAGGCGATCAATCCATTCGGCTGAAACCAGATCGAAAAAGGCAAACCCCGTAATGATGTCCGGGCGCGGGGTCGTGCCTGCTTCGGGGTTCAGGGCGAGGTTTGCGTGAACGGTTTCAATCTGCGCGTTCTTTGAGATGGCTGATAACAGCGCCGCATCATCATCGAGTATCCGCCATTGCTGTGCGGGGGGGAGGTGTGGCGACAGCGCGCGAAAACCCGCGCCCGTTCCGCCACCATAATCGGCAACCTTGATGACCCCGCCTCTGGTTTCGGCCCAGTTCGCCAGCCGCGACAGCAACGCCGGGTCACGCGCAGCATCGTCAGCTGGGGCGCGGAGTGATAGCCAGTCGGCGGAAAATCCGGTCATTTCTTACCCTCCAATACGCGCTTGATCGTTTCCCATGTATCGTCCCACCCGGGCAGCGTTAGTGCATGGTTGCGTGCGTGAACACCCATCGCCGCGCGCCGTTGGCGGTTGACCAAAAACATCTTTATCCAAAGCGCTAACGCTGCCGGATCGTCGGGCGGCACCAACATGCCTGCGCCCGAAGGCACCACATCAGGCACGGCGCCCGTCGCGCAGGCAACAATGGGCAGGGCGCGCATCATCGCTTCGTCAAACACCATGCCATAACCTTCGTAACGGCTGGGCAATACAAAGATATCCGCCGCTTCATAGGTTTTGGCTAGGTCTTCTGCGCTGACCGAACCCCGTATTTCAATCCGATGGTTAAGGTTGGCGTCGGCGATCATCTTGCGAATATGTCCGGCCCATTCCGCATCGCGATCATCCGGGCCGACCCATATGGCACGCCATTCCAGATGCGTGATTTTGGCCAGCGCCCGTATCAACACATCATGCCCTTTGCGCCGCGTGAGCGATGCAACGGTAAGCAAGGTCGGCGGGTGCCCGCCTGTCGCCGGGGGGGCGCGGTCAATGCCCGGCACGGCCACCGTAACGCCGCGATCAGGCAGGCCAAAGTCATTCAGCAAGATGCGTTTTGTGGCATCACTCGTCACGATGACATGGCGCGCGAGCGACAGCGCCTCACGTTCATTGGTGATCAATCGGGCGGCGGTTTCGGGCGAATGCCCGGTTTCCAGGCCAAGCGGATGATGGCAAAGCGCAACAGGCTGGTGCGGCAGCGCGCGGATCATCTCCGCCGGCAGGGCCCCATAGGCCAGACCGTCAATAACCGCAGGCCCAGCTTCACTTAGCAAACGCGATGTTGTCGCCAAATCGTCTTCATTTGGGTTCGGAAAAGCGTCAGGCAGGCGGAGCGCGCAGAACGCCCCGCCCGAGGCTTCCACCACACGTGCGTCATAGACATAGCCGCCCGTTGGTGTTGCCGGGTCGCCGGGGATGGCGAAAGACCATTTCATCGGGTCACAGATCGCCTTCGTAATAGGCAAGGGCATTGTGGCTTTCGTTCAACGTGACGCGGATGCGTTCCACCTGATCACCACCGGGGCCGAAACCGCCGCTTTTGGCGGCCGCAGCGAGCTGGTCAAATACCCATTTGGCGATCCATTCGGTGGTGGTAAGCTCACCGGGGAACACTTCGTCAAGATTGCCATAGTTCAATTTGCCGAGCGCAGCCTTGAGGGCATCTGTTGCACGACCAATGTCGACCACGATGCGGTTTTCGTCCAATTCACGGCGATAGAACGCCGCGTCAATGACGTAGGTTGCCCCGTGCATGCCCTGCGCGGGGCCGAAGATTTCGCCGGGGAGAGAATGGGCGATCATAATGTGATCGCGAACCGATACGCAGTACATGGGGCAGGCTCCTTAGTCGTAGGTCACAATAGTGGCGATCCCGTCAGCATCTGGCGCAAGGATCGAAGGCAATTCCTGTGGCAGGTCACGAAACGCAACTTCCCGGTCGATCAGGTGATCTAATGCCGGGTCATCCAGCAATTCGATGGCCTTGTCCATACGCCGCGCATAATCCCAACGTGCGCGGCGGGGGGCGCTGACCTGCCCGACTTGTGAAGAGATTATCTGCTGTCGCCCGGCGTGAAATGCGCCGCCGAGGGGGGCTGAAATGGTGCGGTCGCCATACCAGCTCATCTCTATCAGTTTGGATTCCATGCCTAAACAACCCATGGCTGTTGCAAATCCGCCTTCGCTCGCGCTTGTGTGGAATACGATGTCGCACCCGGTCGGACCCTCTTCGCCTGACGCGAAGTTCACATTAAGTTGCGCTGCAACATCACGTCTTTGCCTTATTCGGTCGACCAAGGTGACATCTGCGCCCGGCAAGCGTTGGCACAGGCGCGCTGTCAGGCATCCGACAAGGCCCGCGCCGACAATGCAAATGCGGTCACCTGGGCCTGCGCCGCTGTCCCAGACAGCATTCAGCGCGGTTTCCATGTTGGCCGCAAGCGTAGCGCGGCGCGGGGGGATATGTTCAGGGATCGGGCGCAACTGCGCCTCTGGTAAGGAAAAATGGGTTTGATGCGGGTAAAGCGCAAAAACGGGCTGGTCAGCGGCGGTGACGCCGACGGCAGCATAACCGTATTTCACGGGAAAGGGGAAATCCCCTTCCTGATGGGGTGCGCGCATGCGGTCGCGCTCCGCCTCCGGCACGCGACCCTCCCAGATCAGGCGTTCCGTTCCACGACTGATCAGGCTGAATCTTGTGCGCACGGTTGTGCAATCGGGCACATCAGGGCGATCACAAGCGGTTTCAAGCAGTTCACTTTGCCGTGGGGCTACGTGCCAGAGAGCGATTGGTGGAGTAGTGACATGATTCATGGGGCGACCTTACCGCCGGGGAACCGGCGTTGCATCGGAAAGACGATCACATGACCGACAGCACCGTTAATAACGGCACAGATACAACAGCGACAGGGGGGGCGGTTTCCGCGCTCCCGAATATGGCGGCGCCGGGCCTAACGCCTGCGGGCTTTCAGAGCACGCGTTTGCTGACCGCGCGGCGGTGGTTTGTGATCGCGCTGAACGCGGCGACCATGGCGGCGCTTGGCTGGGGTTTGGTGCAAATCTTTGGCTCAGGCGGGTGGACCATCGCTGACCGGGTCATTTTTGCCTGCTTCCTGATTGGTGCCCCGTGGACGGTGATGGGGTTCTGGAACGCCATTCTGGGCCTGTGGCTCTCCCATGGTGCGCGCGATGGTCTGGCACAGACCAGCCCCTTCATGGCGTCGGGAGAAACGGATGTGCCGATCCGCACCAAGACAGCTGTCTTGATGTTTCTGCGTAATGAGGATCCGGGCCGCGCGTTTGATCGCCTGGCCGAAACCAAACGGTCCCTCGATGCGACGGGGCAGGGCGCGCAATTCGATGTGTTTGTATTGTCTGACACTGATGATCCCGATGTGGCAGTGGCAGAAGAAAAGATGTTTGCAGAGCGCCGCGCCTCGCTCGGCGGCCTTTCGGCGCAATATCGACGCCGTGAGGTAAATACCGGTTTCAAGGCCGGGAATATTCGCGATTTCCTTGACCGTTGGGGCGATGGGTATGATTTCTTCCTGCCGCTGGACAGTGACAGCCTGATGTCTGGCGCTGCGGTTTTGCGTATGGCGCGTATCATGCAAGCGCACCCGCGGCTTGGCATTTTGCAGAGCCTTGTCGTTGGTGCGCCAACGGGCAGTGCTTTTGCGCGTATTTTCCAGTTTGGAATGCGCCATGGGATGCGGTCGTTTACGATGGGTGCCGCGTGGTGGCACGGTGATTGCGGCCCCTATTGGGGGCATAACGCGCTGTTGCGCGTTGCGCCGTTCCGTTCACAATGCGACCTGCCAATCATGCCGGGCAAAGGCCCGCTGTCTGGCCATATCCTTAGCCATGATCAGGTTGAAGCCGCCTTTATGCGTCGGGCAGGTTACGAGGTGCGCGTGTTGCCGGTGGAAGGCGAAAGCTGGGAAGATAACCCGCCCTCGCTGTTTGATTTCACCCAACGCGATCTGCGCTGGTGTCAGGGTAACATGCAGTATTTTCGCCTGCTGCGTGAACCTGGCCTGAAACCGATGAGCCGCTTTCAGGTGTTTGCCGCGATTGCGATGTATTTCGGTGCGCCGGCATGGATGCTGATGACATCGGCGGCCGCCTTCAAACTGTTCGACAATGATGTGATGGATATCGATTTTGCTTTTGCGATTTCGATGTTTTTCATCATGTTCGCGGTGTCGTTGTTCCCCAAGATCGCGGGATGGTTTGATATAGCCCTGCGCACAGGCGGGGCGCGGGCCTATGGCGGGCGTTTGAGGTTTGCAGTCGGCGCATTTGTGGAGACGGTCTTTTCGATCATGCTGGCACCTGTGGTCGCTTTCCGTGTCACTGTGTTTATGATCGGGTTGTTATTTGGCCATTCGGTTACCTGGTCGGGCCAGCAGCGGGATGCCTATCGGTTGAGCTGGGCCACCGCCATCAGGGGACTTTGGCCGCAAATGTTGTTTGGCAAGGCGCTGTTCTGGATGATCATGCTGGTGCAGCCGTCAGTAATCGTCTGGGCGATGCCGGTGGTTATTCCGCTTTGCCTGTGTATCCCGTTTGCCGTGTTGACGACCCACCCTGCGTTGAACCGATTTGCGGAGCGTTACCGCCTGTGCGCAACGCCGGATGAGTTTGTGACGCCGGAAAGCCTCAAACGGTTGGAAGCTCCGGCCACGACTGTAGAGCCGCCATTGGCAGCTTGAGTTAAGTGGTGATTGTGTGGGGCGAGCCTCGGCTCGCCGCCTGCGGCGCGGATATTTTCAGAACAAAGAATGAGGACCGGCGTACGCGCTGGCCCATTTTGTCAGGTGCCAAGTGCTTTCTTGGCGGCATCGACTGTTATGTCGCCGATTGATGCGATTTCGGCGGCGATGCGATCAACGTCGGCCCCCTCTGCGCCTGCCATGATGGCGATGTTGCGCGCGTGCAGGCGCATATGGCCTTTTTGTATGCCTTCGGTCGCAAGGGCCCGCAAGGCAGCCATGTTTTGGGCAAGACCGACCGCCGCAACGACGCCTGCGAGTTCCTGTGCGCTATCGACGTTCAGCACCTTTAAGGCGGCCTGCGCCGCTGGGTGGGTCTTTGTTGCGCCACCAACAATACCGAGCGCCATGGGCAGTTCGATTGAGCCATGAAGCGCGCCATCTTCGCTGATATGCCAGCGGGTGAGTGACATATATTGTCCAGACCGCGCAGCGTAGGCGTGGGCACCTGCTTCAATCGCGCGCCAGTCGTTTCCTGTCGCAAGCACAACAGGGTCAATGCCATTCATAATGCCCTTGTTATGTGTGGCGGCGCGGTAGGGGTCGATCATAGCGAGCGTTGCGGCCTCGACTATTCCGCGTGCCATTTCAGTGCCTGAGACATCTTTTGTTGTCAGGGCGTCTGGCGTGACGCGTAGTGAAGCGCGCGCAAGACGCAAGTCAGCGAGGTTTGAGAGGATGCGAAGCCGGACTTGCCCGCCGGTTATCCGCTCGACCATCGGTGCGACGGTTTCTGCCATCGTGTTCACCGTATTGGCCCCCATCGCGTCGCGTACATCGACAAGAAGGTGCATGACCAGCATCGGGCCAATGGGCGTGTCAGCAAATTTATGGACCTCAATGTTCTGGCAACCACCGCCCAGGCTGACAAGCATCGTATCGCGGGCATTGGCAGCCGCGATGATATCGCCTTTTGCTGCCATCAGGGCCTGCTCTGCCTTGGTCAAATCTGCCAGGCCGAGAACCTGCACTTGTGCACGCATAACAGGGGCGTCGGTTTTGGCCGTGAATCCCCCGCATCCCCGTACAATGCGCGCCATGTAGGAGGCGGCTGCGACCACGGAGGGTTCTTCGACGGCCATGGGGATCAGGTAATCGCGGCCATTTACGGTGAAGTTCGTCGCAACACCCAGCGGTAGTTCAAACACACCTATGACGTTTTCAATCATGCCATCAGCGGCAGAAAGAGACAGGGACGCGCCACGCAAGGCATCCGGTGCCCCTGTTCGCGCCTGAATCTCGGCACGACGTTCATCAGGGGACAGCGCGCGAAACCCTTCGATGCGGGATATGGCGGTCATATTTGTGCTCCAGTTGAGGAATTAACAGGGGTGGCGAGTTTTCCAAAAATTTGCATAGATTTGAAGGTGAGAACAGGCTGCGTGAAACAGGTGGGGACGTTATGAAGATTAGAGTGAAGTTCTGGGGCACCCGTGGTTCGCTCCCCACATCGTTTACGCAGAACCAGCTGGATGCCGCCGTCGGGCGTGCATTGGCCGCTGCGGGGCCGGAGCATGTAGGCTCTGCTGAGGCGGCTGCGGATTTCTTGAAAAGTGATGCGGCAAGGGCACTTCCCCGTCGTTTCGGGGGGGAAACCACCAGTGTCGAGATTTCGAACGCAGGCGGGGGGCGTGTTCTGATTGACCTTGGAACAGGGTCGCGCGTGTTTGCAAATGATGCGATGCGCCAACACGGGCCTGTTTCTGAAAAGCCCTATTCAATATTGCTCAGCCACCTGCATTGGGACCACATACAGGGTTTCCCGTTTTTCGCGCCCGCCTTTATTCCCGGAAACACACTGCGTATCGGGGGCGGCCATGGGGGAGAGGCGATCAAGTCGGCGTTGCTCGGTGAATTTCAGCAACCATTCTTCCCGGTGCCCGCAGAGTTCCTGAAGTCGCAGATGTCTTTCTTTGATTGCGCACCGGGTGAAGCGTTTGAGCTTGAGGGGTTTCAGATCACGCCGTTGCTGCTCAGCCATGGGGGCGGCAGTTACGGATATCGGCTCGATTATGACGGTGTTTCTGTCGTCTTTGCCTCTGATGCGGAGCATAAATACGAAGACCTGCACGAAGACTATGATTACGTAAAATGGATTGCGGGCACTGATTTGCTGATTTTCGATGCCCAATATGCGCTGACGGATCTTGTGTTGCACAAGGAAGACTGGGGGCATTCATCGGGTATGTTGGCGGTTGATCTGGCGCACCTGGGGTCAGTGAAGCGGGTGGCGATGGTTCACCATGATCCTGCGGCGGATGATGATATGCTGACCCAGATGGAGGCCGAAACGCTGGAATATCTGGCCATGCTGCGCGAAGGCGGTGCGCCGGATGTGGAGATCAGTGCCGCGATTGATGGGCAGGTGGTCGAACTAGGATAGGGGCCACGGCGGCTTACCTGATTCAGGTTGGCACTTATGCAAGGCGGCGAAATCTGGTTGTGCTCACCGTCATGCCGCGGAAATTGAGGGCCTTGCATTTCCGCACGCCCCCGATGCCCTTTCACTAGCGCGTGCGCTTGATCTGTGACTAGGATGCCCTAAGGGAATTTATCAATCAGGAGGGGCTGATGACCACCGACGATCAGAATAACGCGCGCGCCGCACTGCGGGCCGACGCACTTGCCTATCACGAAAACGGGCGACCCGGTAAGTTGGAGGTCCGCGTCACCAAGCCAATGGCGACCAGTCGCGACTTGTCACTGGCATATTCGCCGGGTGTCGCGGATGCCTGTACCGCTATTCAGGACGCGGCAGAGAACGCGGCGCGTTTCACCGGGAAAGGCAATCTGGTCGCGGTGATCACCAATGGCTCCGCCGTTCTGGGCCTTGGGAACATCGGCGCGTTGGCCTCTAAGCCTGTGATGGAAGGCAAGGCGGCGCTGTTTAAGAAATTCGCCAATATTGATTGCTTTGATATCGAAGTTGATGAAACCGACCCTGAAAAGCTCGCGGATATCGTTTGCGCGCTGGAGCCGACGTTCGGTGCGGTGAACCTTGAAGATATCAAGGCACCTGATTGTTTCATCGTTGAAGACCTCTGCAAGGAACGTATGGGCATTCCGGTGTTCCATGATGACCAGCACGGTACGGCCATTGTTTGTGGTGCGGCAGCGGTGAATGCCCTGCATCTGACGGGCAAAAAGATGGAAGATGTGCGCCTTGTCTGTTCGGGCGGGGGCGCGGCTGGTACGGCGTGTATCAACCTGCTTATCGGCCTTGGCGTGAAGCGCGAAAACGTCATGGTTTGCGACCGTTCCGGCGTGATTTACAGGGGCCGCAAAGGGCTGACACCGGCCAAGGAACAATTTGCGGTCGATACCGATTGCCGGACGCTGGAAGATGCGATCAAGGGAGCGGATATGTTCCTCGGGGTGTCTGGCCCCGGTGTTCTGACGCAGGATATGGTGAAAACCATGGCCGAAGGGCCGGTGATCTTTGCGCTTGCCAACCCCACACCCGAAATCATGCCAGACCTTGCGCGGGATGCGCGCCCGGATGCGTTTATCGCGACGGGTCGCTCTGATTTCCCCAATCAGGTGAACAATGTTCTTTGTTTCCCGTTCATCTTCCGTGGTGCGCTTGATGTGGGCGCGAGCGAGATCAACGAAGAAATGAAGCATGCCTGTGTTCACGCTATCGCTGCGTTGGCACGTGCGCCTTCTACGGCGGAGGCTGCGGCGGCCTATGAGGGGGAAAACCTCGTCTTTGGGCCAGATTACCTGATCCCGAAACCATTTGACCCGCGCCTGTTGTCTGTTGTGGCGACCGCTGTTGCGGAAACGGCCATGAAAACGGGTGTCGCGGCGCGGCCATTGGATGACGTTGAGGCGTATCGCGCCGACCTGTTGGCCTCGGTCTTCAAGTCCGGTTTTGCGATGAAACCGATATTTGAGCGTGCGGCTTCTGTTGTGCGCAAGATCGTCTTTGCAGAGGGTGAGGATGAGCGCGCCCTGCGTGCAACGCAGAATATGCTTCAGGATGGGGTTGATAAACCAATCCTTGTCGGGCGCCCGAAAGTGGTTCAGGCCCGGCTTGACGAAATGGGTGTTGACCTCAAGGCCGGCGAGGATTTCGAGGTCGTTAATCCCAACAATGATCCACGCTATGAGGCTTATTGGAAAACCTATTATGAGCTGAAGAAACGGGAAGGCGTATCCGCCGATCTTGCGAAGGCCATAATGCGTACCAACACGACGGCGATTGCCTCTGTGATGGTACATCGTGGTGAAGCGGACAGCATGATTTGTGGCCTGTTTGGTGAGTATAGCTGGCACCTGAATTATGTGTCTGACGTGCTTGCCCGCGATGGCCGCCGCCCGATTGGTGCGCTTAGTTTGATGATCACCGACGATGGGCCGTTGTTCATGGCCGATGCTTATGTCAACGAAAACCCAACCGCTGAACAGCTTGTTGAGATCGCAATGGCCTCAGCCGCAGCAATGCGGGACTTCAAGCAGGAACCCAAGTGCGCGTTCATCTCGAACTCTAACTTTGGCTCTTTGCGCGGTGAATCTGCGCGCAAGATGCAAGATGCTGTTGCTTTGATGGGGCAATCGGGGGCTGATTTCGAATATGATGGCGAAATGCATGCGGATGCGGCGATTGACCCGAAATTGCGCGCTCGGATATTCCCTGACAGCACGCTGAATGGGCCAGCAAACCTGCTGATCATGCCTGACGCAACGTCGGCCAGTGCATCGCTGAATCTGCTGAAATCGGTGTCTCGTGGTTTACGCGTTGGCCCGATCCTGCTTGGCATGGATGGGAAGGCCCATATTGTGACGCCGGCAACTTCGACGCGTGGGTTGATCAATGTTGCGGCGCTTGCAGGTGGCTAAACCTCCGTGAATGCATCAGATATCTGAATGTTTGGGCCCCGTATCACGTGCGGGGCCCTGATTGTATACAGGGGGATGCGACGCTGTTGCCCTTGCTTACGCTCCGTCACAGGTGTTTATCCGTTTTAGACCAGAGCGAAACGGAGACGCACCATGAGCAGCTATCGCGAAATCTACGATGCATGGCAAAATGATCCAGAAACATTCTGGATGGACGGGGCCAAGGCCATTGATTGGATCGAGCCGCCGACCAAAGCTGTTTCAGACGAAAATGCGCCGCTCTATGAATGGTATACTGACGGGGTGTGCAACACTTGCTGGAATGCCGTCGATCGCCATGTTCAGGCTGGAAAAGGCGATCAAACCGCCATTATTCACGACAGCCCGATTACAGGATCACAGCGCAAGGTCAGCTATGCTGAACTGCAGGAAGCGACCGCGCGGCTTGGTGGGGCGCTAAAGGCCAAGGGTGTCGAAAAAGGCGACCGCGTCATCATTTACATGCCAATGATCCCAGAGGCAGCGATTGCGATGCTTGCCTGTGCGCGCATTGGTGCCGTTCATTCCGTTGTGTTTGGTGGGTTTGCAGCCAATGAACTTGCGGTTCGCATTGATGATTGCACCCCCAAGGCGATCATCGCGGCCTCTTGCGGGATCGAGCCGGGCAGGGTGGTCGATTATAAACCGCTCCTCGATGGCGCGATTGAACTGGCGGAACATAAGCCCGAATTCACCGTCATCTATCAGCGTGATCAGAAAGAAGCGGCCTTGAACGAAGGCCGTGATTTTGAATGGGCAGCGTTTCAGGATGGCGTTTCGCCCGCTGAATGCGCGCCGATTGGCGGGGCTGACCCGGTTTATGTCCTCTACACCTCTGGCACGACCGGGCAACCAAAGGGCGTTATCCGCCCCACCGGTGGCCATCTGGTTGCGCTGAGTTGGTCAATGCAGAACATCTTTGGCGTGAAACCGGGTGAGGTTTTCTGGGCGGCCTCTGATGTGGGGTGGGTTGTTGGCCATTCCTACATCGTTTACGCGCCGCTTGTGTTCGGCTGCACCACGGTCATGTACGAAGGTAAACCCGTTGGCACGCCCGATGCGGGTGCCTTCTGGCGTGTGATTGAGGAGCATGACGTCAAGGTCTTCTTTACCGCACCAACCGCTTTCCGCGCGATCAAGCGCGAAGACCCCAAAGGCGAATTCGTCAGGAAATATGATCTTTCCGGTTTGCGGGCGTTGTTTCTTGCGGGTGAACGCGCTGACCCTGACACGATCTACTGGGCGCAGGATCAACTTCAGGTTCCTGTGATAGACCACTGGTGGCAAACGGAAATTGGCTTTCCGATCACGGCCATTCCTCTTGGTATCGAACCAATGGAGGCGCGCATTGGCTCCTCTGGTGTTGCGATGCCGGGGTTTGATGTGCAGATTCTGTCAGACGAAGGTCATCAGATGAAACCGGGTGAGCTTGGCGCCGTTGCCGTCAAATTGCCCTTGCCTCCCGGTACGCTGCCAACGCTGTGGAATGCAGAGGCGCGGTATCTGAAATCCTACCTCAACACATTCCCCGGATATTATGAAACAGGCGACGCCGGTATGATCGACGAGGACGGTTTCCTCTATATCATGGCGCGCACCGACGATGTGATCAACGTCGCGGGCCACCGCCTTTCCACCGGACAGATGGAAGAGGTGCTGGCAGGCCATGAAGACGTGGCAGAATGTGCCGTAATCGGCGTTGCTGATGACCTGAAAGGGCAACTCCCCCTGGGGTTCCTTTGCGTAAATTCCGGCTGCACACGGTCAGAGGCAGAGATCGTCGCGGAATGCGTGAAGCGCGTGCGTGATCAGATCGGTCCTGTCGCTGCGTTCAAACTGGCGGTGATTGTGGACCGGCTGCCCAAAACGCGCTCGGGCAAAATCCTGCGCGGCGTGATGGCGAAAATCGCTGATGGTGAGACTTACAAACAGCCGGCAACGATTGATGACCCGGCGATTCTGTCCGAAATCACCGAGGCACTTGCCAAGATCGGCTATCCGACTAAGGGCTAACCCCTTGATTTCGCGAACGGGCGCAACGACATGTGCCCGTTCGTAATCCCTTGTTCACTAATTTGCTGTGTGATGCGTCAGGCCCGTTGACAACGGGCGTGTTGGTAACAGGTAAATGGTGCGCGGCCCTAAGGGTTGGTGTACGATGTGGAATATGGGATTTGCAAAATGCAAACGGCGCAATACACTCCGGCGATGGTTGATAGCTTTCTGGATGATGCGGATGTGCCGCCAGAGGGTGGTGCAATGGGGGATACGATGACAGGGCCTGACCTGGATCGCTTGAAGGGCATGAAGGTGTTGTTGGCGGAAGACAATGTGACCAACCAGTTGGTCGCAACGCAAATGCTGGAGGCACTTGGTGCTGAGGTGGATGTGGCGGCTGACGGTGCAATCGCGTTGGAACTGCTTAAAGATGCGGCCTATGATGTTCTGCTGGTTGATATCGAAATGCCACGCGTTTCTGGCCTTGATGTTATCCGTTCTGTTCGCGATTCGGCTGAACCGCTCGCATCAGCGCCGATCGTTGCGCTGACCGCCTATGCAATGCAGGAACACCGTGAAAAGATTTCGCGTGCTGGTGCCGATGGGCTTATCCCCAAACCTATCATTTCCATCGAACAATTCGGCCTCGATATCCTCGGGTATATGGACGATGGGCTGGCTGCCCGCGGTACCCACGCTGCAAAAATGACAAACGACGCTCACAGTGCTTCTATCGATCAGAGTGTTTATGACAGCCTGGAGCTATCCATGGGCGCGGAAACGATGCGTGATCTGTTGGGTAAGGTTGAATCTGACCTGATCTCGATCCGTGATCAGATCACGACCGCACGCGAAACCGGCGATACCGACCAGATGCGCAGCGCGACCCATGTCTTGATGAGTGTGGCAGGTGCGATTGGCGGGATCACCCTGCAATCGCAGGCCGAACAGCTCAACGGGCTCGCGCACAAAGGGGCGTTCTCTGAAATGCGGGCGCTTGCGGCTGATGCGCTGGATGAACTTGAACTGGTTCTTGAGTTTGTCGCGCACAAATTGTCAGAGCCAACCAGCAGATGACAACGGTTGCGGTGGCCACTTCGCCCATTCTGTTGGTGGAAGATACCCCATCCTTGTCAATGGTTTATTCGACCATCCTCAAGAATGCGGGACACAGCGTTGAATGTGCTTTCACGCTGGCGGAGGCGGATGCTGCGCATAAGGGCCGCAAGGGCGCGGTTGTTCTGCTGGATTTGATGCTGCCTGATGGCGATGGCCTTGACCTCCTGACCGAAATTCGGGGGCGTGACCCGTCTGGCAAGGTAATCGTCATAACGGCGAATGGGTCGATCAACCGGGCTGTCGACGCGATGCGCGGCGGGGCGTTTGATTTCCTCGTCAAACCCTTCGATGAAAAACGATTGCTGGCCGCGGTGGATAACGCACTGACGTCAGTCGTGACCGAACCGACTGTCGCCACTGCGCCACCGCCAGCGGACGCAGAGCAGTTTCATGGCTTCATCGGCGCTTCCGCCAATATGCGGCAGATCTATGATACGATCAGCGGCATTGGCCGATCGACCGCGACCGTTTTCATCACCGGTGAAAGTGGCACCGGGAAAGAGGTCGCAGCGCAGGCAATTCACGCTGTTTCCAACCGCGCCAACGGCCCGTTCGTGCCGATAAACTGTGGTGCTATTCCTAAAGATCTCCTCGAATCCGAAGTTTTTGGCCACCTGCGGGGCAGTTTCACAGGTGCGATTGCGGATAAACCGGGCGCGGCGGCTATCGCAGATGGGGGAACGCTGTTCCTGGACGAAATTTGCGAAATGGACCTGGCGCTTCAAACGAAATTGCTGCGTTTTCTGCAAACCTCAATGATCAACCCTGTCGGTGCGGTTCGCCCCCAGAAGGTTGATGTACGCATTGTTTGCGCGACTAATCGCAACCCTTTGGAAGAGGTCCGAGAGGGCCGTTTCCGTGAAGACCTTTTCTATCGGTTACATGTGGTGCCGATAGAGTTGCCGCCCCTGCGGGAACGAGAGGGCGATGCGGTATTGGTTGCGCGGGCGCTGCTCCGGCAGTTCGCCGCTGAGGAGGGGAAGTCTTTCACCAGCATCAGCCCCGCCGCAGAGGCGCTTTTTGCGCGGATGCGTTGGCCCGGTAATGTTCGCCAACTTCAAAATGTCATTCGAAATATTGTTGTTTTGAACGATGGCATCGAAGTGACGCCGGACATGTTGCCGCTTGGTATTCGTGAGGCGGAAAATCTTGATATTTCGTCGAATGGCATGGCCGCGTCGCCGGTTGCTTCATCGACGGTTACTGCGCCTGCCAGTACATTACCGGCGCGGGTTGCGCCTTTGGTGGGGGAAACCCTGGCAGATGTTGAGCGCAGTTTTATCGAAGCCACGATTGCCCAATACGAAGGGTCGATCCCGCGCGCAGCGCGCGTTCTCGATGTAAGCCCCTCAACAATATACCGAAAACGTGATGCGTGGGAAAAAGGGTGAGCCTGATGGGGCGCTGTTTCACCTGATACCTGTGCTTGCAGGGGATCCTGCGAAAGTCGTGCAAACGTCTCTTTCCCAAGCTGAGGCCACTTCATTGGGTGTTTCCTTGCGGTTGCCCTTGCTCAAGACGGCGTACCGACGCAAATTGCTTCGATAATCCCGGGTCTCCCGGCCATTTTCGAAAGGAAACCCCCTGACTTCACGCTTGGCAAATGTGCCGCCTGAAATGGCTGAGGCACTTATCTCCGCGGCGAAGGCTGCCGCTGAACAGGCGCACGCGCCTTATTCCAAATTTCAGGTTGGAGCTGCGATTCTGGGTGAAAATGGCGCGGTGTTCTCCGGCTGTAATATCGAAAATGCCGCTTACCCGCAGGGCTGGTGCGCGGAACCGACTGCGATCGGCCAAATGGTGATGGCGGGCACGCGCACGATTGTTGCGGTGTGTGTTTATGCCGACAGCGTCCGCCCGTGCACCCCGTGTGGTGGATGCCGCCAAAAACTGGCAGAGTTTTCGGGACCGGACACGCTTGTGATCTCCGCTGGCCCGGCGGGGGAAAGGGGGCGCTGGCGGCTGGCAGAATTGTTGCCCGAAGCCTTTTCATTGGAGGGGGAAGAATGACACAGGCCGCAAACCTTATTCAGGAGCGTTTTTCAAAGCCTGTTCAGATTGCAATGATCCTTGGGTCGGGCCTCGGTGGCATGGCTGATGAACTTGAGGACGCGGTCACATTCAGTTTTGAAGATCTGCCAGGCTTTCCGGTTTCCGGCGTTACGGGTCATGCAGGCGCGCTGAGCCTCGGCACCCTTGGCGGCACGACGGTCGCCATTCTGTCTGGGCGAAAACACTATTATGAAGACGGGAACGCTGCTGCGATGCGGGTGCCGCTTGAAACCTTCAAGGCGCTTGGGGCTGCGGCATTGCTGTTGACCAACGCGGCCGGTTCAACGCGGGAAGCTATGGGGCCGGGGTCGTTGATGGCCCTTGTCGATCATATCAATTTTTCGGGCAGAGACCCTCTCATCGGTTTGACGGGCGATGATCGTTTTGTTTCGATGGTGAACGCTTATGACGAAGGTTTGCGCGCGAGATTGCGGGCGTCAGCCGCTGAGGCAAATATCGAACTGGCGGAAGGTGTTTATGCGTGGTTCTCTGGACCATCCTTTGAAACACCTGCTGAAATTCGGGCCATACGGACGCTGGGGGCTGATGCGGTCGGCATGTCGACAGCGCCTGAATGCATCATGGCGCGGCATATTGGTCTAAAAGTTGCAGCGGTTTCGGTGATAACAAATTTTGCGGCGGGCATGACCGGGGCCGCACTCAGCCACGACGAAACCAAAACCGAAGCCGCCAAGGCGGAAGCGGAGTTTCGCGCGCTTATTCGTCGTTTCACAGAAAGTTTTGCCCATGACTGATATGAAGGCTGTCGCGCTGCGCGCATTGCAATCGCTTGACCTGACCAACTTGAATGATGTCTGCGATGAGGCAGATATCGACGCTCTGTGTAGCCGGGCAATTACCCCGCACGGGTCGGTCGCCGCTATTTGCATCTGGCCGCAGTTTGTTGCCCATGCCCGAGGCGTGATTGCAGATCGCGGTGTAAAGATTGCGACGGTGGTCAATTTTCCTTGCGGTGATCGCCCTGCCGGTGAGGTTATCGCCATGACCGAGACAGCGGTAGCTGATGGTGCCGATGAAATAGACATGGTCATCCCCTACCGCGATTTCCTTGAAGGATTGGAAGAAAAGGTGCTCACCCGCATTCGCAGGGTCAAACAGGCCGCCGGAACAGGCGTGCGTGTAAAGGCGATCCTTGAGACGGGTGTTTTGGATGAACCGGAGCGTATCCGCCGGGCGGCTGATCTGGCGATTGAGGCGGGGGCCGATTTCATCAAGACATCAACGGGGAAAGTGCCGGTGAACGCGACCTTGTCCTCAGCCAGAATTATGCTCGAAGCCATTCGGGACAGTGGCGCAAATGTCGGCTTCAAACCTGCTGGGGGCGTCAAGAATACTGAGCAGGCCGGCCATTACCTTGGTCTTGCCGATGAAATCATGGGTGAAGATTGGGCAACTCCGGTAACCTTTCGGTTTGGGGCATCAGGCGTGCTTGATGACTTGCTGGCGGTGCTGAATGACAAGGCTGCACCGGTGGAACGCGAAGGGTATTAGATGCGCACCCAGGATATCATTGCCCGCAAACGTGATGGTCATGCGCTTAGCGCCGAACAAATTGCGGCGCTGATATCTGGCGTAACCTCGGGTCACGTGTCAGACGCGCAAACAGCGGCCTTTGCGATGGCCGTGTTTCTGAATGGTATGACAACGCCTGAACGGGTCGCCCTGACCAAAGCAATGCGTGACAGTGGCGATGTGCTGACGTGGGATCTGCCCGGGCCTGTGGTTGATAAGCATTCAACAGGTGGTGTGGGCGATAATGTGAGCCTGGTGCTGGCACCCGCTTTGGCGGCTTGTGGTGTTTATGTGCCGATGATTTCTGGCCGTGGTCTTGGGCATACCGGGGGCACGCTGGACAAGTTCGACGCTATTCCCGGTTATCAGACGACGCCTGATGCTGGGTTGTTTCGGCAGGTTGTCGCGGATGTCGGGTGTGCGATTATTGGGCCAACGGCTGTTCTCGCGCCTGCGGACAAGCGCCTTTATGCTATTCGGGATGAGACGGGAACGGTTGAGTCAATCGACCTGATTACCTCTTCGATCCTGTCCAAAAAGCTGGCGGCTGGTTTGGATGCCTTGGTGCTCGACGTGAAAATCGGCACAGGCGCCTTTATGAAAGAGATCGGCACGGCGGCCGCTTTGGCAACATCGCTGACAGAGGTTGCCAACGGTGCCGGTTGCCGTACCTCAGCATTGATTACTGACATGAACGAGCCACTGGCGAGCGCCGCTGGTAACGCGCTGGAGGTTGCAAATGCTTGCGCCTTTCTGACCGGGCATGAGGTTGATCCGCGCTTGTGGGATGTAACAATCGCACTCGGCGGCGAGTTGCTTGCGCTCGCGGGGCAGGCAGATGCCGCCACAGGGCGGACGCAGATTGCGGAGGCTTTGCAATCTGGCGCGGCGGCTGATCGGTTTGGGCGCATGGTTGCGGCGCTTGGTGGTCCGGCTGATTTTATGGAGGCTTGGGTTGATCACTTGCCCGCCGCCCCGTGTGTTCGTGATGTATTTGCTGAAGGGGAAGGGTTCGTGATGGCATATGATGCCCGTGCCCTTGGCATGGCCGTGATTGACCTTGGCGGCGGGCGTCGTGTTTCGGCGGATGTGGTTGATTATTCGGTCGGCTTTGACAGTCTGATCGGTATTGGCGCGATTGCGGATCATTCGACTCCCATCGCGCGTGTTCATGCGCGGACCGAAGCGGCCGCTGACAAAGCGGCGGAGGCCCTGCGTGCTGCCGTGACCATGGGCACCGAAGTGCCTTTCCCGCCTGATCCTGTGCTGAAGGTCATAGAGGCCCCAACATAATGCCCCGCGCGATCCTTTTGGTCATGGATAGCGTGGGCATCGGTGGAGCGCCGGATGCGGCTGTCGTTGGCGATGCGGGGGCCGATACCCTCGGCCATATCGCTGAATGGCGCGCGGGGCAGGGACAGCCGCTTTCGCTTCCTCACTTGGATGCGCTGGGTCTTGGCGCGGCTGCAAAGGCATCCACAGGGCGTGTGCCGCCGGGCCTGTCAGAGATCGGCCAGGGTTGGGCCGTTGGGCGAGAAGTGTCGAACGGTAAAGACACCCCCTCAGGTCATTGGGAGCTCGCCGGGGCACCGGTTGGATTTGACTGGGGGTATTTTCCAAAAACCGAACCCTGTTTTCCGCCAGCTTTGATGAAGGCGCTCATCGACGAAGCGGGGCTGGTGGGCGTGTTGGGGCAGGTTCATGCCAATGGCATGGCGATCATCGAGGCGCACGGCGCGGAACACGTAAAGACCGGCGCGCCCATCCTCTATACGTCTGCTGATAGCGTGCTTCAAATCGCGGCCCACAAAGACAGTTTTGGCCTGCAACGGCTTTATGACGTTTGTCAGGTCGCGCGGCGCTTGTGTGATCCGCTGAACATTGGGCGGGTCATCGCGCGGCCGTTTCTGGGAGCACCGGGCACGTGGCGTCGCACAGAAAATCGGCGCGATTTTGCGATGCGCCCGCCAAGCCATACGATTTGCCAGCGCGCATCACACACCGTCGGGATCGGCAAGATCAGCGATATCTTTGCGCATGAAGGCATTGATGAGGTGCGCAAAGGCGCTGACGATATGGCGCTCTTTGATCAACTGATTGATGTGATGGGCCATGCGCCAGATGGGGCGTTGATCTTTGCCAATTTTGTTGAGTTTGACAGCCTTTACGGCCATATGCGCGACCCCGGCGGCTATGCATGTGCGCTGGAAAGATTCGATGCTCGTCTACCGGAGGCGCTCAGCGCGATGCGTGCGGGTGATCTTCTGATTGTCACTGCCGATCACGGTAATGATCCAACATGGCAAGGGTCAGATCATACGCGCGAACAGGTTCCGGTGCTTATCGCAGGCGCGGATGCGCCGCGCCGGGTTGTCGGTTTTGCCGATGTTGGTGAAACCATTGCAAAGTGGCTTGGCTTACCTGCTGGCCCGGATGGAAAGGCGTTTCTATGACGATCACCCGAAACTGGCGCGCCTTTCCCAAGGTAGAGCTGCATTTGCATCTGGAGGGGGCAGCACCGCCCGCTCTGGTGCGAGAACTCGGCGCGGCGGAGGGGGTGCCGCTGGATGGGCTGTTCGATGCGGAAGGTCGCTATAACTCATCTGACTTCACCACGTTTCTTGCCGCATATGAAACCATGTCTCGCGTGTTCAAACGGCCAGCGACCTATCAGGCCCTCACGCAGGCGGTCTTGGCTGAATGCGCGGCAAATGGCGTTATCTACGCAGAGATATTCTTGTCCCCCAAGTCGCTCGGCTATGACGCGGGAGAATGGGTGGAAATGTTGGCGGCGATTGAGGCAGGGGCGGATGCCGCCGAGGCGGAACATGGCATTATCGCGCGGTTTATTCCGGTGGTGATCCGCCATCATGGCCCGGAAAAGGCGTTGGAAGGCGTGAAGACCATGCTCCGCGCTCCCCGTGGCCGAATGGCGGGTTTTGGCATTGCAGGCGATGAGCGCATTTATCAGCCGAAAGACTTTGCACCCGCTTTCGAACAAATGGCCGAAGCCGGGTTTCGGTTGACCGCCCATGCAGGTGAATGGGGTGGGCCTGACAGCGTGCGGGCCGCGCTGGATGATTTAAAGGTTGAGCGGATTGGCCATGGTGTGCGCGCCGCAGAAGATCAGGCCCTGATGCAGCGGATTGCGGGGGAGCGCGTGTTGCTGGAGGTTTGCCCCGGTTCCAATGTCGCCTTGGGCGTTTACCCGTCGCTGGCGGCACACAGCATTGATGTGTTGCGACAAGCAGGCGTGCGCCTGACCGTCTCAACCGATGATCCGCCATTTTTTCACACCACAATGACGGACGAATATGAACAGCTCAGCCGTGCATTCGGGTACGATGAAACGGTATACGCAGAGTTTGCCCGCACCGGTGTTCAGGCCGCGTTTTGTGACGAAACAACCCGCGCCACTCTGACGGAGCGACTGGACCGGATGCTGTGAATCAGGCACATGGGTAAGTGATACAGGAGCACACGTATGGATAACCTCACCCTCGTCGATCACCCCCTTGTTCAGCACAAACTGTCGTTGATGCGCGATGTGGATTGCTCCACCGCCAAGTTCCGCCGTTTGTTGCGGGAAATCAGCCAGTTTCTGGCCTATGAGGCGCTTCGCGATTTGCCGCTGACGACCCGCAAGATCAAGACCCCATTGCAGGAAATGGACGCGCCCGTGCTGAAGGGCAAGAAACTGGTTTTTGTATCCATTCTGCGTGCAGGCAATGGTTTGCTTGATGGCCTGCTGGAACTTGTGCCGGGCGCACGTGTCGGTTTTGTTGGTCTTTATCGCGACCACGACACATTGGAACCGGTTGAATATTATAAGAAATTGCCGCTTTCACTTTCGGCGCGCCCGGTGGTTCTCGTTGATCCGATGTTGGCAACGGGCAATTCAGCAATCGCAGCGATCGACAATGTTAAGGCAGATGGCGCAAAGGATGTGCGGTTCATCTGTTTGCTGGCTTCGCCAGAGGGCATCGCCAAGATGAACGCTGCACACCCTGACGTGAAGATCTATACGGCGTCCGTGGATGAGTGTTTGAACGAAAAAGGCTATATTCTGCCCGGTCTTGGTGATGCTGGTGACCGGATGTTTGGTACAAAGTGACCACGCTCGTTACCGGCGCGCGGGTTCTTGCCACCCAGAACGAGGCAGGCGATGAAATCGCGGATGGGGCAATGCTTGTCCGCGATGGTGTTATCGAATGGGTTGGTAGATCTGCTGAAGCGCCGGTGGCCGACAAGATTTTGCGCGCAGACGGCTGTGTGGTGACGCCGGGGCTGATCAATACGCATCATCACCTGTACCAGAATCTGACGCGCGCTGTGCCTGCCGGGGTCGATGCGCCGCTGTTTGGCTGGTTGCAGTCGCTCTATCCGATTTGGGCAAAGATGGGCCCGGAAGAGATTCGAGTTTCGGCGATGGTTGGCCTTGCCGAGCTGGCGTTGAGCGGCGCGACCTGTGTTGCCGATCATCTCTATATGTATCCCAACGGTGCCCGCGTTGACGATGAGATCGATGCTGCGCGCGAGGTTGGCGTGCGCCTGCACGCGACGCGCGGCGGTATGTCTATTGGCGAAAGCGATGGCGGCCTGCCACCCGATAGCCTTGTTGAGCGCGAAGAGGCGATCCTGAACGATAGCATTCGCGCGATTGACGCCCATCACGACCCTGAGCCGGGCGCGATGATCCGCGTTGGTGTTGCGCCTTGCTCTCCCTTTTCGGTTAGTCGGGAGTTGATGCGCGATGCTGCGATACTGGCGCGCGATAAGGGCGTGATGATGCACACCCATCTTGCGGAAAATGACGAGGATATCGCTTATTCGCTTGAAAAATTCGGCTGTCGCCCCGGACAATATGCAGAAGATTTGGGCTGGACCGGCCCTGATGTCTGGCACGCGCACTGCGTTAAGTTGGATGGGCAAGAGATTGATTTATTTGCGCGATCTCTTACCGGGGTTGCGCATTGCCCTTGTTCGAACTGTCGCCTCGGCAGCGGTATCGCGCCGGTTCGCGCAATGCTGGATGCTGGCGTAAAGGTTGGCCTTGGTGTGGATGGTTCTGCCTCCAACGATGCCGCTGATCTATTGTCAGAGGCCCGTATGGCGATGCTATTGCAGCGTGTGGCGGGCGGTGCCGAAGCGTTGAAGGTGCGTGAAGCATTGCGCCTTGCAACGCGCGGTGGCGCGGCTGTTCTGGGGCGTGATGATCTGGGGGAACTATCGCCGGGCAAGCGCGCTGACTTTGCATTGTTCCCGGTGGATGGTCTTGAAACATCCGGTGC
>JBMYXS010000041.1:0-33610 GCA_049608645.1 Pikeienuella sp. | reverse complement strand
CATGGCTTGACGCGGTCCATCGCCGTGGATCATGGCCCGGATATTCGATGTAACGCGATTTGCCCCGGCTGGACAGAAACGGGGATGCTCGATTCGGGGTTTGATCTTGCAGATAACCCTGCCGCGGCCAAGGAAGATGCCTTGCGTCGACACGCCACGCGTCAGTTCGGCAAGCCTGAAAACATCGCTGCGATGGCGGTTTGGCTTGCCTCGGATGCAGCGGCGTTTGCGACGGGGCAGATGTTCACTGTTGATGGGGGCCTGACAGCGGCCTCGCCGCTTCGTCCGGCCTTGTTCTAGGCTTGTGATTGCAGCGACGGCACCCGGTCGTTACCCGGTGCCGCCCGCCATAACCATTCAGCTTGTTGTATTCTTGTCGGCATCCACATCTTCGCCCGCAGTGGGGGGCTGATCAATGTCGGACGGTGAACCGACGGTCAGCGGCAGCATCGCCGCAGGCTGTTCCGTTTCGGTTTCGCCCTTGTCATCGCGCCAACTCATCGTATCGAAAGCTTCACAGCTGTCGCAGGTTGGTGCCCATTGCCGATGGTGCGCGCCACAGTTGTCGCAAATCCACTGAGGGCCGCGCGCTGCAGAAATCGCTTTGGCGAGCCATCCGCGAATGACCGTATCATCAGCACCACCACCTTTTTCGGCGGCTGCCATGATTGAAAGGCTGCGTGCGGTCGGGTGGTCCGTGACCAGTTTTTCGGCGATGGCTTTTGCTTCACCAAAGTCATTGTCGGCCAGCGCCAATTCAGCCTCCAGCATACGCGTTTCCACGTGATCGGGTGCGGCCTTGGTCAGATCGCGGAACCGCTTGCGCCGTTCGGCGGAGGTTTCTTCGGGCGCGAGTTCGGCAAAGGCGGCGGCGATGTCCGGGTGGGGGGCTTGGCGCCACGCCTCTTTCAACACACGCGCGGCACGGCGTGGCGACTCGCTTTTGGCGGTCAGCCGCGCGGCCATGACGGCGGCAGGTGCAAGCCCCGGTGATTTCTTGTTGGCACGCAAGGCGAGGTCGCGGGCCTTTTCGGTTTTGTCTTCGCTTAGTGCCTTTTCGGCCTCTGCCAGCATCAGAACAGCTTCGCGGCGATAGGCGATATCACGGGGCAGCGCATTCGCGCGGGTCATTGCTGTCAGCGTTTCGCGTGCGCCCGACCAATCATCTTCAGTCGATTGCAGCCCGAAAAGCGTGCTCATTACCTCAGGTGATTTTGGTTTCAGCGTGAAAGCATGTTGCGCCAGTTTCAGCGCGCGTTCGGTTTCACCTTTTTCCAGTGCTTGCGAAAGCAACCCTTTGACACCCACAAAAGCGGTTCGTTGGTCGCTCGCCATGGTCTTGTAATACCCTTTGGCAGTCTCTGCCTCGCCGTTGGCGACGGCGGCCTGTGCCATCAGCAGGTTGGTCAGATCAGGGCGTGCGAGTAGCCGTTCAGCCTTGCGCGCACGGGTCATCGCGGTGCGCCCGTCCCCCTCGGCCATTGCGATCAGACCTTCGGCAAGGGCATCGAAGCCACGGCGTTCCTGACTGCGGTTCCAATAACGGCTAAGCGCGGTTTCATCACCCGCGAAGAAACGCACAATGGCGACCAGCAGGTTAAAGAGCTTCCACAACAACCATAGTGTCAGCGCCAGGATGAACACCGCCGCGACAAATTCCAGTGGTCTGAACGGGCCAAAAGCGCGGCCATTCAGGTCGATCATTACCCCGCCATCTGCGTCTTTGAGGAACACAATCGCAAGCGCGACAACAATCGCAAGTGCAACCCATAACGTCGTGCGGATCAGCATCATGATCATTGGATTGCCCCTTACTTCGTATTCAGCGCATTGCGCAGATCTGTCAGGCCGTTTTGCGCGGCAATGGTTTGATCAATCCGGCCGAGCCAGGGTGCCATTGCGGCCCGCGCCTGTTCGGACAGGCCCTGCGCCTCGTCTTTTACGGCGATCAAAGCCCCTTCGGCCAAACGTGCTTCCATCCGAGAGAGGATGGCTCCCGCGTCATCACCTGGTGTCTCAACCGAAGGCCGGCCACCAACGCGCCCCTGCACGCTGGCGAGTACATTGTCGAGAATGCCATCCCCGGCGGTTGCTTTCAGATCAGCGGCATAGGCTGCCTGCGCAGCACCGGGAAAGCTGCGTGTCAGCGCGGCAACCGTCGGCACGCCTGTGGCTGCGGCGCTGGACAGACCCTCAGACGCGGTTACACCGGTGAGGTGCTGAATATCCGCCAAGGGGTCGCCAAACCCGCGCCCGGCGGCAAGTGATTGCGTGATCCGGGTGAGCGCCGCATCAATCTTGGCCTGACGCACAATTTTATCGGCTTCGGAGCGGGCGTTGGCGGTGGCCGCCTCGCCGCCCTCAAGCGCGGTGACGCGCGCGGCAAGGGCTTCTACGTCGGCGGCCTGAGCGGCGGCTTCGATCTTGGAGGCGCGTTCACTGAGTGCGCTTATTTCGCTCCGCAATCCTTCGACCGCAGCGCCAAATGCGGCGACACGCTCCAGCGTTGCTGCGCCTGGTTCGGCCCCTTCACTGGCGAACCCGGCCAAGCTGTCAACTTCGGTGCGAAGACCGCTGAGCGCGGCCTCTGCCGCGGTAATGCGCTCTGCCACATTCTCGACCCGGTCAGCGGCCGCGCCACGGGTCTGCGTTGCGTCGCCAATCTCGGCAGACAGATCCGCTCGCAAGGTGGCGAGCGCCTCTTCGAGTTGTGCTGAAAGTTCAGTTGCCTGAGCGACGGCTTCGTCGGAGCGGGCTGATGCAGCGGCGGCGGCGTTGTTTGCCTCGTTCGTCTTTTCTGCAACCAGTTCGATCAAGCGCGCTTCGGTCTCTGCGGTCATTGTGCCAGCGGGGGCCACCCAAGCGGCAACAGGGGCTGGTAAATGCGGGGCAACACGGGGGGCGGCCCAAAGGGCGACGCCCGCCCCAACGAGGAAGACGAGCAAGAATTTCAAAGCTGTGGAGGCAAAGCTCGACCCATCATCGGCGGTTTCATCGGCTTCGTGTTCGTTGTCGTCGTGGGTGTCTTCACTGTCCGGCTTCGGCTCTGGCGCGGGTTCTGCGGCGATGATCTGGTCATCGGTGGCCACATCAGATGTTCCAACATCCGTGATGTCTTGATCGGCTTCCGAACCAATCAATGTATCTGTGCCCTCACCCCCGGAAATAGTGTCGTCACCCATCGTCGTGGCGTCTGTTTCAGTTTCGCCATTGACTTCGGCATCGTTGTTGCCTGGGCTGTTGCTTTCGGGGCTGGCGTTTTCAGAGGTGTCGGCCGCGGTTGCCTCAGCCGTCGCGTCTGCTTTGGCAGGGGACGCCAATTCCGCATCTTCAGCGTCTTTCTTCGCTTTTGCAAAGCGTTCTTTCGCTGTCTGTGCCTTGGAATCGTTCGTCATGTTTATTTTCTCCGCCTTTGACTTAGTCAGCTTAGGCCAAGCCCGGCCCTAATCACAAACCCGATTTTACCGCAGTGCAATACCGCAGGCGCCGCAAATGGCCGCGTGCATGGATGTGGCCGTAGGCTCATCCGCAATCGCAACATCACAAAACGCGATATTGGACAGTTTTTCTGCAACGCGCGCGCTCATTGCGACGGCAATCACCTTACCCAACTTGTTTCGCAATGGTTCAGGCAACGCTTCGCTGAATATGGCGGCGGTGCGCGGCGAAAAAAAGGCGATTGCGGCCAAACGCCCCTCAGAAATCGCATCATATACATCCGGTGGCGGCGAGGGGTTCGCCACCGCGCGGTAGGTTATTATTTCGTTGATCGTAAACTCTGGCAGCAGCGCGTTGATATCACGGGACACATCGCGCCCCCGCAGGTACAGCAAAGGCCCATCAGCAGGGGTAAGGTCTTGCGTGATCAATGCCGCAAGATCATCGGCATCGCCCTCAGCGTCGCGCACGTCGCGGTATCCAGCTTCGCTTGCGGCTTGTGCTGTTGTACTGCCGACGCAATATGCTGGCAGATCGAATGCATCTGGCACAGCGTCCAGGGCGCGCGGAGACGTCAGCACAACCGCTTGTGCGTTTTGTGCGTCCGGGGTGCCTTCCAACGCCGTTTGAATATCAAGAATTGGCCATGAAAGTGTCCGCACGCCCGCAGTTTCATATGTTGCTGCGAGCGGGCTGCTACGATCTGACGGGCGTGTCAGGAGAAGGACAGGCCGCCCCCCCCGCCGCGCCGCCGTGGTCATCCCTCAAAAAAGCGCGGTCCGCCCAGCGCCCGAAGTTCAGCCGCCGCATCAAGGCCCATTGCCTCGGCCTCAGCATGGGCGCCTTCGCGCTGTGTGGCATGGCAAACAGACCCGTCAGGCCGCAAGATTTCGCCGCGGAAAACCATCCGATCACCAACAAGCGTGGCCAGCCCTGCCAAGGGTGTGCGGCAGGAACCGTCAAGCGCACCCAGAAATGCGCGCTCAGCCGTCAACCGCAAGCGCGTGTCGGCATCATCAAGCGGGGCGAGCAGATCAGCAATCATTGCATCATCCGTGCGGGCCTCGATCCCGATTGCGCCCTGCGCCACGGCGGGCAGCATCTCATCAGTTTCGATGGGGTGGACCATGGCATGCTCAAACCCAAGCCGATGGAGGCCGGCACAAGCGAGGAACGTCGCGGCGGCCACACCATCAGCCAGTTTTTTCATGCGCGTTTGCACGTTGCCGCGAAATTCAACCATTTGCAGGTCGGGGCGGCGGGCCAACACCTGTGCGCGACGGCGCAGGGACGATGACCCGACCACGGCCCCTTCGGGCAGTTCATCAATGCTGGCTGCCGTGGGGCAGATGAATGCATCGCGCACATCTTCGCGTGGCAGATAGCTGATCAACGACAGGCCCGGTTGCCGAAAGGTTGGTGCGTCTTTCATCGAATGCACGGCGATGTCGATTCGCCGATCAAGCATCGCCTCTTCGATTTCCTTGGTGAACAGACCCTTGCCGCCAATTTCGGACAGCGGGCGGTCCTGCACATTGTCGCCCGTTGTCTTGATAACGGTGATTTCAAATGCGTCGGGGGACATGCCGTGCGCCGCGATCAGGCGATCACGCGTTTCATGGGCCTGCGCCAGCGCGAGCGGAGAGCCGCGCGTGCCGATGCGGAGTGGATTGGTAGCGTCATATGTTTGCGTCTTCATAGCCCCTCTGTTACCCCGCGTGCAGACGCCGCGCAATGAACCTGTAGGCACGTTGTGACCATGATCAAAACTCTGACCGTTCTTGGGCTTGAATCGAGCTGCGATGACACCGCCGCCGCCGTGGTCCGCTGCACGCCCTCCAGCGTGGAGGCAGATATCCTGTCGAATGTGGTAATGGGGCAGGGCGAATTGCATGGCCCTTTTGGGGGTGTGGTGCCGGAAATCGCCGCGCGCGCCCATGCTGAACGGATTGACCACGCTGTTGAGGCCGCTTTGGCAGCGGCAGAGGTTGGCTTGCAGGATATTGACCTGATTGCAGTTACGGCGGGCCCCGGTCTGATTGGTGGGGTGCTGGCGGGCGTGATGTGTGCCGAAGGCATTGCGTTTGGGTCTGGCAAACCCCTGATCGGCGTGAACCACCTTGAAGGTCATGCGCTGACGCCTCGTTTAACTGACGGGATGGCTGCGCCCTATTTGTTGTTGCTGGTTTCAGGCGGGCATTGCCAACTGATCCAGGTGAAAGAACCGGGCGCATATCGCCGTCTTGGTGGCTCTATCGACGATGCACCGGGGGAGGCCTTTGACAAAATCGCCAAACTGCTTGGCCTTGGGTATCCGGGCGGTCCAGAGGTGGAGCGACTGGCCCTTGACGGGGATGCCGCGCGGTTCCGGTTTCCGCGCCCGCTGCTCGATCGTGCTGGGTGCGATATGTCGTTCTCTGGCCTGAAGACCGCAGTGCGCCGCGAGGTTGATAAACTAGTGGCTGCACAGGGCGGTGTGACCGCGCAGGATCGCGCGGATCTTTGTGCGTCTTTTCAGGCTGCCGCCTGTGAGGCCCTCGTTGAAAAAACCCGTCGTGCCATGGCGATGATGGTGGAAAGCGGGTGGGACAAGGGCGAACGGCGATTGGCTGTTGCCGGGGGCGTTGCGGCCAATAAGACCATTCGCGCGGCTTTACAGACTGCGTGTGACAAGCTGGGGTTTGCATTCAGAGCGCCGCCGCTCTCCCTTTGTACAGATAACGCCGCGATGATTGCCTGGGCCGGGGCAGAGCAATGGGCGGCGGAGAAATGGGCCGGGGGGCAACGTGGTGGGCAGATCACGGCGCGCCCGCGCTGGCCGCTTGACCCGGATGCGACGCCGATGCTCGGCAGTGGCAAAAAAGGGCCACGTGCCTAAGGTACTATGACAATACAAATGAGGTGCCTTTGATGACGCTTGTGGTTCTCGGTTCTGGTGCTTTCGGACGGGCGTTGGCACACGTAACGGGCGCGCGCCTGCTGGGGCGCAGTAAAGCACCGGGGGTTGAGACAGACATCGCCGCCGGGCTTGCCGGGGCAGACACAATCCTGCTGGCCGTCTCTGCGCAGGCGACGCGCAGCGTGCTTGAGCAATGGGCAAGGCTGATGCCGACGGGCGTGCCGTTGGTGCTTGCCGCGAAGGGCATCGAATCCGGGTCAGGTGCCTTGCAGTCCGAAATCGCAGCTGACCTTGCACCGGGGCATCCCCTGATGGCGCTGACCGGGCCATCGTTTGCGGCGGATATGCTGGCCGGGCTGCCGACGGCGGTTACTCTTGCGGCGGATGACCTGCGAAGGGGGGAGGTGGTCCAGGCGCGGCTGGCAGGCCCCATTTTTCGCCCATACCTCAGCGATGACTTGGTTGGTGCGCAAATTGGCGGCGCCCTCAAGAACGTCATTGCGATTGCGTGCGGGGCGGCGATGGGGCGCGGGCTTGGTGCCAGCGCGCGCGCAGCGTTGATGACGCGTGGGTTTGCGGAAATGTCTCGCATCTCTGTGGCCTGTGGCGGGCGTGCGGAAACACTGGCGGGCTTGTCTGGTTTCGGTGACCTCGCGCTTAGTTGCGCGTCTGAACAATCTCGAAACTTTTCTTTTGGGGTGGCTTTGGGGGAAGGACGGAAACCAGCCGAAGGCGTGACCTATGAAGGCGCGGCAACCGCTGGCGCGGCGTTGTCGATGGCACAAAGGTTTGGTGTGGAGGTTCCCATCATTGCGGCAGTTGCGGCGCTGACCGCTGGCGAAATTGATGTGGATGCCGCGATGGCATCCCTTTTGAACCGCCCGCTACGGCGCGAGGGGGCTTGACGGCAGCATAGCGGGGCGGCCTGATCAGGTTCAGCACCGCGCCAAAAAAAGCCCCGCAAATGATAGGGGCATCACGCCTCCATCTGAAAAGGATACCGCGTATGAATTACTGGTTGTTCAAATCCGAGCCTGACAAATGGTCTTGGGATATGCAGGTTGCCAAAGGCGAAGCTGGTGAAGAGTGGGACGGCATCCGAAACTATCAGGCCCGCAACAACATGCGCCTAATGGAGCTTGGTGATCTTGGGTTCTTTTATCATTCGAATGACGGAAAATGCGTTGTTGGCGTTGTAGAGGTGTGCGCCCTGATCCACCCTGACAGCACGACCGATGATCCGCGCTGGGAATGTGTGGATGTCAAAGCTGTTGGCGCTTTCCCCCGGCCTGTAACGCTCGCGGAATGCAAGGCAGAACCGCGATTGGCCGAAATGAGCCTTGTAAAAAGCACGCGCCTTTCGGTGCAGCCGGTCACGGCAGAGGAATGGGCGCTGGTTTGTGAGATGGGCGGCTATAAAACGCCCTGACCACGGCGCGCACGAAAAAAGGCTGCGCAGCCATCATTGATCCAAATTTATCTTATTCCTGCCCTTTCCTGCCTCGTTGACCTGTCAAGAAGTTCCCGCCGGGGCGGGGGCTAGGCACTCAGGGGGGTTACTCCACATGAAAAAGATTCTTCTTTCCACCGCTTGCGTTCTTGCGCTTGCCGCTTGTCAGTCCGCACCCGGCGATTTGCAGGCGCAGCTCGATGCGGAAAAAGCAACCAACGCAGATCTTCGCACGCAGTTGGCATCCGCGCAGGGCGCAGCGACAGGCAGCGGCGCGGTCGGCACTGAATCACTGGTTCCACCAAACGCAAAACCGGGTGAATGCTATGCACGCATCACGCAGCCTGCGAAATTCAAGACCGTCAGCGAAAAGGTCATCGCGACCGAAGCGTCTGACAGCGTGTCCATTGTACCTGCGACCTACAAGACCGTGCAGGAACGTGTTCTGGTCAGCGAAGCCTCCGAGCGTCTGGAAGTGATCCCGGCAACCTACAAGACCGTTGAAGAGCGTATTCTGGTCACACCGGCTAAAACGACTCTGACCAAAGTTGCGCCCAAATTCAAAACTGTTGAAGAACGTGTGTTGGTCAAAGAGGCCTATACAACGTGGAAGCGCGGCGGCAACGTCATCGCGGTTGGTCAAAACGCACTTGGTGGTACAATCCTTGAGAACCGCACGTCTGACACGGGCGAAGTGATGTGCCTTGTTGAGGTGCCTGCTGAATATCGTGTGGTCACAAAGCGCGTTAAGGTTTCTGATGGCGGCACACGTGAAACAACGACACCTGCGGTATATCGCACAGTGAAAAAGCGTGTCGTTGACCAGCCCGCCACCACACGCAAGATCACGATCCCGGCGAAATACGCGACAGTGACCAAAACGGTTGAAGTTACGCCCGCCACCACGCGCACAACGACAACGCCTGCGACGTATAAGACCGTTACCAAAACGGTAAACGCCGCCCCGGCTCGTACGGTTTGGACAAGTGTTCTGTGTGATGTGAACACGACACCTGATGTTGTTCGCCGCCTTCAGACAGCCCTGAAACGCGCTGGGCATTACGGTGGCCCAATCGACGGTATTGTCGGCTCGCAAACCCGTGCTGGCATCAAATCATATCAGGGTGCGCAGGGTGTACGCTCTGACATTCTGACGATTGAAAGCGCAAAGAAGCTCGGCATCATCTGATGCTGTTGCGCACCCAATAGGGTGTGTGTTCGGAAGATCGCGGGGCCGACGTTGTAAAGCGTCGGCCCCGTTTCTTGTTTGTCAGGCCTTAGTGTGCGTTCAACTGTGACCAGATGGTCCCAAGTTCCCGTTCAAGCCGTTCGGCAACATCAAGCACAAACCAATCATCAAGCATTGGTCCAACCAGCTGTACACCGACCGGAACGCCATTATCCAAATGGGTTGGCAGGGCTGCTGCCGGAAGGCCAAGCGTGTTGACCACATAAAGCGGCGCCTGCGCATCGAGAATATAGGGGATCTTTGCGGGCGTCTTGAAATCCAGATCATTCTCAAACGGTTTCACCAAAGACGTCGGCATGAGCAGAAGATCAACGTCATTGAACATCAGTGACCATTCCCGCTGAATGCGCCCGCGACGTGTCAACGCGTCGATGTAACCTTCGATCCCCAGCTGCTCCGAACGGTCCGAATAGGTTTGGATCAGCACCTGCATTTCCGGGCTGCCAAGCTGTTCCATCACGCTGCGCGAGGTGTGATGCGTTTCGGTAAACAACAGATCACCCCAAAGCTGCGCAAGTTCCGGAATGCTGGGCGGTGTGACTTCGCGCGTTGTGATGCCCGCATCACGCAGGCCCTGTATCGCGCGTGTCATTGCGTCTTCAACTGCCGGGTCAATGGTTGTGCCAAAGGGGTTGGTGGCAAAGCCGACTGTAATCTCGTCGCCACGCTTGCGCCCGTTGTGGGCGGCTTGTGACTGGTTCGGGTCGCGGGCATCGGGCGCGGACATTACCCGCAGGGCTGCACGCACGTCAGCGATAGAACGCGCGATAGGCCCCTGAACCGACATGGATTGGGTAACTGCGGGTCGCTCCGCCGCCTGACCGGGGTTATAGGCAGGAACCCGCCCGAGAGAGGGGCGAATGCTCGCCACGCCACAGCAATAGGCCGGATACCGCAGTGATCCGCCAAGGTCGTTGCCGTGGCCAATCGCGCCGATGCCGCTCGCGACGCAAGCTGCGGCACCACCGCTCGACCCACCGGGTGTTACGCTGTTGTCCCACGGGTTCAGCGTCACCCCATGCAGGGGGTTTGATGTGCACCATCGCAGCGAAAATTCAGGCGTGTTGGTGCGGGCGATAATGACTGCGCCACCGTTTTGCAGGTTGCCGACAACGGGTGAGTTTTCCGTCGCCACAAGGTCTTTGAATGCCGGAACGCCGTTTGAAGTTGGGTAACCAATCTGATCGACGTTTGATTTGACGGTAACCGGCACACCATGCAGGGGGGATGGTGTGTCTGGTATGCCTGCCTCGTCCAGCGCGCGGGCAACGTTCAATGCTTCGGCCACGGTTTCGGTGACGGCGTTGATCGCGGGGTTGGCGGCCTGCATACGGGCGACATGCGCCTCGGTCACTTCGACCACGGAGACGTCCTTGGCGCGGATGCGGTCAGCGGTTTCTATGGCGGACCAGAATGGAATTTCAGACATATGCAAATGCCCCCTTGTTACAATACGGCGGTTGCCTCCAGATCATTTAGCGCCTGTCTAGGGAGTTGTTGCAAGAGGGTTGAGACAAGCGCGCGACAGGTGGCACCGGCCCACGCTTCGGGGAATACATGATCTGGCAAGGCAGGTGTTTTCAGGACAATGCGGCGCCAGCTGTGAACAATCATCACCCGGAGCGCGGTAATTTCCAGCGGGGTCAGGTCGCTTGCGTCTGAAACCGCGGCATTCAGGTCGTGAAACTGATCTGCGAGATTGCCGGAAAGCTTTGCGAGCGTGGGGGGGCAGACCTTGGCGCTCATCCACTCGGGCAAGGCTGTTTCGTCAATGCGGGTCGCAAAAACATCCTGCGCGTCCGGCTTTTGTGTGGTGATCATCATGGACGCGGTGATCCACGTTTCGGCCTGCTCATGCCCTCCGGCGGGGCGGTTGGGGTCGGTCAACACCAGCCATGCGTCCGTCACGCCGGAGTTTGCAGCATAAATACGCGGCGTGGCGGCTGCGCTTTGTGCCCGGCCCCAGGGGGTCAGAAAATAATCGCTACTGCGCCCTCTGCGTTCGCTGGCGAGCCACCCGTCCTTGCGCAAACGGTGAAGGGCGACGCGTGTTGCTTCGGGTTTGATCCCCATTAGATGCGTGAGCCGGCCAAGAACCGCGCCGCTGATGCGAGCCCCTTCGTCTTGGGCAAGATCGCCAAAAACCGTGACCAACAACGACCACACAGTTGGTTTTTGTGTGCCGGAAACCAGCGCCAGCAATGCGTCACAAGTGAGGGGCGGGGGGTGTTCGCCCGGCAGAAGGCGAGATTTCAGCGAGATCTCACCCATCGGTCATGCCGCAAATTTGCCGGGCGTTTATCACCCCGAAAGACCAAGCGCCTGTTTGGCCTGGTCAAGTTCTGCCTGCCAGGCGTTGCGCATATCAGCACTGGTCTGGCGACGAAGGCCCCACGCCCGCGTCTGCGTCATGCGATCTTCGGTTACGTTGCCGAACATCGCGCCCACGCGCGGTTCCCAATACGCCAGGCTGGCTTTCACATCGCTGGCATTTTCGGCCATCAAACGCTCCAAGCCTTCTTGCGCCAATTCTGTGTGACGTTGTTCAATCGGGGCAATGACCCGGATCGCTTCGGCCAATGGCTGATAGGAAACGGCCTGCATCTCAGCAAGCTGAACACCCACACCCAGCCCCATGCACAGGTTCATCACCACGGCATCTGTCCAGCCTTGCAGCGGATAATTCAGCACCGACAAGCGCATGTCATGGGCACTGCGCTGGGTGCCGGGTGCGGTGTCTCGTGGGAGGCGATCCGCCCAGGGGTGATGGTTTGCATAGCGGTCGGTATTGGCCCCGAATTCCCCCATCAGCCGCAGCACCTTGTCGGCATTATCGGTCTTTTCCAGCACGATCTTGGCCGCGGCGATGCGTTCCTTGATGCCGGGGCCTGCGTTGATCACATCGGCAAAACCAGCAGCGCCCGCAAGCTCACTGTCAACGAAGGTCGCCATGATTTTCATCAGTTCGGCACGATAGCGCGAAGGCACGTTCGCAGGTGTGGTCAGGCGACCGCCTTGGGCGAGATAGTCTTCGATATTCATTTCCTGAGACATATCAACCCCCTATTGGTCGTAATCGACAATGACGCGGTCAGTGACGGGGAAAGACTGGCAGGAAAGAACATACCCGCGTTCGACCTCGTAGTCTTCCAGCGCGTGGTTGGCGACCATTTCAACCTCACCTTCCAGCACCTTGCATTTGCATGTGGAGCACACGCCCGCCTTGCAGGCATAGGGCGCGTCCAGCGCGTTTTCCAGCGCCGCATCCAGAATGGTCTGGTTCTTGTCCATCGTGAAGCTTCGCGATGATCCATCCATCGTTATCGTGGCTTCGGTTGATTTCGCGGCGCTGCCTTCGGCGGTGCTGACGGCCTTGCGCGCCAGGCGACCGGGTTGCGCACTGGCGAACAGTTCAAACTTGATCTGATCATCGCTAAGGCCGTGATCACGCAGCGACGCGGCAATGCCGAGCATCATCGGTTCAGGCCCGCAAATGAACGCGGTGTCCACGCTTTCAATGTCGATCCAATGGGTGAAAAGCGCCTTGCATTTTTCCTGATCCACCAACCCGGTAAAGAGGTCGATATCCTGCGCGTCGCTCTCCAGCACGTGAATGACTGTCAGGCGCCCCATATGCATGTTCTTGAGGTCTTCCAGTTCCTCGCGGAACATGATCGTGTTTACGCCGCGGTTGGCATAGACGAGCGTAAATGTGCTGCCCGGTTCGCGCGCCAAAACCGTGCGAAGGATCGACAGTACCGGAGTGATGCCCGAACCGCCCGCAAAGCCGAGATAATTCTTGTGGTGCTCAGGTGCGATAGGGGTGTGGAAGCTGCCCATAGGCTCCATCGCTTCCATCATCATGCCCGGTGCCAATGCTTCGTTGGCCCATGTTGAGAACGCGCCGCCATCAACCTTTTTGATGCCGACCTGCAGCACGCCATCATCCTTCCCGGCGCAAATCGAATAGGAACGGCGGACTTCGGTGCCGTCAAAATCCTGCCGAAAGGTCAGATACTGACCCTGCGTGAAATCAAAATCGCCGCCATTTACGGGCTTGAGTGTTACCACAACCGCATCACGGATGGTTTTCTGAACGTCAGTAACCGCGAGTTGATGAAAGCGCGCCATGCGGCCCCCTCCTCAGATACATTTGAAATAGTCGAACGGTTCCAAACAGTCGCCACACCGCCACTGCGCCTTGCAGGGGGTGGAGCCGAATTGGCTGATCCGTTTGACATTCGTTGATTTACAGCGCGGGCAATGTTCCGGCCCACCAGCGGCGCGGGGCGGCGCAATGCCATAATCCTCCAGCTTTGCGCGCCCCTTGTCGGACAGCCAATCGGTTGTCCAGGGCGGTGAAAGCTGGGTGCGGATGCGAATGGTCTCAATGCCGCGATCCCGCAGCGCGGTTTCGATATCGAGTGAAATGACGGTCGTGGCGGGGCAACCCGAATAGGTTGGCGTGACCGCCACATCCAGTATGTCGCCATCCCATTCCACACCGCGCACAATGCCAAGATCCACCACGGAGATCACGGGGATCTCCGGGTCGGGCACAGCATCAAGCCATTCCCAGATCGTTGCTACCGCGGGTTTCACGTTATCGCGTCCTTACCACTGCGCGCCGGGATAGGCCCGTTGCAGCCATTGCATCTGTGTCAGCAGATGGCCGAGGTGCTCTGAATGCTGAAAGCCTGACTTGCCGCCCTTATGGGCAAAACGGCTTTCGGGTATGGTCAGCGTTGCATTGGCCATCACGCCTTCCACATAGCGGTCAAAGTCAACGCGAAGAGCTTCCAGATCAGGCGCAATGCCGGCCTTGGTCATGGCTTCGTCCACCGCATCGGGAACAAACAGCTCACCAACATAGGGCCACAGCAGATCAAGCGCCGCTTGCATGCGGTTGTGGCTTTCGGTGGTGCCATCGCCAAGCCCGATCACCGTGTCGGCGGACCGTTCAACGTGGTATTGAACTTCCTTCACGGCCTTGGCCGCGATCTCTGCCACGCGCGGTTCGCTGGAAGACGTCAGCGCGGTCAACATGCCGAGGTGCCAGGCGTCAAACATGAACTGGCGCATCATTGTCTGACCAAAATCGCCATTGGGCTGTTCGGCCAGCAGGACATTGCGGAAATCCCACGCGTCGCGCAGCATTGCCAGATCGTCGGCGCTCCGGCCTTTGCCTTCAACCTCACCAGCAAGACCAAGCCACATTTGTGTCTGCCCAATCAGGTCAAGCGCGGTGTTGGCGAGCGCGATGTCTTCTTCCAGCACGGGGGATACACCGCACCATTCGCTGACACGGTGCCCGATGATCAGCGTATTATCGCCCATCCGGCAGAGGAATTCGAAATAAGCCTCGTCGTGGCTCATCACATTGCTCCCACTTCTTTGGGAATATCAAAGAATGTCGGGTGGCGATAAACCTTGCTTTCAGATGGCTCGTACAGCGGGCCTTTGTCAGAGGGGGAGGAGGCACCGATGTGGCGGGCCTCAACAACCCAGATGCTGACGCCTTCGTTGCGGCGGGTGTAAACATCGCGCGCGTTCTTGATCGCCATTTCGACGTCAGGGGCATGCAGGCTTCCGACATGGCGATGGCTCATGCCATGCTGACCACGGATGAACACCTCCCATAGCGGCCATTCGCGGCGCGTGGGCTTCAGTTCGGTTTCGGGGGTGTCGGGATATGCGGAATTGGGAGAGCTCATTCTGCCGCTACCTTCATGTTTGCGCGTTTTTCGGCGTGGGCCATCAGGCCATCACGGACCCATTTGCCATCGTCCCACGCCTTGTTGCGTGCTGCGAGGCGTTCCTTGTTGCACGGGCCATTGCCGCGCAGGACGTCGAAGAATTCTGACCAATCAGGCTGGGCGAAATCATAACCGCCCTTTTCCTCGTTCCATGCCAATGTCTCGTCAGGTATGGTCAGACCAAGGTATTCTGCCTGCGGCACGGTTTCATTGACGAATTTCTGACGCAGTTCATCGTTGGAGTTCATCTTGATCTTCCACGCCATGTTTTGCGTGGAATGAACCGATTCCTCGTCCGAAGGGCCAAACATCATCAGTGCGGGGAACCACAGGCGGTTTAGCGCATCCTGCGCCATGCGTTTTTGCGCCGGTGTGCCATTCGCCATCTTCATCATGATGTCGTAGCCCTGCCGCTGGTGGAAGCTTTCTTCCTTGCAGATGCGGACCATCGCGCGGGCATAGGGGCCATAGCTGGTGCGCTGCAATGGCACCTGATTCATAATTGCGGCGCCATCAACCAACCAGCCAACCGCGCCCATATCGGCCCATGTCAGTGTGGGATAGTTGAAGATCGACGAATATTTCATCCGACCGTCAAGCAGCATTTCTGTCAGTTCATCACGGCTGACGTTCAGCGTTTCAGCTGCGCAATAGAGGTACAGGCCATGGCCGGCCTCATCTTGCACCTTGGCAAGCAGGATGGCCTTGCGCTCCAGCGTCGGGGCGCGTGTGATCCAGTTCCCCTCGGGCAACTGACCCACGATTTCGGAGTGGGCGTGCTGGCCGATCTGGCGGATCAGCGTCTTGCGGTACCCCGCAGGCATCCAGTCTTTCGGCTCAATTTTTTCACCAGCGTCGATGCGTGCCTGAAAGGCTTGTGCCTCTGCGCTGTCATCGGCAGCTTCGGATTTAACCATTTGTGCGTACATGGATCAGACCCTTTCAAGGATAAGCGCGGCACCCTGACCGACCCCAACGCACATGGTGCAAAGGGCGTAGCGGCCGCCGGTGCGGCGAAGCTGATATGCGGCCGTCAACGCCATGCGGGCGCCTGACATGCCGAGGGGGTGGCCAAGCGCGATTGCCCCGCCATTGGGGTTAACATGGGGCGCATCATCAGCCACGCCAAGTTCACGCAGTGATGCAAGCCCCTGAGCGGCAAACGCCTCGTTCAGTTCAATCACATCCATCTGTTCGATGGTCAGGCCTGCACGTGCCAAGACCTTGCGCGTTGCCGGGACCGGGCCAATGCCCATCACCCGCGGTTCCACGCCAGCAGCCGCCATGCCAACAATGCGTGCCATTGGCGTCAAGCCATTTGCCTTTGCGGCGGCTTCATTGGCGATCAACAGCGCCGCTGCGGCGTCATTTACGCCGGATGCGTTGCCTGCGGTTACGGTTTTGTCCGGGCCATTGACGCCCTTCAGCTTGGCGAGTTTATCCGCGCCTGTGCCGGGGCGGGGGTGTTCGTCCTTGTCGACGATGATCGCGTCGCCCTTGCGCTGCGGGATGGTGACAGGTGCGATTTCATCGGCAAACACACCGGCCTTTTGCGCGGCATCCCAGCGGTCCTGGCTGCGCGCGGCGAACGCGTCCTGGTCTTCACGGCTGACGTTGTAGTCATCGGCAACATTGTCAGCGGTTTGTGGCATGCTGTCGATGCCGTATGCTTTTTCCATCTTGGGGTTCACAAACCGCCAGCCGATGGTTGTGTCATAAACCGCATTCGCGCGCGTGAAGGCAGAGGTGGCCTTCGGCATCACAAATGGTGCCCGGCTCATGCTTTCGACGCCGCCTGCGATCAGCATATCCTGATCACCGGAACGGATGGCGCGCGCGGCCAGGCCGACCGCATCAAGGCCCGATGCACAAAGACGGTTGACTGTCATGCCCGGTGCGCTGGTTGGCAGACCCGCCAAAAGGGCGGCCATGCGTGCGACGTTGCGGTTGTCTTCACCAGCCTGGTTGGCGGAGCCATAGATGACGTCGTCAAGCTGGCTCCAGTCGACGTCTGGATTACGCTCCATCAGGGCCGCAATGGGCAGGGCCGCCAGATCGTCGGTTCGTACCGACGATAATGCGCCGCCATAGCGGCCAATAGGTGTTCTTACCCCGTCACAGATGAATGCGTCCACGTCTTGCGCTCCCCAAAATTAGCCGACCATGCGGTCAAACTATGGGAGTGCGGGGATTCGTGCAAGCAAAAGTTACGAATTTTGCGGGCGGTGGGATTCTGGTAACATATCGGTTTGCACCAGATTGGGAACACCCCCGATTACCATGTCGGTGATCAGATTGGCGTGCGCGCGGCGCGTGGCGGCGTCTGCACCGCCGGACCATTTATAGTGCCAGTTCAGCATGCCAAAAACGGACATGGTTATGGCCCACAGGCTGCTGCGGTCCTGGGCCACCTCTGGCGGACAGATCGCGGCAATGCAGTCACGCCCGACGGCGACGAACTCTCGCTGATACTGGCGCAACTGGTCCTGACGTTCGGGGGGGAGGGCCTGCATGGCGCTGAGCATGACATCATGTTCAGCGTCGGCACCCTGATAGGCGAGCAGGATTTCGGTGATCACCGCCCGCAGCTGATCTTTCGGGTCGTCGCTGTCAAAAGACAATCCCACAACCCGATCGCGCAGATCCCGCAGATGCGTTTCAAGAATGTCGAACAGTAAGGCGTCTTTGGAAGGGTAGTAGTGATAGATGTTGGCTTTGGAAATCTCACACCGGCGCGCGACCTCCGCCATGGAGGCGCGCCCATAGCCTTCGTCGGCGAACAGGCGTGCCGCGGCGCGCAGAATCGCGCCGCGCTTGTTTTCGTAATCGACGGCAATGGGCCGGGCCATCAGTTATTCTTTGGTGCGGTTGTCGACGACGCGCTGGGCCTTGCCCTGAGACCGCGCCACGCCGCCGGGGTCGGCCACAATGACTTCCGAACTGACGCCAACGATGTCTTTGATGTGCTTGGCAAGGGCCTTGGCTTGCGCCGTGCGAGACGCCTCATCAGCGGAATCGGGCATGCTTTCCACGTGCACTTTCATGCCGTCCATGCGCCCCTTGGTGACCAGTTCGATCTGGAAATGGGGGCTCAGGCCATTGACACGCAGGATCTGTTCTTCGATCTGCGTCGGGAAGACGTTGACGCCGCGCAGGATGATCATGTCATCGGAGCGCCCGGTGATCTTTTCCATCCGGCGCATCGTGCGTGCGGTGCCGGGCAGCAGACGCGTCAGATCGCGGGTGCGGTAGCGGATGATGGGCAGGCCTTCTTTGGTGAGCGTGGTGAACACCAGTTCGCCCTCTTCTCCATCGGGTACAACTTCGCCCGTTACCGGGTTGATGATTTCGGGATAGAAATGATCTTCCCAGATGTGCAGGCCGTCTTTGGTTTCAACGCATTCGTTTGCAACACCCGGCCCCATGATTTCTGACAGGCCGTAAATATCGACAGCGTGCATATCAAATGCCTGCTCGACCTCCAGCCGCATGGCGTTGGTCCATGGCTCCGCGCCAAAGATAGCCGTTTCAAGCGAACACGTGCGCGGGTCGATACCCTGCCGCTGAAATTCTTCCAGAATGTTCAGCATGTAAGACGGCGTGACCATGATCGCCTTGGGCTTGAAATCCTGAATTAGTTGAACCTGCTTAGCGGTTTGCCCGCCCGACATGGGGATCACGGTCGCCCCAAGCTTTTCGATACCGTAATGCGCGCCAAGGCCTCCCGTGAACAGGCCGTAGCCATAGGCATTATGCACCATATCGCCGGGCAGCACGCCAGAGGCACGCAGACACCGCGCAACCAGCGTTGCCCAGTTGTCGATATCGGTTTTGGTATATCCCACAACCGTTGGCTGACCCGTGGTGCCGGATGATGCGTGAATGCGGCTGATTTGCTCACGCGGCACGGCGAACATTCCAAACGGGTAGTTCGCACGTAGGTCGGTTTTGACGGTGAACGGAAATTTCGCGAGATCACTCAGCGTTTTCAGGTCATCGGGGTGAACGCCTGCCGCATCAAAACTGGCGCGGTAATGGGGTACGTTTTCGTAGGCATGGCGAACCGACCATTTCATGCGCTCAAGCTGGAGCGCGCCAATTTCATCCCGGCTGGCAATCTCGATTGGATCAAGGCTTTCGCGGGCGGGTGTCAGGTCTTTCATGTCGTTTCCTCAAACAATGAGCCGGGTATAGCGCGGGACTGGCCGCGGAATTCTGCGATAACGGTGCCGGAATGTGTTGCGACGGTGATGTCATAAATGCCGGAGCGGCCCTTTAGCTGCACCTCCCGCGCGGTTGCGGTGATCGTGTCACCAACCTGTCCGGGCGCGAGATAGGTGATGTTGTTTGATTGCGCGACCGTCTTTTGACCGCGGCTGTTGCAGGCATAGGCAAAGGCTGTGTCAGCCAATGCGAACGTCACGCCGCCGTGCAGGATGCCGTGACCGTTGCAATGGTGCTTTTCCACGACCAGCGACAGCGTTGCGGCCCCTTCGCTGACCGCGTCGATTTTGACGCCCAGCCATTTTGCGCAATGGTCCTCGGCCCAGAGTATGGCTGCGGCCCGTTCTGCTGTTGTCTCTGTCACATTAGGTCTCCCGTTGCGATTACGCTTGCATAAACCAACCGGACGGTCAATGAATAAGAGGCAACTAAAGGAGATGGTCATGGGTCAGCAGGATATTCAGAGTTTCGTTCGCGGCGAATGGGTCGGCCCCGGTGCTGGCGCGCGGACAATCGCCAGTGCGGTTACCGGGCAGGCCATTGCGCGAGCAGGCAATGATGACCTTGATTTCAGCGGCATGATTGATTTCGCGAAGGCCAAAGGTGGCCCCGGCCTGCGTGCGATGACCTTCCATGACCGGGCGCGTATGCTCAAGGCGCTGGCGATGTACCTGAACGATCACAAACAGGCGCTTTACGATATTTCCTTTGCAACAGGCGCAACGCAGAGCGACCACGGTATTGATATTGATGGCGGCATTGGCACGATGTTCGTGTTTGCCTCCAAAGGTCGCCGTGAGATGCCCGATGCCAAGGTTCTGGTCGATGGGGATATCGAACAGCTCAGCCGCACGGGAACATTCCTCGGGCAGCATATCTACACGCCGCTGCGCGGGGTTGCGGTTCATATCAACGCGTTCAACTTTCCGGTTTGGGGCATGTTGGAAAAGCTGGCGCCAAGCTTGCTTGCGGGCGTCCCTTCCATCGTCAAACCTGCAACCGTCAGCTGCTATGTGACCGAAGCCTGCGTGCGCCTGATGCATGAAAGCGGCATATTGCCAGAGGGCGCGGTGCAACTGGTAACAGGGGGGCTTGGCAACACGCTCGACATGCTTGATTGCCAGGATGCGGTCACCTTTACCGGGTCTGCTGATACCGCCGCCAAGCTGCGCACCAATCGCAATCTGATGATGAATGGCGTGCGGTTCACGGCCGAGCAAGACAGTTTGAACGCCTCCATCCTTGGCCCCGATGCAGTGCCCGGTACGCCGGAATTTGACCTGTTCATCAAGGAAGTTTCCCGTGAAATGACTGCCAAGGCGGGTCAGAAATGTACCGCCGTTCGCCGGATTGTCGCGCCAGATGGATTGGTGCAGCCGGTGATTGAGGCACTGTCAGACCGCCTTGCCAAGGTGACCATCGGTGACCCGCAGGCCGAAGGTGTGCGTATGGGCGCGTTGGTGTCCAACAGCCAGAAAGCCGATGTTCTGGAAAAGGCAGCCCTGATCGGTACCGAAGCGGAACGTGTTTTTGGTAATGATGATCCGGCCTTGATTGGTGACGCTGTGCAACAGGGCGCGTTTGTCTCGCCCATGTTGTTCCATTGCGCCGACCCCGATGCCGCCACGCATGTGCACGCGACAGAGGCATTTGGCCCGGTTTCGACTGTCATGCCTTACCGCGACCTTGACCATGCGATCACACTGGTGAACCGCGGGCAGGGCAGCCTTGTCGCATCTGTCATTACCCACGATCCTGAGGTCGCGCAGGCCGTAGCATTGGGCGCGGGCGCGTTTCATGGGCGTCTCTATTTCAACAACCGTGACAGCATGAAGGAAAGCACGGGCCATGGCTCGCCCATGCCGCACATGGTTCATGGTGGGCCGGGTCGCGCCGGTGGTGGCGAAGAGCTTGGCGGCATTCGCGGGGTGAAGCATTTCATGCAGCGCACCGCCATTCAGGGCAGCCCCGATATCCTGACCGCTGTTACAGGCAAATGGGTGCCAGGCGCGAAACAGGTAGATGCCGCAGCACATCCGTTCACCCGTGGCTTCAACGAATTGCAGCTTGGTGAAACACTGCATACCGCCCCGCGCGTGATCACGATGGATGATATTGAGCATTTCGCCCATTTCACGGGTGATACGTTCTATGCGCACATGGATCAGGCAGCGGCGGAGCGGAACCCGTTCTTTCCGGGACGTGTGGCGCATGGCTATCTGTTGCTCTCATTCGCGGCGGGCCTGTTTGTGGAGCCAAATGAAGGCCCGGTTTTGGCCAACACAGGGCTGGACAGCCTGCGCTTTATGAAGCCAGTTGAAGCGGGTGACAGCATCGCTGTTGCCTTGACGGCCAAACATAAAACCCCGCGCAACGATGAATATGGCGAGGTGCGCTGGCATGTTCGCCTGACCAATCAGGATGGCGAGCAGGTGGCCGAATATGAACTGCTGACGATGGTTGCGTATAAGAACTGAGGTGGCCATGCGCACAGGGGCTATTGAGTGGGAAGATGGGGCCCGCGGCACGATAAATGCGGCTGGCAAGGCCCTTGAATATTTATGCATCGGCGCGGCCCCTGCCGATGCCCCCACCATTGTCATGCTGCATGAAGGATTGGGGTCAGTCGCCTTGTGGCGCGATTTTCCTGCGCGGGTTGCGGCGGCGACTGGCTGTGGTGTGTTCGTCTATTCACGCGCCGGGTATGGCCAATCTGACCCTGCTGATCTGCCGCGCCCGATTGATTACATGACGGGCGAAGCGCTGGATGTGTTGCCTGTTTTGCTGGATGGCATCGGCGTAAAGCAATGCATCCTGCTTGGTCATTCCGATGGCGCGACAATCTCTGCGATCTACGCCGGGTCGACAACTGACTATCGGGTGCGTGGGCTTGTTCTGATGGCCCCGCATTTCTTTACAGAGCCTCTTGGCCTTTCCGCTATTCGTGATGCGAAAGCTGCGTTTGATCAGGGCGACTTGCGAGGCAAGCTCGCCAAGTATCATCGCGACCCGGACAATGCCTTTCGGGGATGGAACGACAGTTGGCTCAACCCGGATTTTGCAGCTTGGAATGTGACAGATGTGATCGACCATATTCGTGTGCCGATCCTCGCCATTCAAGGTGAGGGCGATCAATATGGGTCGTTGGCGCAGATCGAAGAAATCGAGATCAGGTCCTATGCCCCGGTTGAGGTTGCGTTGCTGGCAGATTGCAAGCACGCGCCGTTTTTGGAACAGCCGCAAAAAACGCTGGATCTGGTTGCCGAGTTTGTTGCCCGCCTTCAGCGTATTGAGGCGACGGTCGTCAATACATCGTGACCAACCCCGATCTCAGCTGGCGCCCGCTGCATGCTTATGTTCCGGGCCAGACCGCGCGCCATGCCGAAGATTTGTTTGACCGCTACAAATTTGAAGGGGCCCCTTCGGAGATCGCAGAAAGCAGCGCCTGGCAAATGGGGCTGCACCTTTTGGCTGACGGCTATTTTTGGGAATGCCACGAGGTGCTGGAATCTGTGTGGTTGGCCGCGCCCCCCAATTCTGCTGAACGACGATTGGCGCAAGGCATAATTCAACTGGCAAATGCAGCCCTGAAACAACGCATGGGACAGCGCCGCGCAGCGGGCCGTTTGGTCAGGATCAGCGACACGCTTGTCAGCGAAGCCTTCGATTCGCTGGAAGGCGAACTGCTGAACCTCACACGGGTAGATATCAAGCGCATGCGGCAGGCCGCGTTAAGCGTGGCACAATCTTCAGAATTGAAATTATATGCTATATAATGCATAATTATCATATTTTGGGCGGAAATTGGCAATTTTTACGCATAATACCGCATAAATCTCCTTGTCGAACCGGGCGAGCGAACTATAGTGCAGGCTTCAACTGAGGAGCTCGGCATGGCGAAGATCATCGAATTTCAAACGAACCCATCGAAGTACCGCCATTGGCGCGTCGAATACGATGGCCCGGTTGCCAATCTCTACATGGATGTGGATGAGGACGCAGGCCTGTTTGAGGGGTATCAGCTGAAACTGAATTCCTATGACCTTGGCGTTGATATTGAGCTTGCCGATGTCGTGCAGCGTATGCGGTTCGAACACCCGGAAGTGAAAGTCGTCGTGATGCAGTCGGGCAAAGACAAGGTGTTCTGTGCAGGTGCCAACATCCGTATGCTTGGTGGGGCGGAGCACAGCCACAAGGTCAATTTTTGTAAATTCACGAACGAAACCCGCAACACCTTTGAAGCGGCAGAGGCCGACAGCGGCCAAAAGTATATCGCCGCTGTGAAAGGGGCCTGCGCCGGTGGCGGGTATGAGCTTGCGCTGGCTTGCAATCACATCATGCTGACCGACGACAGCACTTCATCAGTCGCCTTGCCGGAGGTTCCCTTGCTCGCGGTTTTGCCCGGTACGGGCGGCCTGACGCGGGTGACCGACAAACGCAAGGTGCGCCGTGACCGCGCCGACATATTTTGCTCCACCGAAGAGGGCATAAAGGGCAAGCGCGCGCAAGAATGGCAGCTTGTGGATGAAGTCATCCCCAATTCCAAATTTGATACGGTTGTGCAGGAGCGCGCACGCGAATTCGCGGCCGCATCCTCAAAGGCCGATGTCTCGAAGGGGATCACGCTTGGCCCGCTTGATAAGACCATTGGTGATGATGGCTCGCTTTCCTATTCACTGGTGGAGGTTGCCGTTGACCGGGAAAAACGCACGGCTACCATCACGTTGAGCGGTCCGGCAGACGCGGCACCAGCCGATATCGCCGCTTTTGAAGCGGAGGGTGATCAGGCCTATATGCTGCGTTTGGCGCGGGAACTCGATGACGCCATTCTGCACCTGCGTCTGAATGAAAAGGAGGCCGGCCTGCTGGTGTTCCGCACACAGGGCGACCCTGATCTATTCGCGGCACACGAAGCCTTGTTGGCTGAGAACGCGGACTACTGGCTGGCCAATGAGGTGCGGGAGTATTGGAAGCGCATTCTCAAACGTATCGACGTGACATCGCGGTCGATGCTGGCACTGGTTGAGCACGGTTCGTGTTTTGTCGGGGTGTTGGCGGAACTGTTGTTCGCGGTCGACCGCAGCTACATGATGGAAGATGAGTTTGAAGGCGATAATCGCCACATGGCGGCGGTGCGCCTGACCGATGCGAACTTTGGCCCCTATCTCATGGGGAATGGCCTGACACGCCTTCAAACACGTTTCCTGGGTGAGCCAGAGCATGTCGATGTACTGGCTGAACACAAGGGCGAGGCGCTGGAAGCGGACAGCGCGGATGAACTTGGCCTTGTGACCATGATCCTCGACGATATCGACTGGGAAGATGAAATTCGCATCGTCATGGAAGAACGCGCCAGCTTTAGCCCCGATGCGATGACGGGCATGGAAGCGAACCTGCGCTTTGCAGGCCCTGAAACGATGGAAACCCGCATCTTTGGGCGCCTGACAGCGTGGCAAAACTGGATTTTCAACCGCCCTAACGCCGTCGGCGAAGCGGGCGCATTGCAGCGTTATGGCACAGGCAAGCGCGGCGACTACAACATGGAACGCGTCTGATCGCGCAAAAGGGAGACTTCAAATGCTCGACTTGATTAACGTCAGCTATGACACGCAGATCCCCAACAATGTGGGGCTGAGTCAGGACAAGAAAGTGCTCAAGGCGCTGGAAAAATGGCACCCCGGTTACATCAACTGGTGGAATGACCTGATCCCGCAGAACTTTCAGAACTCCATGGTCTATCTGCGTACCGCCGTATCTGTTGACCCAAAAGGCTGGGCCAAATTCGATTATGTGAAAATGCCGGAATACCGCTGGGGTGTTCTGCTTGCGCCACAGGTCGAAGATCGGCGCATTCCCATGGGTGAACATGCCGGCGAAAAAGCATGGCAGGAAGTGCCCGGCGAATACCGCAATATGCTCAAACGCCTGATCGTCATTCAGGGTGACACGGAGCCAGGCTCGGTCGAGCAGCAGCGTTTCCTCGGGCTGACCGCGCCGTCACTCTATGACATGCGCAACCTGTTCCAGGTGAACGTGGAAGAGGGGCGCCACCTTTGGGCGATGGTTTATCTGTTGCAGAAATATTTCGGCAAAGATGGCCGCGAAGAAGCAGACGATCTCTTGGTCCGTTCTTCAGGCTCTGAAGAAGCCCCGCGTATGTTGGGTGCTTTCAATGAAGAAACGCCCGATTGGTTGTCTTTCTTCATGTTCACCTATTTCACCGACCGCGATGGCAAAATGCAGCTCGAAAGCCTGGCACAATCCGGCTTTGACCCCCTGTCGCGCACCTGCCGCTTCATGCTGACCGAAGAAGCCCACCATATGTTCGTGGGTGAAACGGGCGTTGGTCGGACCATTCAGGCTACCGTGGACGCGATGAACAAGGCGGGCATTTCGGACCCGTATGACATCAACAAAATTCGCGACCTTGGCGTGATTGACCTTCCGACGATCCAGAAAAAGCTGAACCTGCACTACTCGCTCAGCCTTGATCTCTTTGGTCAGGAAGTGTCGACGAATGCTGCGAACGCTTTCAACTACGGCATCAAGGGCCGTTACATGGAACAGCGGATTGATGATGATCATAAGCTGACCAATGACACTTACGTTGTCCGCAATGTCGTCAATGGTGCCATCGTCAGCGAGGAAGTGCCCGCATTGACAGCGATCAACATGCGTTTGCGTGATGATTACGTGCGTGACGCTGCGGGCGGTGTTGGCCGTTGGAACAAACTGATCGCCAAGGCGGGTGTTGAGTTTGAGATGGTCATTCCGCATGAGGCGTTTCATCGGCAGATTGGTGTGTTTGCAGCAATCAAGGCCAGCCCGTCAGGGGACATCGTTTCCGAAGCGACATGGGAGAAAGAAGTTGAAAATTGGCTGCCGACCAAAGCTGATGGCGATTTCATCCAGTCACTGATGAAGCCTTGCTATGAGCCTGGCAAATACGCCAGCTGGATCGCGCCGCCCAAGGTTGGGATCGACAACAAACCCGGCGATTTTGAATACGTCAAACTCCACATGGCATGATGCCTGCAAACGCGGAGCGCGCGATACCGGGCGCTCCGCATTGGATATGCGAAGACCGAAGTCAAACCGGGGCGCGGCCTTTGGATATTCTTTGTTCTTCAAATATCCCCGCCGGAGGCAGCGCGGCGCTGCGGCCCTTACGACAGGAATTCAGGTATGAATAAGCTCGCCAAACAGCATTTGATCGACCCGGAAATCTGTATCCGGTGTTATACATGCGAGATGACGTGCCCGCTCGGCGCGATTGAGCATGATGACAACAACGTAGTTGTAAACGCAGATGTCTGTAATTTCTGTATGGACTGTATTCCCGTCTGCCCCACGGGTTCCATCGACGAATGGCGGGTGGTGGCGCAGCCCTATTCCCTCACCGAACAGTTTGAATGGGATGAACTGCCTGAGCAGGAAGACCACGGCGCGGACGAAGCCAGCGGTGGCTTGGAAGCCCTCGATGACGCGATGGTCGCGCTGCTGGCTGAGGCACATAAAGGGGCAGGCGGCAAAGCCAAAGCACCTGCAACGGCGGCCAAGCCGACCATCAATATGTACAACCTTGGCAAGCCTGCGACAGCCAGGGTTCAGGGGAACTATCGGCTGACCGATGATCTTGATCACGACGTGCGCCACATCATTCTTGATTTTGGCAACCTGCCTTTCCCTGTGCTCGAAGGGCAAAGTGTGGGGATCATTCCGCCCGGCGTGCAGGAAGATGGCACCGCCCACCTGCCGCGTCTCTATTCTGTTTCAAGCCCCCGCGATGGCGAGCGGCCGAACTTCAACAACGTCTCGCTCACCGTAAAGCGGGAGGAACATGGCCTGTGCTCCAATTACGTCTGTGACCTTGAAAAAGGAGCAGAAGTGCAGATTACGGGGCCGTTTGGTGGAACGTTCCTGATGCCTGATGACCCGGCGGCGCGCTTGCTGATGATCTGCACCGGAACCGGGTCTGCGCCCATGCGGGCCTTTACCATGCGGCGACAGCGCGCGATCGGCGGGAAATCGGGCGGCATGACAATGTTCTTCGGTGCGCGCTCGCCAGAGGCACTTCCGTATTTTGGGCCGCTGAAAAAGGTACCCCAAGATCTGCTCGACAAGCATCTGGTATTCAGCCGGGCGGCAGACAGCCCCAAGGAATATGTGCAGGACCGGATGGTGGCGGAGGAAGAAAAGGTCGCTGAGCTGCTGAACGACCCGCTGACTCATATCTATATCTGCGGCCTGCGTGGGATGGAGGAAGGTGTCGAAAAAGCCTTTGTCAGCATCGCTGAAAGCATCGGCCAACAATGGACCGCTTTGCGCGATGTGATGCGTGAAGAGGGCCGCTATCACGTTGAAACCTATTAGGCGCTTCTGATGGGCAAAATCACGATGATGGAAGCAGAGCCAGGCGATCAGGAAATGACCGCCTTGCTGGCTTTGGTCGGGGAGCGTGTTCGCCATGCGCGCGAAGCGGGAGGTGTTCCGCGACGCGTGCTCTCGGAAAAATCGGGTGTGTCGATGCGCTATCTGGCGCAACTTGAGGCAGGCAAAGGCAATATTTCAATCGGGCTTTTGCAACGATTGGCCAAGGCGCTGGATCATCCGATTGAATACCTGATTGGCGCGGGGCCATCGCCGCATGGGCCAGCTTATGGCGCCGAGGCCCATCACGTTGCCGAACGATTTTCCGCAGCGGCAGAGGAAACAAAGGCAAAAATTCGCCATCTGCTCGCCTTGCCCAACGCATCCGCAACCCGCGCTGGCCGCATTTGTCTGATCGGGCTTCGTGGCGCGGGTAAATCCACCCTTGGCCGAATGGCAGGTGATGCGCTTTCGATTCCATTTGTTGAATTGAATGTCGAAATTGAGGCTAACGCGGGCATCCCCATATCAGAGATTATGGCGCTCTATGGTCAGGAAGGGTTCCGCAAGCTGGAGGCAGACGCCCTTCAGCGCATCATCGCCCAGCATGACAAGATGATCCTGGCTGTTGGTGGCGGGATCGTTGCGGAACCAGCGACCTATGCGAACCTGCTGGCCCATTTCCACACCATATGGGTGCGGACCACTGCGGCGGAGCATATGGCGCGGGTACGTGCGCAGGGGGATGAACGCCCAATGGCGGGCAACCCCGAAGCGATGGCACAGCTTAAATCCATCCTGACGGACCGCGAGGCACTATATGAACGTGCGGAGGCGCAGCTCGATACATCGGGCACCCTGCCGGATGTGTCAGTGCAGCAGATGATCGCGATGATCAAGGCGCACGGATTTCTGCGCTAACCCCCATATCTGGAGACGAAATGTCCGTAGTTTTTCGCCGTGAAGGCACCGTTGCATTTGTGACCCTGAATAGCCCGCCGGTTAATGCCATCGGCCTGTCGGTTCGTCAGGGGCTGCTTGATGCTGTAAATTGGGTAAAAGCACAGGATGGATTGTCTCGCGTTATCCTGACAGGCGAAGGCCGTGTGTTTGCCGCCGGCGCAGATGCGCGCGAGTTTGATGCGCCCGCCGCTGCACCACATCTGCCCGAAATCCTGAACGAAATCGAAACCGCAGAGATACCCTGGATTGCCGCTATCAATGGCGCGGCCCTCGGCGGTGGTTTTGAAATTGCGCTGGCCTGTCGCTACCGGATTGCGCATCCGCGCGCGCTTGTTGGTTTGCCTGAAGTCACACTGGGTGTTGTGCCCGGTGCCGGCGGGACGCAGCGCCTGCCCCGGCTAATCGGCATTGCCAAGGCTGTTGAACTGATTGCAGCGGGCCAGACCATCCCCGCCGCTGTGGGCGAGGAATGGGGCATCGTTGATGGTATTGCTGATGATCCAGTGGCCATCGCGCTTGGGCTTGATATCGGCACTGTGTCTCTGGCTTTGCCAATCTGCGACATGCCTGCGGCCGCGCCAGCGCCGACAGCGATTGAGGCTGCGCAAGCAGGAGCAGCCAAAAAACGCCCGAACCAGATTGCGCCAGTTAAAGCGATAGAACTCGTCGCAATGGCAGCCGATACGCCCATGGCAGAGGCGATGAAGACAGAGCGTGCTGTATTCCTTGACCTGCGTGCGGGTGATCAGGCCCGGGCCCTGCGGCATATGTTTTTCGCAGAGCGTGCCGCCAAAGCGCCGGAAACCCTGACGGCCCCTGCTGTTGATTTGAAGCATGTCGTCGTTGTTGGCGGTGGCACCATGGGGGCGGGGATTGCCTATGCGCTGTTGAACGCGGGGGTGCAGGTCACATTGCTGGAAACAGATGCGGATGCGGTTGGCCGCGCCGTGGTCAATGTGGACAAGATCATCGGTGCCAGCCTTAAGCGCGGTTTGATCAGCGATGCGATTGCCGCCGACTGTCGGGCGCGTCTGAATATCACGGATGACTATTCACAGGTCGGGGATGCGACGCTGGCGATTGAGGCCGCTTTTGAAAGTATGGAGGTGAAACAGGCGATTTTCGCCGCGCTTGAAACGCACATGAACGCCGATGCTATTTTGGCGACCAACACCTCCTACCTTGATGTAAACGAAATTGCGGCAAGCGTGTCTGACCCGTCGCGGGTTGTCGGCCTGCATTTCTTTGCACCAGCACACATTATGAAGCTGCTCGAAATTGTGAAGGGTGATGCGACCTCTGACGTGGCGCTGGCCACAGGGTTCGCGCTTGGCAAACGCCTGCGCAAAATTCCGGTGCAAGCAGGCGTTTGCGATGGGTTCATCGGCAATCGCATTTTGGCCCGCTATAGGGAGGCCGCCGATACCGTATTCATGGATGCCTCAACCCCGTGGGACGTTGATGAGGCGATGGTTGAGTTCGGCTATGCCATGGGCCCTTATGAAGCGCAGGATTTGTCCGGTCTCGACATTGCCCACGCGAACCGCCGCCGACAGGATGCAACGCGTGACCCTGATCGACGGTATATTCCCATTGCGGATCGTATGGTTGAATTGGGTAAACTGGGTCGTAAAACGGGCGCTGGCTGGTACCGTTATCCCGGTGGTGGCGGTAAGGTCGAAGACCCGATTGTCGCTGACCTCGCGCTGGAGGAAATGCATTTCGCAGGCCGCACCCGTGTTGACATAACATCAGCCGAAATCAGCGAGCGCCTTCTGCTGGCGATGATCAACGAGGCAGCAGATATCCTGCACGAAGGCATCGCCCAATCAGCCCGCGATATCGATTTGGTGACAGTCTTCGGGTATGGCTTTCCGCGCTGGCGCGGCGGGTTGATGCATTATGCAGATACCCTAGGGGCCGCGCACATCGTTGAGCGGCTTACCGTCCTGTCAGAAGAAGACCCACTGGTCTGGGCTCCAAGCCCAGTGTTGCGAGAATGCGCCGAAACGGGAACGCCATTGGCGGCCTATCGCTGCGCTTAGTCGTACCTTTGTGGCGCCAGCATGAAGCGGTCAAAGTACGATGACAAAGCGGTGACCGCCTCCAGCGGCAAAACTTCAGCCACGTATTGATCCGGGCGCACAATAATCAGGGCGCCCCTTTCACGATCAATGCCACGGTGGTCGAAAATATCTGGTCCTTTGACGGCAGGGCAGAAGGCTTTTTCGTAGTCAATCAATCCATACCGCCCCTTGGTGGGGCGCAATAACATTGGCAGATCTGCACCATTCAAATCCTTATGGGCGGTCTGAAAAATCGCGCGTACGTCAAACACGCTGTCGATATCCTGCTTGGTCGGGGTGTATTTCCGCACCGGGCTGTCGGGGGCCGAAGACAGATAAGAAAAGAGCGCGGCAAAATCGGCATTGGCCGGGCCATCCGCCGGGGCGAAAACAAACAGACGCCACCGCCCGTCTGCCTTGATCACATGCCCCAAATGCAGGGGTTTGCCATCGGCGGCGCGGGTGACAGGGGCGGAGTGGAACCGCTTTCCAACGGGATAGCCCGATGCCAGAGCCTGATGTTCGCCATTGCCGGTGATCAATGAGGCATCATACCGGGTTTCGACCCCGGCCGTGTAACGGCCATGGGTTTTGAAATATTGCTGAAACTGCGCTGCCTCTGCCGCGGTGCTTGGTTTGGTACTGAACAAGCGCGCCATATCCCGATCAAAGTCGATCAGTTCTTTCGCCTTTGCCTGTCGTTCCTCGGAATAGGTGCGAAGCAAGCGGGGGGTGGCCTGCCCGCGCAGAACGGCGGCCAATTTCCAGCCGAGGTTGAATGTATCAGCCATAGACACATTCATACCCTGACCTGCCTTGGGGCTGTGCGTGTGACAGGCGTCCCCCGCGATGAACACACGGGGCGGGGTTGCTGGGCCATCGGAGTCGTCAAACCCATCGCAAACCCGCTGGCCGATTTCATAGGCGGACCACCACGCCACCTCTTTCACATCAAGGGTATGGGGCGCGAGAATGGCCTGTGCCTTTGCAATCAGCAATTCGGCGCTCACGTTCCTGTCGGCGGCGCGTTCATCAGCGGCGAGCGCAGCAAGCTCGATGTAAAACCTGACCAGATATCCCCCTTCTCGCGGGATGATCAGAAGACTGCCTTCGCTCGCTGATTGAATGGCGGCCTTCAGGCGAATGTCAGGAAAATCCGTGACCGCCAGAACATCCATAACACCCCAAAGCTGCCGCGCCGACTGGCCGTGCAAGTGTTGCCCTATGGACTTTCGGATCGCGCTGCGGGCACCATCGCACCCAACAACGTGGCGCGCACGGATGCTTTCCTGCTTTCCAGTGGCAAGATGATGCAGGATGACATTAACAGGTTCTGAGGGGTCATCGGGCCTTGTAACGGCAACAACCTCACAGCTGTAGTCAGGAACCAAACCTGTGGGAGAGTGGCGCATGGTTTCCAAATAGAAGTCATGGATGCGGGCCTGAGATAGTATGACGTGTGGCATCTCAGACAGGCCATCCTCAACATCCTGAATGCGATCTGCCCGGGTAAGCTCATTGGAAACGGCGCAGGGCCGCCAAAAAGTAACCTCGTTGACCCAATATCCCTCCTTGATGACCTTTTCGGCAAAACCAAAGGCTTCAAACATCTCAATGGAGCGGCAGGCGATACCATCGGCCTGGCCGACTTCCAGAGGGCCAGCTCTTCGTTCAACTATGCGGGTTGTGATATCGGGAAAAGCGGCCAGTTGTGCAGCCAGTGTCAGCCCCGCTGGCCCACTTCCCACAATCAGGACATCGACGATTCCACTTGTATCGTCCCGTGTCACGCTGGGTGAAACGGATGGATCGCCCGGCTTGAAACCGTTGAGGTGGTATTGCATCGGCCCAACCCTCGGATGAATGACAATTTTGCCCAGTAAAGCAATTCGCGTTGAACTTGAAACATGGGCCATCACCTAACGCATTGAAACCTTTGATTTCAGGGAGCGACAGGTGGTTCTTGTAAAGTGCGCGACGCGAAAAATATCACGGAACGGAATGGGCGGTTTTGCACGGGTGCGGGGCGGACCATGTGCAAAGCAAAAGGGCCACCTCAATGAGGCAGCCCTTTGCAATGTCAGTATGGTGAAACCTGTTTAGAGCAACTGCTCTGCGATAACGTGCAGATCGCTGTAACGCTTGTGCGCGGCTTCGCGGGTTTCTTCTGTGGCATTCTCATGCGCTTTTTTCGCAGCTTCGATACGGGCGTCGATGAAGGCACGGTCGAGGCTTTCACGCTCTACCGCTTCTTCCGCGAGAATGGCTGTGGCTTCTGGTGAAACCTCAGCAAAACCACCGGTGACGAAATATTCCGTCTTGCTCGAACCGTCAGAGACGGTCACGAGACCCGGGCGCAACGTCGTCAGGAAAGGTGCATGGCCGGGCATGATGCCGACGTCACCTTCCATGCCGGGAAGCACGATCATTTCAGCCTCGCCGGTCGCAAGTTTGCGCTCCGGCGATACCAATTCAAAGCTCATTTTGTCGGCCATTGTGACCTCCTATCGCTGGCGTTGTGCGGGGCTTAAGCCGCGTCCGCAGCCAGCTTCTGGGCTTTCGCAATCACTTCGTCGATGTCGCCAACCATGTAGAAGGCAGCTTCTGGGAGGTGATCGAACTCGCCTTCAACAACGCGTTTGAAGCTGTCGATGGTTTTTTCCAGTGGTACCTGCACACCTGGTGAGCCGGTGAACACCTGCGCCACGTCGAACGGCTGGGAGAGGAAGCGCTGGATCTTACGGGCGCGTGCGACCGAAAGTTTGTCTTCTTCTGACAGTTCGTCCATGCCGAGAATGGCGATGATGTCCTGAAGCGCCTTGTAGCGCTGCAAGGTTGCCTGAACCTTACGAGCAACTTCATAGTGCTCCTGCCCAATGACAGCCGGGTCGAGCAGACGTGAGGTCGAGTCGAGCGGGTCAACAGCTGGGTAGATACCAAGCTCGGAAATGGCACGTGACAGAACGGTCGTCGCGTCCAAGTGAGCAAAGGATGTTGCTGGTGCAGGGTCGGTCAAGTCATCTGCTGGCACGTAAATGGCCTGCACAGACGTAATCGAACCTTTGTTGGTGGACGTAATACGCTCCTGCAGAGCACCCATGTCCGTTGCCAGCGTTGGCTGATAGCCCACAGCCGAAGGAATACGACCCAGAAGTGCGGACACCTCGGAACCGGCCTGCGTGAAGCGGAAGATGT
>JBMYXS010000040.1:0-34733 GCA_049608645.1 Pikeienuella sp. | reverse complement strand
GCGGAGCAGAAAAAGGACGGCGTCGAATATACGCTCGACCCTGACGCAAAATTCGCTGAAGGCGATGAGGAGCGCGCGTTGTTTGCCGCCCTCGACCACGCCGACGCCGCCATTCGCCCGGCGTTGGAGGCCGAAGATTTCGCCGCTGCGATGACCGCCATGGCCGCGCTGCGGGCGCCGATTGATGCGTTCTTTGAGCAGGTCGTCGTCAACAGCGACAACCCCATCGTTCGCCGTAACCGCCTGTGCTTGCTTAACCGCGTCAAGGTGGTGATGGAACGGGTCGCGGTGTTTTCAGCAATTGAAGGCTGATCCGCGATCTTAACCCGACCCCCGGCCTCGAACTGCTGTTCTGGCGTGGCTGAGATTCACCCTTTGAACGCCGTGGCCCCGGATCAAGTCCGGGGGCGCGGGGCTTCACTGGTGCGATATGCTTTCCTTGGGGGCGGGAACGCGTTTTGCGTTCGCCAATCGCTGCTTATCGTTTGCGAAGGACGTAAACCCAAGATTTCATATCGTTACCGGGCATATGTTCCCCGTATTCGCGGAACAACAGGTCGCACACGCAGGCTTCCAGCAACTCATTTATCCGGCCGACATGCGCACCGTCAGCGATGGCGTGGTCGTTGAGCGAGAATGAAAAACACCCGCCCACGGGCAGGAACGCCAGCACCTGATCAAGGCTTTCAGGCGGGGCAAGACCGGGGGAGAGCACGCCAGCGGCCATTGCATTTGCATATGTGCCTTCTGTCGCTTCAAAGGGCGCGGCAGGGTCCGTCTGAACAAGATTGCGATAGATGCCTTTGGGGCGTGCACGCTCCAACATCTCCGCCGAAGGATCCCACCCGTCAACAACGGGGAAACCGGCCCCGCGCAGGGCCGCGCCTGAAAGGCCCGTGCCGCAACCAATGTCGATTACGTGCGCGGATTGATCATCCGCAAATTCCGCAAGGGCGGCTGCACAGCGGGGCGGCGTGGCATAGCCGTTTTCCCCCATTTCGGTTTCATATGTGGCGGCCCAATCGGCATAAAACTCCTGCGGGTCAGGCGCATCAGCGTCATAGGCACGATCTAGAAATTTGGTCATCTTGTCCCCGGTTTTGGGAACATGTTTTCGCTATGCTGTGCCGGTGTCAACATCAGGGGCACCGACGCGCGCGGAGGTGGCTGACAAATGTTACGCCAGCCATGCGGTGAACGCGGCCTTGGCCCGTTCGGTATACATGACCTTGCGGTCAGCCTTGCCACGGCGCCCTTTGCGGGCGGTGTCGGGGAGGGGGGGCATCAGGCCGAAATTGACGTTCATTGGCTGAAAGGTTTCTGCCGCAGCGCCGCCCGTTATGTGATTGATGAGCGCGCCATGTGCCGTTTCGATGGGCGGTGTTTCAAGCGGTTGGCCGAGACGCTCAGCCGCTGCCAGACGCCCGGCCATCAGGCCCATTGCGGCGCTTTCAACATATCCTTCAACACCGGAAACCTGACCGGCGATGCGCAGGCGGGTATCAGCCTTGAGCCGCATTTGCCCGTCCAGCAACCGGGGGGAATTGAGGAAGGTGTTGCGGTGAATGCCGCCAAGGCGCGCAAACTCCGCATTTTCCAGCCCCGGAATGGCGCGGAAAACATCCATTTGTGCGCCGTATTTCATCTTGGTCTGGAACCCGACGATATTGTAAAGCGTGCCGAGTGCATTGTCGCGGCGCAACTGCACGATCGCGTAAGCTTTCACATCGGGTTGATGGGGGTTGGTCAGACCAACAGGTTTCATCGGGCCAAAGCGCAATGTCTCCCGCCCACGTTCGGCCATAACCTCAATCGGCAGGCACCCTTCGAAATAGGGTGTGCCTTCCCATTCCTTGAACATGGTCTTGTCTGCCGCCAGCAAGGCGTCAATGAAGCTTTCGTATTGTTCCTTTGACATCGGGCAGTTGAGGTAGGCCGTGCGGTCTTCTTCAGTCTCGCCCTTGTCATAGCGCGATTGGAACCATGCTTTGCTCATATCCACGCTTTCGGCATAGACGATGGGCGCGATGGCATCGAAAAACGCCAGTGACGTTTCATCTGTCAGCGCCCCTATATGGGCCGCAAGATCGGGAGAGGTAAGCGGACCGGTTGCAACTATTACGGATGACCAGTCTGCCGGGGGAATGGTGACCTCGCCCCGTTCAACCGTGATCAGCGGGTGCGCGTTGATCTTGGCTGTCACTGCCTGACTGAAGACATCGCGATCAACCGCCAGCGCACCGCCTGCGGGCACTTGCGCTTTGTCAGCCTCAGCCATGACGATGGAGCGACATTGGCGCATTTCCCAATGCAGCAGGCCAACAGCGTTTGACGTATCATCATCCGAGCGGAACGAGTTGGAGCAAACCAGCTCCGCCAACCCATCAGTTTGGTGAGCATCAGTGCCGCGCGTCGGGCGCATTTCGTGGATGATAACAGGCACCCCGGCCTCTGCCGCTTGCCACGCTGCTTCCGACCCGGCCATGCCGCCGCCGATGATATGGATGGGGTCCATGTTGCATCTCCAATCTGGTTTGGGCGCTTCTAACGGGTTCATGCGACCTACGTAAGGGGGCGCCTGAGCTTTACAACTTTATCGGCGTAGCAGTTGCAGCGCGCGCGTGCCGCGCGAAGTGCCTCCGGCGGGGATATTGGGGGAACAAAGACAAAGGCGCGTGCGCCCTAGCGCATGGTCGCCTGCATTTTAAGTGTTTTTGAAACTTTACGCGCTTGGTTAACGAAAGTGTTTCGTGAGAGTTAATAAGCGTGGGAAAATGGTGGTGGTTCACCTGTGTGATCTAGATCAATTGTGCATTGGTGTATGAATACACATCTCATGTGGTAACTGGAAAGGAAACCATGATGAGGAAGTTTGTGAAATACGGGAAAACCTTTGGCGTAATATTTGCTGCATCTTTTGTGGTTAGTGGCATCAATTCAGCAATCGTAAGTAATACCGGGGCGCCATCCATTGCGCATTACAGTGTTACCCAGGATGTTGCTGAACGAATTGTGGGCGCTTTCGGCAGTGCCAGGTTTTCTGAGGCCGTTAACAAGGCATCTGCGGAACGGTCCAAAACCGATCTTGTCATTGCCGTTTCTTCGCCCGAAAGACACGCAGGGTCATAGGGTTTGATGCGCATTGCGCAGGTATGGCGAAAATTGGATCGCCATACAAACGGCTTTCAAGAAACGATCTCAAGGGCCGGAAGAAGCGGGCGGCACCTTTCAGCGCCGCCCGAGAGGAAATCAGGTTTCGGGCGTGTTATCGGCAGGTGTTGCTGCGTCAGGGTTTTCGCCAGATTCGTCTTCATTCTGTTCAGCGATCCAGGCGACGGAAACGACCTTTTCGTCCTTTCCGGTGTTGAACACTTTCACACCACCTGCACCGCGGGAGCGGAATGAAATTCCGCCGACAGGGCAGCGGATAGATTGCCCACCATCTGTGACCAGCATGATCTGGTCGTCAATCTCCACAGGGAAAGATGCCACCAGGCGGCCGCCGCGCATTGCCTTGTCCATCGCGCTGACGCCTTGACCACCGCGCCCACGGACCGGGTAATCGTGAGAGGAGGAGAGCTTCCCAGCACCATTTGCCGTAATCGTGAGGATCAGGTTTTCAGCAGCTGACATTTCGGCGTAGCGATCCTGGCCAAGTGGGCCAGCGGCTTCGCCTTCATCATCGGCACCCTCATCATCGGCCCCGGCAACGGCGCGGCGCATTTTGAGGTAGGCCGCGCGCTCATCCGCTTCGGCTTTGAAGTGGCGGATGATCGACATGGAGACGACCTCATCATCGCCGGCCAGACGAATCCCGCGCACCCCGGTCGAAGCGCGGGATTGGAACACCCGCACATCTGTTGTGGGGAAGCGGATGGCCTTGCCGTTGGCTGTCACCAGCATCACGTCGTCATCTTCGGTGCAGATACGGGCGTTTACGAGGGTTGCGTTTTCGTCTTCGCCTTCAAACTTCATTGCGATCTTGCCGTTGGCTTTCACGTTGGTGAAATCAGAAAGCGCGTTGCGCCGCACGCCGCCTTTGGACGTGGCGAACATGATCTGGAGTTTATCCCAGTCTTCCTCTGCCGCATCAACGGGCATGACAGCGGCGATCGAGACGCCGGGCTGAACCGGAAGCACATTCACAACCGCCTTGCCGCGCGTGGTCCGTGACCCCATCGGCAAGCGCCATGTCTTCATTTTATAGACGATGCCATCGGTGGTGAAGAACAGGATGGGCGTGTGGGTGTTGGCCACAAACAAGGTGGTGATGAAATCATCATCCTTGGTCGCCATGCCTGAAAGGCCCTTGCCGCCCCGTGCCTGCGCGCGGTAATCGGCCAGCGGTGTGCGCTTGATGTAGCCGCCGTGCGTGATGGTCACGACCATTTCTTCGCGTTCGATCAGGTCTTCGTCGTCCATATCGCCAACAAAGTCGACAATTTCGGAACGGCGCGGCGTGGCGAAGTTTTCGCGCACTTCGGTCAATTCGGCAGAGATAATCGCCATGACCCGCTCGCGGGAGCGAAGAATGTCGAGGTAATCCTTGATCTTGACGGCCAGTTCTTCCAGCTCATCGGTTACCTCTTTCACGCCAATGGCAGTAAGCCGCTGGAGGCGCAATTCAAGGATAGCTCGTGCCTGTGTTTCAGACAGATAATAGGTTCCGTCATCGTTCATGGTGTGTGACGGGTCGTCGATCAGGCGAATGTAGGGCGCGATATCGACTGCGGGCCAACGCCGTTCCATAAGGCGGCGACGAGCCTCAGCCGCGTCGGCCGAGGCGCGGATTGTGGCGACGATTTCGTCGACATTCTCCACCGCAACGGCCAGGCCGCACAATACGTGCGCCCGCTCACGTGCTTTGCGCAATTCAAACGCTGTACGGCGGGTGACAACTTCTTCGCGGAAATTGACGAATGCGGAAAGGAAACCGCGCAAGTCCATCTGTTCCGGTTTGCCGTTGTTCAGCGCAAGCATGTTGCAGCCGAACGACGTTTGCAGCGGCGTGAAGCGGAACAACTGGTTTAGTACCACTTCTGGTGTGGCATCGCGCTTTAGCTCAATCACCACACGGACGCCGTGGCGGTCAGATTCATCCTGAACGTGGTGAAGGCCTTCGATCTTTTTCTCGCGCACCAACTCACCGATCTTTTGGATCATGGTAAGTTTGTTAACCTGATAGGGGATCTCATCGACCACAATCGCATAGCGGTCTTTGCGAATTTCCTCGACATGGGTTTTCGCGCGGATAATGACTGAACCGCGCCCCTCGGTATAGGCTTTGCGTGCGCCTGAGCGGCCCAGGATTGTTGCCCCTGTCGGGAAATCCGGTGCGGGCACATATTCAATCAAATCATGCGCGGTCAGGTCAGGGTTTTCAATCAGCGCCAGCGTTGCGTCGATAACCTCGCCAAGGTTGTGGGGGGGGATGTTGGTGGCCATGCCAACGGCGATGCCGCCCGCGCCATTAACAAGCATATTCGGGAAGCGCGCGGGCAGAACAGATGGCTCACGGTCCTTGCCATCATAGTTATCCTGAAAATCGACCGTATCCTTTTCGATATCGGCCAGCAGGGAAGACGCGGGTTTGTCCATCCGCACTTCGGTGTAGCGCATGGCGGCGGCGTTATCGCCGTCCATGGAGCCAAAGTTACCTTGCCCATCGAGCAAGGGCAGCCGCATGGAGAAATCCTGCGCCATGCGGACCAGCGCATCATAGATCGCGCTGTCACCATGGGGGTGATACTTACCCATAACGTCACCAACCGGGCGGGCCGATTTGCGATAGGGCTTGTCATAAGTGTTGTTGGTTTCGTGCATCGCATAAAGGATGCGCCGGTGAACGGGTTTCAGACCATCGCGTGCATCGGGGATCGCGCGGCTGACGATCACGCTCATCGCGTAGTCGAGATAGCTGCGCTTCATCTCGTCTTCGATGGAGATCATCGGGCCATCATAAATGGGTTTTGCGGGGCTTTCGGCAGGTACGTCACCGCCACCGGAGCCACCGTTTTCGCCGCTTGCTTCGCCGTTCACATCATCATCGTTGATATCGTCGCTCACGTGCTGATTCCTGCCTGCTGCTTCGGTCTTGTTATTCCACCGTTTTTATACGGATTTCGCCCCGTTAGGTCCATCCGTGGGGGCTGGAAATGGTATGTTTTAACGGTGTTTTCGCCCCCTTTGCCGATAATCTGCGCGATCTGTCATTGTGAACTGCAAATTGCGGCGCGAGAGGTGCCGCAAACCGCATCGAAAACTTCGCTCAGTTGCAAAATGAAAGGGCAATGGCGATATGAAATGGTCACCGGGGTTTAGGTTTTTCATGGTGGGGGCATTGGCAGCGTTAATGCTGATCCCGTCAGTTTTTGTTGCGGAAGTCATAAGCGAACGCGCCAGTTATTCGCGTCAAACGATCGAAAGTGTCGGGCGTGAGTGGGGTGGGGCGCAAACGCTGGGTGCGCCCCGGTTGGTCATCCCGGTCTTGGCCACTGTTTCGGTCACCAAGAACCGCCAGAAAACGGACCCCGTAACAGGGCAATTGAATTTTGCGGCCGAAACACAAGAAAAGCAGGAGCCGCGCGAGCCGATCGTGCTCTACCCGGAGCAATTTGATCTGGCACTGGATTTGCAGGCAGAGGAACGCGCGCGTGGCGTGTTCACCGCGCCGGTCTATGCCGCTGACATTGCGATGGGTCTTCATTTTGATCCCTCACGCGCCACGCTCCGGCCTAACGAAACGGCTGAATGGGGCAAGGCGGTGCTGGAGGTGGCGGTGTCCGATGCGCGGGGGCTTCGTGGGGCGACGGCGCTTTTGGTCGATGGCACAGCCACGCCTCTCGAAGGCAGGTCCAAGGGGGGTGATGATCTCATATACGCATCGGTTGGTGATCCGCGTGGCAACAAGGCCTACAACCTGAATATGGTTCTGAATGGGGCAAAAAGCCTGTTTCTTACCCCGGCGGGGCGGGCGACCACAGTTACGATGGATGCGAACTGGCCAGACCCAAGTTTCGGGGGCACTTTTCTGCCCGATGGGTCGAACGTGCGCGACGATGGATTTGATGCTGTCTGGACCATTCCGCATCTGGCCACTGGGCTGCCGGTTTTCTCTCGCGGGGCTGAAGGAAATCGCGTTGCCCATGGCGGGTTCGGTGTGCGGCTGATTCAGCCCAATGACATTTACCAGCGTGCTTATCGCGCGGCGCGTTACAACATTCTGTTCATCGCCATGACGTTCCTGATCATCATGTTGATGGAGCGTGCCGCGACGCGCCCGGTTCATCCCGTGCAATACGTTCTGGTCGGTGTCGCGCAGGCGATTTTCCTGCTGTTGCTTACGTCTTATGCGGAACAGATTGGCTTTGGTCCGGCGTATTTGTTGGCAGCGGCGGCAACAGCCGGTTTGTTGACGGTGTTTGGTGCTTCGGCCTTGCGACTTGGGCGGCGCACGTGGTGGTTGGCTGGTGCGCTGGCCGGTCTTTACGGTGTTATGTATGCGATCCTGCAAAGCGCGGATCATGCGTTGCTTATCGGGGCCAGCCTTGCCTTCGCGGCGGTTGCGGCGATGATGTTGGCAACGCGCAACGACCAGTGGTTTGGCGGTGAGACGGGTATGCGCCTGCCCTGGCGCAAAGCGCCGCAAGAGACGTCGGAGGCCTAGGCCTCAGGGGCGTGCCAGCGCCTCTGCGAGCCGATCAAAGACCAGCCGCATCTTGCGACTGGTCCGCAGATCCTGATGGGCAACAAGCCAGATTTCAAACGGAAAGGGGGGGAGCCATGTGCCGACGGCCTGTACCCCTTGCGTCGCTTCGCCCACATCGGTGGTCATAACGCCGATACCCATTCCTGCCTGCACGAGCTGCCATTGAACGAGGTGGGCACCACATCTGACGGGTGTGTTCAGGGCCGACAACGACAGACCGAGGCCGTTGAGTGCCATCAGAAATTCGTCATTCTGGTCAAAGCCGATATAGGTGGCGCGGTTCAGGTCTTCAGTGGTGCGAAAGCCACCGTTGCGTTCGATATATGTGTCGGCGGCATATAGACGGGCCTCATGGGTGCAGACCTTTCGCGCGATCAGTTCCGGGTCCGTCGGGCGCACAGAACGCACCGCAATGTCAGCTTCTCTGCTGCGTAGGTCGCGCATCGCGTTCGTGGCGACAAGTTCAATTTCAATGCCGGGTTCATCAAGGCGGAGCTGCGCCAGGATCGGTGGCAGAATGAACGCTGATGCCACATCAGTCGATGTGATGCGTACAACGCCGGCAAGCGCATGTGACTGCCCTGACGCGGTCAGCGCAACCTTGTTCGCCGCATCCCCCATTGCCCGCACATGTTCGGCAAGTTCCAACCCACTGGGCGTAAGCTTCAGGCCGCGCGCTTCGCGATCAAACAGCTTTACGCCAAGCTCATCTTCCAGCGCGGCGACCTGTCGACCCAGAGTAGGTTGCGCAACGCCGAGCGCCCGCGCAGCGGCTGAAAGGGAGCCTTCGTTTGCTGCTGCCAAAAAGGCACGCGCGCGGTTCCAGTCAAAGATCTTGCCCGATACGTCCATGCAAAAATGCATACACATGGGTCAGTTTTCGTCAATTTAATTGTTGGTTTTGCAGATGTATGTGATGTGGCAGACGATCATCAGGGTCTACGCCCTGCACCTGTTCAGGCAGATATGCGCAGGGCCGCCCAACACCGTGAAAGAACCGAAATGACCAGCACCACACAGCGCGCTTCCAAAGGCACCACGCGATTCTGGGACAGGATTGCGCAGAAATATGCGCGCAGCCCGATTTCTGATGAGGCGAGCTATCGTGAAAAGCTATCGCGCACACAGGCTTTATTGAATGCGGATTCCAGGGTGCTGGAAATTGCCTGCGGCACAGGAACGACCGCGCTTCACCATGCTGAATTTGCCGGGCATATCCTCGCAACAGATATTTCGGGGCCAATGATAGAAATAGCGCAGGCAAAGGCGGTCGCGCAGGGTGTTGCGAATGTGACGTTTCAGCGGATGGGCATAGATGATCTCTCCCTCGAAGAGGGTAGCCTCGATATGGTCATGGCCCACAGCATCCTTCATCTGCTGGAGGCACCTGAAGTTGCCATCGCCAGAGCGTTTCGCTGGTTGAAACCGGGGGGTGTATTCGTGTCGAGCACAATCTGCCTGCGCGATGCCTTGCCGATTTTCCGGGCCATTGCCCCTGTCATGCACGGATTGCGCATCTTTCCCTATGTCACAAGCCTTCGCAGTGAAGAGTTGAAAGCCCTGATGACAGGTGCCGGGTTCGAATTGGAAACCGTCTGGCAGCCCTCACGCAAGAAGGCGCTGTTCATCGTGGCGCGAAAACCCGTCATTGCTTGACGTTTGGTCCCGTGTGGATGTGCAAAATCGCCCGTTGTCGCTTGATATATGAGCAAGATAGAGTGCGCGAAAATACATGAAGGGAAACAACCATGTCTGATCCTATCGTAATCGTCGGTGCCGCACGCACGCCCATGGGGGGCTTTCAGGGTGACTTTGAGGGGCAGACGGCCTCTGACCTTGGGGGCGTTGCCATTCGTGCGGCGTTGTCGCGCGCGGGTGTTGATGGGGCGGATGTTGATGAAGTTTTGATGGGCTGCGTTTTGCCCGCAGGGCAGGGGCAGGCCCCCGCGCGTCAGGCGTCTTTCAAGGCGGGCCTGTCAGATGCTGTTCCGTGCTCAACGCTGAACAAGATGTGTGGTTCGGGCATGAAAACTGTCATGGTTGCCCATGACGCGCTGAAGGCGGGTTCCGGGTCGGTCATTGTGGCGGGCGGCATGGAGAGCATGTCCAACGCGCCTTATGTATTGCCGAAAATGCGCGGAGGGGCACGGCTCGGCCACGCGGAAGTCAAAGACCATATGTTCCTTGACGGGTTGGAGGACGCCTATGAACAGGGGCGTCTGATGGGATCTTTTGCTGAAGACTGCGCCGAGAAATATCAGTTTACCCGCGAAGCGCAGGATGAATACGCGCTTGCGTCATTGCAGAACGCTTTGGATGCGGAGGCCTCCGGCGCGTTTAACGATGAGATAGAACCGGTCAGCTTCAAAACCCGAAAGGGCGAGGTGAGCATTACCGCAGATGAGCAACCGGCCAAGGCGCGGCCTGAAAAGATTCCGACGCTCAAGCCCGCGTTCAAAAAAGACGGCACCGTAACACCAGCGAATGCGTCGTCCATTTCCGATGGCGCAGCCGCGCTCGTGTTGATGCGTGAAAGCGATGCCAAGGCAAAGGGCCTGCCAATTCGTGCATATATTCGTGCCCATGCAAGCCACGCGCAGGCCCCGAATTGGTTTTCCACGGCGCCCGTGCCAGCGATGAATTCCGTGCTGGCCCAATGCGGTTGGTCCGTCGATGACGTTGATCTTTGGGAAGTGAACGAGGCCTTTGCCGTGGTGCCCATGGCAGCGATGGCCGAGATCGGTATGAAGCGCGAAAAGTTGAATGTGAATGGTGGTGCGTGCGCGCTTGGCCACCCCATTGGTGCCTCCGGCGCGCGTATCTTGGTGACACTGCTGCATGCACTTGAAAAGCGTGGTGGGACCAAGGGTGTTGCCTCTCTCTGCATCGGTGGCGGCGAAGGTACAGCTGTCGCCATTGAGGTGGCGTGATGGAAAGCACCTTTTTCAAGGTTGAACGTGACGGTGCGGTTGCCAAACTCATCATGGCGCGGGGCGACAAGGCCAACGCCATGTCGATTGAGTTTTGGGATGACCTGCCCCGCCTGACGCGGGCGCTTGCCGCAGACCCAAGCGTGCGCGCCATCGTTCTGATGGGAGAGGGGCGGCATTACAGCTCGGGCATGGACCTGTCTGCGTTCAGCGGCATTGCCGACATGACCAAGGATGAACCGGGCCGGGCCGCGATGGCTCTTCGCGAGCATATCCTGAAACTGCAGGACAGCTTCACGGCGCTGGAGCAAGTGCGTGTGCCGGTGATTTGCGCTATCCATGGGGCGTGTATTGGTGGTGCGATTGATATGATCACGGCTGCCGATATTCGCATCTGCGCCGAAAATTCCTATTTCTCCATCGAGGAAATCCACATCGGCATGGCGGCTGATGTAGGGACCTTGCAGCGTTTGCCAAAGCTGATCCCACCGGGAGCCGCGCGCGAGCTGGCAATGACAGGGCGACGGTTTGATGCGGCGGAGGCCAAGGCGCTGGGCCTGATTTCGTCCGTACATGCGGACAAGGATGCGGTTGAATCTGCGGCAATGGAAATGGCGCAACTGATTGCTTCAAAATCACCCCTGGCCATTTCCGGCATCAAACAATCGTTGAACTATGCGCGGGATCATTCGGTCACTGATGGGCTGGACCAGATTGCCACGTGGAATGCCGGCGCCCTGCGCCCCGAAGATCTGATGACAGCGATGCAAGCGCGGATGACCAAGAAAGAGGCGCAATTCAAAGATTTGCGCGCCGGCTCCTGAAGCGACAGCCGCGTCCCTGTCAGGCGGCAGTGCTCAGAAAAAGGGGCAAAGAAAAAGGGGCCCGGATCGCCGTGCCCCTTTTGTGGCCCCGTTTTTCTGGTGCCGCAGTGTGACTTAGCCGAGCACTTGGCCGAGCTTCATGGCAACGCCCATGTCACCATCAACCGTCAATTTGCCCTGCATGAATGCGGCGGTTGGATCAAGCTCGCCCTCGATGATGGACTTCAGGTCTTCGAGTGAGATGCCGACCGTGCAATCGGTTTCCTGATCGTCAGTGCTGACGGACTGATTGTCGATCACGAGCAAGCCGTCATCGCCGCAATCAAATTTGATGGAGCTGTCGAAATCGCCTTCGGCGACCTTGTCTTTCAGTTCAGTTGCGAGGTCTGCAACGCTCATGGTCGTCTCCCTGTCTGTGGAATGGTGTTTGTCTTGGTGGCGACTATCGCCGCGTGTTTTTCTGACCGCAAGGGAATAGTGTTGACGCAAAGGGAAAGCTGCCGCAACGTCGTCCCTGACGTTTGCCAGTTTTAATGCCCGCCTTAGGAGATTTCCCATGCAATTCACCGACGAACACCGCCAGCTTCGTGATACGGTCGCAAGGTTTGTGCGCGATGAAATCAACCCACATGTGAAAGAGTGGGAAGACGCAGAGCAATTCCCAAGCCATGAAGTGTTCAAGAAAATGGGTGATCTGGGCTTGCTCGGTGTGAAATACGCAGAGGAAGACGGAGGCCTTGGTCTCGATTTTTCCTATTCCATGGTTGTGGCGGAAGAACTGGGGCGGATTAACTGCGGCGGTGTTCCGATGGCGATTGGGGTGCAAACAGATATGTGCACGCCCGCATTGGCCCGGTTCGGGTCCGCTGAATTGCGGGAAGAGTTCCTGCGCCCTGCAATCGCAGGGGACATGGTCGGCTCTATCGGCGTGTCCGAACCGGGGGGCGGCTCAGACGTGGCTGCGGTCAAGACGACAGCGCGGCGTGACGGTGATGATTATGTTATCAACGGGCAAAAGATGTGGATTACCAATGGCATGAAGGCCGATTGGTGCTGTTTGCTCGCCAATACCTCTGACGACAGCGCGCATAAGAACAAGTCTCTGATCATGGTGCCGATGAACCTGCCGGGTATTACGCGGCAGAAGATCCATAAGATTGGCATGAATTCCTCCGACACGGCACAGTTGTTTTTCGAAGATGTGCGCGTGCCCGCCCGTAATGTCGTGGGGCAGGAGGGGATGGGCTTTGCCATGCAGATGATGCAGTTCCAGGAAGAGCGCCTCTGGGCGGCTGCCAATGGTTTGCCCTCACTTGATCGCATGATCGACGAAACCATTGAATATTGCCGCCAGCGAGAGACATTCGGCACCCGGTTGATTGATAATCAGGTCATTCATTTCCGTCTGGCAGAGCTGCGCACAGAAGTTGAATTGCTGCGCGCGCTGACGTGGAATGCGATCGAGGACTACATTAACGGCAAGGATGTTGTGAAACTTGCGTCCATGGCCAAGCTGAAAGGCGGGCGGCTCACCCGTGAGATTTCGGACGCGTGTCTGCAATATTGGGGCGGGATGGGGTACACACGCGATAATGTCATCAGCCAATCATTCCGTGATGGGCGTCTATGGTCAATCGGTGGTGGGGCGGACGAGATTATGCTCGGCATTATTTGCAAATACGAAGGCACATTGCCGCCGCGTCGACAGTAAACGAAAACATGACGCAGCGTTTTGGTTGGCGGCTGTGCTCATGTCGTTTACGTCAAGGGAAACAATAGGGGAGGCTTGGATGCCCGGTGTGATCGACACGAATATCGAACAGGGTGTCCTGACCCTGAGAATGAATCGCCCGTCAAAGAAAAATGCGCTGACTGATGCGATGTATCATGCGCTTGCCGATGCGATGGAGAGCGCGGAAACGAATGATGATGTGCGTGCGGTTGTGCTTATGGGCGCGGGGGGCGATTTTACCACTGGCAACGACATTGCTGACTTTCTGGCGGCGGCCACAGGGCAAAGCGGGCCAGATGCGGGCAAGGGTGTTGGGCGCTTTCTGAGGGCGCAGATTGAAATTTCCCTGCCGTTCATCGCAGCCGTTGATGGGTTGGCTGTGGGCGTCGGGGCGACGACATTGTTCCAGTGCGACCTTGTCTATGCCTCTACCCGCGCGGACATCCGCACCCCCTTTGTTGATCTGGGGGTCGTGTCCGAGAACGCGTCATCGTTGTTGGCCCCGCGGATCATGGGGCACCAGCGGGCGTTTCAGATGTTGTGTCTTGGCGATAAATTTTCCGGGCAGGATGCCTATGATGCAGGGTTGGTGGCAAAACTGTGCGCGCCCGAAGATGTTGAGGCGCTTGCCATTGATGCGGCGCGCCGCCTGGCCGCCAAGCCACCGGGTGCGCTGAAAGCCACCCGCGATTTGTTGCGTGGTGATCTGGAGGCTATTCGCGAACGCTCTGCTCTGGAAAACAAGCTGTTTGGCGAATGTTTGCAATCAGATGAAGCCCGCGCAGCGTTCTCGGCATTTATGACCCGTAAGGCTGGTTGAGCGCCTTGTGGCGTGCCGCGGAGGGGTCGCCCCCTGGGGGGCGACGCCGGTGGCGCGGATATTTGTAAGATAAAGACACAAGCCAGGTTACGGTGCCGCAAGGCCCATCTGGCGCACGGCGAGGTCGCGCATGATTTCTTCTGAGCCGCCGCCGATCGCCTGAACCTTTACTTCACGCCACGCGCGTTCAGCCACATTGCCCCGCATATAGGCCGCGCCGCCGAAGACCTGCATGGCCTCGGATGTGACGTATTCGAGTTGCTTGGAGGTGAAGAATTTGCCCTTGGAGATTTCGGCCACTGGCATTTCACCCTGATCAATGGCCCAGCATATCTGGTTCAGGTATGCTTCGACCGCGTCGATGCGTGATGACATCTCGGCAAACTTATGGGCGATGACCTGATGGTCGATCAGGCGTTTACCAAAAGTCTTACGTTCACGCGACCAGTCGAGCGCGGCTTCATAGCAGCATTTCATCATACCCAGCATGCCGGCAATCATGCTGAGGCGTTCATAATTGAAATTCTCCATGATCGCGATGAAGCCCGCGTTTTCAGGGCCGATCAGCGCCTCGGCGGGCAGGTCGCATTCGTCAAAGTGCAGGCTGGCTTGGTTTGAGCACCACCACCCCTGCTTTTTTTCCAACGCGACACGGTCAAACCCTTTGGTCGTTGCCGGAACGAGAAAAAGCGATATGCCTTTCAGGCCGCCTTCGCCCGTGCGGGCCCCCACAACGAACCAATCGCTTTCCATGGCGCCTGTGATGTAGGTCTTGGCCCCCGATAATCGCCACCCGTTGCCCCGGCGTTCGGCCTTGGTCGTCATCGCTGCTACGTCGGATCCGCCGCCCGGTTCGGTGATCGCGAGAGAGGAACTGACGCGCCCTGCGATTATTTCCGGTAATACCTGTCGTTTGAAGTCTTCGGGCGCAAATTTGGCCAGTGGCCCGATTGAAATGGAGCGGCCCCCAACCGCTGCGCCCACACCGGATGCGCCACAACCTGACAGTAATTCGGAGAACATTGCGCGCATGAACGGGTCATCAAACCCCATGCCGCCGTATTCTTCATCAATGCCAAGCCCCCAAAGGCCAAATTTGCCGACCTTCTCGTGAAGCTCCCACGGTACGGCGCCGGCTTCATCCCATTCGTCGATATGCGGCTTGATCTCAGCATCCACAAAACGCGCGAAACTGTCACGCACGGCGATGCGTTCGGGGGTGTCGAATGGATTTTTCACGGCGTTTCCTTTGGCGTCAGGTGGGCGGACATGATCTCGGCAAAACGGCGCATCATTCGTTCCAGGTACGCAGGGTCGGAGATAAAGCGTTCATGCGCGATCATTCCCCGGATGAAGGCCCTGCAGATCGACCAAAGCAGGGCGGCATCATCAGGGTCCGCGCCAGAGCCGCGATAGTATTTGATCGCCGCTCTCGCCCGGCTTTCATCCCAGGCGGCGAGGTCGCTGGCCAAGGCGCCGTGCAGTTGTTTATCGGTACGGCACGCAATCAGAATTTCTACAAATGCACGCCCTGCACTGGTGTTTGCGATGTGTGTCCATGACTGCATGAGAAGATCTGTGGTCGGCTCTGCCCGGTCTGTCATGGTTGAGGCATTGGCCAGCAGGCGCAGCGCGGTTTCCGCCATCAGGGCCTGTTTGGTCGGAAAGTGATGCGTCAGCGCCCCGCGCGAAACTCCTGCGTGAACCTGTACGGCGTTGATGGAGGTATCGGCATAGCCATGTTTGTCGATACAAGCGACGACAGCCGCGCAGAGGCGGCGTTTCATCGTCTCTGCCTTGTCGTCTGATTTTGGTGTTGCCTTTGTGATCATCGACTTACATAACAAACAGAATGTTCGGTCTGTCAATGGAGTCCTGTGATGAGCCATGCGCTGAAAGAACGATTGGTTGTCGGTGGGGCCAGTGGGTTCTGGGGCGAAGCGGATCACGCGACCGCCCAGCTGTTGCAGCATGATGGCTTGAATGTGCTGGTTTATGACTACCTCGCTGAGATCACGATGTCGTTGATGGCGCGGGCAAAGATGAAAGACCCGACCAAGGGCTATGCGGTTGATTTTGTGACCAGCGTGATGAAACCGAACCTGAAGGATATTGCGGCGCAGGGCGTAAAAGTGCTGAGCAATGCAGGTGGGGTGAACCCGGTGGCGTGCGCGGCGGCGCTGCGCGATGAAATTGCCAAACAGGGGCTGACGTTAAAGGTCGGTGTGGTTACGGGCGATGATCTGATTGATCGGCTGGATGAATTTGCCCAAAGCCGGGAGATGTTTTCGGGGGAGCCTTGGCCCGGTGCGGGCAAGATGGCTTCGATCAATGCTTATCTCGGGGCGCGCCCGATCGTTGCGGCGCTGAATGCGGGCGCTGATATCGTGGTCACCGGGCGCTGTGTGGACAGCGCGCTGACCTTGGCAGCCGCCATGCATCGGTTTGGGTGGGAGGCCCATGATCTATTGGCGGCGGGCTCTCTCGCCGGGCATTTGCTTGAATGTGGGCCACAGGCAACCGGGGGTAATTTTACCGATTGGCAGGATGCGGGCGATATTGCGAACATCGGCTATCCGATCGCAGAGATTTTTGGGGATGGCTCATTCGAGATCACAAAACCAGCGGGTACCACGGGCATCGTCTCTCGCGCCTCCGTCGCAGAGCAAATGTTGTACGAAATTGGTGATCCGCAAGCCTATCTGTTGCCGGATGTTGCATGCGATTTTTCTCAGGTGGAAATTGTTGAAACCGCGGCAGACCGTGTTCGGGTCAGCGGCGCAAAAGGGCGCCCACCCAGCGGTCAGTTAAAGGTGTGTGCGACGTGGTTGGACGGGCATCGCGCGGGCCATGTTTTTCAATACGCCGGGACAAATGCGCGGGCAAAAGCCATTGCGTTTGTGGAGGCTGGCCTTTCTCGGGCGCGTGGGAAATTGCGCGCCATGAATGCGCCCGATTATGATGACGTTTGCATAGAAACATTCGGTGGGAGGACAACCTGTGGTGGGCAGACCGGAAATGATCAATTTGAGGAAATTACCGTCAAGGCTGCGGTCAAACATGCTGATCCGCGCGCGGTGGGATTGTTCCTGAAAGAAGTGGTCGGTGGCGCGTTGGCCACGCCGCCCGGGTTGCATTTTTTCACAGGAGCGGGGCGCCCCAAGCCTTCACCTGTGCTTCGCCTTTTTTCTTTTCTTATCAATCAGCAAGCCGCTGATATTGCGGTCGAGGTTGATGGGAGTGTGGTGCCGGTTTCGACGGGTGAATCGGGCGGAAATACGCGTCCGCCGCCGCACGCTGTGGTGCCCCCTGAGGATGTGCCGTTGCGTGTGGTGCCACTGGAGCGGCTGGCGTGGGCACGATCCGGCGACAAGGGAGATTCTGCGAATATCGGCGTGATCGCACGGCGAGCAGAGCTGCTTCCCTTCATCTGGGCGGCCCTGGACGATGCGACCATTCGCGAAGCCTTGCCAACTGTAAAAGGCGCGATTGAGCGGTTCTATTTACCGGGCACAGCGTCAATGAACATCCTTTGCGGCGCAGCATTGGGCGGGGGCGGTATTGCGTCACTTTTGAATGACAGCCAGGGCAAGGCGTTTGCGCAACGCATACTTGCGGTGCCCGTGGCTGCGCCAACAGACATCGTTGCTGAATTAGAGGGGGCCACCTGATGGGGTTCGAAAGTCGGATAAACACAGGCTCCGCCGCATTTTCACAAAACAGGCGCGATATGCTCGCGCTGGTCGACAGGCTGCGCGGCCTTGAGCAGCGCGCAGCGGACCTGTCTGAAAAACGCCGCCCAAGGTTTGAGCAACGCGGCCAGATTACCCCGCGTGAGCGCCTTGCGCGATTGCTTGATCCGGGGATGCCGTTCCTGCGGCTGCATTCGCTTGCGGGTTATATGGCCGACACCAAGAAAGAAGAAAAATCCATTCCCGGGTCTTCGACCATCGTTGGCATCGGGTTTGTGAATGGTGTCCGGGCCATGGTTTGGTCAGATGATAGCGGCATCAAGGCCGGGGCCATGGGGCCGAAAAGCCTGCCAACGGCGTTGAGCGTTCAAAAGCTCGCCTTACGTCACAAATTGCCGCTGATTCATCTGGTCGAAAGTGCGGGCGCGAACCTTGTTGAATATGAAGTGGACCTGTGGGCGCATGGGGGCGGCGTGTTCTATAACCTTGCGCGCATGTCGGCGGCGGGTATTCCTGTCATTTCTGTGTTGCACGGCCCATCAACGGCGGGCGGTGCCTATATGCCCGGCATGTCTGACTATGTGATCGGGGTGAAGAAAAACGGCCTTGCCGCACTGGCCGGCGCGGCCTTGGTTGCCGCTGCAACGGGTGAGCAAGCCAATGACCGTGACCTCGGTGGGTCGGAAATGCATTCAACCACGACTGGGCTTGTTGAGTATCTTGCCGAAGATGACGCGCATGGCGTGGCGCTGGCGCGGGAGGTGACGGGGCGATTGAATTGGAACAAGCGCCTGCCTGCGATTGCGCGCACCGCCTATGACCCACCCGCTTATGACACCGACGAATTGGCAGGCGTCACACCGGTTGATTACAAGACACCCTATGATGTGCGTGAGGTTGTTGCGCGTGTGGTCGATGGGTCTGACTTTAGCCAGTTCAAACCCGATTACGGTGTTTCCACGGTTTGTCTGCAAGCCTCAATCACGGGCATTGGCGTTGGCATCATAGGCAACAATGGTCCGATTGACCCGCAGGGGGCTACCAAGGCGGCGCAGTTTATTCAGCTTTGCGACCAGTCTGATACGCCTTTGATCTTTCTCAACAACACCACCGGGTACATGGTGGGAACGGAGTATGAGCAGGCCGGAATGATCAAGCATGGATCAAAGATGATCCAGGCAGTCTCCAACGTCTCGGTGCCCAAGATCAGCCTCTATATCGGTGCCAGTTTTGGCGCGGGCAACTACGGCATGTCTGGCTATGCCTATGAGCCGGATTTCCTGTTTTCATGGCCAAACGCGATGACCGGCGTGATGGGCGGCGGGCAAGCGGCGAGCACCATGGAAATGGTTCAGCGCGCGGCAGCAAAGCGCAAGGGTGAGGCCGTCGATGAGGAGCACATGAAGATGCAACATATGATGATCTCCCAACATTTTGATAAACAGTCGGACGCGTTTTTCACTTCTGGCCGGGTGTTGGATCATGGCGTCATTGATCCGCGCGACACGCGCAAGGTGCTCGCGTTCTGTCTGGAAACCTGCCTTGAGGGGCGCGCGCGCAAGCTTTCACCAAACGCCTTTGGCGTCGCGCGGATGTAAGGGGGGCGACATGATGGAGTTGCCACAATGCAAAGCACTGGACCTTGAGCTTTCAGGCGGTTGGCTAGACGCATGGTTCAACAGCCCCGAAAGCCGTAACCCGCTAACCGATCAGCGGGCGTCGGATTTGCGCGCGCTTTGTGCAGTCTTGCGCGATCGCGCCGATATTCGCGGCGTTACATTCCGGGGCCGGGGCGGTTTTTTCTGTGCCGGGGGCGACCTGAAATCTTTTCAGAAGATGTTTAGCAGCGGCGCGCGGGATGATGTCATTGCCATGAGCCGGGGCGCGGCTGACCTTTTTCACGATATCAATTCATTGCCGCAAGTCACTGTAATGGCTATCGAAGGGGCTGCTATGGCGGGCGGTTTTGGCATGGCGTGTTGCGGTGATGTGGTGATCGTTCACCCCGCTGCGCGGTTTGCCTTTACCGAAACGCGCATTGGGCTTTCACCTGCGCAAATATCGCCCTTTGTCGTGCAACGCCTCGGCGCGCGTATCGGGCGGCGGTTGATGGTGACGGGCGCGACCTTCACCGGAGCAGAGGCAGAGGCACTGGGGTTTGCCGATACGGTCACTGAGGATATCGACACAGCGATCGAGGACGTGAAAATGGGCGTTTTGCAATGCGCACCGGGTGCGGTTGCGGCCACAAAAGCCCTGATTTTGAACCTTCCGAATATGTCGCGCACTGAAACGGCAGATGCCGCCGCGGCCGTGTTCGCAGATCGCCTGACCTCCGACGAAGGGCGCGAAGGCGTGATGAGTTTTGCACAGAAACGAAAACCCAACTGGGCGGAGCAGCCATGAGCTTTGATACCATACTGATCGCCAACCGTGGTGAGATTGCGTGCCGCGTAATCCGAACCGCCCGTGACCTGGGGTTGCGCACAGTGGCGGTTTTTTCTGAGGCGGATGCTGGCGCACCACATGTCAAGCAGGCCGATGCTGCGGTCTGTATAGGCGGTGCCGCTGTTGCTGAAAGCTACCTGAACGCGGATGCGATCTTGCAGGCCGCCGCGGCAACTGGCGCGGGCGCCATTCACCCGGGCTATGGGTTCCTGTCCGAGAACGCTGATTTTGCCGAAGCGGTGGCGCAGGCGGGGGTGGTGTTTATCGGGCCTCCGGCCGCTGCTATTCGCGATATGGGCGACAAGGCAGCGGCCAAACGCTTGATGATTAATGCAGGCGTGCCTTGCGTGCCCGGCTATCAGGGTGATGCGCAGGATGATGCCACGCTGATAGCGGCCGCAAGCGACATTGGTTTTCCTGTCATGGTCAAGGCTTCTGCCGGTGGCGGGGGCAGGGGGATGCGTTTGGTCGATGATGCGGCGGCGCTTTCTGCGGCGCTTGGCCTTGCGCGTGCGGAGGCCAAATCCGCGTTTGGTTCGGACATGCTGATCATTGAAAAGGCCGTGTTGCGGCCGCGCCACGTAGAGGTGCAGGTCTTCGCAGATCGCCATGGCGCATGTATCCATCTGGGGGAGCGTGATTGCTCTGTTCAGCGCCGCCACCAAAAGGTTGTTGAAGAAGCGCCCTGCCCAGTGATGACAGATGCACTGCGCGCTGAAATGGGGGCCGCCGCCGTCGCAGCCGCGCAAGCGGTCGATTACGTCGGTGCCGGAACGGTCGAATTTCTGCTTGATGATAGTGGCGCGTTCTATTTCCTTGAGATGAACACACGCCTGCAAGTCGAACACCCCGTGACAGAAATGATCACAGGGCTTGATCTGGTTGCCCTGCAAATCGCCGTTGCACGGGGGGAGCATCTCCCGCTTTCGCAGGATGATGTTGTTTTGAACGGCCATGCCATTGAGGTTCGGCTTTATGCCGAAGACCCGGCGAATGATTTCCTTCCCTCCATTGGTGCCATCGATTTGTGGCACCCGGCCACGGGCGCGGGGGTGCGCATCGACGCAGGTATCGAAACCGGGGGCGAAGTTTCGCCGTTTTATGACCCGATGTTGGCAAAGGTGATCGCCCATGGCGAAACACGGGAGATCGCCCGCACACGCCTGATCCGTGCATTGGAGGACACTGTGCTGTTTGGGCCTGTGACAAACACGGCGTTCCTGGCGGATGTCTTGGGCAAGCAAACCTTCGCCCGGGGGGAGGCCACCACCGCCTTTATCGCAGATGAATACCCTGACGGTGTCTGTGACGTGCCAGCGTCGTTTGAGGATGCGGCCCTTGCGGCGGCATTGCTTTTGCAGCGTGATCGGGAAAAGGCATTGCGGTTGGCGGGTGATATCGCGCATGAACAACTGGGATGGTCCAGCGATGCGCCACTGCCTGTTCCGATCGAAATGACCAATGGTGAGACAGTTTTTGCCTTAACCGCTATTCCCGCAGCGAAGGGATGGCTGGTCAAAAACGCCGAAAGCGCGACCGAGGTTTCCGTCAACTCGTCGCCGGCTCATATCGTTGGGGAAAATCATGTTGTGTTGGCGATTGGTCCGCGGCGTCTGGCCTTCAGGCGAAGCGTTCCGGGGGCGTCGGATGAGGCCGCTGCGGGCGGGCGTGTTACCGCGCCGATGCCGGGGCTGGTAGTCTCGGTCGCGGTCACGCCGGGTACCCATGTTGAAAAATCCGATGTGCTTGCGGTCCTTGAAGCGATGAAGATGCAACATCAGATCGAAGCCCCCGTTTCCGGCATCGTTACTGATATGGCGGTTAGCGAAGGCGGGCAATTAAAGTCCGGCGACCTGATGTTTGAAATCGAACCGACGGCAGAGGAATAGGCAATGGAACAGGCGACTGATTTTCTGGCGGAATGCGAAGCCCTGAATGATGCCTTGCTCTCGGTACGCGATTGGGACCAGGCGACACAGTTCAAGGGGTGGACCATCAATGATGTCATGGTTCACCTGCATTACTGGAATGTGATGGCTGATAAATCCGCGACTGATCCTGATGTGTTCATGGTGATGATCGGCAAGGTAATGAAAAACCTTGGCGGTGGGGGGCTACGGCCCTTGGAAAACGCGGAAATCACCCTGCGCGGTGAAGACTTGCGCGCGGCGTGGATTGCCAATGCGCGTGATATGGCCGCGCGCTGGGGCGGGTATGATCCCAAGATGCGTGTAAAATGGGCAGGGCCGGATATGTCTGCACGATCCTCCATCACCGCGCGCCAGATGGAAACATGGGCGCATGGAATGGAAGTTTTCGACCTGCTTGGCCTGACGCGCAAAGATACCGACCGGATCAAGAATGTTGTTGTTCTTGGGGTCAACACCTTCGGGTGGTCGCACAAGGTGCAAGGCCTGTCTGTGCCAGAGCAGATGCCAAGCCTGCGATTGACGGCCCCGTCGGGTGAGATTTGGGAATGGGGAGATGGCCCTGACCTTATCGAAGGCCCGGCCACCGATTTCGCGGCGGTCGTGACGCAAACGCGTGCATTTGCCGATACCGCCCTGCAAACCACGGGGGAGGATGCGCGCCGCTGGATGGAGACGGCACAATGCTTCGCTGGTCCACCAGAAACACCCCCATCACCGGGGGCGCGACACATACAATGAGGCGCGTATCAGCGCGTGAGGAACCCTGAATGCTTTGTCGCTGCGTGACACAGATCACGACTGGTGAATTTAGGGCCTGATGTCTGACACGCAGGTGTCGCTTGTCATGGACCCGGCATCGCGCGCCGCGTATAGAGGGCGCGGGGGCCGGTTCGGACGGTATAAGGGACGCAGGCGTGACGCTTCAGGAAATTTGGCAAGACTTTGCAGGGCGTGCTGGGATATTGGAGCAGCGCCCCGATTTTAAGTTCGACCCCGCTTTCTATCTTGATCATTACAAGGATATCGCGGCTTCTGGCCTGGATGCCCTGACCCATTATGAGGGGGGCGGTGCCAAAGAAGGGCGAAAGCCAACCCGCTATCAGCAATACCTTGACCAGCGCCCGGATCTCGACAAAGCCCTGTTGCGGTTCATTACCCATCCAGAACTGCGCGAAGCCTTGCTGGCTGGTATCCCCGATGCCGGGGAATTGGCGTTTGAGTTGATCATGCTGGGTGAACCGGCGGATCGCGGCATATCCAATTTTTCGGCAGAGTATTACTTTGCCCTATATCGCGACGTCGAAGCAGCGGGTGTTTCGGCATTCCCTCATTACCTAAATCATGGCGCGGCAGAGGGGCGGCGATCACTCGGGGATCTGCTGCAGCATCAGTATGAAGGGCGTCGCAGGTTCGACCCGTCTCGCCCGACATGCATGATCTGTGTGCATGAATTCTCAAAGACCGGTGCGCCTATCGTCGGGCTTGATATCGTCCGTTCTGCTGCGGAAACGCACAATGTCGTTGTGGTATCATTGCGCGGTGGGACGTTGCTCGAAGCCTTTCGGGACGACGCATGTGTCGTGATCGTGTCGGACCGCCCGGCAGAAGAGATGGACTATTTCTCGTGCCCCGCCTTGGATGCGGTTGAGTTTGCCATATTGAACTCCGTCGAATGTTTCAGCTTTCAGAAACTGTTGGTGGCGCGGAACATCCCAAGCGCCCACTACCTTCACGAATATACCGAGTATACGCGCCCGGCATCAAAGCTCGCGGTGACGAGCCTGTTTGCTGATCTGCTGGTTTTCTCATCACGACAGGTGCGCGCGTCCTGGGAAGGTATTTTTGCCGACACCAATTTTGATCAGGCGCGTGATACGGTCATTGTACCGCAGCATGATCTGCATTTCGGCACAGTCTCGCAGAAAGAGTTTGACGATGCGCGCGCATCGCTGAGCAAGGCGCTGGGCCGTGATTGCACAGGTAAGCGCATCATCTTCGGTGCGGGCCATGCGCAATGGCGCAAGGGGTCTGACCTTTTTGTCATGGCGGCCCAGATTTCGGCGGCGACCGATCCTGACACGATTTTTGTCTGGATTGGCGATGGGCTGAACCATGAGGATGTCTTTTTCGGAGCCTGGCAGGATAAGCACATGGCCGAGGCCGGGGCGAACGATCCGAAGGGGTCACTGTTCTTCATTCCGGCCGGGCCTGAGTATTTGAACGTATGCCGGGCGGCAGATGCGATGTTCCTGTCTTCGCGCCTCGACCCATTGCCGAATGTTGTCTTCGATGCGACGCGCTTTGGCTGTCGGGTGGTGCTCTTTGCTGATGCCTCTGGCTTTGACGATGTGATGTATACCGATGGCGGCGTGCTCGAAACTGTACCGTATGGCGATGTAATTGCCGCTTCAGAAGCCCTGGCGGCGTTGCCGGCAAAGGTTCCGGGGCGTGCTCTGGCCAGTGATCCTTCGGACGAGGGTAGTGTTTTCGACCGCATCCGCGCCGCCTTGTATGAGCGTATCGGAGCGCAACGCCGATTTACTGTTGGGCGCGGTCGCTTTGATGCGCCTGTCGCGCAGGGGCGTGGTGATGCTCACCGAGATGCACGGCGGCAGGAGCGTGAAAAAATTTGGAGCACACAGCGTCGTTGGGTATGGCGTTCAGCTGATCAGGCGCGGGCAGAAATCGCCAGCGCCGATGAATGGGCCTTTCAGCGTTGTCGGATTGTTGCGTCGTCACCCGGTGCACGCCAGGGGCCGTTCAATCTGCATGTGCACGTTGATGATGCCAATGTGGTGGGGGCCGATCTTCGCCGCTATCCGATTTTGGCGGAGGCGCAGCGCGTGGTCGTAACCGCGGACGAGGCGCGCATCGCCGAAAAGGCGCAAAATGCGTTTGCCCGTGCGGGAGTTGATCCTGACGTGATCGTGGCAGACGCGCGCGGGCGCGATGTCTTGCCGTTCCTGTCATTGTTCAATGATGGGTTAGCCGCTGCTGACGACACAGTCTGGGCGCATATTCACACCCGTACCGCCATTGCCGACGACACACGCGCGGGGCTTACCCGTTCGTCTATAATGCAGGGGCTGTTTGGTGACGGCGGCGCGCTTTCCACGATGGCGGAAGGGGCGGGCATTTCGGCCCCGTTCACACCTTACATGATTGACTGGGCCGCATCACGCGGTTTGGCCAATGAGATCGCTTCGCGGTTGCCGGGGCCACCGCCCGCGCGCCCGTTGGTCTTTCCGGTGAGTAATATGCTTTTGGTGCGCGGCAGGGTCGCGGCAAGGATGGCCGAATTGTTCAACGCTGATTACCCATGGCCAAACGAGCCAATGGCAAGTGATGGTACTGTGCTTCAACTGATTGAACGTCTGTGGCCAACAATGGCGCGGTCGCTGGAACTGGATGCGATATTTGTCGAACCGAATGACAATCTGGCGGAGGATGCGGCATGAAGTTGATCGTTCATATCGGTATGGGCAAGACGGGCACCTCATCCATTCAAAAGGCGCTTCGTCAGAATGAAGACAAGCTGGCGGAGCAATCCACCGTTTACCTTGGCATGTGGTTTACTGACATTGACCCGGCGTTTGCGCGTCAGGACGGCCAGCGGGCCTTCTTTGCCGCTGAAAAGGCCGAGATGCTGGAACATGCCGCGGCGTTTTCCGAGGCGTTGAAGTCACGCTGTGACGCTACGGGGGCGACGCGATTTATCCTTTCCAACGAAGGCTTTTTCGGGCGTGTTGGAAAACTTGCGCCATTTCTGGCCGCGCTCAGCCCCGACATTGAGGTTTCGTTGATTGCCTATGTACGCGATCCGCGTTCGTGGCTTCCCTCCGCTTATACGCAATGGGGGGTGCGTCATAAGGAAAACAAGGGGCCGATACAGCCCTTTGCGGAGCGTGCTGCCACCTTGGTACGCCAGTATCGCCCACTGAAGACATGGCGTGAAGCGTTTGGGGATGCCTTGGATGTGCGTGCCTATGAAAAGGGGCTTAACGTCGTTCAGGATTTTGCCGCTGCCACAGATGTTGAGCTTGAAGTGGGGGCAAAGCGGTATCTGGAACGCGCCGAACCGGCGGAGGTGCTTTTGCGCGCGTTGTTCAATGACAGGTTCGAAGCCCCAACCATGCCCGAGAACTTTGCGAGCGCCGTCCTCGCGTCCGGGCAACCTGCGCCCGTCTCGCTGACCGAAATGGCAGAGCGGTGCTTTGACCAGGGCGCGCTCGACGACATTATTGCCGAAAATCAGGAGCATTTTGATTACATCCGCGATGAGGTGGGCATTGATCTCATGGCTGGGCCGGCACCGACGAACCGCAAACCGGACCCTGATGTGCTTTCCGACCGTTTGCTTGATTATCTGACAGAAATCACATTGGGGCAGGCCGTTCGCATTCACCGGTTGGAGCGGGACATAAAGAAACTGACCGAATCTCAATCGGGTGATTGAACGTCTCAGCTATTCACGCCACAGATGGTGCAAGAACAGGGAGGCCGCTAAATGAACATTCTGATCCTGCAACACGCGCGTTGTGAACATCCGGGGCGCTTTCGCGAGTTTCTGGCCGAGGATGGCCACCAAACCACGACGGTTGAGGTTGATGAGGGCGAAGCCCTGCCACCGCTTGATGGGTTTGATGCGCTTTGGGTCATGGGTGGCCCCATGGATGTGTGGGAAGAGGACAAGCACCCGTGGCTTGCGGCTGAAAAAGCCTTTATCCGCAAAGCTGTTGAAGAGCGCGGCATGCCGTTCCTTGGGTTGTGCCTTGGCCATCAGCTATTGGCGGAAGCCCTGGGCGGCACGGTCCGAAAATCTGTGACACCCGAGGTTGGCGTGATGGACGTACAGTTGACCGAGGTTGGGGCAGAAGGCGTTCTGTTCGATGACATGCCCGGCATTTTCAAAGCCCTGCAGTGGCATGGCGCGGAGGTCAGTCAGATGCCAGCGGGGGCGCAGTGTCTTGCCACGTCCCCCGATTGCGCGGTGCAGGCGATGAGTTGGCAAAACACTGCCTATTCGGTTCAGTTCCACATCGAGATTGAAGACGACACAGTGCAAACATGGGCTGAGATACCTGAATATGCCGAATCTCTGCGCGCCGCATTGGGCGAAAATGGCCCAGCAGAACTTGCGGCATCATGCGCTGCGGAAATGCCGAATTTCGCGCGCATGGCAGAGCGGTTCTATATGAACTGGTTACAGACAGCGGCGCGGCGTTGGTGATGTGAATTTGCGATTCTTGCGCAAACTGCCCTGACTGCGACAAAAAGTTACGAAAAATGCGTAATCGGGTACTTTTCTTAAGCGGTTTCGGCTTGACCCTCCGGCGGCGGGGGCTAAAACAATAGCTGTAATCAAGGAGAGGCCCGATGCGGACCGTACTCGTACTTATTGCAATGCGCGCAACGCGTCGAAACTGATCGTTTCGAAGTGAATGCGCGCACGGGCCCCGGTTGGGGCCTTTTTTATTGGCGAAATAGCCCGGCGGAACGCTGCAAGGGCTAACAGACGGAGTAGAAGACATGGCGCGAGAAATGACCGGCGCAGAAATCGTGGTTCAGGCCCTGAAGGATCAGGGTGTGGACACCGTATTCGGCTATCCCGGCGGCGCGGTGCTACCGATCTATGATGCCATTTTCCAGCAGAATGACATTCGCCATGTTTTGGTCCGCCACGAACAGGGCGCAACCCACGCTGCTGAGGGATATGCGCGTTCAACCGGTAAACCCGGTGTTGTTCTGGTTACCTCTGGCCCCGGTGCAACAAATGCTGTCACGGGCCTGACGGATGCTTTGATGGATTCCATCCCGCTTATCTGCCTGACGGGGCAGGTGCCGACCTTTATGATCGGTAATGACGCGTTTCAGGAAGCGGATACGGTTGGCATCACGCGCCCCTGCACAAAGCATAACTGGTTGGTCAAGGACACGGCCGATCTCGGTGATACTATCCATCAGGCGTTTCATGTCGCGACCTCTGGCCGCCCCGGCCCGGTGCTGATTGATATTCCCAAGGATGTACAGTTTGCCTCGGCCCCCTACAAAGGGAACAAGCAGGCCGTAAAATCGCACTATCAGCCGATCGTCAAAGGTGATCTTGATTCTATTAAGGAAGCGGTCGAACTGCTTGAAAAAGCTAAGAAACCGATCATCTATACCGGCGGCGGTGTCGTTAATTCAGGCGTTGGCGCGAGCCAGTTGCTGCGTGAACTGGTTGCCAAGACCAACTTCCCTATCACGTCGACCTTGATGGGCCTTGGCTGTTATCCTGCGTCCGGCGAAAACTGGGTTGGCATGCTTGGGATGCACGGCAGCTACGAAGCCAATATGGCGATGCATGATTGTGATTTCATGCTGTGCATTGGCGCGCGTTTTGATGACCGGATTACGGGCCTGACGTCTGCGTTCAGTCCGCATTCCAAAAAGGTTCACATTGATATTGACCCTTCATCCATCAACAAGAACATCCGCGTGGATGTGCCCATTGTCGGTGACGTTGGTCATGTTCTGGAAGACCTGCTGAAGGTCTGGAAATCGCGCGGGGCCAAGACCAATGCCGCTGGCGTTGAAAAATGGTGGTCAAAAGTCAATGAATGGCGGGGCAGGAATTGCTTCGGCTACAAAAATTCCGACGAGATCATCAAACCGCAATATGCTTTGGAGCGTCTCGAAGCTCTGACCAAAGGACGTGACCGCTACATCACGACTGAGGTTGGTCAGCATCAGATGTGGGCGGCCCAATATCTTGGGTTTGAAGAACCACACCGCTGGATGACATCAGGTGGTCTCGGGACGATGGGTTATGGCTTGCCGGCCTCGGTCGGTGTGCAGATCGCGCATCCTGATAGCCTCGTGATCAATGTCGCGGGGGAGGCCTCCTGGATGATGTGCATGCAGGAAATGTCGACCGCCGTTCAGTATCGTGCGCCGATCAAGCAGTTCATTATGAACAACGAGCGTCTTGGCATGGTTCGTCAATGGCAGGAGTTGTTGCATGGTGAGCGGTATTCTTCCAGCTATTCCGAAGCTTTACCTGATTTTGTTAAACTGGCAGAGGCTTTTGGCTGCAAGGGTATCAAGGTCGAAAATCCTGCTGACCTGGATGATGCGATTCAGGAAATGCTGGATTATGATGGCCCTGTCATCATGGATTGCTTGGTTGAGAAGCATGAAAACTGCTTCCCGATGATCCCTTCGGGCAAGGCCCATAACGAAATGCTTCTGGGTGAAGCTGACACGCAGGGTGTTATCGAAAGCACGGGCGCTGTTCTTGTTTAAGGCATCGCCGCATACGGACCTATCTGCGTTTCAGGTTTCTGAGAATGCCTTTCTTTCGCGCGGGCCTCGGCTCGGGCGAGAGGAAGGTTTTGAAGAAACGTCTGAACTCGCTTTCATAGAGAGCACTATCAGCCGCAGACATCTCGGTGCGCCACCGCTCGCCAAGACCTTTGTTGAACTGGTTGCCGGCGTTCAGTGCCGCGCGGGCGCACCGCTCCGCGTTGATGTTGACGCCAAGGTCGCGGGCGATGGTTTCGGCCGCAGTCTTTGTATCGAAAGCCACAGCGTCGTAGGTCAGCGTAAGCACACCCGGTTGTTGCGCCCATCTGGCAAATTTTTCCACATGGGCCGTGATGGCGGGCAGAGCGTCTTGCGGCGACATGATCTGCGCGCCGTTCCGACGACCCCATGCAGCATCGGCCTTGCCGGCGTCTATCATCGACAGCGCAATGTCGCGCGGATCACGACAGATGGCCTGGGCCCGAACCGTACCGTCAGCAAGGGCACGCTCGACGCAGCCCCAAAGACCGGAATGCGTTTTGATCGCTATGGGCGTGTTGTCCTGGTAGGTCATCGCATCGGTCAGCGCGTCCAGTTCATTGGGTCGAATGACCTCAACATAATTGTATGCCCCTGCGCTGATCGCACCGGGCGCGTGGAGCGTCTCTTGCGTGATGCCCGCGTCTTCAAGAACCGCACGGGTCAAGTTGAACGCAAGCGTAGAGCCTGCCTTCGGCATCCCGTAGCAAATATAAATCAACGGCCTGGCCACTTTGCCCCCCATAATGGCCCCACCCGCGGAGACCTGAACACATGAACGCACTTTCCCTCAAACGCGGCTCTTCCCGCAAGAGCGCATATAACCTTCGCCCGACGTTCTCTGATGAAATCGAACGCCATGTTCTGAGCGTTCTGGTCGCAAACGAGGCGGGCACACTGGCCCGTGTTATCGGCCTGTTTTCTGGTCGCGGATACAATATCGAAAGCCTGACAGTGGCTGAAACCGATCACGAGGGCAAAGTCAGCCGCATTACCATCGTAACAACAGGCACGCCGCAGGTGATTGAACAGATCAAAGCGCAGCTTGATCGTATTGTCCCTGTGTACGAGGTACATGACCTGACCGTCGAAGGCCCGTCGGTGGAGCGTGAGCTTGCCTTGATCAAGGTTGCCGGGTCTGGTGAGCCACGTTTGGAGGCGATGCGCATGGCCGATGTGTTCCGCGCCAGCGTTGTTGATACCACGTTGGAAAGCTTTGTTTTTGAATTGACGGGCACGGTTGAGAAGATTGACGCCTTTGTTGATCTGATGCGCCCGCTCGGCCTGGTCGAGGTTGCGCGCACCGGTGTGGCTGCGATGGCGCGCGGCGCGGCGTAAAAATGGCTTCGGGCAGGGAAATCCTCCCTGCCCAATCAGATAGTTATGGCCCTGAACGGGCTGTTCGCACTTGCACAAATATGGCTCGCGCCCCTATCGTCGCCTCGATTTTGCCAGAGGAGGCTTCCATGGTCGCGAAAACGGTTCCCGTCGATCCATTTGATTTGATTGTGTTCGGCGGCACAGGCGATCTTGCTGCGCGCAAGTTGCTGCCGGGGCTGTTCCACCGGTATCGCGCAGGGCAGGTCCCCGAGGGGGCCAAGATCATTGGCGCAGCACGTGGTCAGATGACGCAAAAGGCGTTTCAAACCCACACGCGTAAAGCCATCGAAGAATTTGTCGTCAAAGCAGATCGTCCAAAGGCAGAGGTCGACGGTTTCCTCGCGCTTGTTGATTATGTCTGCGTTGATGCCCTGTCAGATCACGGGTGGGCTGATCTTCGTGCGTTGCTCAAAGGCAGCGAAGATAGGGTGCGGGCGTTTTATCTTTCAGTTGCGCCAAAGTTCTTTGGGCCGATTTGCGACCGGCTCGGCAGTGCGAATCTCGTTACGCCGAACACCCGGCTTGTTGTTGAGAAACCGCTGGGCCGTGATCTTGCAAGTGCACGGATCTTGAACAAGCAGTTGTCCGATGCCTTCGATGAAAGCCAACTTTATCGCATCGATCATTACCTCGGCAAAGAAACGGTGCAGAACCTGATGGCGCTGCGCTTTGCCAACGCGCTTTTTGAGCCGCTTTGGAACTCGAACCATATTGACCACGTTCAGATCACAGCCGCGGAAAGCGTTCCTGTCGGTTCGCGTGGCGGGTATTACGATCAGAACGGCGCGATGCGTGACATGGTGCAAAACCACCTGATGCAGTTGCTCTGCCTCACTGCGATGGAGCCACCAGCTAAGTTTGATCCGGATGCGGTTCGGGATGAAAAGCTGAAGGTTCTCAAGGCACTCACACCGATTGAAGGTGTTGAGGTGGAGGAAAATGTCATTCGTGGGCAGTATGCCGCCGGGCCGGACGGGCCATCTTATCTGACAGAGGCAGGCGACCCGAACAGCAAGACCGAATGTTTCGTGGCCATGAAGATCGGAATTGATAACTGGAGGTGGGCTGGAACCCCTTTCTACATCCGTACCGGCAAGCGCCTGCGCACACGCGTTTCAGAAATTGTCATTCGCTTCAAGGATGCGCCGCATTCAATCTTTGACCCACAAGTGGGCGGGTTGAAAGGCAATGAGCTGGTGATCCGTTTGCAACCAGACGAAGGTATCCAGCTGCGCCTGAACATCAAAGACCCTGGCCCCGGCGGCATGCGGATCGCCTCTGCACCATTGGATATGTCATTTGCCGAAGATCTCGGCCGCGATATTCGCATGCCAGATGCTTATGAGCGGCTTTTGATGGACGTTGTGCGCGGTGACCAGACATTGTTCATGCGCGGCGATGAGGTAGAGGCCGCATGGGCCTGGATCGATCCGATCATGGAGGCGTGCGAGCATGGCGCATCCGCACCGCATACCTATGCCCCCGGAAGCGACGGCCCCTCTGACAGTCTGATGTTGATGCATCGTGACGGGCGCCGCTGGCGTGAGATCGGCGCATGAACGAATTTGTTGAATATGCCGACGGCGATGCATTGGCCGCTGGTCTGGCTGAGCAGGTTGCGGCTGACCTTGCCCGTGCGTTGACAGCGCGCGGCAGAGCGACCCTAGCGGTGCCCGGCGGCTCGACGCCTGCGCCTTTTCTCACGGCCCTTGCCGGGCAGGGTTTGGAATGGTCAAGGATCGCGGTGTGCCCCACTGACGAACGCTGGGCCCCGCCAGAGCATGAACGGTCGAACGAGGGTATGATCCGGCGCGCGTTGCTGGCAAACGGCGCATCGCCCACCTTTTTGCCGTTTTGGCGCGCGGGTATGACGCCGGAGGCCGCCGCGCCCTCGGTTGCCCACGCTTTTGCCCCATTCCTGCCGATAGATGTGTGTGTAATCGGGATGGGAACAGACATGCATTGTGCGTCTCTCTTTCCTGGTGGAAAAGGTTTGGAGGCGGCGATGGACCCCAATGGCAAGGACGTGATCGCGCCGCTGACAGCACCGGGCGCACCGGAACCGCGTATCACGCTGACCGCTGCGCGTTTGGCTGAGGCAACGAAGGTTTATTTGTTGATAACGGGTGCGGAAAAACGCGCGGCAATGCTTAGCGCCTATGTTGAAAGTGACGTGCTTAAAGCACCTGTCGGTGCCATTTTGCGCCGCGCGGCCTGTGCGGAAACGCATTGGGCACCATAATGACCGGGAATATGAAGACCATGAATGATCTGGCGACAATCTGGGGCGCTCTGGAAGCAGAGGGCGCGCGACTTGGCCGTACGTCGCTGCGCAAACTGTTTGCCGCCGATGAATGCCGTTTCGACCGTCATTCGGTACAATTTGAAGATCTGTTGATTGATTTCTCCAAGGAGAAAATTGATGCAGGGGCGCTGGCAGCCTTGGTTGCGCTTGCGCAGGCCCGCGGGGTCGAAAGTGCCCGTGATGCGATGTTCGCGGGGGATGCCATCAATACGACCGAAGGGCGGGCTGTCTTGCATATGGCGCTGCGTGGTGGTGCCGGCGAGTGTGTAACCGTCGATGGTGAAGATGTTATGCCATCGGTCAATGACACATTGGAAAGGTTCCTTGCCTTTGCCGAGGACGTGCGATCCGGCAGATTTCGCGCACCGAATGGCGAGGCCTTTACCGATGTTGTAAATATCGGGATCGGGGGGTCTGACCTTGGCCCGGCCATGGTTACGCGTGCGCTGAACCCCGATGCGGATGGGCCGCGCTTGCATTTTGTGTCCAACATTGATGGTGCCCATCTTGATGATCTGGTGCGAGATCTCGACCCTGACACCACCATGGCGATTGTTGCGTCCAAGTCGTTCACAACGCAGGAAACGATGCTGAACGCCCATTCGCTCGCAGAATGGCTTGGGCCGGATGCGGGGGCGAAAATGGCGGCGGTGTCCACCAATATGACCGCAACGGCGGATATGGGCATTTCGGCAGACCGCGTTTTCGGGTTTTGGGATTGGGTCGGTGGACGATACTCCGTGTGGTCAGCGATCGGCCTGCCGGTTGCGATTGCGATTGGCGCTGCGAAATTCCGTGAATTCTTGGCTGGCGCACGTGCGATGGATCATCATTTTCGCGCAGCACCTTTGGCGCAGAACCTTCCCGTGCTCATGGCACTGATTGGCGTGTGGCGTCGGAACATCCAAAAGCTGCCAACGGTTGGTCTGATTCCCTATGATCAAAGGCTGGAATATTTCGCAGCTTACGTTCAACAGCTTGATATGGAATCAAACGGGAAATCTGTGACCACCTCCGGCGATCAGGCGCGCGGTGAAACCGGTCCGATTATCTGGGGGGAGCCGGGCACAAATTCCCAGCATTCGTTCTTTCAGTTGATCCATCAGGGCACCGGCGTCGTGCCGATTGATTTCATAGCGTCGCGACATGCGCGGCAGGAACATCCCGAACATCATGCGCTGTTGCTGGCAAATTGTCTGGCGCAATCGCGCGCGTTGGCCTTTGGGCGCACAGAGCCAGAGGCGCGGGCCGCTATGAAGGGTCTGTCGCAAGCTGATGTGGACCGCCTTGCGGCGCATCGAACTTTTCCCGGGGATCGCCCGTCAACAACCATCATTCAGGATAGCATGACCGCCTATTGTCTTGGCCGTTTGATCGCACTCTATGAACATAAGGTTTTTGTTCAGGGTGTGATTTGGGGCGTGAACAGCTTTGACCAGTGGGGGGTGGAGTTGGGCAAGCAGCTCGCCAATGAGCTGATTCCCATCGTCAAAGGGGAATCGGGCGACGAAGCGATGGATGGATCCACGCGCGGCCTTCTGCGGTCGCTCAAAGCCTGACAATCTGATTTGTCGCGGCTGCGATGTGACCTGGCAGATATATAATACCGAATAATACGCTGACCGTCGGCCTGCGCGCTA
>JBMYXS010000039.1:0-35103 GCA_049608645.1 Pikeienuella sp. | reverse complement strand
CGGCCAGAAACGATTTCAGAGGCTATTCCGCCATTTGGCGGTCAACCTGCTGTTCTTCGTTGATCATCGCCTGAAGCTGACGACGGAACCGCAGTTGCCCCCCGTCAATCGGCAGGTCGATATGCGGCGAGGTTTTATTCGTCATGCCCTGCTGCACAGCGTTCAACACCTCGCGGTCTTCTTCAAAGGCATGCTGAACATCCTCTGACATCATCTTGGACAGTTCCGCATCATCCGGACGAATGTTGCGCAACTGGAACCAGTAATACCGCGTCTGCCCCTCATTCGTGGGCGTCATAAAGTTATAGCTGTCCATGATGAAGGTGTTTTCATGCAGCGGCCCATCCGGGCCTCCGGTCCCAGCAGGTGTAAACACCGCCTTGATCAGCGCATGAGACGGATAGCGCACTTCATAATGCTGAAGCCGGTCACAGTTGCCTTCAAACTCAACGACCTTTTTGTAGAAAGGTGCCGGTTCGTGGTCCATCATCCAACGGTGAACGATGATGCCATCGTCGGTCTTTGAAATCCGAAGCGGTGTGTCCTTGGTCGCATCGGCGGCAAAACTGCTTTGGTGAACCCATGCAACATGGGTTGGGTCCAGCAGGTTGTCGCACATGAGCAGGTAGTTGCACTCAAGCTCCATCGCCGCACCACGGTTGATGCCCCAATCGGGGTTATCATAATTTTCGATCTCGAAAATATCGTTGGTGTCGGCCAGCGCGGGGTTGCCCATCCAGATCCACACCAACCCGTATTTTTCATGCAACGGATAGGCATGCACCTTGGCATTGGACGGAATGCGCCCCGTGCCCGGTGCCCAAACGCATTGACCCGCACAATCGAACGTCAGGCCATGATAGCCACATTCAACCGTGTCGCCCTTGATGCGCCCCTTTGACAGCGGCAGTTTACGGTGCGGGCAGGCATCCTCCAGCCCGACCAGTTCGTCAGATTCAGTGCGGAAAATGCAGATTTTCTCGCCCAGCACCATGATCTGTTGCAGATCACGGGTGATTTCATCGGCCCAGGCCGCGACGTACCATGCATTCTTCAGGAACATATCAGCGATCCAAAATGCCGGGCAGGTTCAGGCCGTTTTCACGGGCACAATCAAGGGCGATATCATACCCTGCATCGGCATGGCGCATCACGCCCGTCGCCGGGTCGTTCCAAAGCACATTGCCAATGCGGCGGTCTGCATCCTCTGTGCCATCGCAGCAGATAACCATGCCCGAATGCTGGCTGAAGCCCATGCCAACGCCACCACCGTGATGCAGTGACACCCATGTCGCGCCGGAGGCGACGTTCAGCATCGCGTTCAGCAACGGCCAATCGGATACTGCGTCGGAACCATCCTTCATCGCTTCGGTTTCCCGGTTGGGGGAGGCAACGGAACCACTGTCGAGGTGATCTCGCCCAATCACGACGGGCGCAGACAATTCGCCGTTCCGCACCATTTCGTTGAACGCGAGGCCAAGCTTGTGACGTACACCCAGACCAACCCAGCAAATGCGCGACGGCAGACCCTGGAACGAGATCCGCTCCCGCGCCATGTCGAGCCAGTTGTGAAGGTGCGGATCATCCACAAGTTCCTTAACCTTGGCATCGGTTTTGTAGATATCTTCGGGGTCACCGGACAGCGCGCACCAGCGGAACGGGCCAATGCCGCGACAGAACAGCGGGCGAATATAAGCAGGCACAAAGCCGGGGAAGGCAAAGGCGTTTTCCAGACCCTCTTCCAGCGCGACCTGACGGATGTTGTTACCATAGTCGAGCGTTGGCACACCCGCATTCCAGAAATCGACCATCGCGGCGACCTGCACCTTCATCGACGCGCGGGCGGCTTCTTCCACCGCTTTGGGGTCGCTATCCTGTTTGGCGCGCCATTCTGCAACGCTCCACCCTTGTGGCAGATACCCGTGAATCGGGTCATGGGCTGATGTCTGGTCGGTCACCATGTCAGGCTTTACGCCACGCTTGACCAGTTCAGGAAACACATCAGCGGCATTGCCGATCAGGGCAACGGATTTCGCTTCGCCCGCTTTGGTCCAGCGGTCGATCATCGCCAGAGCTTCGTCAAGATCATGGGTCTTTTCATCGACATAACGTGTGCGCAGGCGGAAATCGGCGCGGGTTTCGTCGCACTCAACTGCCAAACAGCAGGCACCAGCCATTACGGCCGCCAACGGCTGTGCGCCACCCATGCCGCCAAGGCCACCAGTCAAGATCCAGCGGCCCTTCAGGTTGCCGTCATAGTGCTGGCGACCAGCCTCCATGAACGTCTCATAGGTGCCCTGTACGATCCCCTGCGTACCAATATAGATCCACGAGCCTGCGGTCATCTGGCCATACATCGCCAGACCCTTCTTATCGAGCTCGTTGAAATGGTCCCAATTTGCCCAGTTGGGCACAAGGTTGGAGTTGGCAATCAGAACCCGTGGCGCATCCTTGTGGGTGCGGAACACACCAACAGGTTTACCAGATTGCACCATCAACGTCTGGTCATCCTCAAGCGACTGGAGGGACGAGACGATACGGTCAAAATCATCCCATGTGCGAGCCGCGCGCCCAATGCCGCCATAAACCACAAGTTCATGCGGGTTTTCAGCCACATCAGGATGCAGGTTGTTCATCAACATGCGCATCGGCGCTTCGGTCAGCCAGCTCTTGGCGGTGATTTCGGTGCCGGTTGGCGGAAAAACATCGCGTTGGTTGTGGCGCGGGTTGTGGGATGCGGTGGTCATTGGAAGTCTCCAATCATCAGTGTCATGTCAGAAATTGACGGAAATTCAGGTCAGGAACGGCCTTATGCGGCCACGTTTGGGTCAAGAACCGGCGCAGCAACCTCAGTTGCCTGCATGATCGCGCCGGTTGAGATCAGCGCTGCTGCGCTTTCCAGATCCGGGGCAAGGTATCGGTCATCGCCCAATGTCTCGACGCTTTCGCGCAAGGTGGCGACAACGCGGGTCAGCGGGGCGCTTGTGGTCAAGGGCGTGCGGAACTCAATCCCCTGCGCCGCGCAGAGCAGCTCCACACCCAGAATCCGCTCCAGATTTGCAACCATACGCGAAAGACGCACGGCACCGTGGGCGGCCATGCTGACATGGTCTTCCTGGTTGGCAGAGGTTGGCGTGCTGTCGGTGACGCAAGGGTTGGCGAGGTGCTTGTTCTCGCTCATCAAGGCGGCTGTCGTTACCTCAGCGATCATATAGCCAGAGTTCAGGCCCGGATTCGGCGTCAGGAACGGCGGCAGATCATGGCTCAGCACCGGGTCAACGATCAGCGCGATGCGCCGCTGGGCAATCGCGCCGATTTCGGCAACCGCCAGCGCGATCATATCGGCGGCAAAACCAACTGGTTCTGCGTGAAAGTTGCCGCCCGAAACGATCAGATCGGCACCAACAAGCACCAGCGGGTTATCCGTCGCCGCATTTGCCTCTGTCTCCAGGGTGCGCGCAGCCATGCGCAGCACATCCATCGCGGCACCCGTCACCTGTGGCTGGCAGCGAATGCAGTACGGATCTTGTACGCGCGTATCATCTTCGCGATGGCTTTCGCGAATGACAGAGCCGGCAAGCAAGGCGCGCATCGTTTCGGCCGCCTCAATCTGGCCAGCATGACCGCGCAGCGAATGAATTTCAGGCTGCAACGGCGCGGTAGAGCCCATGATGGCATCCGTTGACAGCGCCGAAGTAACAAGGGCCGACTGCATCGCACGCCATGCGCCGAACAATCCTGCCAAGGCGAAAGCGGTGCTGAATTGCGTGCCGTTGATCAGGGCAAGACCCTCTTTCGCGCCAAGCACAACAGGTTCGAGACCCGCGCGGCGCAAGGCTTCGCCGCCCGGCAGGGGTTCGCCTTCGAATGTTGCCTCAGCATGGCCCATCATCACGGCGGCCATATGCGCCAGCGGGGCCAGATCGCCCGATGCGCCGACGGATCCCTGCGCCGGGATCACAGGCGTCACACCCTTGGCCAGCATCGCCTCAATCAAATTGGTCAGGTCAAGCCGTACACCTGATGCACCGCGCCCGAGCGACAGCAGTTTAAGTGCCATCATCAAGCGCGCGTGCGCCTCGGGGATAGCCTCCCCCACGCCGCAGCAATGAGACAGGATAAGGTTGCGTTGCAAAGTTGCGGTGTCTTTGGCGGCAATCTTGACGCTGGCGAGCTTACCAAAACCCGTATTCACCCCGTAAACCGCATCAGTGCCATTCGCGGCGGCATCAATACGCGCCTGGGCTTCCTGCATCGCAGGGTGGCAGGAGCGGTCAAGAACAACAGATGCACCGTTACGGAATACCTGTTCCAAATCTGAAAGCGTGACGGCACCGGGCGTCAGGGTCAGCGTGGTCATTCTACGTCTCCAAAGATGCGTTCATGCAAGGGGTTAAAGCCGATACGATAGGCAAGTTCCGACGGGTGCTTGATGTCCCAAACAGCAAGGTCGCCGCGGTTTCCGGCTGCGATGGTGCCACAATCGGCAAGGCCCAGCGCGCGCGCGGCATTCACCGTGACACCGCGCAATGCCTCTTCGGGGGTCATGCGGAACAGGGTGCAGCCCATGTTCAAGGCCAGCAGCAGTGAATTGAGCGGTGATGATCCGGGGTTCACATCCGTTGCAAGCGCCATGGGAACACCATGCGCCCGCAATGACGCAATTGGCGGCACCTGTGTTTCCCGCAGGGTATAAAACGCACCGGGCAGAACGACCGCAACAGTTCCGGCAGCGGCCAGCGCCGCAACGCCTTCGTCACCACCATCGCAGTCAAGATATTCGATGTGATCTGCCGACAAGGCGCCATAGCGCGCCGCCAGTTTCGCACCGCCAAGGTCTGACAACTGCTCAGCGTGCAACTTGACGGGCAAGCCCAGTTCCTTTGCCACATCAAAAACACGGGCAATCTGCTCAGGCTGAAAGGCAATCCCCTCACAGAACCCATCGACAACATCCACAAGCCCTTCGGCATGGGCCGCGCGCAGGGCGGGAATGCATACCTCATCAATATAAGCGTCGTCGCGGCCCTTGTATTCAGCCGGCGTCGCGTGGGCACCAAGGAAGCTGGTGCAAACCACAACAGGACGCGCCTTGCCCAATGCCCGCGCCACGCGCAGCATCCGCAGCTCAGTTTCAACATCGAGACCGTAACCCGATTTGACCTCCAGCACCGTCACGCCCTCGGCAATCAGCACATCAAGCCGCCGCAATGCGCTTTCCAGCAGTTCCGATTCGGTCGCGGCGCGGGTTGCTGTGACGGTCGAAACAATGCCGCCGCCAGCGCGCGCGACCTCTTCATAGCTTGCGCCATTCAGGCGCATTTCAAATTCGACCGCGCGATCGCCGCCATGAACAATATGCGTGTGACAGTCGATCAACCCCGGCGTCACGATCCGCCCCCCAAGGGAACGACGGGCAAAGCCAGCATAAGCGGCGGGGATATCGGCCGCCGGCCCCACCCAAACGATGCGGCCAGCTTCAAGAGCAATCGCGGCGTTTTCGATCATTCCATAAGGAGCATCGCCATGCGCAAGCGTCGCGGCATGCAGATCGGTCAACAATTCGGCGGCGGAAATCGGCATATTTGTGCGTCCTTCTTTGTATCACGCCTTTTCTAGTATAAATTAATATGCAATATGTCTATACATAAAAACTAAGGCTGAGGAAAATTCCAGTGATACATGCAAAACAAGCGTTGCTCGCATCAGGCTGGGCGCAAAATGTACGGGTGACGGCAAAAGCAGGTGCCATCACACAAATCGATGTGGATGCGCAGGCACAATCTGGCGATACGCTGGTTGATACCCTGCTCCCCGCACTCAGCAACCTGCACAGCCATACGTTCCAACGCGCCATGGCGGGAATGACCGAAGTGCGCAAAGCCGGGCGCGACAGTTTCTGGACATGGCGCGAGCTGATGTACCGCTTCATGGACCGCCTCACCCCCGATCAGGTAGAGGCCATCGCAGCAGTGGTGTTCATGGAAATGCAGGAAGCAGGCTACGCCGCGGTGGGGGAGTTCCATTACGTCCACCACCAGAAAGGCGGTGTGCCTTATGATAATCTTGCCGAACTGTCGGCGCGCGTATTTGCAGCCGCATCAGAAACCGGCATCGGCCTGACCCATCTGCCTGTGCTATATACCTATGGCGGCGCGGGGGCCGTACCCTTGGCGGACGGACAGTTGCGGTTTGGCAATGACGTGGATCGCTTTGCCGCCTTGGTTGACGCAGCACGCGCAGGGTTGGGCGAAATGCCCGCCGATGCGCGCGTTGGCATCGCCCCCCATTCCCTGCGCGCCACTTCGCCGGAAGACTTGGCAACGGCACTGGCCGCGCATCGCGGTGGGCCGGTGCATATCCATATCTCAGAGCAACCAAAGGAAGTTGCCGACATTTCAGCATGGCTCGACGCGCGGCCCGTTGAATGGTTGCTGGCCAATGCGCCGGTGGACGCCGGGTGGTGCCTGATCCATGCAACCCACATGACCGAGGGTGAAACCGTTGCCATGGCGAAATCGGGCGCAGTGGCGGGCCTTTGCCCGATTACTGAGGCCAACCTTGGCGACGGTCCCTTCAATGGCCCGGCATTTCTGGAGGCAGGCGGTGCATTCGGCGTCGGGTCCGATAGCAACGTGAATATCTCCCTCACCGAAGAATTGCGCACGCTGGAATACTCCCAACGCCTGCGCGACTTTGCGCGGAACGTGCTTGTGGTTGGTGAAGGGTCCGTCGGCGCGACCCTTTATACCGGTGCGGCGCGGGGCGGCGCGCAAGCGTTGGCGCGGGATGCTGGCGAAATTGCCGTTGGCCGTCTTGCGGATCTGGTTGCGATCGACAGCCAGGACCCTACCCTGTGTGCACTTTCCCAGGATCAGCTTTTGGATGGGCTGGTTTTTGCTGCGAAAGACAACGTGGTGACTGACCTCTGGTCAGCAGGCCGCCATCAGGTTGAAAGCGGGCGACATCGGGGGCGCAAAGCAATCATTGCGCGCTATCGCAGCGCGATTTCTGATTTGCTGGCGTCGATCTAAGGCGTTTTGCGAATTTTGGTGCGATGTTCACCGCCGCAGTCCCGGGTCAAGGCCGGGGCTGTGGCACCATAGAGTGTGCGCGCAAATGTCATTCAAGGTCGACTGATATCGCGCAAGCTGATCAACAAGGCGATGCCATCGGCACCAACCTCCACGCCAACGTCTTCACGGCTTAGGGCTGTATCGCCCACCAAGAGTGCTTCGCCATTCACTGACACAGCCCCGCTAAGGCAATGAATGCCGATAGTCCCGTCAGCGGGGACATCTTTCCTGAACGACCCGTTCAACGTCGTCACCGCCCCATCACAGCGCGCTGGGTCAAACATCAGGTTCAGGTCGCGAAGCGGATCGTTCTTAAGCGTCGAAGTGATCGGCGTTGCCCCGTCAAACACAACGGGCAGGGCATAATCGGCAACAATGTCCCCTTCCGGGCCTGTCAGGATCATACCATCACCCTTGATCACCGTCAGAACCCGCGTCAGCCCCGCAAAATCAGAGAATGGGCCGTCGCTATCAACATCGGCCATAGACAGGCGCCAGTGCAAATCATCACCCCGGCGATCTTCGGCAATATTCCGGGTGATACCGCCGCCGTTTTTCCACGGTACCTCTGTCAGGTCTGCGAATCTGATAATGTTCATATGATCTTGTCCCTTAGCTGTCGCGCGGTGTCATGGCTGATTGTATCGTTTCCAAATGCGCCCGCATGGCGTTCGCTGCCCCATCTGCATCTCCGGCGGCGATAGCGTCAACGATGTGATCGTGTTGGGTGCTGTGCTCCGTCTGGAATTCCGAAACGCCAAGCCTGCGGTAGACCCTGTCCCATGCCCGCTGCCAGGTGGCCCGGCGGCGCGCGCCAGACAGATAGCGCATCATACCCACCAGAACCGCATTCCCCGCGACCTGTGCAATACCAAGGTGAAAGGCATCATCGGCCTGTTCACACGCCGCGCGATCGCGCCCTTGCCTGCCTTGGGCTACGCGGTCCCTAAGGAAATGAACGTCTGTTTCAGATGCCGCCTGAGCAGCCGCCGCCGCGACTGCGGGCTCCAACACCATTCGCGCGGCCATCAGGTCCTGCGGCGTTGCCCCTTCAATCAACAAACGGTCGCGGATGGGGTGGGTATGCGGGCGCGTGCCTCGAAAGGTGCCCTGCCCCACATGGCGCCACACCTCTCCCTCTGCCTCCAGCTTTGCCAGGGCGGCGCGAAGCGTGGAACGACCGCACCCAATTTTCGCAGCCAAGGCCCGCTCTGCAGGCAGGCGGTCGCCAAGTTCGGGCGCAAGATCAGGGAGCGCATCGCGCAGGGCCAGAATGGCATCGGAAAGCTTCATAGGACTTTTATAGCCCAGGCAGCACAGAGCGACCACACTGGTTTCAAACCAATTCGCAAACCAATAGCAAACCATGCCAAACGCCGCGAAAGAGGAGTTTTGTGACATGGGCATGTTTGATCTGGCGCTGGTCTGCATCGCGGGGTTCGCGGCGGGCGCGTTAAATGCAGTGGCCGGGGGCGGTACATTTCTGACCTTGCCTGCATTGGTATTTCTCGGCGTTCCGCCCGTCGCTGCAAATGTGACCGCGACCCTAACGGCATTGCCCGGATATATTAGCAGCGCCTGGGCGTTTCGCCATGATATGCGCGCAGAGGGGGCCCTGGCCCTGCGCGCCATTCTGGTCGTTTCGATCATCGGCGGCCTGATTGGTGCTGGCCTGTTGCTGGTTACATCTGATGATGTTTTCAGCGGCCTCGTACCGTGGTTGTTGTTGCTTGCAACGGCCCTTTTTGCCCTTGGGCCACGCTTGATGGCCTACCTCAAGAATAGCGGACGCGGCATGGCGGGGCCGGCATTATCGGCCGTCGTGATCCTGACCGTGTCAATTTACGGCGGCTATTTCAATGGCGGGCTGGGGATCATGCTGCTCGCGGCGTTTGGCTTGCTTGGCTATGTTGATCTGCACGGGATGAACGGGTTGAAAAACGTGCTTTCGGCCCTGCTTTCGCTGGTCGCGGCGGGCACATTTATCGCGGCGGGGCTGATATCGTGGGAACACGCCATACCGATGGCCATTGCGTCGGCCATCGGTGGATATGTTGGCGGCTACTACAGCCGCAAGATCACGCGCACAGACTATCTGCGCGCCTTTGTGGTGATCGTTGGCCTTGTAATGGCGATCCTGTTTTTCGCCACCTGAGCCAAGACCGATGATCAGCGTTGAAAGATGACCGGGAACCAGTCTTCGCGCAGCACTTGCCCGGCCTTCATGTCGTGGCCTGGAAAGGGCGGTGAAGTGGGGCCGGGGCGCTCCACATAGCGGGCATCATCCCCGACCAGCCGCAACGAAAATGCCCGTCGCCGCGTGGTTGATTCATTGCCGCGCGCGCCGTGCAGAATGCCATAGTTAAAAGCGACCGCATCGCCCGGTTCCATTGGCCATTCGCACACATCCATCCCCTCCGCATCGGGGTCGGGCACTGGCATGTAAGCATCGCTTTCAGGGTAAAAATCGGTTTCGGCGAGCCACCGCGTCGGCAGAACCTGTTTTTCCCACAAATGGCTGCCGGAAACGCACCGCAAGCTGGCGTTGGTAACAGGGTCCATTGGTGACCAAAAGCTGACGTTCTGCACGCCGTCGACAAAATAATACGGCGCATCCTGATGCCATGGTGTGGGCTTGGATGTGCCAGGCTCTTTCACCAGTACATGGTCGTGGAACATTTGCACGCGCTGCGAATTCATCAGGTCAGCCGCAACCGCAGCAGCGGGTGAGGTGCGGATAACCTCTTCAAATTCGGGAATGCGCGTCCAGTTGCAATAATCATCGAAAAAGCGCCCGCCTTCACCTTCCTTCAGGTTTTCAGCGGCGTATGGCCCTGGCTCTGCCATGTTACGCTCAATCCCTGCGCGGATCGTGTCCACATGATCCGCAAAAAGGCCTTTGATGAAAACAACGCCATCACGCTGAAAAGCGTCGATATGGTCTTGAGTGATTAGGGTGTGTGTCATGGCTCTCTCCTCCGATTGCGGGGGTTATCGCAAATCGAATAATTAGCTTCCAATAATATCTGGAAATAAATTATATAGCGGTATGCTATATTTAACGCTTCGCCAGTATGAATATATCGTGGCCGTTGCCGATGTCGGTGGGCTGACTGAGGCGGCGTCCGTGCTGAACGTGTCCCAACCGTCGCTGTCCAACGCCATAACACGGGTGGAGGACCGCCTGGGCACCCGCCTGTTTGTCCGTCGCAAAGGCACCGCCATCATCATCACACCTTTCGGGCATCGCTTTGTCGCACAGGCACGCACGTTGCTAAGCCAGGCGAACCAGCTTGAAACAGGGGGTGCCGGGCTGGGGCGGCCCTATGTTGTGGCCTGCTTTGAAGACATCGCGCCCTGGTATCTGGCCCGCGCCCACAAGGCGCTTTCAACCAGCCTGCCAAACACGCCCTTTGCCATTCGGGAGGGGCGCTTTGAATCGCTCGCCGCCGACCTGCGAGAGGGGCGCGCCGATATCGCCCTGAGCTATGACATTGGCTTCGACAGCGGGTTTGAACGGGTGCCCTTTCGACAAATCCATCCCTATGCCTGTACCACGCCTGACCACCCTATTGCCGGGTTGGCGTCGCTTGATCTGCCAACATTGGCGCAATATCCGCTGATCCTTTCGACGGAGGATCTGTCGGTTCGGCACATGATGACATTGTTCCGCGCGCAGGGGCTGACCGCGCAGATTGCCCATCGCACAGCGTCACTGGAAATGATGCGATCGCTGGCCGCGCAGGGTGCTGGTGTTGGCGTCAGCTATTCGGTGCCCCCCGCTGATGTAAGTTATGATGGTTTTGGCGTAACCTCTGTGCCGATCATTGCGCCAAAGGCGGCGGCGGATCTGGTTTGGCTTCGCTCTCCCCTGAACACACCACATGCTGCGCAGGCCGACATTATGAACGTGCTCGGTCGCCTTTGATTGGCGCATTGAGGCCGCATCTATACACCTAGATATATTGCCATTATGCTTAGATGAAATCTGCCATAAGGGCAGACAGCAAAAGGATGGCCTGGCCCATGGCGACCACATTTCGCGATGTCAAAGCAGATATCCTTTCCAAGATCACCGAAGGGGTCTGGCCCCCCGGCGGGTTGATGCCGAACGAAGTTGATCTGGCCGAAACCTATGGCTGCGCCCGCGCCACAGTTAACCGCGCGATGCAGGAACTGGCGGATGATGGCATTATCGAGCGGCGGCGAAAGGCCGGCACACGCGTGCGCATGGCCCCGGTACGTCAGGCCCGGTTCGACATTCCCATGGTCCGCAAAGAGGTAGAGGACCAGGGCGCGCTTTATCGCTATGCATTGGTCAGCCGCGACATCGACATCGCGCCCGATTGGCTGCGCGCGCGAATGGACCTTAGCCAAACGTCGGAGGTTCTTCATCTGGTGTGCATGCACTATGCCAATGGCGCGCCCTATCAGTTTGAAGATCGCTGGATCAGCCTCGATATACTGCCTCAGGCGCGGGAGGGTGATTTTTCCACCCATGGCCCCAACGAATGGCTGGTCGCGGCGATGCCGTTTTCGAACGCAGAAATCAGCTTTTCAGCAACCAACGCCGATGATCATCTTGCGCGCTATCTGGGGTGCGCGGTGGGCGACGCCATTTTTACGACCGAACGCTCAACCTGGTGGAGCGGGCGTGCGATCACCTATGTTCGCCTGTCCTATCAGCGTGGTCACAGGGTAACGACACGCTATTGAACGACAGATCACGCGCATGCCGCCCCACAGGCCCATGCACGGGTAATCTGACCAATATTGCACCACATAAAGAAAAGCGTACCGATGCGCGGTGTTTTCCCCTAATAATTCCCTATCAACAGGGAGAAACGGGATGAAAAATATCCTCAAGACCAGCGTCGCGGGCATTGTAGTTGCCCTTGGCACAACATCAGCGGCTTTCGCGGCGGGTGATGCAATCAAGATCGCCATCAATGAATGGACCGGCCAAAATCTGTCTGCGCGCATCGCTGGGGCAGTTCTGGGTGAAATGGGGCTGAACGTCGAATATGTGACCGCAGGCGCGGTCCCTCAGTTTGCGGCCATTGCCGAAGGCAGTCTGCATTTTCAGCCGGAAACATGGACCAACAACGTCGGTGACATCTATCCAAAAGCCGTAGAAGCAGGTGACATCAAGATCGTCGGTGAACTGGGCCTGGAACCGAAGGAGGGCTGGTTCTATCCGCCCTATATGGAAGAGGCCTGCCCGGGCCTGCCTGATTACAAGGCACTTTACGATTGCGCCCAGGCCTTTGCCGCGGCGGATACCTTTCCCAACGGGCGCCTGATCACCTATCCGGCTGATTGGGGCACACGTTCAACTGATCAAGTCGCGGCCATTGGCCTGCCATTCCAACCCGTTGCCGGCGGCAGCGAAGGCGCCATGATGGCGGAGCTTAAATCAGCGGTTGCCGCAAAACAGCCCATGCTGATGATGTTTTGGCAGCCTCACTGGATCCACGCAGAAATCGAGCTGAACGTGGTGAAATGGGACAGCGAATCCCCCGATTGCCTTGCGGGTCAGAACCAGTCGCGCGGCAACGCCTGTGGGTTTGCTCAGGCCTCCATTGCCAAGATTGTCAGTGCCGATTTTGCTGAAAAATGGCCGGCGGCATACGGGTTTGTTCAGAAGTATCACCTGACCAACGACGTACAGAACGCTCTGATCCAGAAAGTTGATCAGGATGGCATGTCTGTCGAAGATGCGGTTGCCGAATGGATGGGCGCAAACGAAGCCACGTGGCGTGCCTGGACCAACTAAGGCCAAGTGATCGGTGCTGGCGGGGCCACTCTCGCCAGCACCTTTGCGCCAGTAACTTTGCGCCAGCACCTTTGAATTCATGCATACCCTCTGCGACGGCGTTTCGCTGACGCGATTGCCCACACCCGGAGACAGACAGTGACCACGAGCGAATCTCAAATCGGCGATGTGAAGCTGTCTTGCCGCAACGTGTGGAAGATTTACGGCCAGAACCCGGCGCAGTATTTTGACGGTCGCAACGGTGTTGTTGCCGAACCGAAGCCCCACGCCCAGAACATCCGTGACAGCGGCCACATCGTTGCCAGCGCCAATGTGTCATTTGATGTGCATGTCGGTGAGATTTTCGTCATCATGGGGCTGTCCGGGTCGGGCAAATCGACCATGGTGCGGTGCCTGTCACGGCTGGTGGAACCCACTGCCGGCGAAATTCTGCTGGATGGGCAAGACCTGCTCACCGCCAACCAGGCCGAGCTGATCGAATTTCGCCGCCGCAAGATGGGCATGGTGTTTCAGAACTTTGGCCTGATGCCGCACCTGAACGTGCTCGACAATGTGGCCTTTCCGCTGGAATTGCAGGGTATGCCCCTGAAGCAACGCCGCGCCCGCGCACAGGAGGTGATTGACCTTGTCGGGCTGGAAGGGCGTGAAGCCAGTTTTCCGCGTCAACTTTCCGGCGGGCAACAACAACGTGTGGGCATCGCCCGTTCGCTCGCGGTCGAACCTGAATTATGGTTTCTTGATGAGCCGTTCAGCGCGCTTGACCCACTGATCCGCCGCCAGATGCAGGATGAGTTTCTGCGGTTGCAACGCGAATTGCACAAATCCATCGTTTTCATCACCCATGATTTTCTGGAGGCCCTGCGCATTGCTGATCGCATGGCGATCATGCGCGACGGCGAAATCGTACAGATCGGGCGGCCCGTTGATCTGATTCTCAACCCCACTGATGATTATGTGCGCGAGTTTACCAATGATGTGCCGTGGGAAATGGTACTGACCGCAGGCGATATCGCCGACCCAAATCGTGCTTTTGCCCCCGGAATGGGGCGCATTGGTGCCGAAACGACGTTGGCGCGCCTTCTCCCCTATCTGGCGGACCACGAGGCCGGTGTCATGGTTCGCGACAAAGCGGGGAACGATCTGGGGGCGGTCAATGCCCGCGCTGTGGTAAAGGCACTGGCCAGCGGGGTGCCCGACCCCGCGGCGGTGGAGGCCTAGGCAATGGCGCGCGCACACGCCTTAGCCTGGTTTGCCCTCGCAGCGTTGACGCTGACGTTATATTTGTTGGCGGATACCTTTTCGCCCCTTGTGGTGTTTCCCCAAGGCTGGGTCCTGTCACCAACTGACGCGATGAACAGTTTCATGCGCGGGTTCGTTGATCTGTTCGGGCCAATATTCAAGGCTGCCGGGTGGTTGTTGGAGTGGCCCGTATGGGCATCACAAAACCTGTTGCAGATCTTACCGTGGAGCGTGGCGGCGGCGTTTTTTGTACTGCTTGGTTTTATCGCCTCTGGCTGGCGACTTGCCACCTTTGTGGCAGCGGCGCTGCTTTACATGGCGGCTATCGGTTATTGGGACGAGAGCATGAACTCGCTCGCGATTGTTCTGATTTCCGTTCCCATGGCACTGGCGGCCGGGTTTGCGGTTGGTGTTTGGGGGTTCTATTCGGAACGCGCGCGCCGTGTGATCATGCCTGTTCTCGATTTGCTGCAAACCATTCCGGCGTTTGCCTATTTGCTGCCTATTCTGATCCTGTTCGGGTTTGGCACAACGGTGGGGCTTGTTGCTTCGATCCTGTATGCGTTCCCGCCCATGGTGCGGAACACCATTCTGGGCCTGAACGCCGTGCCGCCCGCAATTACCGAAGCGGGCCTGATGTCAGGCGCTACGGCCTCTCAGCTATTCTGGAAAGTGCGCGTGCCCGGTGCCCGCAATCAAATGCTGCTTGGCGTCAATCAGACCACCATGGCTTCGCTGTCGATGGTCATTATTGCCTCCATCATTGGGGGCACCAACGATATCGGGTGGGAGGTGCTCTCAACCATGCGCAAGGCGCAGTTTGGCGAGAGTCTGCTCGCCGGTTTCGTCATTGCGCTGATGGCTATGGCGCTTGACCGGATCACCTATGCCTTTGCCATGCGTGATAAATTTGCCGCAGAGCAATCGACCGGTCCAAACCCGTGGGTTGTGGGTGGCATTATCATCGCCGTTCTTGTTCTTTTGTCACCGTTCGTCTCCTTCCTGCGCGATTGGCCTGCCGCATTTGTCTTTAACCCCGCCGGCCCGATGAACGATGCGCTGGAAACAGTTGTGGTTGAATGGCGAACCTGGATCGAAGCTCTGAAAAACACATCGTTTTTCTTTGTCATGCTGCCGATAAAGATCGGGCTTTCCAAGGCGGTCAGCCCGTTTACCTGGGGCTTTGCGCTGACACCTTCACTGATCGCTGGTTATGCGGTTCTGGTTGCCGGACTGGCAGGGTGGGCGATCGTCAAGGGACGGGCCGTTTTGGCCGCCATTATTGTGCTTTGGGGCGTCATCTCGTTCATCGGGCTAACGAACATGCCCTGGCTCGCACTGTTGCTGATCCTTGTTTATTGCGCCTATGCCGCCGGGGGGCGGGGGTTGGCCATCGGGGCGGCGCTTGGCCTTGGGTTTCTGGTGTTGGTGGGGATCTGGCCGCAAACGGTGCTTTCGCTTTACCTCTGCGGTGTTGCGGTTTTGATCTGCTTTATCTTCGGCACGAGCCTTGGCATATGGGCATCTGAAAACCGCACCGTTTCGCTGGTCCTGCGTCCGATCATGGACACATTGCAGACCATGCCGCTGTTTGTGATCCTGATTCCCTTTGTGATGGTCTTCAAGATCGGGGAATTTACCGCGCTTTTGGCGGTGATCGCATATGCGATTGTGCCCGCGATCCGCTACACTGAGCACGGTCTGCGCAACCTGCCAACCGAGGTGACAGAGGCCGCCACGGCCATTGGCTGCACACGTTGGCAACTGCTCTACAAAGTCAAACTGCCTCTGGCCCTGCCCGCCATCATGCTGGGCCTGAACCAGACCATCATTTATGGGATTGGAATGCTCGTCATCGCCGCGCTGGTTGGGACGAATGGTCTGGGTCAGCGCATCTATATCGGGCTTGGCGATGGTGACTTTGGCGTCGGGATGACCGCCGGAATAGGTATGGCCGTGATCGCCATGGTCGCCGATCGCATCACGCAGGCAATCAGCAAGCGCAGCCAGGAAAAATTCGGTCTAACCACGACAATTATCTGACGCTGGCATCTGACACTGGCAGGCATTTGATGCACCGAAAACACATATGATGCAAAAATAGCACATGAAAGATGCAAAGCTGACGCACCTGAATTTTCCCGGTTCTCAAAACAAAACTTCGCCCCTAAACACCGCCCTCCCGAGCCGGATGGTTCGTCACTCAGCGGTTGGAATTCTATAGGTTCCACCGGCGCAGGCGGCATTGCCAGCCCTGTGTGCCGAGGTCGAAACGAAGGCATGGGATTAGCGATGTAGCTCATCTGGTAGAGCATCAGACTATTAATCTGACGGAAGTGGGTTCGATCCCCATCATCACTGCCAGCCTTTGCAGGGCAACGACCTTCCAAGTCGTTCTTAAATTGGAATTCGGGGCCGCCCTGCTGAGCAGGCGGCGCTGGTTTTGGGGCTTTGGCCCTGATGCCATCCCATCGGTTCAGCCCGGCTTGGGCGGTCGACACGGGTGTGAAGTTCAAGGCGCGCCAGCGCCCGCCAACGCGGCTTTTGAGTGGCTGCGGCGCACGCTGGCCCTCTGCGATCCGCTCTGCCCTGTCCACCACGCGATCCGGTCGGGCGGCCCCGGGTTTCCTTATCCGCCTCATCCCAGAGGCCTCTAACCCCCGCTCCGGGCCGGAGCACAACCACCAACCCCCGCTTCAGGCAGAAGCAAAACCGCGAGGCCCCGGCAAACACATGCTGTGGTCATCGCATGAAAGGAGTCTGCGCGCATGCGCCGATGAATACGAAGGAGAATTGAAATGCGAAACTTTATGGATCGGCTTACGGGCCACACACGAATGACTGTCAACGAAACCCAGCGCCTGATCGTCCTGCGGGATGGCGCGCTGCACGATATCCTTGGCGCGGGCAAACATCGCCTTGCGGAACGGGGGTTGAAGGTCGAATGGCATGATCTGAGCAATCCGCGTTTCACATCTCCCTTCGCTGACGCGTTGGAGCGCACGCGCCCGGAACTGTTCGCCGCGCATTTGACTGTAGCGGAGGGCGCGGCAGACCATGTCTCCGTCATCTTCCGCAATGGTCAGGTTGTGGAGGTGCTTCGCACGCCATGGGCCCGTTCCGTGCTCTGGACCGATGCAGGCCCGTGGGAGGTAACGCGCCATTCCATCACTGATGGATTGGACGTGCCCGAAACGATGCGGCGCCATGCGGTGTCCGGCGCCCTTGGCCATGCTGTTGTGAAAGCAACCGTAGATGCCGGGCGGCAGGGCGTTTTGTTTGTCGATGGTGAATTTGTGCGTGCGCTGACACCCGGTGTGCATTTCTTCTGGAACATCGGCCGCAAAGTTGAGGTTCTGAATGTGGACATGCGCTGGAGGGAGCATGAGGTGAACGGGCAGGAGATCCTGACCGCTGACCGCGTGACCCTGCGCGTCAACATCTCCGCTGCATTTCGGGTGACCGATGCGGTGGCGGCAACGACGCAGGTGAAAGACTTCACAGAGGCCCTTCACCTGTCGGCGCAGCTGGCTTTCCGCAAGGCACTCGGTGCCAAAACGCTTGACCAGATCCTCGCCGCCAAAGACCTGGTGGATGAAGAAGCCGCAAACCGCGTCAAAGCCGAAATGGCCTTGATCGGGGTGGAGGTGGCCGCACTTTCCCTGAAGGACGTGATCCTGCCGGGGGAGATGCGCACCATCCTCAACCGGGTGGTGGAAGCTGAAAAAGCGGCTGAGGCGAACGTCATCCGGCGCCGAGAGGAAACGAATGCCACGCGCTCGCTCCTCAACACGGCAAAGGTGATGGCGGAACACCCGGTCATGCTGCGGCTCAAAGAGCTGGAAGCACTGACCGAAATCGCGGGTAAGGTCGAACGGCTGACCGTCCATAACGGTGCGGAGGGCCTGATGAACGACCTCGTGAAATTGCGCGACTAAGCCTGGCCGCCCTCAGCAATGGGGGCGGCCTTTTTTGCGTTAGACCAGCGCCATTGCGCTGATCAAAGTCAGACAGACCGCGCCCAGCGGCCACCACCCCCATCTTCGGAAAGATGCCGCACGGCACGGAAAGAACTGGACGCCTTCGCGACTGGGGCCTATAGCCCACGATCAGATATGATGCGCTTTGCAGAGGCGCGAAAGGATATGAAAAATGAGCAACTATGAGCTCGGCGATATCGTCGTTTTGATTTCTGGTTCCATGCGGATGGCCGTTGAAGCAGCCGATGGCGACAACATCGCCTGCGTGTGGTGCAACGAAGGTGAGATTGGGCGCGATAACTTCAACGCCAAACTTCTGAAAAAATGGGAATACCGCGAAGACACACGCGGCGGCGGTGATCGTGGCGGCAAACCCCCATACCGCGGTGGCGGCGACCGTGATGATCGCGGCCCGCGCAAGCCCTACGGCGACCGGGGCAATGACCGGGGCGGCGATCGTGACGACAAACCACGCGGCAAAACCGGGTGGGACGGCAAACCCCGCGAGAAAAAGTACTTCCGCAAGGACGACTGACAAACACGGCACTTGCCTCGACCAAAAACCGAAAAGCCGTCAGCCTTTCAAGGGGCTGGCGGCTTTTTGCATCGCCACTCACTGCACGAAACTCCATGCATTACGCCACAGTTCGAACAGGATTGGCAACAATCTGTGTGTCTCGTCGTTGTATCATCGACGCAAAGGAGTTCTCCATGACACGCTCAAAGACAATCCGAACAATTCTGTCACTCGCAATCGCTGCGCCCCTAATGGCCGCCCCCCTGACCGTAAGCGCCACACCTAAGCATTGCCCGCCGGGTCATGCCAAAAAGGGTTTGTGTTCGCCCGGTGCCCGGTATGACAACAAGGATACCCGCAGGCGCGTCGAATATCGCTATATCTCTGATTATGAGCGTTATGGGCTGAAACGCCCACGTGATGGCTATGTTTATGCCGTTCGCAATGATGAGTTGTTTCTAATCGTGCGCGCTACGCAGGAAGTGATCGAAGGCCTTGGTGCATTGAGCTTCCTGCTCAACCGTGGCGGCTAGACCGGGAAAGGCCGAAGCCCTCTGCCGCCACACGATCAATAGACAGCAGACAAAACATAAAGCGCCCAATAGCTATCATCACCGCGCTAGCGGCCCGGACAAAGGACGGGAGTCCACAGATCGCGGCCTGTCGCGGACGCCGAACGACACAACTTGAGCCGCCAGCCTGCTGGTTGTGGTTGTCGGGTGCACAAAAGCGAAGTTTTCCTTATGAACCGCGTGACAAAGGAAATCATTGAAGGTTTGGGCGCACTCAGCTATCTGCTCCGCAAGCAACAATGACTTAGCGGAGGGGCTATGAGCCGTCTCAATCGACGTTTCGAAAAACTATCCGCCGAGGGCCGCACGGCTTTCGTGTCGTACACCATGTCTGGTGACCCGGACCCGGAAACATCGCTCGCGATCATGCGCGGCCTGCCGGGTGCCGGTGTCGATATCATCGAACTGGGTTTGCCCTTTACGGACCCGATGGCCGATGGTCCTTCTATCCAGCTTGCCGCCGGGCGTGCGTTGGATGCCGGGCAAACGCTGAAGGGCGTGCTCGCCATGGCGTCCGCCTTCCGTCAGGAAGACGATGAAACGCCGATCATTCTGATGGGTTACTATAACCCAATCTACTCTCACGGGGTTGAGGCATTTCTCGTGGATGCGAAGGCCGCCGGTATTGATGGCCTGATCGTCGTTGATCTGCCGCCCGAAGAAGATGATGAGCTGTGCTTGCCTGCCGCCGAAGCAGGCCTGCATTTCATCCGCTTGGCGACGCCGACTACCGATGATGAACGCCTGCCAGCAGTCGCGCAGAACACCTCCGGGTTTGTATATTACGTTTCCATCACCGGGATCACCGGCGCGGCAGAGGCTGATGCCTCCGCCGTGGCACCGGAGGTGGAGCGCATTCGCAAGATGACCGGCCTGCCCGTGTGCGTTGGCTTTGGCATCAAAACCCCGGAACGCGCAGCTGACATCGCCAAGGTTGCAGACGGCGTGGTTGTCGGCTCCGCCATCGTCGACAAGATCGGCGCGGGCGAAAGCGTGGACGATGTGTTGGCCTTCGTGAAAACGCTGGCCGACGGGGCGCATAGCTGACGCTTCGCACCACGATTGCAAGAAGATTAGCCGCACGATTCCCGCGCGCCCCGGCAGAAAACCGGGGCTTTTCCGGGGTCAGCGCAGACAAATAATTGCCCCGGCCTACAGTCGGCGCAGCATGCTGCTGTGCCTCCCAAACGTGGGAAAAACACGCCGCATCATCCCCCGCCTGACCTGACTTCCGGGTTGACCCCCCTTCGTCACCGTTTTAGCAATTTAGCTGACAACTGTCAGGTGCACCGTGACGGGGCCGCGAATTGGCCGTGATATGAATACGCAAGCGCCGCACTGATTATTCGCAGGGAGGGACGCTCAGTTATGAGCCATGTCACATGGGTTTATTTATGCCGGGAATGACAATCGCACAGGCTTCTGCGCACCTGACATCGACTGATCCGCGCTTCGCAGTGACCGAAGCAACCATACGCGGCGTGCGCCTGCCGGTTTTTGCCAATGCCCCCGCAACCTTGCGGGATTTTCAGACCCACTGCGCCGCGCTTCAGCAAAACCCCGATTACATCGTCTATGAAGGCGAGCGGACGACATATGCTGAATTCACGGCGCAATCTGACCGGATCTCCCGCATCTTGACGGAACGATTAGGTGTCAAAAAGGGCGACCGTGTTGCAATCGCCATGCGGAACTATCCTGAATATCTGACGTTGTTCATGGGCATTGTGAACATCGGTGCCGTCGTTGTGCTTTTAAACGCATGGTGGACAACTGACGAACTGGCCTATGGGTTTGATGACAGCGGAGCCAAACTCGTCTTCGCTGATGCGCCGCGGTTTGAGCGCATCGCACCCTTTGCCACTGACAAGTCTATCCGCATGGTGATGGTGCGTGATGAAGCGCCCGACGGCGTGGAGACATTGCAATCGCTGATGGCCCAAACGCCTGATGCTCCACGGCCAACCGTCTCCATCGACACGGACGATGATTTCGGCTTGCTCTACTCCTCTGGCTCCACTGGCCACCCCAAGGGGGTAATTCTGACCCATCGCGGGGCCATCACAGCGGTGATGACATGGTTCATGTCATTGCAGCTTCCGCCGCTGGTTATGCCGGAAGGTACTGTTTTCCCCGCGCCGCAACCGCAGGCCATACTCTGCGCAACACCGCTGTTCCATGTCACCGCGTCCCACGGCACCTATCTTCTGTCGATGGCGATAGGGGCCAAGCTGGTGCTGATGCACAAGTGGGATGCTGAACGGGCTCTGTCCCTCATCAATTCCGAAAAAATCACACGGTTCCTCGGCGTGCCGACCATGTCAGCCGAATTGCAGGATGCCGCCGAACGATCGGGAACCGCAACGCCAAGCCTGACTTACCTGGGGTCGGGCGGCGCAAAACGCCCCGCCGCGCAGGTGGCTGAGCAGGCAAAGGCATTCCCGTCTGCCTCGCTTGCTTCGGGCTGGGGCATGACGGAAACCAACGCTGTCGGCCTTGGCATTTCAGGGCCCGATTATCTTGAGAAGCCGGATCAAGCGGGTCGCCTTTTGCCACCCGTCCAACAGCTGCGCATCGTCGATGACAACGGCGAAGAGGTACCCACAGGCGAAATTGGTGAAATCACCGTCAAAAGCGCGGCGGTCATGCGATGTTACCTCAACAAGCCCGAAGCCACAGCCGAAGCGTTGCGGGATGGGTGGCTGTTCACTGGTGACCTCGGCACGATTGACGAGGACGGGTTTGTCACAATCGTTGATCGAAAAAAGGACATCATCATTCGCGGCGGCGAGAATATCTCCTGCCTGGAGGTGGAAGGCACCATACACCGCCACACGGCTGTGGCTGAGGCATCAGTGTTCGCTGTACCCGATGAACGCCTTGGGGAGGTTGTCGGCGCAGGCGTCCAGCTGAAACCCGATGCCCGGTTAACCACGCATGACCTGAATGCATTCCTTGCCGAGCACCTCGCCGGGTTCAAACACCCGGCACAGGTTTGGTGGACGCATGATCAGCTACCACGTGGCGCGACCGACAAGACTGACCGTCGCGCCCTCAAAACCCAATGTCTGGGCGGCCACATGGGCGCGCCTGACAGCAATTAGATTTGAACGACGGAGATTGAAATGAACGTCATGGACTATATCGAAATGGCCGGAAACAAGGCGTGGGAGGTTGACGGCCTTGACCCGGCAACACCCCGCCGCCCCGTGCGAAGCGTTGGCATCATCGGGGCCGGCACCATGGGGGGCGGCATTGCAATGAACTTCGCCTCCGTCGGTATTCCGGTAACGATTGTGGAGCGGGAGCAGGAGGCGCTTGACCGTGGTTTGAAGGTTGTGCGCGGCAACTATCAACGCTCCTCCGACAAGGGGCGCTTCCCGCAAGAGGAAGTAGAGGCCCGTATGGATCGTTTTTTGCCAACGACCAATATGGAAAACCTCGCCAGTTGTGACCTTGTTATCGAAGCTGTCTTTGAAAACATGGAGTTGAAAAAGGAAATATTTACCCGCCTTGATCAAATAATGAAGCCGGGCGCAATTTTGGCGACCAATACATCCGCGCTGGATATCAATGAAATCGCGTCTGTGACATCGCGCCCCCATGCCGTGATCGGCATGCATTTTTTCTCACCCGCCAATGTTATGAAATTGCTGGAGGTCGTGCGCGCACGGGAAACGGCTGATGACGTCGTGGCAACGGCAATGGACCTGGCCAAAACCATTGGCAAAATCGCCACTCTGGTCGGCGTTTGCCCCGGTTTTGTGGGCAATCGGATGCTTTTCAAGCGACAGGATCAGGCCAACAAATTGCTGCAAAGGGGCGCGATGCCGTGGGATGTGGATGCCGCGCTGAATGCCTTTGGTTTCAAGATGGGACCATTTCAGATGAGCGACCTTGCCGGCCTCGATATCGGGTGGTCCAAAGGCGCAAAAACAAACAACCCCATCCGTGATGCGCTGTGTGAAATGGACCGGCGCGGGCAGAAAACCCAGGCCGGGTTCTATGACTATGACGAAAACCGCAAACCAATCCCGTCAGACATTGCCGCCGATGTGATCCGCAATGTCACTGGCGTTTGCGGGGGCAATGCACCCTCGCAGGACGATGTTATCGAAACCTGCATTTTCCCGATGATCAATGAGGCCGTCAAAATCCTTGAGGAAAACAAGGCACAACGGCCGTCCGACATAGATGTGGTCTGGCTCAACGGCTATGGCTGGCCCGGCGACAAGGGTGGCCCGATGTGGTTTGGCGATCAGGTGGGGGCCGCAAAGGTGCTCGCCAAAATGGAAGAGCTGGCCGCCGAAGACGACAGTTTCGCCCCCGCGCCCCTGCTGCGCGAACTGGCGGCAAACGGCGGCAAGTTCACCGAAATCGATACAGGCGGCCTCAAGACCGCGTAAGGGAGGCCGCACATGGCTTATGAATTTCTGACGACCGAGCGTGAGGGCAATATCCTCATCGTTACGATGAACCGCCCGGAGGTCTACAACGCTGTCCACGTGCCAATGCATCAGGAAATGGATGCAGTGTGGAACGATTTTGCCGCCGACCCGGACCTTTGGGTCGCGGTTCTGACCGGGGCGGGTGACAAGGCATTTTGCGCAGGTAATGACCTGAAAGCCACGGCGCAGGGGGTGAACAAAGGCCCGATGCCCGCGTCAGGCTTTGCCGGTCTTGCAAATCGCCTTGACCGGGAAAAACCGATCATCGCAGCCGTGAACGGATTTGCGATGGGGGGCGGGCTGGAAACGGCGATTTCCTGTGACATCATCATCGCCGCCGATACCGCACGCGTTGCCGTACCGGAGGTGAAGGTCGGGTTCTTTGCCGCGGCGGGCGGTGTGCAAAAACTGTCTCGCCACATCGGGCGCAAGGCAGCCATGGAAATGATCCTGACCGGGCGTCAAGTGGGCGCGGCAGAGGCAAAGGAACTCGGCATCGTCAATCAGGTCGTGCCCCAGGCCGACGTGATGGATGTCGCCATGGCAAAAGCGCGGGAGATTGCCGGCAATTCACCCTCTGCCATCAAATCATCCATGCGGGTGCTGGCGAAGATGGACGAGATCGAACAAACGCTCGAAAGTCTCCACGCTTCCGGCCCCGAACTCGACTGGCTCAAAAACACCTATGATTTTTCCGAGGGCGTGAACGCCTTTGTCGAGAAACGCAAACCGGAATGGAAAAACAAATGAGCGATCTGGAGGCTTTCCGCGCGGAGACGCGCGCGTGGCTTGAGGCCAACTGCCCCGAAGAAATGCGCACGCCCATCACCGATGACAGCATGTCGTTCAACGGGGGGCGAAACGCCACCTTCACCTCGGATGCACAGCGTGTGTGGTTCGAGCGGATGCGCGACAAAAGGTGGACCGTGCCCACATGGCCCATCGAATATGGCGGCGGCGGCCTCGACAAAGCCCATGCCAAGGTATTGGCCCAGGAAATGAAGGCCATCGGTGCCCGTGCGCCGCTGGAATCCTTCGGCATAACAATGCTCGGCCCTGCTCTGCTGAAATACGGCACGCATGAACAAAAAGCCGAGCACCTGACCAAGATTGCCCGTGGCGAAATCCGCTGGGCACAGGGGTATTCGGAACCGAACGCGGGGTCGGACCTCGCGGCGCTGATGACCAAATGTGAGGATATGGGCGACCATTACCTCGTGAACGGGCAAAAGGTATGGACGTCTTACGCCAACCTTGGTGATTGGATTTTCGTGCTCGTGCGTACGGACTTTGAGGCCAAAAAGCACGAAGGCATCAGCTTTGTGCTTATCGACATGGACCAACCAGGGGTGGAAGCGCGGCCGATCAAGCTGATCTCCGGTAAATCGCCGTTCTGCGAGACGTTCTTTACTGATGCGCGCTGTGAAAAACACAATGTGGTGGGGGAACTGAACAAGGGCTGGTCGGTTGCCAAATACCTGCTGACCCATGAGCGGGAAATGATCGGCGGGGCGGTGCTGTCGTGGGGGGCGCAGCGGCCGATCCATGAAATTGCCGCGGCGCAGATCGGCCTTGATGAAGATGGCAAGCTCGATGACCCCATGCTGCGCAAAGACATCGCACAGCTGGAAATTGATAACCTTGCGCTGATGGCCACTGTTGAGCGCGTGACGGATCAGGCCAAGGCCGGTCAGGGCGTCGGGGCCGAAAGCTCTACGCTGAAATACACCGGGACGGAGTTCAACAAACGCCGCTATGAGGTGCTGATGGATTGCGCCGGGCACGATGGTCTTGAATGGGGTGCCGACGAGGATGTCGCTGCCTTCTGGCTGCGCATGAAGGGCAACTCGATTGAGGGCGGCACCTCCGAAGTGCAGCTGAACATTATCTCAAAACACGTTCTGGGGCTGCCAACATGAAGCTGGTTTTAAACGAAGAACAGATCATGCTGAAAGATATGGCAGAGGGGTTCTTGACCCAATCTGCCCCGGTCGATCAGCTTCGCAAATTGCGGGACGAGGGAAACCCCGATGGGTTTGACCGCGCCACATGGGCCGCCATGGCCGAAATGGGCTGGGCAGGTGTTCTCACACCAGAAGAGCACGGCGGCGTTGGCCTTGGTCTGGTGGAGGCCGGGGTGTTGGCAGAGCAGATGGGGCGCACGCTTACCGCTTCGCCCTTCATGTCTACCGCCGTTTTGGGGGCCACCGCGATCAACGGCTTTGGCACTGACGAGCAAAAAGCCGAATGGCTACCGGGCATGGCTGCGGGTGAAAAGATCACGGCTGTTGCGGTTGACGAAGGGCGCAAACACCAACCCTTTGCCGTCGCAACAACGGCGGAACGGTCGGGCAATGGGTTTCGCCTGAACGGCAAGAAATCCTTCGTGATGGACGCCCATATCGCGGATGCTCTGGTCATCTCGGCCCGCACGTCCGGCAACCCGGGCGATGAGGATGGCATAACGCTGTTCATCGTGCCACGCGATGCTGATGGTGTGACGGTCAACAAGCTCAACATGGTCGACAGCCGCAACACCGCCCGCGTCAACCTGGAGAACGTGGATGTGACGGCGGGTGCCGTGCTGGGTGAGGTGGATGGCGGGGCAAAGGCGCTTCGCAAAATGCTGAACGCAGGCCGCGCGGTGCTGGCCGCCGAAATGTCCGGCTCAGCGCAGGAAACCTTTGGGCGGTCGGTGGAGTACATGAAGGAGCGGAAGCAATTTGGCGCTCTCATCGGCTCCTTCCAATCGCTCCAGCACCGGGCAGCGCATCTTTATTCCGAAATGGAAATGGCAAAATCGCTCATCCTGAAATCGCTTATGGCGCTGGATGCCGACGTACCCGAGGCACAGGAGTTAACCCACGCCGCCAAGGCCAAGATCGGGCAGATTGCACAGCTTGCCACGCAAGAAGGCGTGCAGTGGCATGGTGGCATAGGCATGACCGATGATGTTGATATCGGCTTTTTTATGAAACGCGTGCGCGTGGCGGAGGCTTATCTCGGTGATAGCAACTATCACATGAACGAGTTCGCGCGGCTGCGGGGGTATTGATGCGCCCCTCGGACCGGAATCAAGGCAAAGCCACCGGTCAGCGCCAGATTTTTCTCGCATACACCGCAACCCCTGTCTCGAACCGGGGTCTCGGCCGTTCTGCTCTGCCCATCGAGATCGCGGCACAGGGCCGGGACAGCGTGGCACGCACACATTCAAACCGATACGAACACGAGGACTTAAAACATGTCTGACGACCTCAACAACCTCGCCATGTCCGAAAAGAACCGCCCCTTGCTGGACGCGGTGATCAAGCACATCGCTGAGAATGTCGAACCCATCACGGAGGAGTATTTTCGCCTCGGAGAAGGGCGCGCCGATCGCTGGTCGTTTGCGCCAGGGCAGCTGGAGTTATTGCAAGGCGCAAAAGACAAGGCCAAGGCATCGGGCCTTTGGAACTTCTTTCTGCCAAACGCGGAAACCGGCGAAGGGCTGTCGAACCTTGATTACGCCTATATCGCGGCGGAACTTGGCAAGAACAAACTGGCCTCTGAAACACTCAACTGTTCCGCGCCAGATACCGGCAATATGGAAGTGTTGGAACGTGTCGGCACGCAGGCGCAGAAAGATAAATGGCTGAAACCGCTGCTGGCCGGAGAAATTCGCTCCTGTTTCGGAATGACAGAGCCTGATGTGGCGTCTTCTGATGCCAAGAACATCGCAACCTCCGCTGTGTTGGAAAATGGCGAGTGGGTGATCAATGGCGAGAAATACTACATCTCCGGCGCCGGCGATCCGCGGTGCAAGATTATGATTCTGATGGTGAAAACCTCACCCGATGCGGCACCACATAAACAGCAGAGCCAGATTCTGGTACCGCTGGACACACCCGGTGTTGAGATCCTTGGCCCCATGCATGTCTTTGGCCATGACGACGCGCCGCATGGTCACATGCATATCCGCCTGACGGACGTGCGCGTACCCGAAGAGAACATCCTGCTTGGCGAGGGGCGCGGCTTTGAGATTTCGCAGGTCCGCCTTGGGCCGGGCCGCATTCACCACTGCATGCGCTCCATCGGGCAGGCGGAAAAGGCGCTTGATCTGCTGCTCGCCCGCGCCACGGAGCGTGAGGCCTTTGGCAAGAAAATCATCGACCTTGGCAAGAACATGGAACTGGTCTCCCGCGCGCGCATCGACATAGAGGCCATGCGCCTGATGGTGCTGAAAGCGGCCAAGGCGATGGACGTGCTCGGCAACAAGGAGGCCCGCATCTGGGTTTCCATGATCAAGGCACTGGTGCCTGAACGGGTGTGTGAGATTATCGACCAATCCATGCAGGTGCATGGCGCAACCGGCATCAGCCAATGGTCACCACTATCGGAGATGTACACCGGTCAACGCACCTTGCGCTATGCGGATGGCCCGGACGAAGTGCACCACCACGTGATTGCCCGCGCCGAAGTTGCGGCGTTCAAGGCGTCCAATGAGCGGGGTGGCAAGTGATGGCTGACAGCGGTCTTTTTGATCTTACGGGCAAGGTTGCGCTGATCACCGGGGGCACAAAGGGCATGGGCCTGTCTATGGCGACTGGCTTGGCCCAACACGGCGCAACGGTGATCACATCATCACGCAGTCAGGAGGCGTCAGATGCCGCCGCCGCCGCGATCAACGACGTTGTGGGCACCACGCGCGCCCACGGCATCGCCTGCAACGCCGGGTACAAAGAACAGTTGCAGGCCCTCGTGGACAAGACACGCGCCGATCATGGTGCGGCCGACATTGTGATCAGCAACGCAGGGGTAAACCCCCATTATGGGCCAAGTGCCGATATCAGTGATGAGCAGTACGACAAGACGATGAACGTCAACGTCAAGTCAAACCACTGGCTTGGCCACATGGTGGCACCGGATATGGCGGCGAAAGGTGGCGGGTCGATCATGATCACGGCCAGCGTCGGGGCGTTTCATGAATCGGTTGAACTCGGCACCTATTGTGTTTCCAAACTCGCGGTGCTGGGTGTGATGCGGAACCTTGCGCTGGAATACGGCGCGGGGGGTGTTCGGGTAAATGCGATCTGCCCGGCCATTATCAAGACCGATTTTGCAAAAGCCCTGTGGGAAAACCCCAAAGCCGAAGCCGCCGCAATCAAACGCGTGCCCCTGGGCCGATTGGGCGAGCCGGATGACCTGAAGGGCCTCGCTGTTTATCTGGCATCTGACGCGAGCCGTTACATCACCGGACAGGCCCACTCAGTCTGTGGTGGCGGGTATATGTATCGGTAGATTTTTGGGCGGGGTGTCGAAGGCATGTCCCGCCCGGTGGATACACCGGGCTGCGCCTGCTTGCCCCACGGGCAGGCGCAGCCCTCTTTTCTTCATATCGTGGGTGAGCACAGGGGATAGATTTTGGACCTCAAAGACAAAACCATCGTGATCACCGGCGCGGCCAGTGGCATCGGGCGTGCCATGGCCATTCGGTTCGCAGCCGAGGGTGCGAAATGGATCATCTGCGCTGATCTGAACATGGATGGCGCGGATGAAACCGCCAGGATGGTTGGCGACACTGGCCTCGCGTTCCGCTGCAACGTCGCGCAAGAGGCCGATATCATCGACCTGATCGAAACGGTGGAGGCCGGCTACGGCGCAATCGACCTCTTTTGCTCCAATGCGGGAATTGGCGTGGGACGGGGGCCGGAAACGCCCGATGAAGACTGGTACAAAATCATTGATATCAACGTCATGGCGCACATTTGGGCAGCGCGGCACCTGGTGCCGAAAATGATCGCGCGCGGCGGTGGGTATTTACTGAACACAGCCTCCGCTGCCGGGCTGTTAAGCCAGATTGGCTCCATGCCCTATGCGGTCACCAAACATGCCGCTGTGGGTGCCGCCGAATGGCTGGCGCTGACCTATGGTGACAAAGGGATCAAGGTATCGGTGCTTTGCCCGCAAGCGGTGCGCACGGAAATGACCAAGGGCCTGGAGGATGGCGTTGCAGCCATTGATGGCATGATGGAACCCGAACCCGTAGCGGAGGCTTGCGTAGAGGCGATACGTGATGAAACCTTCCTCGTGCTTCCCCATAGCGAGGTTCTGGGATACATGCGCGCCAAGACGGCTGATTATGACAGGTGGATCGGGGGTATGCGAAAGCTGAACCGCCTGTATGATCTGTGAAGACTAAAATGTGAGGGTTCATGGCGAACAAGCCGCGCGAGAGCGATCTGACCGAAGCCAAAGTAGACACGATCCGTAACTCCGATTTGGTGGAGCGACGACGCGGCCAGATTCTCGATGCGGCGCTCAAGCTGTTTTTGGCGAAGGGCTATGCCTCCACCACCATACGGGATATTTGCGCGGCATCAGGCGTCAATCAGGCTTCGCTCTATGATTACATCGCCAACCGCAAGGATATCCTCCGCCGCCTGCTGAACCGCGTCTGGTTCCGCCCGCAAAACCGCTTTGTGGGCGATCAGTTGCTCGAAGATCCAAGCCAGGATCTGGCGGCAACACTACGCACCCATTTCCGCGAACAATGGACTGCAAACCGCGAAGGCATACAGCTTGCCTATCGCACTGTGCCCCATCTCGATGCAGAAGACCGTGCGCTTTTACGGGAACGGGAAGATCAGCAAACCGCGTCCTTGGCGAAATACCTGTGTCGCAACGCGGGCCTGCCCGAAGATGATGACAAGGCCAAGGTGATTGCCAACCTGATCATCTACCTCAATTCATTCGGCCCGATGCGCGATTGGCTAACACGTGACGTTGATCTGGAAACCGCGCTGGATGCAACCGTTGATGCCGTCATTGCAATGGTTGGAACGCTGAAACGAGATTGATGCGTTGGAGCGCGGGCCAGGCCACCCTATTGGTCTGCTTCGCTACCCAATTCATCCGCCATCGACGGATGAACGATACCTGAATGTACCGCCAGCAGAAGCAGTTTGGCATCGACACTGTCGCCAGCGTCAATGGCGTCTTCAAGCCGTTGTCCGGCATCATCAGCGGCGGCGAGGCTGTTGCTTGCAACAAACTGGTCTGGGCCAAGAATTGAATAGCTCAACAGCGCGGCGGCCTTTTCGTAATCCGCATCACAGAGAACATATCCCGCATCCGACGCTTTCTGCATAATTCTGAGGGTCGTGAGTTTTACCGCTTCGGGCACAAGACGCGGATGCACGTCAAATTCACGGAACGCCTGATCCAGCGCCTTCAGGCTGTCAGATCGACCAAAGACATTGAACAATCCAAGCATTCTGAATCCATATCACAGGAAGCCCCGCTCGTGGCACACGGGGTCAGGCTTACCCGACAAATTTGAGCAGCGACCAGCCCTGGCTGGTGCCCTTCAGAACTGAAATTTGGCGACCTGAGCCGCAGCGATGTCCAGATCTTCCGGGAAATCAACCTCGGCCCACGGCAGGCCAGCCATTTCAACAAAGCCAACCTGGCCCGTTTTGGCGATGCGGTCGATGATCGACAAATACCATAGCTTCAGCGCCGCAACATCCTGCAACACCTCTTCCAAAGTATCGCCAAACAGTTTACCGCCCTCGCCCGTGAACCGCAGCATGCCGATGCTTTCGCCCGAAATCGGTGCCGTCAGCTTTTTGCCAATGTCGGTCAGTGTTTCGCCCGTAAAGCGGACCTTCATATCGTCACTGTCGTAATCACCATCGTCCTTGATATCGACGGTAACATTGATCGGGGCCTTTGCTTCGGCCAGCACCTTCATGAGAATACGCGGGTCAAACAGCGTATCACCGTTGATCAGGACCGTATCCGACCCGATGATATCGCGCGCCGCCCAGCAAGAGCCAATATTGTCAGCCACGGAATAGAACGGGTTGTAGATATGGCGGACCTTCACCGGCAGATCGGCGGCATCCAGCACTGATTTCACCTGATCCGCGCGGAACCCCGTAACGATCGAAATATCCTCGATGCCATTCGCAATAAGCGCCCGCACTTGCCATTCAACAAGTGAGCGGCCCCCAACCTCCACCGTACATTTCGGACGGTCATCGGTTAGCGGGGCAAGACGGCGGCCTTGTCCGGCGCTCAGCAATACGGCGTTGGTCACGGTTAGCGCCCCTTTGGTCTGGTCATTCTATTGACGGTTTAGTCTTCTATTTCTCGCATTTTTGCAATGGTGATCACAGTATTGAACGTGCACCGCCATCATCAGAGTGGTCCCGGCTCAAGAAAAAGGTCAACCTTCTCAAATGTGCGCACATCAACCAGCCCCTGATCCGAGATACGAAGCTCCGGTATGACGACCAAAGCCAGCAATGAATGCTGCATGTAGGCGTTGTTCAGCGTGCATCCTGCGGCGACCATCGCCTCAATCAGGCGGTCGGCTTTGGCGGCGACCACCTCTGCGCGTTCTTCCGACATCAGACCCGCGATCGGCATTTCAATCAGGGCTTGTTCATTGCCACCTGCAAAGAACGTCACACCGCCGCCAACCTCTCCCAAACGGTTTGCCGCCAGCGCCATATCTTCCTTTGAGGTGCCCACAACGATCATATGGTGGCTGTCATGCGCAACGGTGGAGGCCATCGCACAGGGCTTGTCATACCCAAAGCCCGATACAAACCCATTCACCACATCACCCGTTGCCCGGTGACGTTCCACCAGTGCGATCTGGCAAATATCCTGCGCGGCGTCGCCTGTCACACAGCCATCGCTGACCTTCAGATCACCCTCCAGCGCCTTGGTCGGTGCTTGATTTTCCAGCACGCCAATGACCCGCGCGCGCATGGTATCACCCTCGCCCTTATCGCTCGGCGCGTGAATGGCAAAATCAGCCGCCGACAGGTGTTTTCCCATCTTCACGGTGCTTTTGGCCGTTTCGGGGTATTGGAATGCCGGGATATCGGCAACCAGCTCACCACCTTCGGCCATCAAGACGCCACGCGCATAAACCTGATCAATCGCCATAGAGGGCAGGTCGCTCACCAGCAGGATATCGGCAATTCGCCCAGGCGTGATTGAGCCAAGCTCACGTTCCATCCCGAAATGCTGTGCTGTGTTGATCGTGGCCATCTGAATGGCGGTGATCGGTGCCAACCCTTCGCTGATCGCGTGGCGCACAACCCGGTTCATATGCCCATCACGCACGAGCGTCCCTGAGTGGCTGTCATCAGTGCAGAGGATAAAATTGCGCGGGTCCAGCCCGTGTTCAGTGACGGCCTTGATTTGGGCCGCAACGTCATACCAGGCCGACCCAAGACGCAACATCGCACGCATGCCCTGACGCACACGCGCAATCGCGTCTTCAAGGCGCACGCCCTCATGGTCATCCTCTGGCCCCCCGGCAACATAGGCGTGAAAGGCCTGATCAAGAACGGGAGAGGCGAAATGCCCGCCAACGGTCTTGCCCGCGCGCTGCGTTTCGGCAATTTCGCCAACCATCTTGGCATCGTTGTTGGCGACCCCCGGAAAATTCATAACCTCCCCCAGGCCGACGATACCTGGCCATGTCATCGCTTCGGCAACGTCTTTGGGGCCAAGCGCAGCGCCTGCTACCTCAAGCCCCGGCGCGGAGGGCACGCAGGATGGCATCTGCGTGAATACATTGATTGGCGCGGCCATTGCCTCATCATGCATCAGCTTGACACCAGGCAGGCCCAGCACATTGGCGATCTCATGGGGGTCGATAAACAGGGATGTGGAGCCATGGCGCACCACGGCACGCACAAACTCCGTCACCGTGATCATGCCGCTTTCAACATGCATGTGAGCATCACATAACCCCGGCACCAGATAACGCCCGTTGGCCTGCACGACATTGGTTTTCGGCCCAATGCAGTGGCTGGCATCGGCGCCACAATAGGCAAACCGCCCGGCGACAATGGCGATATCTGTATCGGGAATGATCTCACCGGAATGCACATTCACCCATCTGCCACCCTGAATGACCGTGTCGGCATGGGCGCGCCCGGCGGCAACATCAACAAGGCGTGGCGTGGCTTCGGTACGGGGGGTGAAGGTCATGGCGATGGTCCTGTCCTTGATGTGTTGGCCAACATTAGACCGATATGAGACACAGCGCGAGTATCACCGCCCCCCCCCAGAATGCGCCCGAGGTTTGGCCATTCCGCATGGGACTGCATTCAGGAACACCGATTGCGGGCAACATGCCGATTGCGTCTTGTCCCAGAGGCCTTAAAACAACCTCTGGGGCATACCCTGCCAAGGGTAACGGCGGTATTGATGAGGGGACTGGTTGTGATGCGGCATTTTTATAGCCTGACAGTATGTTTGGTAATCCTGTTTGGCATGGCCGCAAAGGCAACAGCCCAGGATTATGTCGCGCTGCTTATCGGCAATGCCAACTATCAACACGAAGGCCCGCTGGATAATCCGTTCAACGATGTTGACCGGATGCGCACAACACTCAGCGCACTGGGGTATGAAGTGGATGTTGCCTATGACCTTACCAAGGTACAGGTCGAACGCGCCCTGCAACGCTTTTCGCGAAAGGCTGATCGCGCGCAAAACGCGCTGATATTCTATTCAGGGCATGGCATGGCCATCGACGATGTGAACTATGTGATCCCCGTTGATGCATCGCTGCAGCGCGAAAAGGATGCGCAATACGAAGCTGTGCCGCTGCAACTGTTTTCCGACGCTGTAAGTGGTGCCGCCAACCTGCAAATCATCATCTTTGATGCCTGTCGGGACAATAACTTTCTGGATCGCAAAGGTGGGCGGCGCGGATATCAGGCGATGAACCCCGTGAAATCCCAGATTATAGCGTTTTCCACCGCGCTGGGAACGCCCGCTTATGATGGCTATGGCGCGCTGTCACCCTATACCCAGGCCCTGACGGAGAAATTGGCGGCAGAGCCAAACAAGGACGTGCGCATCCTGTTTTCAGAGCTGGGCAACCGGGTGAAGGAATTGATTGGTGAGGAGCAAACGCCCTGGGTGTCGTCCTCATCATTCGCACAGGGCCATTACCCCATCGGCGTGCCCGTGCAGTCTTCGCCAGCGCAAACCTATACAGAGCCCTTGGTGCAGCTTGCGCCAACCCCCGCGCCAGAACCGCAACCGGTTCAACCTTCGCAACCCACAATTACACCCTCCCGCGTCAGCGAAACCCGTGGGAAGTTTTTTGCCATGTGCGGAAATGGTGCCAAGCAAGGCGAATACGACGTTGCATTCAGCGATGTTTCATTGGCGGCAGCCTATACAGAAGCCGCACGACGCTGGCCGAGTTGCCCGTACTCGTATTCCGCCGCCAACGGGCAGTGTATTGCGATCGCCCGATCGGCAAGAGGGGCATGGCGGTGGTATCGAAAACCAACGGCACAGGAGGCCGAGAGGGCCGCTTTGGATAGATGTCGTGAAGATGCAAGTGACTGTTCCTTGCGGGAAACCTATTGCACGGATCAATTCACCACACTTCCCATGGCGGGCCATGCTGAGGGGCAGCTGATGCCGCCGCGAAACGAAACAGGGCGATACCTTGCGACTTGTGGACTGAGCGG
>JBMYXS010000038.1:0-35112 GCA_049608645.1 Pikeienuella sp. | reverse complement strand
TTCGTCTGCACATAGAGACAGATGTTCACCCAAACCCTATGTTGGTACCGATTATTGAACATAGGTCTTAAACAACAATGAACAGCGCCACCGAAGCCGCCCTTAAATCGTACCTCACCATGACAGACCCCGGCTATGCGATCCTTCTGGATGCGCCATGGGGGGCAGGCAAAACCCATTTTATCAAAAGTGTCTGCGGGATCGAAGATGAAGACAATGACAAGGTTCGCTATGCGTCGCTGAATGGGGTTGCGAGTGAAGCGGCGTTTAGGCGGGCGCTTTTGAAACCGAACCTCGCGGTGGGAACGCTTGCCTCCATTGCAAGGGGCATAGGTGTAGCAACCAAAACTCTACAGGTTGCCGATCTGAGCAGCCTCGGGACCATGGGGAGCGATATACTGGAGGCCAGGCTCCTCAAAAACCTCCCGGAAACCATCATATTCGATGACCTGGAGCGAACTGAGCTTACGCCACAGGTTTTGTTTGGCCTGATCAACGATTTTGTCGAGCATCAGGGCAAACGTGTGATCCTGGTGGCGCACTCCGAAAAACACGCCAACACAGATATCTTCAACGAAAGAAAGGAAAAACTGGTCGGGCGCACTTTGCACATGGTTGCCGACACGGATGCGGCGTTGACCAGCTTTCTATCCAAATTACCCGCGGGTCGTGGCAAGGATTACTTCACCAATAACTTAGTTCCGACAAAAGAGGTTTTTGAGCAAGCTGGCCACAACAACCTCCGCCTGCTCCGCAACGCCCTCCGCGATTGCGCGTTGGTGCTGGATCGGGTTGAGGAAGAGTTCTTTAAGGCCGAGGAGCCGATGAACAGGTTCGTGCAAACCTATATCGCGCTCTCCATGGCGCTGGGAAAAGGCGAAATTGGGCGCGAGAATATCGGAAAGCGCGGGAGCGATTTTAGCGGTCTATTTGGCAAATTTGACAAACCCGTTTCCCCCCTTCGTGCACTCGTTGATCGGCACAAGGGCACGGATATCGTTGTGCATAGTGGGGCCGCCCTCCCCCTACAGCTTGGCATACAACTTTTCATCGACGGCCACGCGACGGATGAGGCACTCAATACGGCCCTCCGCGACACTGGGCAATTTACGCCACAAGAGGCCAACCCGCTTTGGCGGCGTTTTGTAAAATGGCGCGATACCGGGGTGGCGGAATTGGAAACAATGGTTGCCGAAGCGCACAAATACCTCTTTGAAGCAAAAGTCATTGAAGCAGGCCCCTATCTCCATATCGCTGACAATTATCTGGAGTTGGCAGAGCTTGGTGGCGTCGACATGGACTGCAAAACAGTCGTCGCCAAAATTGTTGAGCGAATTGAACAGCTACAGAAGGACGATGCAATCCCGGCAGCCGATTACGGTAGCCAATTTGGGTGGAAGAAAATGGGCGGCCGTTTCATGTTCGGCGGCTACAGCTTCAAGCCAAATGATGATTCTGCGACTATCATACTGCGCATGCAGAAAGCGCAAATTGAAGGATTCAAAGCCAGTTTGCCCTACACCGCGGAGAAACTACTCCAACTTTTCGAAACCGATATCGACGCCTTTTCAGACCGACTCTCTTATTCTGATAGCGGATCAAGTTACCACGATACGGCGGTGCTTCATCTTCTCGACAAAAACCGATTTGCCAAGGCGGCATTGGGCTATCTCGAAAAAGGTGGCGCACGAGAGCTAAACAACATCATCGAATTAATATCCAACCGCCACAGCACGGGAAACGGTTTTGACCCCGAACTCAAATGGCTATCGGATGTCCGAGCGGCGTTAATCTCTGAGACAGCCACCAAATCAAAAATTGCTCAAGCGCAAGTGAAATGGTTTTTAGACGCGAGTTGGAAATTTGACCCGCCGTCATCCCCCGAAGAAGATGGGAGCACACCACCCGGCCCGTGACCCAACAGCCTCGTCCGAGCGCCCGAATGCGCGCCGACGACTCAACAAGGTTGCATCTTGATACCTAACCTGCGATGTGCCGGACCAGAAAACACACACGGGCTTGCTGGTATCTGCGCTGATATCGGTGGCTCCGCGCGCTCGCCTCGGGCCTGCGCGCAAACTCTGGGACGACAATTTTGGCATTTTCCGACTTCTCCACGCTGACCGACCGCTTTTCTGTAAAGGCGTTCACACCCTCCGTCATCAAAACTGAAACCCTCGCGGGGCTGACTGTTGCGCTGGCTTTGGTGCCCGAAGCGGTCGCCTTTGCGTTTGTTGCAGGTGTGCATCCGCTGGTTGGGCTTTATGCGGCGTTCATCGTCGGGCTGATCACCGCCGTGTTCGGTGGGCGCCCGGGCATGATCTCTGGGGCGACGGGCGCGCTGGCGGTTGTGATGGTGTCGCTGGTGGCATCGCACGGGGTTCAGTATCTGTTCGCCACTGTTGTGCTGATGGGTATATTGCAAATCTTGGCGGGCGTTTTCCGCCTTGGGAAGTTTATCCGGTTGGTGCCGCATCCCGTTATGCTTGGCTTTGTTAACGGCCTCGCGATTGTGATTTTCCTCGCGCAGCTTGGACAGTTCAAAACGACCGGTGCCGATGGCGAAGCTGTCTGGATGACCGGCATGGCGCTTTACACCATGCTGGGCCTTGCCGCCCTTACGATGGGCGTTATCTGGGTCATGCCCAAGATCACAACAGTATTCCCCGCCCCGCTTGCAGGTATCGCCGTAACCGTTGGTGTTGTGCTGGCGCTTGGCCTTGATGCACCGCGCGTGGGCGATTTGGCATCCATCGCGGGTGATCTGCCGCTGTTTGCCATCCCGACTGTACCGCTTGAATGGGAAACGCTGAAAATCATCCTCCCCTATGCGGTGATCCTTGCCGCAATCGGCTTGATTGAAAGCCTTTTGACACTGAACCTCGTGGGGGAGATTACCGGCAAAACCGGTGGTGCCAGTCAGGAATGCATCGCGCAGGGTGCTGCAAATACCGTCACGGGGTTCTTTGGCGGTATGGGCGGTTGCGCAATGATCGGGCAGTCGATGATCAACGTAAAATCAGGGGGGCGCACGCGCCTCAGCGGTATATCGGCGGCCTTGTTCCTGTTGGTCTTTATTCTGTTCGCCTCCAGCCTGATTGAACAGATCCCGCTTGCTGCGCTGATCGGCGTTATGTTCATGGTGGTGATCGGTACCTTTGCGTGGAACAGCCTCAAAATTCTGCGTCGTATTCCGATGACTGACGCGCTGGTGATGATCCTTGTGACCATCGTGACGGTCGCCGCTGACCTTGCGATTGCGGTTGTCGTCGGTGTCATCGTCTCTGCGCTTGCATATGCCTGGCAGAACGCCCGACGCATTCATGCCAATGTGCAGGAAACACCCGAAGGCGCAAAGATCTATGCCATCGAGGGTCCGTTGTTCTTTGGGTCTGCAACCGGGTTTTCAGAGTTGTTTTCCCCAAAAACTGACCCACAGGTCGTGATCGTTGATTTTATGAACAGCCGCGTGGTGGACCAAAGCGCGCTGCAGGCCATCGAAGATATGGCAGGCAAATATGAGGCAGAGGGCAAGGAAATTCAGCTCCGCCATCTGTCGCCGGCATGTCACAGCATGCTCCACAAAGCAGGCCAGTTGGTCGTCGCGGCATCCGATGACCCGTCCTATGAACTTGCCGTGGATTATGGTGTACGCACCGGGGCGTTTGGGAGCGATCACTAAACGCAAACCAGCCTGATCAACGCCGCCTTACGACCCAGGAAACTCAGGTTTCAGGCCGTAGGGCGGCGCTTCTTTTTGTCAGATACGCTTTCGCAACAGAGCAGAACGAGCCACAGTTGGCAGCCTATCCTGACTTCCGCGCATAGGGTGTTTCCCCATATCGCGCACGATAGCACCGCGAAAAATGTGATGGGGACGTAAAGCCACTGGCCAGTGCCACGTTGATCACACTCATATCGGTCTGACGCAGCAATGTGCGCGCCCGCGCAAGGCGCAACTCCATGCGGTATTTCTTGGGGGAGCAGTTCAGGTAACGCCCGAACAGGCGTTCCAACTGTCGCGTGGACATCCCCACCTGTTCAGCAATATCGGAGGAGCGCAAAGGCTCATCCAGCCCCGCCTCCATGATCTCCATCGCGTGGGCGAGCTTTGGGTTACGCACGCCCATTTTCGAATTAAGCGACGTGCGCTGGCCATCTTCCTCGGTACGCGCGCCGGCGTAGACCAGTTTGTCTGCCGTTGTGCGCGACAAGTCCTCCCCAAGGTCTTCTTCTATCAGGCTAAGTGCCAGGTCGGTTGCCGCTGCCCCGCCTGACGCGGTGACATAACGCCCGTCCTTCACAAAGACATTGGGCTTTAGGTCCACATCCGGGTGATCTTCCATGAAAGCGTCATGGTATTCCCAATGTAGCGTGCATTTTCGCCCCACCAGCAGGCCAGCTTCGGCAAGCACATAAGCCCCGCAACAGATTGCCCCGATACGCCCGGAGCCGAACCGCTTGTGCCACCGTAGCCATGCTTCTATCGCGGGCGTCGTATGGCGCTTGGCGTCTTTGCCCGCCACTACGATGATGTTTGAATCAGGGAAATGTTCATCAAGGCCAAAATCAACCTTGGTCGATGTCCCGTTGGAGCTTTCTGCATGATCACCGCCCTCGGCAACCAAACGCCAACTGTAAACGTCACGCTCGGTAGCCAGATTCGCGATGCGGAAACTCTCCACCGCGCAAGAAAACGGCATGTGCGAGAAGTTCTCGACCAACAGGAACACGTAGTCTTTTGAAGTCTCGCTCATGATACGCCCATCAAAACGATATGCGCCGGGGTATGCGTTGAATTTTTGGCCCGTGAACCCCAATACGCGACACACCCCGTCGGTTTTCGTATTTGAGCCCTGACCTAGGCCTCCACGCAAGCTGAAACATAGTCAGCAATCGCCAAAGATGCGGTTAGGCCGGGTGATTCAATACCATAAAGCGCGAGATACCCATCGATGCCATGTCTGTCGGCACCATGAATTGTAAAATCAGCGACACCGGAACCTTCCGGCCCCAGCTTTGGGCGTACGCCCGCATAATCAGGCGCAAGAGACTTGTCAGGCAAATCCGGCCAATACCGCCGAACTGCGGCATAGAAGCTATCCCCTCGGCGGGCATCGACCTGATAGGTTTCTTCGTCAACCCATTCCACATCTGGGCCAAACCGCGCCTGCCCGCCCATATCGAGCGTTAAATGCACCCCCAGGCCTGCTGCCTGGGGTGCCGGATATATCAAACGACTAAAGGGGGCCTTTCCCTCAAGACGAAAATAATTGCCCTTGGCAAACCATCCGCGCGGCGCATCATACAATGGCTCAGACAGCGATGGTGCGCCGTGCCCCGCCGCGTTGATCACGACACGGGCGCGCAGACGCATGGGGGCATCACCGCCCACAGTGACCACGCGCATCGCTGAAATATCGGTCACGGGGGCGTTCAACGCCAGCATCGCGCCCGCCCCCTCCGCCTCCCCAAGCAGGGACAGCATCAAGCCATGGCTGTCGATCACACCGGTGGAAGGCGACCAGAGCGCGCCAACGCATGCCAAGGCAGGTTCCATCGCAACCGCTTCGCTTTGCGAAAGCTGGCGAACATCCTCTAACCCATTGGCGCGCGCCTTTTCGGCAAGGTCGACAAGGCGCGAAAGCTCGTCCGCCTGCGTTGCCACAATCAACTTGCCACAGGCCCGCACTCCGACATGGCGCGTGGCGCAATAGTCATAAAGGCGTTTACGCCCTTCTACGCAAAACCGCGCCTTGAGGCTGTCACGCGGGTAATAGATGCCAGCATGAATGACCTCGGAATTACGGGCAGAGGTCACTGTGCCAAAGGCATCTCGCGCTTCCAGCACCAAAACCTCCCGTCCCTGCCGCGCGAGGGCGCGCGCAATCGCAAGGCCGATGACACCGGCACCAACCACGATGCATTCAACCTCATCCACGTGCCGCGCCCTCCCACGCTTTACCCAGCCGCGGGAGTGATGCCCGCTTCAGAAAATCACGGAACGCCACACCATGCGCTGCTGCAGTCTGCGCCAAAGGTGACAAGGCTTCGGCCAATCTGCCCTGGTCGTCACGCCATCTTGACGCAAAATACTCATCCGGATGCAGGCGAGCCACCCCAAGGCGGCGCATCTCACGCAAGGGGAAATCACGAATGTTGAAGGTCAGCAATGCATCCGCTTGCCCGTGAACCGCTGCGGCGGCGACGTGAATGTCGGCAGGGTCAGGCAGATCAATCCCCGCTTCCAACACCTCATACCCCGCGATTTCACCGGAAAACCGGGCACGCCATAACGCGATATCACCCCGTGCTGCAGCCTCCGCATTCTGCTTGGCCCCCGCTGCGCGCGCCCATTCTTCCATCACGCGCCCCGACCAGAGTGGTGTGAACCCACCAGCATCAGCATAACAGCGCAATATCTCCCGTGTCGCCACAGGAAACAGAACGCAAGCATCCAAGAACAAACGCATGATCAGGGCGCAGCCCAAGGGAAGAAACCTCGAAAATAGACGCCCCAAACGCCACGTCCACGCATATCAATCAACCCGATAAAACAGCGATTTCAGGTATGACGTTTCAGGTAGGGCGAAATGGGCCGGATGATCAGCGCCCGCACCACCCGCATAAATCAATGAACCGCTGCGCCCCGCTGCGCGAATACCATTCACACAGGCCGCGCGAAACAAATCTGCCCGCGCAGCATGGGAGCATGAACAAAGCACCAGATATCCGCCGGGTTTGACAAGCTTTGCCGCCAACCGTGCCGCCGTTTCATACGCGCGCAAACCCCGGTCCAACGCCTCCTTATTGGGGGCAAACGCGGGTGGGTCACAGACGACAAGGTCAAATGCGCGCCCCTCTTCGCCCAGTTCCCGCATGGCATCCATCGCTTTGGCGCAACGGGTTTCAAACCGATCGCCCACGCCACTGGCCGCTGCACCCTGTTCCGCAAGCGCGAGCGCGGGCGCGGAACTGTCAATCGACATGGCTCGCACCGCGCCACCAGCCAGTGCGGCCAGCGCAAAACCACCAACGTGGGAAAACACATCAAGCACCTCCCCGCCCCACGCGAGAGACGCCGCAAAGGCATGATTGGGGCGCTGATCGAAAAACAGCCCGGTTTTCTGCCCGCCCAAAAGGTCAGCCATATAAGTTGCGCCATTCATCCGCGTCGGGATCGGCGCATCAATGGTGCCGCGCTCCAAACGCACAACATCATCCAGACCTTCCAGCGCACGCGCACGCCCTGCCCCATTGACGACGATCGACCTGACACCAGTGACTTCCGCCAAAGCCTCGCACAGATCCTCAATCATCACGTCGGCCCATGCTGCATTGGGTTGCACCACCGCAGCGTCGCCAAAACGGTCAATGACCACACCCGGCATCCCATCACCCTCAGCATGAATGAGGCGATAGAACGGCTCTTGCATCAACCGTTCCCGATGGGCAAGCGCCGCGCCCAGGCGTTTTCTAAGCCAGGCGCCATCAATCTCTGCTGTTGGGTCAGCATCAAGCACACGGGCCATGATCGTTGACCCCATGTTGACCGCGACCGTCGCCAAAGGCTCCCGCTCTTCACTTTCGAGCGTGGCAATGGTGCCGGGGCTCAGTTTCTGGGTGCGACGGTCGGTAACGATCTCATCAGCGTATAACCATGGCGCGCCCTCAAAATAACGGCGGCCACGTTTAGGGCGAAGTCGGATAACTGGTCTGTTCATAAGCGCGGAATAACGAGATTCTACGCGAATGGGAATGCCCTTCGCGGTCTCAATCGGTTTCCGACTTTGTAAATGAAAGGAAAGAGTGAACGAAACATCGCTCACCACATGCACCGCCTGTGGGCGGTGCGCGGCCGGGCCTCTTTGTTCTCAAAGTATCCCCGCCGGAGGCGGAAACGGCCCAAAGGGCCGCTCCCAGATTTTCAGGTAACGCCGTTTTATCAGTAAAGACCGGGCGTTGCACCATCACGAGCCGATTCGCTCAGCCAAGCGAACAGATATGCCCCCGCCGAACGGAAACATACGATGGTAATGGTCCGCTCATCACCGCTGACCCAGAAGGCAGCCGCCAGCTGACCGATATGGCTGCGGCGGAACTGCCCTGCGGCAAACGCAGCGGGCGACATATCAACGGGTGCGCCCTTGGCAATCAACTCACGGGCAGCCTTGCCCGTTACGCGCAGAACGGTCCGCGCATCGGAAACATTGACCACCATATGATGGCTGTCACCCAAGGCCGCTGACAGGTCTGTCGCCGCTTTGGGGGCATCATCATAGGGCAAGACCCACAACAGTTCATCTGGTGACATCCACCCCAGACCACCGGTTGCGGTTTCGGCAAAGGTGCGCACTTCAGGCACAGCAACACCAGCAGCCGCTTCAACGGCCTTGGCGAAACCAGCGTCAGCGAAGTCACCACGAATGGTGATCATGCCAACCGGACCAGCTTCAGCAATGCTGACAAGTGGGCCTTCGAAAGTTGCGCGATCGAGCGCGGAGACGGGTTTTGGAGACATATCAGACATTCTGCTGCGCCCCTTCCTTGTCATAGAAAACCGGATCAACGATTGTCGCTTTTACAACGACGCCCTTTTCAAGCGGGAAGCTCAGAACCTCCCCTTCGCGGCTCAGACCATCTTCGATCAACGCCATTGCGATCGACCGCTGCAACGTCGGTGACCAATAAGTGGATGTGACGTGGCCAATGGTGCGTTTCTGCGCCACGGACATATCCTCAACGGCATGGGCCCCATCTGGCAGAACCGTCTTGGGGTCAGCGGTCGAAAGACCAACCAACTGCTTGCGCCCCTTGCCGGTCAGGAACGAACGGCTTTGCGCGCGTTTGCCGATGAAGTCTTCTTTTTTCTTGGACACAGCCCAGTTCAGGTTCAGGTCCTGCGGCGTCACCGTACCGTCAGTTTCATCACCGATCATGATGAAGCCTTTTTCGGCACGCAGAACATGCAAGGCCTCGGTCCCGTAAGACATGATCTTATGCGGGGCACCAGCCTCACGAATGGCGTTCCAAAGATGCTGACCGTGGTGCGCAGGCGTCGCGATCTCGTAGGACAATTCGCCAGAGAACGAGATGCGATAGATCCGCGCCCAGACGCCTGCCATTTCGGTGTCGATATAGGACATGAACGGCAAGGCTTCGGCAGAAATATCAGCAGGGGTCAGACCTTCGATAACCTTGCGGGCGTTCGGGCCGGCCACAGCGATCTGCGCGAATTGCTCGGTGATGTTGGTGACATAGACTTTCATGTCCCACCATTCAGTCTGGAGCCATTCTTCCATCCACGCATGAACGCGATCCGCGCCACCGGATGTTGTATGGCACAGGAACTCATCCTCGCCCGTACGCACAACAACGCCATCGTCAAACAGGAAGCCGTTTTCGTTACACATCAGCCCATAACGGCAACGCCCCGGTTTCAGCGATGACATCATGTTGGTGTACATCATGTCGAGGAACTTGCCCGCGTCAGGCCCCTTTACCAGCATTTTGCCGAGGGTTGACGCATCGAGCATGCCAACAGAATTGCGCACACCAAGTACCTGACGGTTCACACTTTCTTCGCGTGTCTCGCCCGGTTCAATATAGGTGTAAGGGCGGCGCCAGTCACCGACCGGCTCCCAATCAGCGCCGTTCACATCATGCCAGTCGTGCATGGGTGATTTGCGGACAGGTTTGAACAGATCGCCCACATCGCGTCCAACGATCGAACCGATGGAGATAGGCGTATAGGGCGGGCGGAACGTCGTGGTGCCAACCTTGGGGATTGGCGCATTCAACGCGTCGGCAAGAATGGCCAAACCGTTGATGTTGCTGAGCTTACCCTGATCAGTCGCCATGCCGAGCGTTGTGTAACGCTTGGCGTGCTCAACGCTTTCGTACCCTTCGCGTGCCGCCAGTTCCACATCGGCCGCCGTCACATCGTTCTGATAGTCGAGGAAGTGCTTTGAACCGTGTGAGTATTTCCCGATCGAAGGCGCAAACCACAAGGGCTGCAACGCCTCCTGCGCCGGTTCGTCGACCTGCGCCGCAGCCGCCTTGCGGCCAATGTTGAAGCCAACCTCCTTGGCCGCAGCGCGACCAACCTCAATCGCATCTGCCAAGCCATCGGCCACAGACATCTCACCATTGGCTGCGCCCGCGCAGATCGTGTTGATCACGCCATCGGCACCGATGGGCGCGCCGCGCTCTGGCTCTGGGCGGAACATGGATGCGTCTTCATCCCAGCGCAGTTTACCACCACAATGGGAGAACAGATGTACAACCGGTGACCAGCCGCCCGACATGGCAACACAGTCACAACGGATCGTCTCAACAGCGCCGCCAACACGGCCCGAAGGTGTGTAGCCGGCAACCTGAACAGCGGATACTTCCTTGCCGCCCTTCACTTTGACAACAACGGACCCTTCGATCACACGAATGCCAAGGCTGCGCGCGCGCGTCGGCAGCGCGCCGTTCACGTCTTTACGGCAATCGACAATGGCAGGCACCTTCAGGCCCGCTTCATAGGCCTGAATAGCCGTGCGATAAGCGTCGTCGTTGTTGGTAAAGACAACAATTTCAGCACCCGGAGCCACGCCCCAAAGCGCAAGATAGTCGCGTACCGCACCTGCAAGCATTACGCCTGGCGTGTCGTTGTTCGCAAAGGCAAGCGGGCGCTCGATGGCACCGGCGGTAATGATTGTGCGCGTCGCGCGGACCTTCCACAAACGGTGGCGCGGCCCTGTCGGCACGGCAACATGATCGCCCAGACGCTCATAACACAGCGCATAACCATGGTCATAAAGACCCGAAGCCTGCGTGCGCGTGCGGATGGTGACGTTATCCATCGCCTCCAGTGCCTCGACCTGCGCGGCAACCCAGTCGGCACCGCTCATGCCATCAATGGTGACATCGGTTTCAGTCAGCAGACGCCCACCAATCGAAGCGGTCTGCTCGACCAGAATGACATTCGCGCCCGTGGCACCCGCAGCGCGTGCAGCGGCCAGACCAGCCTGCCCCGCACCCACAACGAGAATATCAGCATGAGCATGAAAATGCTCATAGGTATCAGGGTCATCCTTCGTTGGTGCCGGGCCAAGCCCTGCTGCCTTACGAATGATAGGCTCATACACATGCTTCCACGCCACGCGTGGGAACAGGAACGTCTTGTAATAGAACCCAGCGGAGAACACAGGCGCAACCGATGCGACCGCTGCGTTAACAGCACCCACATCGAAACCAAGGCTTGGCCAGTGGTTCTGTGATTTCGCGGTCAGGCCATCGAACAGCTCAACCGCTGTTGCGCGCTGGTTAGGTTCTTCGCGATTGCCCGCGCCAACCGTCATCAGGGCATTAGGCTCTTCAAAGCCGGAGGCAACAACACCACGTGGGCGGTGATACTTGAACGAACGCCCCATCAACGCCTTGCCATTCGCTAGCAGCGCGGCGGCGAGGGTATCCCCCTCAAAGCCATTAAGGGTATTGCCGTTCCAGTTGAAACGAATGGTTTTGCTGCGGTCGATCAACAGACCGCCTGAATTGAGACGATGGGGCATCAGGCCGCTCCACGCTTTTTAATTTCATCCATGATGGCTTTGGGAGGTTCGGTCACATCAGCAGGGTATGTGCCGTAGACTTCCAATGTCGTAGTAGAGCGCGCGGCGTGGAACCATTTTCCGCACCCAAAGGCGTGCCGCCACCGTTCGAAATGCACACCCATCGGGTTCTTGCGATAGAACAGATAGCCTTCGAACGCGCTGTCATCAGATCCGGGGCCAAAACGCTTGATGTGCGCTTCGCCGCCGGCTGCGAATTCAGTTTCTTCTGCGGTCACACCGCAATGGGGGCATTTCAGGTGGAGCATTTCGTCCTCATAGCGCATGCCGTGACGGCTGTTCGGTCACGTGAGCAGATCTGCAATTCTCTTATTTCGCGGCCCTTATGGCACATCGGCCGTCAGTGCAATCAATACAGTACGACGCAGAAACGATCCATAGCGACAGCGCACCACGCAGTACGACATCGCAAACCCGCCAGTGCCTTGCCAGCGATCAGCAATTAACCGTTCTGGTTGAAAAATTGCGGGGTGTGCATCCTTGCAATTGACCTTCTCGGCGCAGCAGGTACGAAAAGGTATGATCGAGCTAATTATCAACAATCCGCATTATATTATGTACGGCATGATCGGCATATTCGTCGTTGTCGTTGCCCTTATGATTATGCTGGCAGCCAATGGCGATTTGCGCCCCAAACAAAGGGGACAAGGCAAGCTCCACCGCCGGAATGCCAACGCTCACGGCGACGGGTTCGATTCGGGCCTGGGCGATAGCGGCGGCTCGTCCGGCGGCGAGTGACGGCAGGGCGAAGCCCGGCGCGACGCCCGTGTGGCAACAACACTTTCCCTCAAAACAGAAACGCTGGCCAATTTGGTTTCCCAAACTGACCAGCGCGATTTTTCGTCTGCGATATTCTTGCTAACGCAGGTTTAGTGCGCCACGGCTGCCGCAACGCTTTCGTCGATCATACGACCTTCGGTAAAGCGCGCCAGCGTGAAGGGGTCGGCCATTGGGTCGGACCCGTTCGCAATCATGCCAGCCGTCGCCCAGCCTGACCCCGGGATCGCCTTGAACCCGCCTGTGCCCCAGCCACAGTTGATGAACATGCCTTCAACAGGTGCCTTGGAAATGATCGGTGAGCGGTCACCCGTCATGTCAACAATGCCGCCCCACTGACGCAGCATTTTAAGCCGGGAAATAATCGGGAACGTCTCTTTCAACGCCCGCACGGTTTCTTCGATGTGATGGAAGCTGCCGCGCTGGGTATAGTTGTTGTAGCCGTCGGCACCGCCGCCGATAACAAGCTCACCCTTGTCAGACTGGCTCATATACCCGTGAACGGTGTTGGCCATCACAACCACATCAATGCAAGGCTTGATCGGCTCCGACACCATCGCCTGAAGCGACACCGATTCCACGGGCAGGCGGAACCCGGCCATATCTGCGATGTGGCCGGAATGACCAGCGACAACCATGCAGACCTTCTTGGCTTTGATCGGCCCTTTCGAGGTGCGAACGCCGGTAACGCGGCCGCCCTCTACGTCGATGCCTTCGACAGCACATTTCTGAATGATGTCGACGCCCATGTCTGATGCCGCGCGGGCATAACCCCATGCAACCGCGTCGTGACGGGCGGTGCCGCCACGCGCCTGCCACAGGGCCCCCAGAATCGGATAGCGTGGGCCGCCAATTTCGATGATGGGGCAAATTTCCTTGACCCGCTCCGGCGTCACCATTTCAGAGGTGATGCCAGCCAGACGGTTGGCGTGCGCCGTGCGTTTCCAGGCGCGCAACTCATGCTCTGTCTGTGCCAACATCAAAACGCCGCGTGGCGAGAACATGATGTTGAAGTTCAACTGCTGGCTCAGGTCTTCGTAAAGCGAACGCGCTTTTTCAAAGATCGCGGTAGAGGCATCCTGCAAATAGTTCGAGCGGATGATGGTCGTGTTACGCCCCGTGTTACCACCGCCGAGCCACCCTTTTTCAAGAACAGCCACATTGGTGACGCCGTGATTCTTCGCGAGGTAATAGGCCGTCGCAAGGCCATGTCCCCCCGCGCCGATGATCACAACATCATATTCAGCTTTGGGTTCGCGAGCGGCCCAAGCACGCTCCCACCCTTGGTGATAGCTGATCGCTTCTTTGGCAACGGCGAAGGCAGAGTAGCGTTTCATTGATCTGGACCCCTTGGAATTGTCTGCTGGAGATACGAAATCCCCAAAGCCCCCGCAAGCACGAGCAACGCCGATGCGGCATCGAAATACGACATTGTGACGTTCCAATCGCCGCAGATGTGACAAAGCGCGTTGCCGCGCGCTCCGCGTACGACTACCTAACCATTAACAACCGTTTTTGACTTGAAGTTAGGGGACCCTGGAAATGACCTTTTGGATCATCGCAATCGGTGCGACGCTGTTGGCCGCCGCGATCATTATCCGGCCACTACTGAGCCGTTCAGGCGTCGCTGCTCCACGCGCCGCGCATGATGCGCAGGTCTTTCGTGACCAGCTGAAAGAACTGGACCGCGATTTGGAGCGCGGCACCGTTGACCCGGACCAGGCCGAAGCCACCAAACTTGAAATTTCACGCCGCTTGCTCGCAGCAGACGCAGAGGAAAATGCAGCAGATGGTGCCGTTCCCGCGCCGCGCGCGGCATCACGTATCGCGGCGCTTGTGCTTGTTCTGGCGGCCCCCATCGGGGCCTATTTGCTTTATGATGATATCGGCGCACCTGGCGCAAAGGATCAGCCATTCGCCTCTCGGGGCAGCGATGACCGCCCTGACCAGTTGACGGCCGAATCAATGCTCGCGGGCGAACAGTTCGCGCCACCTGCCGGGCCCGATGCGGATGATTTCCGCAAGCTGGTCACGCAGCTTGAAAAACGGCTGGAAGATAACCCAGACGACCCGCAAGGCGTGTTCCTGCTCGGGCGATCGCTGATGCAGCTTGGCCGTTTCGCAGATGCATGGCCGAATTTTGAGCGCGCGATCGAACTCAACCCGCAAATCAGCCTCGAAGCCCGTGCCGGTCTGGCAGAAGGTATGATCCTGGCCGCTGGCGGTTATATCTCACCCGAAGCTGAAGACGCGCTTTTGGAGCTGGTCAAACGTGACCCCACCAACGAAAGCGCGCGTTACTACCTTGGTCGCCTGCACGTTCAGGCCAACGAAATGGAATACGCGCGCAACATCTGGTCGCGCCTGCTTGCAGACAGCCCCGCAGACGCCCCCTGGGTTGCCCCCATCCAACGTGAGCTGGCCCAAATCGGTGGCGCCGTGCAATCGGCATCGAACACCGCCCCCACCCGCGGCCCGTCAGAAGACGATATCGCAGCAGCCGCTGAACTTCCCGAAGATGAACGCGTCGATATGGTTCGCACAATGGTAAACGGCCTTGCCGAGCGGATCGCCACCGAAGGGGGCAGCGTTGGTGAATATGTCCAGCTGATCCGTTCCTGGCAGGTCTTGCGTGAGTTTGACAAGGCAGAGGCCACGCGCGCCGAAGCACTGGAGAAATTCGCGGGCAACGCCGAAGCTGCCGCACAACTAGCGACGATTCCCCCCTCCCCCACAGGTGAGGAGAAGCCGCAGATATTCGAACTGCCAACGACAGAAGAATTGCCGCAGCAAGCCGCGCCCGGCCCTGACGCGGAAGACATAGCAGCGGCCAGCGAAATGCAGCCCGATGATCGTCAGGCGATGATCCGCGGCATGGTTCAGCGCCTCGATGATCGCCTGATGGCAAACGGCGGCTCCGCCGATGAATGGCTGCGGCTTGTCTCATCCTACAGCGTTCTTGGTGATGGACCAAAAGCCGAAGATGCCGCCAACCGCGCGCGCGCGGCGCTGGCAAGCGAGCCGGGTCAGCTTGCCATTCTGAACGCGGCGCTGAACGGCGCTGCACCAGAACCTGCACCAGTGGCACCGGCGTCGCCCGGCCCAACGCAGGAGGACATTGCCGCAGCACAGGAAATGGCTCCAGAAGATCGCCAGGCGATGGTTCGGGGTATGGTGTCCCGCTTGCATAATCGCCTGACGACGGACGGTCGGGTGGTCGACGTGAACGAATGGGGCAAGTTGATGCGCGCCTACAAGGTTCTTGGCGATAGTGAAGCCATCCGCGCAGCCTATGAAGAGGCCGTTGTCATCTATGATGATGATGCCATTTCCAAAGCCTATCTCAAGGAAGCCGCCCTGTTGAATGGCGTGGTGTTCGAGTGATCACCGACGACATTACCGAACTGGCCACAGCTTTGCCTCCCTATCGGGCATTGCTGGGGCTAGACCTTGGAACGAAAACCATTGGCGTGGCGGCATCAGACCTTCGCCGCTCCGTTGCCACGCCGGTTGAAACGGTAAAGCGAACCAAGTTCACGGCTGATGCCAAGATACTCCTCTCCCTTGCGGAGAGCCGCGAAGCGGCAGGGTTCGTTCTTGGCCTGCCCCGTAACATGGATGGCTCTGAGGGCCCGCGGGCGCAATCAACGCGGGCGTTTGCGCGCAACCTCTCCAAATTGACCGATTTACATATCGCGTTCTGGGATGAGCGCCTTTCGACCGTCGCGGTTGAGCGCACGCTTTTAGAGGCAGATCAATCGCGTAAACGCCGGGCCGAAGTCGTGGACAAAATGGCCGCCGCTTATATCCTGCAAGGGGTGCTGGACCGCCTCAACGTCATTTCCAACGACGGAATTGCCCAATGACTGATGCCAACGAAGTTTGGTCCCGCCAAGAAATCGAAAGCCCTTGTGTGCGTATCTGCGTTATCCACGAACAGGCAGGCCTTTGCGTGGGGTGCCGCCGCACGAGGCATGAAATCGCCGGTTGGTCGCGTATGACACCTGAGGGGCGCCGCGAAGTCATGGATGAGTTTGAAGCCCGCGCAGAGCGTTTCCCCAAACGACGCGGTGGACGTGCAAGTCGCAACGCGACGCCCACCCCCGATTGTTAATCTTTATTAATCAATATCTTACTGCAAAAAGTTAACCTCACAAGATATTTGCACACCCACCTAATGTGTGTCATTGTTCTCCAAAATAGGGGAACGACGTTGGTAGCATTCTGGCCCATCGCGCTGATCATCGCCATTGTGGTGGTTGTCGCTCAGCTAAATGTAAATTTTCCGGGCGCGCTTGGCGAAGCTGGCGCGCAGGAAAGATTGGTTTACCTGTCTGCCCTTTTGATCGGCTTTGTCGGTTTTAGCCTGCGCGGCCGCGCCTTGCGCATGAAACCTGCCGCCCAGGCGACGGCGATCTGGGTTGGCGTTTTAACCGTTGCTGTAGCGGGTTATGCCTATCGCCACGACCTGCGCCCGGTCTTTGATCAGATCCGGGGCGAGGTAAGCCCCACCATCGCCATTGCCCGGCAAGAAGGCGAAGTCGCGCTTAAAAAGGCATGGGATGGCCATTTCCGCGCCGTCACCAAGATCAACGGCGAAAAGGTCGGTATGCTGGTCGACACCGGCGCTTCACTCGTGTTGCTGTCCTATGAGGATGCCGAGGCGATAGGGCTTGAACCGGAGAAAATGCGGTTCTCTATCCCTGTCATCACCGCGAACGGCCGGGCGCATGTTGCCAGTGTAACACTCGACAGCGTTCAGGTTGGCGAAATCGGCCTGTTCGGCGTGCGTGCCGCAGTGGCTGAAAAGGGTAAACTGCATTCCTCGCTGCTGGGCATGAGTTTCCTGAGCCGCATTCAGGAAACCAGCTTCAAACGCGACACGCTGGTTCTGCGCAACTGATCCAACGGCACCTGTCACACCCGAACCATCGGGGGAAATCAAATGTCAGGGCGCAGTCAGCCAGGCATCACTGGTGGCTCCCGCACTCAGTTCCGGTCTGAAATAGGCAATCGCGCGGCGCCCTTCCCCCGGTTCACGGCTTTCCCCCCAAGGGGCCACGCCATGCAGGGCAAGACGGTGGATAAGATACGCCTCACCCACCTTGGCGCGCAGCTCAACGCGTTTGAGGGTATCAAAGCACCGCTTGCGCGTGGCTTGATAGGGTTCAGTAATATCGTGCGTATCCCACACCGCCGGAGCAATGCCGCAATAGGCGCGGGTCAATGCCTCGCGCATCAATTCGTGGCTCCCCTCCCAGACTGTCATGGGCGCGGCATCGCAGTTGTTTAGCGGAATACCAAGTATCCACGCATGACGTTCTTTCAATAACCGCCTGCGCCCGGGCATGATCCTGTGCAAACCATCCACATGGGCGGCATCGCGCCGCGCGCGGAACCGAAACGCAGCATTATCTTCATCGTCGCCTTGTCTGGGGTAGCCCTTGTAGATGACCGAAGCCTGCGCCGCGTGCAGTGGAGCATCTTCGACCTGACGCGCGGCACGAATGGCCGCCCCTGCAAGCTGCGGGCCGCCGGGGAGACGACCATCAGCATCATTGGGCAAAGCATCCACCCCGACAAACCACGTACCGCCGCAGCGTAACCACGTGGCATTCTCTGGCTCAGTTTCGGCAGTCACCGCCGCGGCGTTCGCATGATTGGCCCATGCGGCCAAGGCGGGGTCAAAAGGAAACCGCACCCACCCCCGATCGGCAAACCTATCCATAAAGCGCCTTGCGCAGCATGTTCAGCGCGGTCACTGCCAGAAAGAAGGCAAAGAGCAACTTTAATGGGCGCGGGTTAAGCGAATGCGCCAGTTTCACGCCATAGGGCGCGCATAAAACCGTCATCGGCACGATAATCGCAAAGGCCGGCATGTTCACATAGCCAAGTGTAAATGGCGGACGGTCTGGCGCGCCAAAGCCCGAAACGACGAAACCGATCACCGCGGGGATCGAGATGATCAACCCGAACCCGGCGGCGGTTGCCACTGCGCGGTGCACAGCCACATTGTAAAGGGACAACAAGGGTACGCCGAATGTGCCTCCGCCGATCCCCATTAAAACTGACAGGAAACCGACGCCCGTTGCTATTCCGCCTTTTGCGGCCCCTTTGGGTGGCTCATCACCGATCCGCCAATGCGCTTTGCCGAATGCCATATGCATCGCAACCACAAAGGCCGCGATACCAAAAACGACCATCAACGCAGATGATTTCAGATAATCAGCCGCAACCACGCCAGCAATCGCGCCAACACCGATATAGGGTGCCCAAGCCTTCAGCAGTTGATCATCAACCGCCCCTTTTTTCCGGTGCGCAGCGACAGATCGGAGCGAGGTCAGCACAATCGTAGCCAAAGATGTGGCAACACAGACATGCATCAAGGTTGCCGCCGGATAGTCCAGAGCGACAAAAACATAGAACAACGCCGGCACAATGACGATCCCGCCACCGACACCCAACAACCCTGCCAGAACACCTGCAACCACACCAACCAGAAGCAGGAACACCAACAAGACCATCATATCGCCGAAACCAACGTCCATATCGTTCTCCTCAGGCCGCGTATTCGGCGGGGGCAAGTGCGTTGAGTGCGCATTCCACCACAGCGCCGTCAGCACCATCTTTATGGGCTTCTTCAGACAGAATACGCCGCCAGCGTCTTGCACCGGGGCGGCCCTGAAACAAGCCAAGCATATGGCGTGTTATCTGGTTGAGCCGCCCGCCATTGCCAAGGTGCGCCTCGATATAGGGCAACATGGCGCGCACGGCCTCTTCGGCTGATCGTTGCGGGCCATCATCATCAAACAACTGCGCATCAGCCCCGATCAAAACCGAAGCCGCATCGTGATAAGCGGCGCGCCCGATCATCACGCCATCAAATCCATCGGCCAAAAACGCCTTTGCCTGGGCAAGTGTCGTAATGCCGCCGTTAACACTGATCGACAGGTCAGGTCGCCGTGTCTTCATTGCGCGCGCAAGCGGGTAATCAAGCGGCGGAATATCTCGGTTTTGCTTTGGGCTTAACCCTTGCAACCATGCCATCCGTGCATGAATGACAAAAACATCGACGCCCACCGCCGCGACCCGGTCGATGAAGTCGGGCAGGACAACTTCCGGAATTTGATCATCAACGCCGATGCGGCACTTTACGGTAACGGGCACCCCGTCAGCGGCTTCGATCATGGCGGCGCAGCATTGGGCCACAAGATCAGGTTCCCGCATCAGACAGGCACCAAACGCGCCGGACTGCACGCGATCAGAAGGGCAACCGACATTTAGATTGATCTCGGCATACCCGTATGGTGCGGCGGCCTTAACCGCGGCGGCCAGCAATTCCGGCTCTGAACCGCCAAGCTGCAAGGCAACCGGCTGTTCAACTGCATCAAAGCCCAGCAACCTGTCCCGATCACCATGCACAACGGCAGGCGCAGTTACCATTTCGGTGTAAAGCAGGCCATTCCGGCTCAGCAAGCGGTGCAGATACCGACAATGACGGTCTGTCCAGTCCATCATGGGTGCCACCGACAAGCGGCGGGCATGGGTAAGATCATACGGTACGTTCATCGCCATCCCTTACCGCCCCGCTGCCCGCGTTGTCAAAACAGTCTGCGATGGTTCGCAACACTGAAGGCGTGGCACAGCCCCCTGTTCAGCCCTGAAGCACCTTTTCTGCGGCCATCTCGCCAGCGGCAAGCGCGCCTTCGATCAAGCCCGGACTAACATCCGATGTCTCAGCGCCCGCAAACACCACGCGACCACCATAGTACAATGTACGCAAGCTTTCCGGGCCAACGGCAGGGTGCGCCCCCGGCCCTGAAAGGTCAGCCTCAGTCGTGACCAATGGGTCATACGCCCAATCTTCGATATGAACCGCGACCGGGGGCGGCGCATCGGGGCCAAAGCATCTGGCCAATTGTTCGCGCACAGCCACTTCAAGCCCTGAATCCCGGTTTGCAGCAGGCCAGCCAACAAAGCCGAACAGGGCCGCGGGCGAGCCATTTGGCCCAGAATGATCATGGGCCTCAACCAACGGGCCAACCCGACTGACAATACGCCCCGACAGGCCTTGCGCTCGCCAGAACGGATATTCGAATAACGCGACGACCTTTGCATGCGGTGCCATCCATGTCGGCGTTTGCAAAAGCGCGTTTGAAAGCGCGGCTGGCAGCGCGGGCACCCACTGTATCCTGTTGGCGGCAATGCGGGGTGGCAAGGCCATGACAACACGGTCAGCGTGAAAGCGATCGTCGCCACATTTCAGCACCACGCCGCCGCCATCACAATCGACCTCCCGCACCTGTGTACCAAATTGCAAACACGACTGCGGCAGTTGGCGAACCATTGCATCAACAAAGGCCTGCGGCCCGCCAACGGGGCGAACGCTCCCCTCCTGCCCCGGCAGGCGCATGGGCGTCGGCGCAGCGTTGCCGCCTTGCTCTACCATCACGGCACCTTCATCAAATTGCGGAACCCCTGCGATATTCAGGTGTGTCATCCATTTCTGCACAACGGGTTGATAACGCGGCCAAACCCATGTTGGGCCAAGATCCGCGAGATAAGCCCCGCGGCTATCGCGCACTGACCGGATGCGCCCGCCGGCCTCCGAACGCGCCTCCAGCACGGTCACATCAGCCCCGGCATCCCGCAGGGTCAATGCAGCGGTCAAACCACTTAACCCCGCACCAACGACGGCAACCTTCATGGTATGGCCTTCACCGCACGCCCACCGGGCAAACCCAGCGCCAGCGCAACGATCATCATAGCAAGGGCAAGCCAGAAGCCACCTTCATACGCCTCCCCCAGAAACCACACACCACCAACGACACCGGCAATGGTCACGACATAGGCCACCTGCGCGGAAAAGACCGGGCCAGCCCGCATGATCAGCCACACAAAGCCCCCATAAATGACAGGGCTGCCGAGAATGAAAGCGCCCAGCGCCCATTCACGCGGGCCAGGGGACAGAACAGCAAATGGCAAGGGGGCATCGGCAAACAGCAATGCCGGCGACAAAAACACGGCAGATGCCAGAACCATGCCCGCCATCGTTGCGCCGGGGCTTATGTTTTCAGGTCGACGACCCGCAATGAATGCCTCTTCCAGCACATAACTGAACCCCGCCCCCATCGCGACCGCCACCCATAGCACCGGCGCCGCACCGCCATCAGGGCGTGCGATAACAAACACGGCGGCCAGACCAATCGCTATACCGACAAACCGAAGGGGGCGCGCCCGTTCTAGTCCCAAAGCTGCCGAAAAGCCGAACTGCATCAGTGGGACCGTTGCCATGCAGACCGAAAGAACACCTGCCCCCACATGCGCCACCGCCCAATACAGCAGCGCGCTGGGGATCGCACCTCCGAGTGCGCCAATCATCAGCGAATAGCGCACGAAAACCATATCAATGCGGGGCATCTTGCCCATAACCGCAAAGCCGCCCCAAACCAGTGCCGCTGATCCCGCGCTTTGCCAGAACGCGATGACAAGCGGGTTTTGCCCCCCTTCCATCACAATACGGCTCAGTGCGAAGGAAAACCCCCACCATGTACCGCACCCAAGTAAAAGCAGAATGTTCAGGGGCATCAGGCCGCCCTGATCCGGCCTACAATTTCCGCCATATCCTTGGAAAGCGCAGGCTTTGCCAGGATGCGGTCAAGTTCCGTTGCAATCAGCGTCTGACGCGCCTCATCATATCGGCGCCACGTCTCAAAGGCACCGGCAACGCGCGCGGCGGTTTGCGGGTTGGTGTCATCCATACGGATCAACCAATCAGCAAAGAACCCATACCCCGCCCCATCCGCACTGTGGAAGCGAACGGCATTAGCTGCAGCAAAGGCACCAATCAATGACCGGAACTTGTTTGGGTTTTTCCAGTTGAACCCATCGCTGTTTGCAAGGCTGGCCACCTTTTGCAGCGCATCCGGCGCGGTGGACAGTGCCTGAACCATGTACCATTTATCCATCACCAGGCTGTCTGCGGCCCAGCGTTTCTCAAACGCGGCAAGTGCCTCATCAGCACCATCAAGCCCGCGGCGAACAAGAACCGTCAACGCCGCGAGGCTGTCAGTCATGTTGCTGGCCTCCGCAAATTGCGCGCGCGCCGCTGCCCCGCCATCAGTGCGGGAAATCCAACCAAGCGCCGCATTGCGCAGAGCCCGGCGCCCCGCTTGCTCTGCACCGGGGTCGTAAGCGGCATCAGTTGCCATCTCGTGATAGATCGTCGTCATCCGGGCGGAAAGCGCCACTGCCGCGCGCTCCGCCATCCGTTCGGTCACAGCGAAAACCGCGTCAGGGTCAACAACCTCTCCCTGATCAGCCAACCGTGCAGCAATTTCATCCTGTCCGGGAACCGCTGGCATCATTGCCAGAAACTCAGGGTCCAGCGCGGTATCATTGGCCATCGCAACCAATGCGTCCGCCCATTCAGCAGAAGGGTCAACAGCGGGGGAGGCGAGCATCTCAAGTGCAACATCAAGCGAAAGCGCGCGCGCGGCCTCCCATTTGTTGAACGGGTCTGTGTCATGCGCCATCAGAAACGCGCGCTCTGCGTTGGTCACAGAACGCTCCACGATTACGGGTGCGGAAAATTCGCGGAACAGTGACAAGATCGGGCGTTCGGGCAATTCAAACACAAAGGTTTGCGATGCCTCCGTCAGTTCCAGCGTTCCAGCCTCAACTTCGGTGCCGTCAGCCGCAAGAAATCCATAGGCGACCGGGATAACCTGCGGCAGTTTTTCAGGCTGCCCCGGTGTCGGGCGGGTGTCTTGCGTCAAGGACAGGCGATATTCGCCCCCATCATAGGCTTCGGTCACGGTCACACGTGGCGTACCTGCCTGGGAATACCAGCGCGCAAACTGATCAAGGTCACGCCCGGTGGCATCCTCAAACACCTGTAGCCAATCTTCGATGGTACAGGCCTGCCCATCATGGCGGTCAAAATAGAGCGTCAGCGCCCTGTCATAGGCCGCTTTCCCAACCAAGCGGTGGAGCATGCGGATAACCTCCGCCCCCTTTTCGTAAACGGTTGCGGTGTAGAAATTGTTAATTTCCACATAGGCTTCTGGCCGCACCGGATGTGCCAATGGGCCTGCGTCCTCCCGAAACTGGCGCGCCCGCAACTGCTGCACATCGGCAATCCGCTGCACCGCGTGGGAGCGCATGTCGCCGGAAAACTGCTGATCGCGGAACACGGTCAGCCCCTCTTTCAAACACAGCTGAAACCAATCGCGGCAGGTGATGCGGTTGCCCGTCCAATTATGGAAATACTCATGTGCAATGATGCCTTCGATCAGCGCATAATTCTGGTCTGTGGCCGTTTCCGGGCTGGCCAGCACATACTTGGAGTTGAAGATGTTCAACCCCTTGTTCTCCATCGCGCCCATGTTGAAATCTTCGACAGCAACGATGTTGAAGTGGTCGAGGTCATATTCGCGGCCATATTCAGTTTCGTCCCAGCGCATGGAGCGTTTCAGCGCGTCCATCGCATAGGCGCATTTATCCTCATCGCCGGGCCGCACATAGATGCCGAGCTTTACCTCACGACCTGACATGGTGGTGAACGTGTCGTCATGTGAAACAAGATCACCGGCCACGAGGGCGAACAGATAAGCAGGCTTTGGCCAAGGGTCATTCCATTCGGCAAACCCATCGCCCCGCGCCACCGGATCACCATTGGAAAGAAGCACCGGCAGGTCACTTTCAATCCGCACATGGAATTTGGTCATCACATCGGGGCGGTCGGGGTAATAGGTGATCTTGCGGAACCCTTCGGCCTCACACTGGGTGCAATACATGCCGTTGGACATATAAAGGCCTTCAAGCGCGGTGTTGGCCTGCGGATTAATCTCTGTCTCACATTCCCAGGTGAAGCGATCGCTGGGAAGATTCGCGGCAGGGACGGTCAGCCCCTCGGCATTGGTGAGCGGATCGACCGCGTTGCCATCAACCTTCGCGCTGATGAGCGCCATCTCCGCCCCATCCAGCTTCAGATCAGCAGGGCCAGATTGCGCAGGGTTCCGCACAAAGCTGATCGTCGCCTTCACCCGCGTCGCCGTGGGGTGGAGGTCGAACGTCAGATGCGTTTCCTCGACCAACCATGCGGGGGCAGTGTAATCAGACAGGCGGATGGTCTTGTCATTGCGAGCGGGTGTTTCGTCGGGGCGCATGGGGCGACCTCCTGTCACTTGGGGGAAATCTTCTGCCGACAGCGGTAGCGCAGGGGAATGAGGGGGGCAAGCGGGCGGGCGAGAGGGTGACGAAGGGACGCCCTGATTAGAGCTATCGGTAGCCGGGTGCGTAAGGGGCCGTGGTCTGTCGTTCAAACCTCTCGCGGTGCGCTTTATGGCTGCCACGTTCATCCTATTTATCCGCTGATCTCTGCCGCAGTAAAGGCGAGAGGCCACCCGCTCTCGCGGTTTACATGCAACCCGCTGCCGCGCACCGAGAACGGCCCGTCCGTCACCCGCTCTCGGTGTTTGTTTGCAAACAACTGTCGGCAACAGGCGGCTTCGCATTGATTCCGGGTGACAGGGCAACCGTCAGCTAGTGTGTTTTCTCCACAGCAAGTCAGTCGCAAAACGGTGCCCGTGAAAAAAGGCTTCAAAAGCACCAACGACATCATCGATAAAAAGAAACTCTTCGGGTTCGACGTTGATCTTGCCAGCCCCGCACGACAATAGCTGCGTCCCGACAAAAGAAACCTTTGGTTGCACGAGAAACGCCCGCTCAAGAAAGCCTGTCGAGGCAACCCCACGTTCTAACACGCATGTCACTCGCCCACCCGCGACTTGCACAAACGACCCATTCGAATTCGTCAAAATTGCGAAGGACCTTGGGCCGTAACTTTTCAATGACCGAAGCGCTTTCTCGACCAGGCGAAAATCTGAAATTTCCTTGGGTTTAAGGCTTTCGACCTCTAACCGCACGCCCCCTACCCCATCAACTCGTGGCAAGTGTTAAGCGCATCCACCAGCACATCGACCTCTTCGCGCGTGTTGTACATCCCGAAGGATGCACGGCACGTCGCGGATACGCCCCAATGGTCCATCAAAGGCTGGGCGCAATGGTGCCCTGCCCTTACGGCGACGCCCTTCCGGTCGATGATGGTGGATATGTCATGGGGGTGCGCCGCGCCCGTCATCCCGAACGAGAAAATTGCGCCCTTGTCCGGCGCATCGCCATGCAGCACGAGCCAGTTCAGGCCCTTTAGACGTTCGCGCGCATAATCGCGCAGGTCCGCTTCGTGGGCCGCAATCGCCTCCATCCCAACGCTTTGCATATAGTCGATCGCAGCACCAAGGCCGATCATCTGCACGATGTTTGGGGTGCCAGCCTCCAACAAATGGGGCGGGTCGTTATATGTGACCAGATCACGCTTCACATCGCGGATCATGTCGCCGCCGCCCATGAAAGGGCGCATTTCTGCCAGCCGTTCGGAGGAAATCCACGTCGCGCCACTGCCCGATGGGCCATAGAGTTTATGGCCCGTGATCGCATAGAAATCGCACCCCAGATCAGCCACATTCACCGGCATATGAACCGCTGCCTGACTGCCATCAACACAGACGGCGACGCCCTTTGCCCTTGCGGCGGCTGTGATGGTCTTGATGTCCACGACAGCGCCGGTGACGTTCGACATGTGGGTCACGGCAATCATCTTGGTTTTGGGGCCGATGGCATCGATCACCTTTTGTGGGTCGAGCGAGCCGTCATCCTCAATATCAATCCATTTCAGCACTGCGCCCTGCCGTTCACGCAGGAAATGCCAGGGAATGATGTTGGCGTGGTGCTCCATGACCGAAAGGATGATCTCATCGCCCGGTTCAATCCGCGGGCTGAGCCAGCTGGAGGCCACCATGTTCAGGCCAAAGGTCGACCCGGTGGAAAAGATAACTTCATTCACATCCGGCGCGCCGAGGAACCCTGCCAGTTTTGCCCGCACGTCTTCAAAGTTATCCGTCGCGAGGTTGGACAGATAATGCAGGCCCCGGTGCACATTGGCGTATTCCATCGAATAGGCATTTGTGACCGCATCAATCACCACCTGTGGTTTTTGCGCCGAGGCCCCATTGTCGAGGTATACAAGCGGCTTGCCGTGAACCTCGCGCGACAGAATTGGAAAATCGGCGCGAATGGCGGCGACATCGTAAGTGGTCATTTCAGGAACTAAGCTCCGCTCAGAGAGGCAACAAATATCAAAGACAGACCGAACATAAACCCAGCCACAACCGCGCCAACGAGCCAGGCGCTCCTAAAGCGGTGAACCTCTGCAACAAAGCAGATCAACAACCAGGTTGTGAACAACAGCAGGCCGATACGCCAGAACGCGGGGCCATCAGGCCCCATAATGCTCGAAACAGTCACAAACGGGGCGAGCGGCGCGGTCAGAATACTATGCCACGCCAAAGCAACCACGACGGCCGCGATATTGGCCGTACCGCCGAAGAGTTTTCCAACCCCGAAAGCAATCCCCATGAACACAGCAAGGAACATGGCACTGACGATCAACATGCCCTGAACAGCCTGCGACAGGGTCGGAACGGGTGTTTCGGCAGGCAGATGGCTCAAATCCGGTGGGCCGACCAGGATCCAGTGCAAAGCCGCAACCAGGCAAGAGATGATCAGCGCCAAGCCGAACATCACCAACGCGCCCTGCGTGCCCTGGACATTATCCAGCACAAGCCGCACGCCACGACGGGGGTCGCGCAGGCTCAGAACCACCGCTTCGATCAGAAATGCCTGCATCAGGGCGTAGAGCCTCCCACCAGACCACCCCAGGCGGCCAGCCAGATCAGGCCGAAACCGATGATCGCCAGCACCGCCATGACGCGGTAGTTATACCTGAAGCCTTGCGCCTGCGCCAAACCTGCCGACAGGAAGAAGCCAAACGCGATGGGGCCGATAAAATAGGGCATTTCAATCAGCCAGTCATTATCCAGGAACGAGATGTAACCGCGCAGGTTCACCACCCCAAGCGTCAGCAGCGCACCCACGAGTTCGACCGGGGCCGAAACCAATGCCGCCCAAAATACGCCGCACCGCGTTTCGTACCAGCCCCCTTTCCCGCCAAACGGGATCGATATGATCCGGGCAAGAACAGCGATGATATAGAACAGCGAGGTGCGAAGCAGAAAGGCCACGATGATGCCAAGGCCAACAAACTCCGGCAAGCTCGCCTGCACTTCCACGGGTGGTGCCACCACCATCGAGATGGACCGCGCCAGAAAAAAGATCACATCTGACAAAAGCGCAAGAAACAGCAATCGCGCCTCTGACGGGCGGGATTTAATGAAATCGCGGGTCGAAGAGCGCATGTCCGCATACGCGTCGAGAATGCGATCCACATACTTGCGGTCGCCGCGAAGATCCGGGTCGTCGTCCCGAATGTCGTCAATTATTGAATGATGTATCTCTTGTTCAGAGACACCTTTACCCGGTTCAGTCATTTACGCGCTCCTCGCCCCACACTACGCACCTACACAAGCAGGCTGTAGCGTAAACGGTTCACGAGGCGACGTCTTCCTCTTTTTGCACGCAAAGGCTGTAAGCACGTTCATCCGATCACGCCCTTTGCCCCAAGCGACACGAGCGCCAGTGCGCCCAGCACGTAATAGGCGCGCCGGGTTTCAAACCCCATCGTGACCGCCAATGCTGGCGCCAACCAGAACACCCACAGCAACCCGGCAACCGTATCACCGAACCACGACAAGCCCGTCAGCGCCCCACAAACATGCGCAACCACCGCAAGCGGCCCTGAAATAAGCGCGGACCAGAAAAGCGCCAGACGCGCCGCCGCCCAGTCACCGACACCACCAAAGATCAGACACAACGCCCGAACCACAGCCGCCGACGCATAGAGGCCCAAAGGCAAAAACGATAAGCCAATCAACAAACGCGCAGCAAACCAGCCTGAGCGTTCATCACCAACCGCCATGGCGGGGCGGATCACCTCTGCGAGGACGGGGCCAAGCGTCAGAAAAACGCTCGCCCCAAAGGCATAGGCCATCAGGCGCGGCTCTCCGTGGCGAGCCGCAACCTCGGCGCGCATCGCTTCGAGCGGCGCGCGCCAGCCAAACAGGATGCGACCGGTAAGGCCGCCCCCCTCTATCATGGCTTTTGCGACCGACGCGCCAACCATGCCGCGACACGTTCACGAATATCATCGGCAATTTCTGCGTCTTCAATCTCGGAGATTGCCTCATCAACAAAGGCAATAACCATCATATCCTGCGCTTCGGAAAGCGGGACACCACGAGAGCGAAGATAGAACAGCGCCGTTTCATCAACCGCGCCACAGGTAGAGCCATGCGAACAAGCCACGTCATCCGCATAGATTTCCAGCTCTGGCTTGGCATCAAACTCGCTATCGTCATCCAGCAGCAACGCCTGACTGATCTGATAACCATCAGTTTTCTGCGCGCCTTCCTTCACCAGGATCTTACCCTGAAAAACGCCGCGCGCGCCGTTCTTGAGCACCTTCTTGAAGACCTGACGGCTTTCACAATTCACCGCATCATGGGTCACAAAAACCGTGTCATCGTGGTGAAAATCACCATCACCGATGGAGGCCCCCGCAACCACGCCGACCGCATCATCGCCGGTAAATTCGATAACACAGTCATTGCGCGTCAGTTTGCCGTTCACGGTCAGCGTGAAGCTCTTGAACTTCGATTCCGCGCCAAGGCGGGCAAACAGATGTGTGCCAGCGACACGCCCGTGATCACGACCCTGTGCGCGCACATGGTGGAACGAGCCGCCATCCGCAACATCGACTTCCATCACCTTGTTGAAACGCGCCGCAGCAGCACCGTTTTCCAGCACGGTCAAGGCGGCACCTTCTTCAACACGAATAACATGATGGACCGCCGCGTCAGACGTCTCGCTCACGTGCAGATAACGGAAATGCACCGGCTTGGCCGCCTGCCCTATTGCACGGATCACGAACCCTTGGGTTGCGGTTGCGGTGTTGAATGACGCCAACGGGCGGGCAACGGGCGTCTGGCCCGCGGCCTCAAGCACCCCGTAGACATCGCGCGCCCAGTGAATATCAGCCGCGGTTGCTTCTGCGAGGGACTGGATTTCAACGCCGCCAACAGCCGGGTCATCCGATTGTGCTGGGTCAAAAACGCCATCAACAAAGGTCAAACGGCACACATCGGCGCTATCGAAAACCGGAACCTCGTCACTGACGATCGGTGCCGAAACCGGCGCAACCGATGAAGTCAGCGGCGTAGGGTTGGTATATTTCCAATACTCGTCCCGCCGCCCCGGCACGCCCGCGCCAAGAAAGCGCGCACGAGCGGTGGCGCGCGTCGACTGCGCCCACTCCGCACCTGTCAGTACAGCATGGCCCTCAAGCATCGTCTCCGCCACGCTCTGTTTGGTTTCAGGTGCGGCCATTATGCCACCTCCGCCAGGATGTCTGCGTAGCCGTTGTTTTCAACTTCCAGCGCCAACTCTGGCCCACCGGATTTAATGATGCGGCCCGCTGCCATGATGTGCACGACGTCCGGCTTAATGTGATCCAGCAGACGCTGATAATGGGTGATCACGAGGAACGAGCGCCCCTCGTTACGCAGGGCATTCACGCCTTCGGATACCAATTTCATCGCATCCACATCGAGACCTGAATCAGTTTCGTCCAGAATGCACATTTTTGGCTCCAGCAAAGCCATCTGCAGAATTTCGTTACGCTTTTTCTCACCACCGGAAAAGCCGACGTTAACCGGGCGTTTCAGCATGTCAGCGTCGATTTTCAGGTCTTTGGCCTTGGCGCGGACAAGTTTCAGAAACTCCGCTGCATTCAATTCCGCTTCGCCGCGCGCCTTACGCTGTGCATTCAGGGCCGTACGCAGGAACGTCATGTTGCCAACACCGGGAATTTCGACCGGATACTGAAACGCGAGGAACAGGCCAGCCGCCGCGCGCTCTTCAGGTTCCATATCCAGAATGTCGTCCCCCAAAAGCGCCGCGGAACCGTCAGTAACTTCATAGCCACCACGCCCGGACAGCACATAGGACAGGGTCGATTTACCAGACCCGTTTGGCCCCATGATGGCATGGACCGCACCCGCAGGCACGTCGAGGTCAACGCCCTTCAGGATCTGTTTGTCTTCGTCTTCCAGTTTGACGTGGAGGTTCTTAATCGAGAGCATGTTCGTTTCCCAAGTGTGTGGCCAACAACAAGACGGCGCGCGCAGCGTTGTTGGGTGATGTGTTTCGTGACTGTTTCGGTTCAATACCCGTGAGGGCGATGTTTCTTTCAGGCCTTACCGATGTGTTAGCCGGTTGTTGCCAATGTCGTTCAATGTCCCGGCGCGGAAATCAGGCGGCACATATGCGTGAAAAACACTGTTATTCATTCCGGTCACCTCCGAAATATTTTTGCACGAGCGTAAACAGGATCGCCGCAAACGCCCCCATAAGCAGCGAAAACCCCAAGTTAGGCAGCAGGCTCCCCCCCATCCCGGTGGTCAGGCCGATAAAAAATATCGCGACGGCGAACACAGCACCGTATTTTACTGCACCAGTCATCAGCGATTGCCCCCGTTTCCAGGTTTGCAAACGGTCATGCGGCCCAGCGGAACGGGCGCGTCTGTATCAAACCATAACCCCATGGAAATATTCATGTTTTTACCTTTGCCGGCTCAACCGCACCCTTGCCTGTCGTCAGGGGGGAAAGCTGTTTGAACAGGGCCGCCGACACCGTCGCGACAATGTCTTCGGCATCAGCCTGATCCAGATGTGAGAGCGACGGATTCATACGGGCCAGAAAGCCATTTCCGCCGACGAGACGCTTGGCAACAGCATCCTTGAATTGCCGTTTTTCATGCACGGGATGAAAAACCCCGACGGTAGGCGCGGCATCTTCCTCACGCAGCGAATCCGCCAGAATATCTGGGGCCGTGTCAAAGTAGCTCGTTTCGAACCACTCCGGCGCAATCGCTTCCATATCGCCCTGCGAAAACTCTGGATGCGCGCAGACATGCGACATGCTGAAAATCTCGTCATTGGGGTAGAAGCGGTTAAACTCCCCGCTGAGGGAAAAGGCCTGACGCTCTGCCAAAAGAAAGTCGAGCGCCCGCCCCGAAAAACGGGTCAGTGCAAAAATCGCCCTGCGGATTTCCTCCATCGGCATCCGACGGGCAAAGCGGCTCTGACTGCGGCTCAATTTTACCAAGCGATACGTCAGCATATCGTGCGCATGGTTATCAAACGCGCCAAAGAACGCCCCAACGTCACCCCGAAAAAACACATCCGGTTCAATCAGCCAGTAATGATCGTAGTCGGGATAGGCTTCGCGCAGCCGAAAATAGAAATAATCGCCGCAGCGCCACCCCCAGTCGATCGGCCGCGCAAGCCCGTGCCTGCGCACCCAGCGCCGATTGATGTCCGCACACGGTAGCGGCGGGACAACCTCGGCCGGGCGGTCATGGAAAATTACCACCAGATCATCACCGAACACAGGCGAAAGCTGCTGAAACAGGCGTTCAGCATTCTCATCCCATTTATTGGTTCTGATGGCGCAAATCGTTTTCATCAGGGTTCGCCCACCCCACGCGGCGCGGCGCGCAATTCATCAGGAAACGCAGAAGCAATGGTGCGCTTTACCGCCGCGATATTGTCACCGTAGGAAAACTCATCCGGCACACCGCGGTCAACGAAGCCTAGAATTTCACGGTATTCCAGCGGCCGCTCCATGATGCGACCAACAGACAACGCATAGTCAAAGAACTTCTGAAACGGCGTACCGTGGTTGAACTTCGGCGTGATCCACGTATTCGGGATGCCATAGCTGTCAGCCACGATCAGCCCATGCAGGCTGGAGGACAGCACATAGCGACAGGACGCAATCTGGCGCACCACGTCTCGCGGGTTTTCGCTAGAAGGGTCAATCAGCAGAAAACGATCATCACCTTCAAACAGATCACGCACCCAATCGGCGCGGCTGTGGCTGTGATGTGGGACAACGCCAATACGCCCACCCGGTTCAATCGTTTCGCCCATCGCATCGGCAATCAGCAGGCCGGGGTCGCCGAAGGTCCAACAATCAATGCCAAGCTGCGTGGCGGTCAGCGGCCCGCGAACAGCGGCGAACCTGACGTTCTTCACAAAGTCGATGCGCTGCGGCCCGATACAGCCAGAGCCCCACACCCACGGGCTATATCCCTGACCTGCCCCGCCGTGGGCGCGACGGGCAAAAAGCAGAATGCTACCGACAGCGAAAAGGTCGCATTCCTTGGGGGCGGCCCATTCCACTTCACGGCCCGAAACATGGGCGGTTACGATTTGGGAGATAGCGTCACCGAAATTCGGCTCACCATTCCACCAATAGAGCTTCAACGGCGCGCGCGGGGCCGCTGACGGGGCTGTTGCACCGTGCGCGGTTTCCATCGCGTTATCGCCTGTTGAGGTCATTGCGTCGCTGCTTTCCTGTTTGCGGTGCCCCTGGCACCGGCTTCACCCGTATTCACACACCTCAAGATCGAGGCGGTCTTCAAACCTGTCATTTCTTTTCGCCGCCCCTGTCTTCCACCGGGGGCACGGCGGCCTCCCAACGGCGGGCAAACGCGTCATTCTTGGCATTCGCCTCAGTCCTGGCCATACGCCGATCAAGCCACCAGAAGGCAATTTGCAGGATCAGCCAAAGCCCGAGTGCCCCCGCGAATGCGCCACCAATCGGACGGTCGAAGAAATACGCCCCGAGGAGCAACCCAACGATACCGCCGAACGCCGTCGACAGACCCGATAAGTGCCTGATCAACAGCGCCATTGCGAAACTGCGGTACATGCGGGTGCTACTGTTCCTTGGCAGATCCTCCCAATCCATCACGCGTGGCCTGTCTCAGCATCGGCACAATGAACGGGCGCAAAGCCCAAACCAATCGCCGCTGTCCTGCCTTGAAAGGCAAATGGCACAACCAAAAAGGAAACAAGCACGAGCACCCACCCAGAAACGGTTTTTCTGGCCGGGCGCACGGGACGCTCCCATTTCGGCTTGTTACCCAACAGACCCCTCCAAAGAAATCGCCACCAGTTTCTGCGCTTCGACCGCAAATTCCATCGGCAGTTCCTGCAACACTTCCTTACAGAAGCCGTTGACGACGAGCGCCACTGCCTCTTCCTCATCCATGCCGCGCTGACGGCAGTAGAACAGCTGATCATCATCCACTTTCGAGGTGGTCGCTTCGTGCTCTACGCGGCTACTGTTATTCTTGCACTCAATGTACGGCACCGTGTGGGCACCGCATTTATCGCCAATCAGAAGGCTGTCACATTGGGTATAGTTGCGGCTTTCCTTGGCTTTGGGGTGCATGGACACAAGCCCGCGATAGGTGTTCTGCGCACGCCCTGCACTGATGCCTTTGGACACGATCCGTGACTTGGTACGTTTACCAAGGTGGATCATCTTTGTGCCCGTATCAGCCTGCTGCGCGTTATTCGCGATGGCGATGGAATAGAACTCACCCTGGCTATCATCGCCGCGCAGGATGCAGGACGGGTATTTCCACGTTACCGCGGAACCCGTTTCCACCTGTGTCCACATCACCTTGGCCCGGTCGCCCCGGCAATCGGCGCGTTTGGTCACAAAGTTATAGATGCCACCCACACCGTTTTCATCGCCCGGATACCAGTTCTGAACGGTGGAATATTTGATCTCTGCGTCCTCATGGATCACCAGTTCCACCACCGCCGCGTGCAGCTGGTTTTCATCGCGCATCGGCGCGGTGCACCCTTCGAGATAGCTGACGTATGCGCCTTTCTCAGCGATGATAAGCGTGCGTTCGAACTGGCCTGTGTTTTCGGCGTTAATGCGGAAATAGGTGGACAGTTCCATGGGGCAGCGCGTGCCCTCTGGCACGTAAACAAAGGAGCCGTCGGAGAACACCGCGCTGTTGAGCGTGGCGTAATAATTATCCGTCACCGGTACGACTGACCCGATGTATTTCTTTACCAACTCCGGGTAATCGCGGATCGCCTCGGAGATTGGGCAGAAGATCACACCTGCCTTGGCCAGTTCTTCTTTGAACGTGGTACCGAGGGAAACTGAATCGAAAACCGCATCCACCGCAACCTTGCGGTCTGGGTCATAGTTCGACGTGTCTACACCCGCCAGAATGGCCTGTTCTTTCAACGGGATGCCGAGCTTTTCGTAGGTGCGCAGCAATTCCGGGTCCACCTCGTCCAGAGACTTCGGCTTTTCCTTCGCCATGGAGGCGGGCTGCGCATAATAATAGATCTGCTGAAAGTCGATTTCAGGATAATCAACCATGGCCCAATCAGGCTCTTTCATCTCTTTCCAGCGCGCGAAAGCCGCAAGGCGCCATTCGGTCATCCACTCCGGCTCATCATTCTTTTCGGAGATCAGGCGCACGATGTCTTCGTTTACGCCGATGGGCGCAAACTCCATCTCCACATCAGTGGAAAAACCGTATTTGTACCGCTCACCAACGGAGCGAACCGCATCCACGGTTTCCTGCTCTACGCCGTCTTTGACACGCAAGTCGTCTGTCATCTCTTCAAGCGCCATGTTGGCTCTCCGTTTTGTCGGGCCAAAGCCCGGTGGTGTTCGTTCTGGCGAGATTTCTCGCCGAAATTTGTTTTTGGCGGCCGATCCACCCCTACGCCGTCACCCCGGACTTGATCCGGGGTCCAGCAGTTTATCATCCCTTACCATCGTCATCCCGTACGTGATCCGGGATCCAGTTCTTTG
>JBMYXS010000037.1:0-35387 GCA_049608645.1 Pikeienuella sp. | reverse complement strand
CCGAAGCTGCCGAAGGTGAAGACGGCGAAGTCGCTTATGAGGAAGTCGCTGAAGACGGAGATACCGCACGCGGCTAACCCCGCGGCGGGCCCCTATGTCGCGCGGCGGCGGGAAATCACGGCGGGTGAGGGACCATGGTGAAGACCATGACGGTCCCGAGCGCCGCTGTATCGCATCGGGCGAAAGCGGACCGACCTACGGGAAAGTCCGCTTTGTGCTCGACCCTGACGGTCAGCTGGTCCCGGATGTGGCGGAACGTCTGCCCGGGCGGGGTGTTTGGTTGTCAGCAGATCGGGCATCGGTTGAAAAGGCGGTAAAGAAACGACTGTTCAGCCGAGGTTTCAAACAGCCGGTTGAAGTGGCCGCGTCGTTGGTCGATGATCTGGAGGTGTTGCTACTGCGTCGCGCTGTCGATGCTGTTAGCATGTGCCGAAAGGCTGGCGTGGCACTGAACGGGTTTGAAAAGGTTCGCGCCCGCTTGCGTGCCGACCCTCCGGTGGGTGCGCTTTTGGCGGCTTCTGACGGGGCGGCAGATGGACGCGGAAAACTGGTTCCTCTGGCCGGAGAGGCCCGCATTGTTGCGGTTCTGACGGCTGATGAGCTGGGAATGGCTTTTGGTCGCGATTCGGTGGTACATGCCTCGCTCGATGTCGGTGGGGCCACAGATCGCGCACTAAGAGAGTTGGATCGACTGGACGCTTTGCGCCAGTCGGGGTAAGAGGCGTTCCGCAACGCATAAAACTGAGTCCTTTGCGGAACGAATAAAGTTTTGTCCCAAGGGGACGGGTGCGCTTTTTGCGCAACATATCGGACGGGCAACGGCCTGTTCAAAGGAATGGATGGCTAATGAGCGATACGGATGGCGATAACGGCAAAGGTAAAACCCTGAGCCTGCGTGGCGGTGGCACGGAGACGAGCCGCGTACGGCAGAGCTTTAGCCATGGCCGTACGAAGTCGGTGGTCGTTGAGAAAAAACGCAAGCGGGTGATCGTACCCGGGCAGTCGCCTGCTGCGGCAGCGGCGGCAGCAGCGGCAGCGGCAAATGCCGGCAAGGCGGCTGCGCCGAAGCCCGCGGCTCCTAAACCTGCGGCCCCCAAACCTGCGGCATCAGCGCCCAAGCCAGCAGCCCCTGCTGCGGCCGCGCCTAAACCTGCCGCTCCGGCCCCCAAACCTGCGGCCCCTGCGCCCAAGCCAGCGGCACCAGCTGCGGCTGCGCCAAAACCTGCTGCGCCAGCGCCGAAGCCGGTTGCTGAAGCGCCAAAGGCGGCTGAGGCACCAAAAGCGGCGGCCCCTGCGCCAAAGGCGGAGGCCCCTGTTGCCAAGGCGGAAAAACCAGCGGCACCTGCTCCGGCCCCTGCGGCAGAAGCCCCTAAGCCTGCAAGCCCTGCTCCAAAACCTGCGGCCCCGGCCCCCAAGGCAGCGGCACCTGCGGCTGCAAAACCTGCTGGCGCACGTCCTGCGGGTGGTAAATCGGGTGCGTCCCGGTCTGATGCGCCGCGTCGCGGTGCCAAGCCGGGCCAGCCGAAGGGCGCAATGCTCAAATCTCTTTCGAAAGATGAGTATGCACGCCGTATGAAGGCGCTTCAGGCTGCGAAAGCAGACGAAGGCGCACGGAAAATTCGGGAAGCCGAAGAAGCCAAGCGACGGGAGGCTGAACGTGCCGCCCTGCGCGCTGAAATCGAAGAGAACCGCCGCCGCGAGGAAGAAGAAAAAATCCGCCGCGAGCGTGAGGAGGCTGAAAAAGCCGAGCGCGAAAAGGCCGAAGCAGAAGCCCGCGCACGCGCGATTGCAGCTGCCAAGGCGAAATCGCCGCTTAAATCCGGCACGGTTGATGATCCTGCAGCAGCTTCCGCCGCTGCGGCCGCCGCTGAAGGTGATGAGCGTGCGCCCAAGCGGCGTGGCCCGGATGCCGGACCAAAACGCCAGCAGCAACAGCCGCCGCAACAGCCACGCGCCGCCAAAGGTGCTGATCGCCGCCGCAGCGGTAAGCTGACGATTTCGCAGGCTACCGGTGACGCAGATGGTCGCCATCGCTCACTCGCAGCGATGCGCCGTCGTCAGGAGCGCGACAAGCGCAAGATGTCTGGCGGCAACGTAGAGCGTGAAAAGGTCGTCCGTACCGTTCAGGTGCCCGACATGATCACCGTGCAGGAACTCGCCAACCGTATGGCTGAGCGTGTGGCCGACGTGATCAAATGGCTGATGACCAACGGCATTATGGCGACACAGAACCAGTCGATTGACGCCGATACGGCTGAATTGATTGTGGAAGAGTTTGGCCACAAGGTTTCCCGCGTATCCGAAGCGGATGTGGAAACGGCCATTGTTGCCGATACCGACGATGAAGCGGATCTGAAACCGCGTGCACCGGTTGTTACGGTCATGGGGCACGTTGACCATGGTAAGACCTCCGTGCTCGACGCGCTGCGCAAGACAACGGTTGTGTCTGGCGAAGCTGGTGGCATCACGCAGCATATCGGTGCCTATCAGGTGAAAACCGATGGCGGTGACAAGATCACTTTCCTCGACACGCCAGGCCACGCCGCGTTTACCTCCATGCGTGCCCGTGGTGCGCAGGTCACTGACATCGTCATCCTCGTGGTGGCGGCGGATGATCAGGTGATGCCGCAGACGATTGAGGCCATCAACCACTCTCAGGCCGCTGATGTGCCGATGATTGTGGCGATCAACAAATGTGACCTGCCTGCTGCTGATATCCAGAAGGTGCGCACGGACCTGTTGCAGCACAATGTGATCGTTGAGCAGATGTCTGGTGATGTGCTTGATGTTGAGGTGTCTGCCAAAACAGGTCAGGGCCTTGATAAACTGGTCGAAAACATCGTCCTGCAGGCTGAATTGCTTGACCTGAAAGCCAACCCCGACCGTAAGGCTGAGGGTGCTGTGATCGAAGCGCAGCTTGACGTGGGTCGTGGCCCCGTTGCGACCGTTCTGGTGCAGAAGGGTACATTGCGCACAGGTGACATTTTTGTTGTGGGTGAGCAGTGGGGCAAGGTCCGCGCGCTGGTCGATGACACCGGTGCCCGCGTCAAGGCCGCTGGCCCATCTGTTCCGGTAGAGGTTCTGGGCCTTAACGGTACGCCACAGGCGGGCGATGTTCTGAACGTGGTCAAGGATGAAACCGAAGCCCGTGAGATTGCCGATTATCGTCAGCGCAAAGCCAAGGAATTGCAGGGCAACATTGGTGCGGGTGCTTCACTCGATCAGTTGCTTGCGCAGGCGAAGGCAAATGCCGACGTGGCCGAATTGCCAATCCTTGTTAAGTCTGACGTTCAAGGCTCCGCCGAGGCGATCATTCAGGCGATGGAAAAAATTGGCAATGATGAGGTTAAGGTGCGGGTTCTGCACTCCGGCGTTGGTGCGATCACCGAGTCGGATGTGACACTGGCCGAAGCCTCCGGCGCGCCGATCATCGGCTTTAACGTGCGTGCCAACGCGCCTGCCCGAAACTCCGCACAGCAGAAGGGTGTTGAGATTCGCTACTATTCAATCATCTACGACCTTGTTGATGATGTGAAAGCAGCGGCTTCTGGCCTGCTCTCTGCGGAGGTCAAGGAAACCTTCATCGGTTATGCGAAGATCAAAGAGGTCTTCAAGATCACCGGCGTCGGCAAGATCGCAGGTTGCGAAGTTACCGAGGGTGTCGCGCGTCGTTCTGCTGGTGTTCGCTTGCTGCGCGACAACGTCGTGATCCATACAGGCAAGCTGAAAACACTGAAACGCTTCAAGGACGAAGTGAAAGAGGTGCAGGTCAGCCAGGAATGCGGCATGGCCTTCGAAAACTACGAAGACATCCGCGAAGGCGACGTCATCGAGATTTTCGAGACGGAGGAGATCGAGCGCACGCTCTGATTTCTGCTGCACGACAATTCAAGAGAGCGGGCCCCCGTACTGCATGGGCTCGCTCTTTTCTGTTAAGGGGTTCCCATGGCTAAACGATCATTTGAAAGCGATGCAGGTCCGGGTCAGCGACAGCTGCGCGTTGGGGAAGTCATCCGCCGTTCGCTCTCTGATGCCCTGATGCGCGGTGAAACGCATGAGGCGGAACTGGATGGGGCCTCCATCACTGTTTCCGAAGTGCGTATGTCGAATGATCTAAAGATCGCAACCGCTTACGTTATGCCCTTGGGGGGTGTGAACGGGCCGGAGGTGATCAAGGCCCTTGCCCGCGCCCGTTACGAGTTGCGGCGCTATCTTGGGAAAACCACGCAGTTGAAATTCACGCCTGATCTGCGGTTCCGGCTGGATGAAACCTTCGATGCCTTTGATGAAACCCGCCGTCTGCTTGGTGATGAGCGTGTGAAACGTGACATTGATCGCACTGACGACGAAGGCACCGATGGCGCGGCGTAAAAAGGGCCGCGCCGTTCATGGCTGGGTTGTTGTTGATAAGCCTGAGGGCGTAACCTCGACGCAAGTTGTGGGCCGTGTCCGCTGGGCGTTTGATGCGCAAAAAGCAGGCCACGCAGGTACGTTGGACCCGCTGGCGACGGGGCTGTTGGCTGTGGCGCTGGGGGAGGCGACCAAAACCGTTCCCTATGCGCAGGATGGCCTGAAAACGTATCAGTTTACGGCCCGTTGGGGACAGGCGACCACCACCGACGATCGGGAGGGGGAGGTTTGCGCAACGTCTGACCTTCGCCCTGATCAGACAGCGATAGAAAATATTCTGCCGCAGTTTGTTGGCGATATCATGCAAACGCCGCCAATCTATTCCGCAATCAAAGTCGATGGCGAACGCGCTTATGATCTGGCCCGTGCCGGCGAAGACGTTGCATTAAAGGCGCGTCCCCTGTGGATGGAAAGCCTTCGCCTGATAGATATGCCAGATGCGGATCACGCCCGCTTTGAAATGGTGTGTGGCAAGGGGGGCTATGTGCGCTCGCTCGCCCGTGACTTGGGGGAGGCGCTGGGGTGCCGTGCTCATGTGGCAACGCTTCGCCGGGTTTCGTCCGGTGGGTTTGATGTTGATGGGGCGTTGCAGTGGGATCAGATCGAACCCTTGCGTGATGATCCGGCGCGTGATGCGCATATTGCGCCGGTGGAAGCCGGGCTGTCCGAATTGCCGTCATTTGAGGTGAACGAAGACGCCGCCACCCGCATCTATCACGGCGATTCGCGTGCTGCCCCGGCTTTGCGCAGCGACGCCTATTGGCTGAGCTTTCAGGGCCGCCCGCTTGCGGTCGCAGAGCGCGACAATGGTGGCCCCCCACGTTTGCAGCGTGTTTTCCGATTTGACGAGGGTTAAGGCCCAAAACTGACAATGGTCAGGCGATATTTGCCGTGGCATAACGCTCGCCAGTCTAATGACAAAGTGAGCGTGCGATGGATCTCGATCAGGCAATGAACGAACGGCGGAGCATTCGGGGTTTTACCGATCAGCCCGTAACCCGCGAAGTTCTGGAAGAGGTCATCGCACTCGCCAATCGCGCGCCATCATCAATGAACACCCAGCCGTGGCATCTTCATGTGCTGACGGGTGAGCCGTTGGAAAAGGTCCGCGCGGGCAACACCGAACGTATGCTTGGCGGGGTGCCGCCGGTTCGTGAAATTCGTGACCATGGTAAATACGAAGGCCCGCATCGAGATCGTCAGGTCGGGATCGCAAAGCAGTTGTTCGCCGCCATGGGCATCGAGCGGCACGATGCCGAGCGGCGGCAGGATTGGGTCATGCGCGGATTCAGGCAGTTTGATGCGCCGGTTTCAATCGTCGTTTGCTTTGATAAATCACTGGAAGGCGGGGATATCGCCAGCTTTGACCTCGGTGCTGTGACATTTGGGTTGGTGCTGGCCGCGTGGAGCCGGGGCCTTGGCGCGGTGATCAACGGCCAAGGTATCATGCAAAGCCCCGTTGTGCGCGAACATGCGCAGATCCCTGATGACCATGTTATTATGACATGCGTTGCAATGGGGTACCCCGATGAGAGCTTCGCGGCCAACACCGTAAAATCCACCCGCCGGCCGGTTGACGAGGTGGCCAGTTTCAAGGGGTTCTGACCGGGGTTCTGGCGGCTATCCCGGCATGACGCGGAGATCGGGCATGATCATACGTCGATGGTTGCGTCTGAGCGCCCGTGTTCAACCGCGTCACTACGCCCCGCATTGTGTAGGTATTCCTAGCGTTCTGCCCTTTCATTTTGGCCGAATCTAGTTCATACACCGCGCTTCACGGCCCGCTTTTACGACCGTACTGGACGACATCCCGGTATTGGCCACGGAGACGGCGCTTAATTGAGACCTCTGAAAGGAGACCCCGATGTCGATTACGCCTGAGAAAAAAGCCGAAGTGATCAAGGAATTCGCCACCAAAGAAGGCGATACCGGTTCCCCAGAAGTACAGGTTGCGATCCTGACGCACCGCATCACGGTTTTGACCGAGCACTTCAAAACGAACAAAAAAGACAACCACAGCCGTCGTGGCCTGCTGAAAATGGTCAGCCTGCGCCGCAAGCTGCTGGACTACACACGGGCGAAAGACGAAGAGCGTTATAAATCGCTCATCAAACGCCTCGGCATTCGCCGCTAAGGCGATCAGTGAAAAGCGCGTCCTTCGGGGCGCGTTTTTTGCATCCGAATGGGTCAGTTTGCGGACCCGACGGCACCCCAGAGGCGCCGTTATTGCGCAAACTTCAACGTCCGCAGCGGCGCGCCCATGGCTTCGGGGCCGTCGTCAGGAAATTCATCAACGAAGCCGCGCGGGACGCGCCCAAGGGGGCCGCCGACCGTCCGAAAGGGACTAAATGTTCGACGTAACGACAAAATCTATCGAATGGGGCGGCGAAACGCTGACCCTTGAAACTGGCAAAATGGCACGCCAGGCAGACGGCACCGTGATCGCCACTTATGGCGAAACCACCGTCATGTGCGCCGTGGTTTTCGAGAAGAAGCCCAAGGTTGGTTTCGACTTCTTCCCGCTGACCGTTCACTATCAAGAAAAATACTACGCTGCTGGTAAGATCCCTGGTGGGTTTTTCAAGCGCGAAGCACGCCCAACTGAGAAAGAGACGCTGACGTCTCGCCTCATTGACCGTCCGATCCGCCCGCTGTTCGTTCCTGGCTTTAAACACGAAACGCAGGTTATCTGCACCGTGCTCAGCCACGACATGGAAAACGACCCCGACATCGTTGCGATGATCGCGGCCTCTGCTGCGCTGACCATCTCCGGCGTTCCGTTCCGCGGCCCAATCGGTTGTGTGCGCGTTGGCTTCAACGATGCGAACGAATACATCCTCAACCCAAAGATCGACGACGTTAAAGACAGCCGCCTGAACATGGTTCTGGCAGGCACGAAAAACGCCGTGATGATGGTTGAATCCGAAGCATCAGAGCTGTCCGAAGACGAAATGCTCGGCGCGGTCACATTTGGCCATGCGCAGATGCAGCCTGTCATCGACATGATCATTGATCTGGCAGAAGAAGCCGCGAAAGAGCCTTTCGACTTCCAGCCTGCTGACAATTCTGAACTCTATGCGAAGGTGAAATCGCTGGGCGAGGCACCAATGCGTGCGGCGTTTGCAATCACCGACAAACAGGAGCGCACTGCCGCTGTTGCCGCAGCGCGCGAAGAGATCAAAGCGGGCCTGACCGAAGAAGAAGCTGAAGTCGCATCCAAAGGTCTGTTCAAAGACCTCGAAGCAGAAGTTGTGCGCGGTGACATCATCGCAACCGGCAAACGCATCGACGGCCGTGATCTCGCGACTGTTCGCCCCATCGTTTCCGAAGTCAGCATGCTGCCTCGCACGCACGGTTCGGCCGTGTTTACGCGCGGTGAGACGCAGGCGCTGGTCGTGACCACGCTCGGCACCGGCGATGATGAGCAGATGATTGATGCTCTCGAAGGCATGTACCGTTCCAACTTCATGTTGCATTACAACTTCCCACCATATTCGGTTGGTGAAGCTGGCCGCATGATGGGCCCGGGTCGCCGCGAAATCGGCCACGGTAAACTGGCATGGCGCGCGTTGCAGGCGGTTCTGCCGTCCCCGACGGACTTCCCCTACACCATCCGCCTGGTGTCTGAGATCACCGAATCAAACGGCTCGTCTTCGATGGCGACGGTTTGTGGCGCGTCTCTCTCCATGATGGATGCAGGTGTGCCGCTCAAAGCACCGGTTGCCGGTGTGGCGATGGGTCTGATCCTTCAGGAAGATGGCCAGTATGCGGTTCTGACCGATATTCTGGGCGACGAAGACCACCTCGGCGATATGGACTTTAAGGTTGCGGGTTCCGCGGCTGGCGTTACCTCGCTGCAGATGGACATCAAGGTCGCGGGCATCACCGAAGAGATCATGCGCAAAGCACTCGCGCAGGCCAAAGATGGTCGTGATCACATCCTCGAAGAGATGAACAAAGCCCTCTCCTCCGGTCGTCAGGAATTCTCGGCCCACGCGCCGCGGATTGAAACGATGCAGATCAACCCGGACAAAATCCGTGAAGTGATCGGCTCCGGCGGTAAGGTTATCCGCTCTATCGTTGAAGAATCTGGCGCCAAGGTCGACATCAACGACGAAGGCATCATCAAGCTGGCTTCCCCTGATGGCGCCGCCATCGAGAAAGCCCGTGAGCTGATCAACTCCATCGTGGCTGAACCCGAAGTGAACAAGATCTACAAAGGCAAGGTCGTTAAGATCATGGACTTTGGTGCGTTCGTGAACTTCTTCGGCAAACGTGACGGCCTTGTCCACATCTCACAGATGACGTGGGAGCGTGGCGCGAACCCCAAAGACATGGTCAAGGAAGGCCAGGAAGTTTGGGTTAAGCTGATGGGCTTTGATGACCGTGGTAAGGTTCGCCTGTCCATGAAAGTTCTCGACCAGGAAACTGGTAAAGAAATCGAGCGCGAAGAGGGTTAATCCCCTTTCCGGCAGAAAATCAGCGGGCGGGCGCGAAAGTGCCCGCCCGTTTTGCGTTTCGGATAACGCTTGCAAGCGGTTAACCGCCTTTTCCGCGCCCCTTCGCCCCGCCTGCGTTCTTCAACAGATCGGAAAGGTTCTGGCGGGGGATCCTGTGATCGAATTTCACGCCTATGCAGGTCGCATTTGCCCAGATGGCGGTTGCGTTGAGCCTTTCTGTGCTGAGAACAATGGTTAGCTTTTCCTGCGCGGTGATCGGTTCGGTGATGGTCACTTTGGCACCGCTTCGGCTGATTTCGATGAGATGAGCCTCAGTATGTTTGCCGTTGTAGATCAATTCGGCGGGCAAAAAACAAATGAACCGCCGCGAGATGCGTCTGCGGCTGCGTGTTACCAGAAAGACGAACCCGCCAAAAATTGCGCCCACGACCGAGATCGCGCCCCATGAAGCCGACGCTGTCAACGCCACGACTGTATTCCACAGAGGCCTCAATACTTGTTGGGGCGGGTGGGTGGTGGCAGTTGGCGGCATCGTCTCTGCCTGCTCAGGTGGAGTTGTCCGCTCGGTCAATGGCCCTGTAAGCAGGGGGCAATCCAGCGTTGTGATGAAGGTTCGCGCTGCCCGTGTCAGCGCGACCATGTCGCTGCGACGGGCCAATCGGCGGGTTGCAGCGGCTCCCTCTGCTTGAAAAGCCATTACCAAAGCTGAGCGGGAGGTGATGAACCGCTGAAGGGGCGCCGCCAATTCTGTGCCAGTGTTCGCAGCGGCATGGCGTTCCCGAAATGTCTCTATTTCTATTTCGAGCCTGCGAAGGGCTGATGTGGTCGATTGTCGTGCCACCGTATCGGATGTCATGTCGATGGCGCGAACCCAGGGCAAAAGGGAGCAAGTGTCAGCATTGCTTTGCCCCGCGCTCATCATCGCGGCGATGCCTGCCACAACGACGAGTTTGACGGCTGTCCAGCAGATGCCAGCGCCTTTCAAAATCGTTCTTGCAGCGCGGCGCCCGCCCCGGCCTTGGCGCGTTGCAGAATTGCTCCCAGTTCCGCTGTGGTGAGAGGCTTGCGAAAATTGAGGCCAACGAAGCCCTTGTTTGCCCAGACAACACGCGCGGGGATAGGATCCTCCGCCGTAGTGAGGTGTACATGCAGCCTGGCACCCACGTCCCAGTTGCCGGCCCGCACGATTTTGCCCCCGCCCTGGCTGATATCGAGCAAAATTGCCGGGTCTGTCCGGTCTTTGGTGCGAATATCAACGGGCAGATGGCACAGATATCTTCGGTGCTGGCGGCGGTTACGGGTGAGCACAAAGAACAAGGCTCCAAAGGCTAATGTGGCACCCATTGCGGGTATGACATGCCACTGGGCGTTGAAATTGCGCAGAAAGCTGAGCGGTGCGGTCGCCATGCCCTTGCCGCCGGGTTGAGATGCCTCCCCCGACCCGGTCGCGGAATCCGTTCCGGGCTGTGGTGCCCCGCCATGCCCGCCGGTAACCTGGCTACCTGCGTGGGTCTGTTGGGCCTCGTGTGTTTGGGTGTTTGGCGCGGTAAACCCACAATCGTTGTCTGTGGCCAGCGTCAGCAGGGTAATCTGGCCAATGTCGATGTGCGACGTATCCCGCGCAAGCCGCCGCGCGGCGAGCACTCCATCTGTGCGGAGTGTTGCAAGCAGTTCTGTGCGGGATGCCAGATAGGTGTTCAGGGCGGGGGGCGGTCGGGCGGGCAACTGTTTTGCCAGTTGAGCAAGTGCCGCCCTGAGCGGCGCGGCATTCACGGTGGAGTGTGACAGGGCATCGCGTAGTGCTGTTTCACCTGCGATTACGGCCCGCGAAATTGTGCAGGCGTCTGATTGCTGTGCCTGAACGGCACCAACCGGGCCGGCCAGGGCAAGAACGTAAGTCAGCCATGTTGCCCAGCGGGTCAGAATTGCAAGCATGGCGGTGCGCGCCCCTAAAACACAAACGCCCCTTCTGGACGTCGCAGTGACGGTAGCGCAGGCCTACTAACAAATACCTAAAGCGTTATGCGTTTCAGGGGAAAGCCAAACCCGCAAACGCTGGTTAGCCCTTGTCATCGGGGTGGCGGCCAAACGACCAATGCCGACGAGGTAACGTGCCATCGGCCTCGGCGGCGTCCAGCGCGCGCTTGGCATTATCGAGGCGTGTGAAGACTGTCGTTCCCTCTTGAATCCGAAGCAAAAGGGCCAGCAACACGGGCCCTGCAACGGGGTCGCGCAGTGACAGGTCTGTCAGATAGGCAAGTGTGTTGCGCGCAATATCGCCGCGCCCGATAGATATGCGGCCAGCCCCCGGCAATGCCTCTAGATCTGGCGTAAGCTGTTGTTCCGTATAGGGAGAATTGGGCAAAAGTCCGTGGGCGACGCGCTCCCACTCATACAGTTTGACGGTGTTGCCAAAGGTAATGCCAGCGGCACCAATCATGCGCTGCCCTGCATTCTGGCCATGATCCATGAAGGTGCCCAGCGTGGACAGGAGCCACCGTGTCTGGCTGTGCTGGGTCAGAAAGGCGCCTTCCTCTTCCCACAGACGTATGAACAGGGCTTGCGCGTGTTTGGTGTGGGGGGTGCGCCGCCGCAAATAGGCGATACAAAGCGCGTTCACAAAGCAAATCTCCGGCGCGCCCTGAAATTCGTTGCGAAGGCGCAGGCGATGGTTTGCCATGTCACTTCGCGGTGTTTTGGGGTCATGGCTGGTTGGCCCCTCTATCACCGCTTTCAGTAGGTTCAGGTCGCACGTCAAGGGAGGCAGGTGATTTTCAAGCGCGTGTTGGCGCGGGAGGCGGTCAACCGCGAAAGATGCCATGGACGTCAGCGGTGATGCCTTGAGCGCGGTCAACATCTCCGGGTGGCGTTTTCGGCCCTCGTCGGCGCGCTGCGCTGATTTCAAAGCCTTTACCTTCGCACGGGCTTTTTCCAGAGCATGCGAAAGGCGCGCGGCGCGAATGACGTAGATCAGCAAGCCGCAATTCGACGCGATCAACAGCCCCAAAAGCCAGTAGTTCACGCCGATGTTCCTTCGCCAAAGATGCCTTGGGCAAACATAGCGCCTTATCCGGTGGCGGTGAAACCCCATGAATGGTGGTCACTGGCAGGGCCGCGCGCCCGATACAGGTTTATTCCGGGCGCAGGCGGTTTCTAGAACCCAAGGAAGAAATCGCGCTCGACCAGTGTGATGTCACCTTCAAGCGCAATCTCGAAGTCGGCTTGCCCATTGCCAGTTTGATCGCCCTGTATCAAGGTCAGGCCGAGTGCTTCGTCAAATTCAAAGCGCAATTCGCCCGCCGTACCGGTAAAGGCGTCTTCCTCGACAAAGTCCCACCGTTGCTTGCGGCGTACATTCAGGTCAGCGTCGATTCGGCTGATTTCGATACGGTCGGTGCCGCTGGTGAAATCGGTGATCGTGTCGCGCCGGCCTTCGCCAACACGGCTGTCGCTTTCGCGGAAATAGATAAACCGATCACGGCCCACGCCCCCGGTCATCACATCGGCGCCAGAGTTGCCGTAAATGATGTCTGTGCCGCTTTCGCCGTTCAGCGTGTCATCCCCCGCGCGCCCGAAAATACGGTCAGAGGCGCTGCCGCCGAGCAGTATGTTGGCGTCATTGTCACCACGCAAGTTGTCGTTCCGACGGGTGCCGCTGACCTGCTCGATCCCTTCAAATGTATCGCCCAGCGCATCACCCACGCCTGTGGTGCGGGTGGTCATATCGGCCTGAATACGGCGGTCAGAATTGGAGTAATCGACGAAATCGAACCCGTCCCCACCAGAGAAATGGTCAGCGCCTGCGCCACCTTCAAAGACGTCTGCGCCGTCGCCACCGATCAGCGTGTCATCGCCGCCACCGCCGATCAGCGTATCTGCGCCATCGCCGCCTTCGAGCATGTTGGCAGCATCGTTGCCGGTGATTTCATCGTCGCCCTCGCCGGAGATGAAGTTCTCAATCACCGTTCCGCGCGCAATCGTCATGGCCCCGCGTACCGGGCCAACGTCAGAAAAAGTCTCAGCCTCCAGCGAGATGGTATGCGCCGTCGTGAATGAAGACAGATCAATCGTATCAACGCCGCCATTATCGACGATGGTGAAGGCAACTGCCTCAGTCAGGTCGAGGATATCATCGTAATACCCCCCAGCGGTGGAGCCGACACCATAGATCGTATCGTCGGTGCGGATATCGCCGGTGAGGCCATAAAGGGTTTCAATCGCCAGAATATCGGCCGCCATGGGTGTGAGGATGAAGGCTTCATCGGCATTGATCGTCGTGTTGTCGTTCTGACTGAAGTACGACATCACCGTCGATTGCCAGCTGTCGTTGGCATAGTGGTTGTCGATGCCAAAGCGGGCAAAGCCGTTGTAATCGCCCGCGTGACCAAGCCCGATGGCGTGGCCGATTTCGTGCACATAGGTCTGGAACGAATAGCTGTCGAGCGTGGTGCCGAAATCTTGCAACCACGCTGTCGAAACATTCACGATGGAGCTGACAATCGTGTTGCCGTTCAATTCGCTGAAATCAGAAAACGCACCGTCTTCGTTGTCATCAAAGGTGATCATCGCGCCGCTGGTGACGATTTGGAATTGCAGGCCCGTTGCCAGCGTCCATGCCTCCATCGCTGCTTCGGCCAGGAAACGCCCGTCAGCGGCAAGCGCGTCGATATCAACCGTAATGGTGCCACCCGCTTCGATATCAAATGCAAAGGGACCGGAGCCTGTAAACGGGTCGTCATCCCAGAACCCATTGGTCAGATAGGCCGCAATTTCGTCAGGCGTCAAAACATCCTGTCCACCGCCATTCGGTGCCTCGCCACCCTCAAACACCCGTACCTGATAGGCGCCGATGTCCCCACCTTGGTTGAAGGTTTCAACCTGAATGTAGTGGGTGCCTGTGTATGCAGCGGTCAGTGTAACCTCGGAGAACAAGCTGAACCCGAAATCATCGTTGGTTGCGACGCTCTGGTTGTCTTCGTTGAAGATGGTCAGAACGGTGTCGCGAACTGGCGTATCACCGAAACCGTTGAGGTCGATGGTAACAGTCTGCCCCTCGGTCAGCTCAACCGCAATCCAGTCGGTGTCATTTGCGGCGTGGAACCCTTTGAAGGTGCCGCCCACCTCTATGCTGCCGGTTGTTGTGTCATTGGCGACAAGGTCGCGCGTTTCATCCAACTCCGGAATCGTGTTGACGTCGGGGATCTCCACTTCCTCAATCGTCAAACGGTATGAACCGTTGTCGGGAATGCCGATTGGAAACAGTGTCTCCAGTGACGTGATCGAGATGAAGTGTGAGCCAGATTGGGTGGTTGTGAAAACCAGGCTGGTTTCCCCGTCGAACAGGTTATCGTCAACCGCAACAATTTCCTCTCTCGGATTGAAGATACCGATAGAGGGAAAGTCGACGCTCGAAAGGGAGAGGTCGACGGAAATTTCATATGTCGTATTGCTGATCAGAAAGACACGGACGACATCAAAATCATTTGTCGAAAGAAAACCGTTGAATGTGTCATCGACGCTGATCCGCTCGCGGGTATCGAAGTCGTCATTTCCACGGAAGTTGAATTCAAACCTTTCGAAAACCAGCGCAGACAAAGGCGCGTCGCCAAAAGACAGTTCCGCTGCGTTTTCTGTTTCTTCTTTCACCGCGGCAGAGCTTACCCCCTCATAAGGGCAATCGGGCGAAAATGTCGGGGCAGCCTGACAAATCGTACACATATCAAATCCAATTTATACCGTGCGCGTAAAGGGTGCGCGTATAGGCACATGCTGACGTAGGCGGCTTAATATGGCGCCGCTCTTATCAAAGTTAACGGTATTTTAACTTGCCCGGCTTGAAAACTCAACGCGCCGGGTATCACTTTTAGGACGCCGCCGCAGCGGGTACGCAACCACAGGGGGATTAACTCTCAACACTCATCTTCGATGCGGCGGACGCAACGCACATGCGTCCTTGCCCTTGAATTTAAGGTCGCCGCGCAGGCCCGCAAGATCACGGCCATTTGGCAAATGACGTAGGTCACACCGGCAAGGCTTTGGTGAAGTAAACACGGTCAAAACCATCTTCATGGCGCCGGCCTGCCACATTCCAGCCTAATTGTGCATAAAACGCTAGGTTTTCGCGCATGTGGGCGTTGGTATAGAGGTCGAGTTGCTCAATGCCCCGCCGCCGCGCCTCGGCCTCCGCAAATTCAAGCAAAGCACGCCCAAAGCCCCAACCGTGGCGTTCTGGGGCGACGGCGACGTTCTCGATATGCAGGCTTTCAACAGTGGTGCTGTTGTGACTGCGCATCACGATATAGCCGACGATATCGGCAATTTCTGTCAGGCACCACACATCACCGGCCGAAATCAAGGCCGGGAAATCAGCCACCATGGGGGCGGGCTTTTTGCCGATTCGCTTGATGTAGGGTTTGTAAGCCGCCTCTGCGATAGCGCGGATGAAACTTGCGTCTTCGGGGCGTGCTTTTTGAATATCCATCAGTGTCTTCGTTGAACCATCATCACTCGGCAAAAGCGTAATGCAGTCGGCGCGCGCTGCACAACCACGTATGGCCTTCGCCGCGCTCGCCTTCGTGTGGGCGTGCTATTCCAGAGATGCCTTTAACGCATAAAGCGCCTCCAGCGCCTCCCGCGGGCTCAAATCATCAGGGTTGATCGCCGCCAAAGCCTTTTCAGCCTTTGATGGCCCTTGTGACGGGCGTGGTGCCGGTGCCATGGGCAATGAAAACAACGGTAGATCATCAATCAGCTTTTCGGCCTTGGCGCCGCCCTGACGCTCCCCCTCTTCCAGCGCATCGAGCACATCGCGCGCGCGGGCCACAACCGCATCGGGCAAGCCGGCAAGGCGCGCGACCTGTACGCCATAGGATCGGTCAGCCGCACCGGGGCGAACCTCGTGCAGGAAGATCGCATCACCCTCCCACTCCCGCACTGCCATGGTTGCGTTTGTCAGGCTGGAGAGTTTTCCGCTAAGCGCGGTCAGCTCATGGTAATGCGTTGCAAACAGGCCCCGGCATCCGTTTACATCGTGCAAATGCTCCAATGTGGCCCACGCAATAGACAGGCCATCATAGGTTGCCGTGCCGCGTCCGATTTCATCAAGAATAACAAGCGCACCCGGCCCTGCCTGATTGAGAATGGCGGCTGTCTCCACCATTTCGACCATAAAGGTAGAGCGCCCGCGCGCCAGATCATCAGCCGCCCCAACGCGGCTGAACAGTTGATCCACAACCCCAATCCGTGCCGAGGTTGCAGGCACATAGGCCCCCATCTGCGCAAGCAGCGCAATCAATGCATTCTGACGCAGGAAAGTTGATTTACCCGCCATGTTTGGGCCGGTCAGCAGCCAAAGGCGCTCTTTGTTGTCCACGTCGGACAGATCACAGTCATTGGCGACAAAATCGCCTTGCCCCTGACGGCGCAGAGCCTGTTCAACAACCGGGTGCCGCCCGCCTTCGATCACAAAGGCGCGGGATGTTTCGATGGTAGGCCGTGTCCAGCTTTCTTCCACGGCCAGTGTCGCAAGGCCTGCTGCCAAATCAACCTCGGCCAAAGCCCGCGCGGCTGCGGCGATGCGGGGGGCTTCTGTCAGGACAGCTTCGCGCAACGTGCTGAAAATACGGGTTTCTATGGCAAGCGCGGCACCGCCTGCCTCCAGTATCTTTGACTGCATTTCGGACAGCGGCGCGGTGGTGAAACGCACCTGATTGGCGAGCGTCTGGCGGTGAATGAAGGTTTCGTTCAGGGGGGGTGACATCATCTTGTCAGCGTGGGCCGCTGTTGTTTCGATGAAATAGCCAAGCACATTGTTATGCTTGATCTTGAGCGCCGATACGCCCGACAGATCCTGATATTCGGCCTGCATGTTCGCAATGACGGTCTTGCCCTGATCGCGCAGGGTGCGCGCTTCATCCAACGGGCCATCATAGCCATCGGCCACGAACCCACCATCGCGGGCGAGCAAGGGCGGCTCTGCCACGAGGGCGCTGTTCAAGAGGTCAATCAAACCCTCATGGCCCGACATATCCGCGCGGGCAACGGCGATGGCTTCGGCGGCATCATCACCAAGGCGTTGGGCAAGCGTCGCAGCCTGCATCAGCCCGGCCCGAATGGCGGCCAGATCACGGGGGCCACCGCGTTCAAGCGCGGTTCGCGACAGCGCCCGTTCAATGTCGGGCGCGCGTGACAAGGCCGCGCGGGCATCATCGCGCAGGGCGCTGTCTGCAACAAACATCTCCACCGCATCCAGCCGCCGTGCGATCTCGCCCACATCCGTGGAGGGGGCAGATAATCGCGCGGCCAGCAGGCGCGCGCCCGGCCCGGTCGCGGTCCGGTCAATGGCCGAGAGGAGCGAGCCGTTGCGGTCCCCCGACAAGCTGCGCGTCAGTTCCAGGTTGCGCCGGGTGGCGGCGTCAATGCGCATCCGACCTGACATTTCTTCGCGCACAGGCGGGCGCAGCAGCGGCAGCGCGCCTTTCTGGGTGATTTCGATATAATCCGCGATGGCCCCGAGGGCGGATGTTTCGGTGCGGCTGAATTGCCCGAACCCCTCCAGCGATGACACACGGTAAAGCGTCTTGAGGCGTGTTTCCGCAGACGCGCTGTCAAAAGATGACCCCGAAAGCGGCGTTGCCGCGCCGCCTGCGTCTTCGATGGTTGACCAGATCTCCGGCGTTTCTGCGGCGGCGGGGCCGATCAGAACTTCGCGGGCGGACAACCGCGCCAACATCGGGCCAAGGGCCACACGGGGGGCGGGGGCAACGCGCATTTCACCGGTCGAAAGATCGCACCACGCCAGCGCACCCTCACCACGAATTTCAGACCATGCCGCCAGATAGTTCGCGGCTCGCGCATCCAACAGCGCATCTTCGGTCAGGGTGCCGGGGGTGACAAGGCGGGTCACATCGCGTTTGACGACGGCCTTATAGCCACGCTTTTTCGCCTCTGCCGGGTTCTCCAGTTGCTCACACACAGCCACGCGAAACCCCTTGCGGATCAGCGTCAGCAGATAGTTTTCCGCGGCGTGAACCGGCACGCCGCACATGGCGATATCTTCGCCCAAGTGCTTGCCCCGTTTGGTCAGCGCAATGTCGAGCGCCGCTGCCGCCTGCACGGCATCATCAAAGAACAGCTCGTAAAAATCGCCCATGCGATAGAACAAAAGCGCATCCTGATACCGCCCCTTGATCTCCAGGAACTGCGCCATCATCGGCGTGGCGTCTTTGGGGATTTCGATAGGTGCGGGCTTGGTCACAAGGGGCCTCGTTCGTGGTGCTATCGGTGAATACCACGCTGCGCCTGCGACGCCACCCCGTGTGGTGGTGGTTAAAGGCGCCATCAAAAGTTTATTTTTCGGCCAATCTATCGTGAGCGTGGGAGTGGTGCGCGGGAAAACTATTCGCCCATTTTGCGAGAACGGGACCGCTGCGGTGGCCCGCATTGATACCTGTTGACCGAAGGGGGGGGCTTCTGGCCTCACTGGCTGGGCGTTGCGCAGGACATGTCAAATGGTAAGTAGGTGACGAGCGATCAAAGGTTATCCACCATGACTGACATTTCCGAACGCCTTGCCCAGCGTCTCAAAGGGGCGCGCAAAGCCAAGGGGTTGAGCCTTGAGGCACTGTCGCGGCTTTCGGGGGTTTCACGCTCCATGCTCAGCCAGATTGAACGAGGGGAGAGCAGCCCGACGGTGGCGAGCCTTTGGAACCTCACGCAGGCCTTGCAGGTCGATTTTTCCGGGTTGCTTGACGACAAGGCCGATAGCGATGATCCGTTTTTGGAGCATTTGCCCGCTGACCGCACGCCGGTGATCCAATCGCGGGGCGAGAAATGCATCATTCGTATCCTCTCGCCGATGGAGGAAGCGGGCCGTTCGGAAACCTATCACATCGCGTTCCAATCCGGCGGTGCGTTGGTGAGCGAGGCGCATGGGCGCGGGTGCATCGAGCATCTCAGCATTCTGGAGGGGGCGTGCAAGGTCACATCGGGCGGGTTCGAACGAAGCGCCGTTGCGGGTGACACGATCAGATATCGCGCTGACCTGCCTCATTCGATCAGCGCAGAGGGGGCGGGGGCCTCCGTCATTCTCATCGTCCATAATTCGGAGAATCCGTAATATAGGATAAATTTCCTATATATTGACATTTCGAGTGGAATGGGGCCTTCTTCGCGAAAGGAGGCCACCATGACCGCATCTTTCATCAGCCATATCGAAACGACCCTTTCTGAGATTCGTGAGGCTGGGCTGTTCAAGGCCGAACGCCAGATCACATCCCCTCAAGCGGCCAACATCACTGTTGGCGACCGTCCGGCGCTTAACCTTTGCGCCAATAACTACCTCGGCCTTGCCGATCATCCGGCGCTGATCGCAGCGGCGCAGGGGGCTATGGCAACTGACGGTTACGGCATGGCGAGCGTGCGTTTCATCTGCGGAACGCAGGCAGGTCATCGTGAGTTGGAACAACGTCTCGCATCGTTTCTGGGTAAGGATGATTCCATCCTGTTCGCGGCTTGTTTCGATGCAAATGGCGGTTTGTTTGAGCCTTTGTTGGGGGCAGAGGACGCGGTGATATCTGATGCGCTCAACCATGCCTCCATCATCGACGGGATCCGCCTCTGCAAGGCCAAACGCTATCGCTATGCCAATTCGGATATGGATGACCTGGAGGTGCAGTTGAAAGCCGCCCGTGCCGATGGCGCGCGGTTCATCATGGTCGCAACGGACGGTGTGTTTTCGATGGACGGATATTTGGCGAACCTGCCGGATATCACCGCGCTCGCGCAGAAATATGATGCGCTGGTGATGGTCGATGATTGCCATGCCACCGGTTTCATGGGGCCGCAGGGGCGGGGCACGCACGCCCATCACGGTGTAACGGACGGGGTGCATATCCTGACCGGAACACTGGGCAAGGCGCTGGGCGGGGCGATTGGTGGTTATATCGCCGGGCCGCAAGCGGTTGTTGATCTCTTACGCCAGCGGGCACGCCCTTATCTGTTTTCCAACGCGCTGCCGCCTGCTGTTGTTGCTGCTGGGTTGGCCGCGCTTGATCTGGTGGAGGCGGGCGATGATCTGCGGGCACAGTTGTTCGATAATGCGGCCTATTGGCGTGCGGGATTAACCGATGCCGGTTTTGATCTGTTACCCGGCGAGCACCCCATCATCCCGGTCATGTTGGGGGATGCCAAGCTGGCGCAGGCCATGGCGGCGCGTTTGTTTGAGCTTGGGGTTTATGTTTCGGGCTTTTTCTTTCCCGTGGTGCCAAAGGGGCAGGCGCGTATTCGCACCCAAATGAACGCTGCGCTGACACGTGATGATCTTGATAAGGGGCTGGCCGCCTTTGCACAGGCAGGCCGTGATACCGGGGTGCTGGCATGAGCAATCAGATGAAAACACTGGTGAAGGCCGAACCGCGCGAAGGCTTGTGGATGGAGCGGCGTGCCGTGCCGGAGGTTGGCCCCGAGGATGTGCTGATCCGCATTAACAAGACGGGCATCTGCGGCACCGATATCCACATCTGGAACTGGGATGACTGGGCCGCCAAAACCGTGCCGTTGTCGCTGATCACAGGCCATGAATTTGCGGGCGAGATTGTCGAGATGGGCCGCCAGGTAGACGGGCTGCATCTTGGTCAGCGCGTGAGCGGAGAGGGGCATTTGGTCGGCCATACCTCTCGCCAAAGCCGCGCGGGCAAATTTCACCTTGATCCGGGTACGCGTGGCATTGGGGTGAATGTGGACGGGGCATTTGCGGAATATCTGTGCCTGCCTGCGTTCAATGCTGTGGCGCTGCCTGATGAGGTTGACGATGAAATCGGTGCCATCCTCGACCCGCTCGGCAATGCCGTACACACCGCGCTCAGTTTTGATCTGCTGGGGGAGGATGTGTTGATCACCGGGGCTGGCCCTATCGGCATCATGGCCGCAGCTGTGGCGCGCCACGCCGGGGCGCGGCATGTGGTGATCACGGATGTTAACCCAGACCGTTTGGCGCTGGCCGCGCAGGTGGCTGATGTCACCCCCTGCAATGTGGCGAATGAAGATCTGAATGATGTGATGGCGCGGCTGAAACTGAAAGAAGGGTTCGATGTGGGGCTGGAAATGTCGGGCAACCAACGTGCGCTCGATCAGATGGTTGAAAGTCTGGTGATGGGAGGGCGCATCGCGCTGCTCGGCATTCCGCCGGGGCAAAGCCCGGTTGATTGGTCACGCATTGTGTTCAAGGCCATTACGATCAAAGGCGTCTATGGGCGGGAAATCTTTGAAACCTGGTACAAGATGATAGCCATGCTGCAAAACGGCCTGGATGTGCGCAAGGTGATTACCCATCGTTTCGATGTGGATGATTTTGAAGCTGGCTTCGCGGCCATGAAGAGCGGATCCAGCGGCAAGGTTGTGCTGAACTGGCGGTAAAAAGGCGATGAGCCGTCGCGGCATCCGAGCGCAAAAAAACCGCGCTTTGGCCCCCCGCCGCTCGGGTTGTGGCCAAAGCGAGATGCCCTGCGGCTATTCTTTTGGTTCGACGCATATGGCCAGCAAGGCGGCCTTCACCGCCTCGGGCCACGGGATGGAGGTGTGCTTGTCCAGATCGCTGGCGGCCAGTACCTGTGTGCTTGACCAGCGTTTCTGACCTTCGCAGCTGATCTCGTGGTACACTGTCACGGATGATCTGCCGACTTTGAGGACCGTCACGTCAAACTGCAATTCTTCGCCAAAAAACGAAGGCACGGAAAAGTCACTTGAGATATGAACGGTGGGCGTGCCCCAGCGTTCTTTCCAGATCATTTCATGCCAGGGGAACCCAAGGTTTGCCCAAAATTCCTCATTCACGCCATTCAGAATATTGAGGTAAGAGGGAAAATAGGCAGTGCCGGAGATATCGCAGTCTCCGAAATTCAACATGCGTTTGGTTGTGAACACTTTGTCCATGGTGGGCCTTTTCGTTTGGTATGACAGCCGCGCCGCCTGATGTGGGCGCCTGATGTGGGCATTGTCTGAAACGGTAAGTTCATCCGAAAAAGGAAACAATCACCATTGTTTGCCGCAGGGGCGTTTGCTTGTGGCGCCCATTTCAAATGCCCCCGAATGCGTGGTGACGCTGCTGGCCCTTTTGCGACCGTCAGAGGTCGAAATTCGTTGGCATCATCACCACATCGCGAATGGTCATGTTGCGTGGTCTGGTCAGCATGAACAGGATCACGTCAGCGACTTCTGCCGCTTCGAGCAGGGTACCCTCCTGCCGGGCCTGTTCCAGCTTTTCTGCGGGCCAATCGTCGAGCAGCGCACTGATTACCGGACCGGGAGAGACAGAGCCAACGCGGATGCCGTGCTTGAAGACCTGCCGCCGCACCGTTTGGACAAAGCAATTTACGGCCCATTTGGAGGAGGCATAAACAGGTTCCCAGGGGGTTGGGAAATGCGCCGCGAGTGAGCTTGTGACGATGATATCGCCCACACCACGCTCGATCATATGTGGTAATACATCATGTACGTTTTTCATCACGACGTTGATGTTGAGGTTCAGCATCTGGTCGATGGCGCTTGCCTTGGCATCTGTCAGATCGCCACCAACGTAAGTGCCGGCGTTGGCGTGAAAGATGTCGATGCGCCCGGCGATATCAATAATGCGCCCGGCCATGGACGCGCAGGCGGTGGGGTCAAGCAGGTCAATTTCGAGCGGTAGCGCGTTGCTGCCGAGTTGGTCCCGCGCGGAAGAAAGCGCGGCAATATCGCGGTCGACCATCACCACACGTGCGCCTTCAGCCAATAACGCCTTGGTCGTGGCCAACCCAATGCCAGAGGCCGCCCCTGTGATCGCCGCAACCTTGCCGTGGAGCTTTCCCATCATCGTCCCCATACCATGTATCGTTTGACCTGATTGTTGGGCGCTATGACCACGATCGTTAACAGGCGTCGCTCCGGGACAGGTTGTGGTCAGTGTGGGTTTTGCCCATCCTTCAGGTGCCGCCAAACAAGCCGGGGCCACTTTGACAGCCCCAACCGCTTATGGTGCCAGCCCTTGGCGGGCCGGGTTAGATTTCCTGACCCAGCGCGTCTGCCACGGTGAAGATGTCCTTGTCACCACGGCCACACATGTTCATCACCAACAGGTGATCCTTGGGCAGTGTGGGCGCGAATTTAGCAACATGGGCAAGCGCGTGGCTTGGTTCCAGCGCGGGAATAATGCCTTCGGTTTCGCAAGACAGTTTGAACGCCTCCAGCGCCTCTTTGTCTGTGACAGACACGTATTCTACCCGACCCATGTCGTTCAGCCATGCATGTTCCGGGCCAATGCCGGGATAATCAAGACCGGCAGAGATCGAATGCCCCTCGATGATCTGGCCATCATCATCCTGCAACAGATAGGTGCGATTGCCGTGAAGAACACCGGGGCGCCCGCCTGTCAAAGAGGCGGCGTGCTCCATCCGTTCATCTACACCATGCCCGCCTGCTTCGACGCCAATAATGCGCACGTCGGTATCATCAAGGAACGGGTGGAACAGGCCCATCGCATTGGAGCCACCACCGATACAGGCCACGAGGCTATCGGGCAGGCGGCCTTCCTGCTCCATGATCTGTTCTTTGGTTTCTTTGCCAATGATCGCCTGAAAATCGCGTACCATGGCCGGATACGGGTGCGGGCCAGCAACCGTGCCGATGCAATAGAACGTATCGTTCACGTTGGTCACCCAATCGCGCAGCGCCTCGTTCATCGCGTCTTTCAAGGTGGCACGGCCAGCGGTTACGGGAACAACCTCCGCGCCCAGCAGTTTCATGCGAAAGACATTGGGCTTTTGCCGCTCGACATCTGTTGCGCCCATGAACACAACGCATTTCAGGCCGAATTTGGCGCAAACGGTTGCTGTTGCAACGCCATGCTGGCCCGCGCCGGTTTCAGCGATAATACGCGTTTTACCCATGCGGCGCGCCAGAATGATCTGGCCAAGCACGTTGTTGATCTTGTGGGCACCGGTGTGGTTCAGCTCATCGCGCTTGAGGTAAATCTTTGCGCCGCCAAGCCGTTCGGTCAGGCGTGGTGCAAAGTAAAGCGGCGATGGGCGGCCGACGTAGTGTTTCCACAGGTCATCCATTTCTGCCCAGAAACCCGCGTCGGTCTTAGCGTGCTCGTATTGTGCTTCCAGATCAAGGATCAGGGGCATCAGCGTTTCGGAAACAAAGCGCCCCCCAAAATCGCCAAACCGGCCCCGTTCATCGGGACCTGTGCGGAAGGAATTGAGCATTTCGGAAGCCATGGCGCACCCTCTCGTTCGTGGTTGCGGCAGTCTTAGCCGTTTGGCGCGGGTACGTCGATATCTGGCGGCTTCTGTAATCAGGGAAAACGCTGTTCCGCGTACCCTTATTCTGTTCAAACCCGGCACAGGCGCGGTTTTCGCACGCTTTGCAGCGGTTTGAGGGGCCCGTCACCTATTTTATGTCGACCCATACAAGACGATGATCGGAACTTATCATCTCGTTATCACCGACAAGGCGGTGGAGTGGATCATCCGGCGCAGGCCAGAATGTGCCGCTGTCGACCACTTCAATATCAGCGGAAGGCAAGACATAGTCAGCGCGCAGATTGCCGGGGCCGGGCACATCTTTCCAATCAGCGGTATCAAGGCCCGGGGCGCCGCGGTGCCGCAGATTCGCCCCCTCTGTCGCGGCCTGTGCGCCGCCAATGCTGAATGGCAGCGGATCGGGCGCAATTTCCATCAGGCGCTTGAGGACAGATCCGCGCCCCGCGCCATCTTCCGGATCAACATTCAGATCACCGATCACGACAAAGTCGCGTTTGGGCGGCAATGGTCCGGCGCGGCCTTGATCGTCTGTCATCCAGTCTTCGCCCTCGGCATAGTCGACCCAAAAGCGAACCTCGTCATGGTTGCGCCGCCCGTTGGCATCCTCCGGCCCATCAAACACCGGGGGTGTCGGGTGGCTGGCCAACAGGTGAACGTGCCTGCCGCCGGGAAAGATGACGGGTGCATCAATATGGTTCTTGGATGACAGCCGCAGCGTGCCTTCGGCTGCGCCAAAATGGCCTTTGGGGATCAGGTTGGCGGGCATGTCTGCCCATTTCACAGTCTGAAACGTGCGTATCTGGGCATCAGCAAAAGGCAGGCGCGAAAACATGACCATGCCATATTGGCCGGGAAAAAAGCCAAAGCCAAACGCATCCGCGGGTCCGCCGATTCGGTCATTCTTGTCGAGGTCAAACCCCGATTGCACGCCCGTATTTGATGGGCGCACCAGCCGATGGGGGTAATCTATCCCCTGCTCATCACCGCGCCCCGTCCGCAGTGTTTCAGCAAACAGGCGTGCGGCCACGCCCCGCACGTCATAGTCAAATTCATTTATCAAAATCACGTCCGGGCGCACGATCTGAATGATTTCCGCCACAGCATCAATTTGTGCCGACCCGCCGAGGCGAAGCTCCTGCGCGAGCAAGCCCGGGTTGCGCCGATAGAGCGAGGCATTGAACGTCGCTATGCGATAGGTGCCATCGGCCTTTGCGGGGGGGCGCGCCGATTGCGCGAGCGCGGCTGTGTGGCCGCTGAGCGTGAAAATGCAAAGCGCAAGACTAAGAAATAAGGTGCGATTCATCTTCTGATTGATGCACATTGCTGACCACACCGCAAGAAAAGCTGCGGGTGGGCTAGCCGGGCGTGCCGTGTTTCAGCGCCTGCCATTTGGCTTTGAATGTCGCAGACCATGCGGGGCGGCGTTTTCGTGCCATCAGGTGTAATTCGCGCCAATAGACAGAGCTTTGCCGCCGTCGCCCGCGAGAGAGCGCCTTCAATGCAGTCAGGTCTGGTCCCTTGCCGGGACAATTTTCCAGCAGCTTGTCGAGTGTTTTGGTTTCAGCAAGAAACCCCGTAACCTGATGTGAAGCGAACGGCAGGTTCACAACCTCCCACGAATGATCGACAGGCAGGCGATCAATTTGCAGCTTGTCCAACCCCATCCGGTCATAGATCACGACTTTTCGTGTGGCGGGACGCGCGAGTTTTGCCATATCGTGGATAAAGCCGTTAATGCGATTGGCCGACCCGCGCCAACGCGTCTCGCCCGGCACATCGCCGGGATCGATGGAAAACTGGGGGGCAATCGCAATCGCGGTTTCCGCTTCCAAAACCCCTGAAAAGGTCAGCGCGCCGTAGCCGCCCATCGACGCCCCATAGGTGGTCAGACGTATATCAGGCCCAAGGCGCGCGCGAATTGCGGCCATTACGTCCAATGCTTCTTCATCCTGAAACCAGCGTGATTTCGCACATCGGACATAAACGGTGGGGATATCACGTTTTGAAAAATACGCCTGACCAAACCCGTATTTGAAAAACCCGTGAACCTCGTGCGCATGGGGCAGGGTTACCATTGCGGCGGGTGTTGATGGGGATATGCCCTCTGCCCACGCCTGATACTGGCGGCTGTTCCATATCCAGAATTGTGTGGGCGGTTTTGGTTGTGGATTGGCGGCGATGGCCCGTGCGAGCAAGCGTCCTGTGCGAATGCAAAAACGCGGCATCGACACATTTTGCGGCGGGGCCGGATGTATCGGCGTAACGGTGTCGCCCGGCTCGCCATTGGTGAAAACCTGAAGCGCCGGAAGGTTTAGAGATACCCGTAAGTCGGCGGCAAACTTGTCCGGGTCTGGGCCGTCGTAAAACGCGCCAACCACTTGCCCGGCATTGTCATGCAGAGCCGCGCGCAGAGCATGCGCGGTCTTGCGGGCGGCGTGAGCGGGGGCGAGGCCCTCGGCCTGGGTGCGAATGATACCCAATTCGCCGGTTGTTTGTTGCGCGGATGCACGCTTGAACGTCTCGACGGCCAGCCCAAGCTCAGGGCCGACAGCCACGGCAAATTCTGCGCCACCACCCATGCTGCGCCAGCCATTGCGCCGCCAGATGTGCAGGCCTGTCGGATAACGCCGCCATGCCTTTGGTAACGCCGAACGCGCCGCAGGAATGCCGTTCGCAGCCGGGCCACCCGTAAACAGAAACACATCCATATCAGCACTGACCGCAGGTTAAGGGAACGAGGATATGTGCACCAGACGGCGCGCGCGGGCGATAAACTCCCCGAATGCAGATAGGTTCGTGGGCGGGGCAGAATTCCATTTTTGTAATGTTGGGCCTGATGCGGCTAATCTCAAGGGGCGATCGGTCGGCAGGTTGGCAAGCCATGTAATCGCGGCCCATTTTTCGCCTTGCCCAATTAAAAACGCCGCACCCGTAGGGGATGCGGCGCGAATCTTTGGTCTGGCTGATCAGTTTATGCAGAAGCCAGCCAGGGCTGTGATGCAACGTGGCGAGCTTCAAAGGTGTCGATGGAGGATTTTTTCTCCATCGTCAGGCCGATGTCGTCCAAGCCGTTCATCAGGCAATGTTTGCGGAACGCGTCAACTTCGAACGCAATCTCGCCACCGTCAGGGCCGCGAATAACCTGCGCTTCGAGATCAATGGTCAGCGTGGAGTTTGCACCACGGCTTGCATCGTCGAGCAGTTTGTCGACATCTTCCTGCGGCAAGGCGATGGGCAGGATGCCGTTCTTGAAGCAGTTGTTGTAGAAGATGTCTGCAAAGCTGGGTGCGATCACGCAGCGGATGCCAAAGTCAAGCAATGCCCATGGCGCGTGCTCACGCGAGGAGCCACAGCCAAAGTTGTCGCCAGCGACAATGATTTTCGATTCGCGATAGGCTGGCTTGTTGAGCACGAAATCCTCGACCTCAGAACCATCATCCTTGTAGCGCATCTCATCGAAAAGGTTTTTGCCAAGGCCCGAACGCTTGATGGTTTTAAGGAACTGTTTGGGGATGATCATATCTGTATCGATGTTGATCAACGGCATCGGCGCCGCAACGCCGGTCAGCGTGGTGAATTTATCCATATCCAACCCTCCAAATGGTCCCGATCGCGCATCTGATGCGCTTTGGGCCGATAAACCACGCAGGCGGGCCTTGTGCAAGGCAGCAATCGGCATTGGCGCCGCCACTAATCGGCGCACGGGCAGATAAGGGCGCATCAGGTCGCTCAGCCGTGAAATGCTTTGTGAAAGGCCGCACTTCGGGCATGGTGATCGGTGGGGAGGGTGATGTGATGGCGATTCGATATCAGGCGCGCGTTCTGGCGATGCTCCTCCTCCCTTCGCTGTTCATGGCTGCGGCACCCGTGTCCGGGGAGGAAACGCCCCCTGTTATTGGGGCAACCCCGCCTCTCCACGACGCTGCGCCGCAAGCGCCTGACGGCCAGGGTGATTATGGGTTCGCTGGGCAAACCCGGATGAAGCAAACGGGAAATTCGGGCGGTGTTCTTGAACCAGATGAAGACCTGCTGGCCTATGAGGAAGAGGAGGCCGCGATAGAAGCCGAGGCCGCTATCGCGCTTGATGACACTGTTGATCCAGTGGTCGTGGTTGATTAGCCCGTCTGTTACTTTCTCCCCCGGTTCCCCTCTCTCAACGTGCTGACGCCTGATTGATCTGGCGCACGCGCCTATCGCAGCGTAGGGCTGGCGGATGGAATTTTTTCGACCAAATGCACGGTGGTTGGGCGCAGGTGCGCTGATGGCATTGTCGTCCGGATTCGGGCAGACCTTTTTCATCTCCATCTATGCAGGGGAATTTCGTGCTGAATTTGGCCTTTCCGATGGGGAATGGGGCCTGATTTATATGGTCGCGACGCTTTGTTCCGCGGCGGTGCTGACGCAAACCGGAAAGCTTTCGGACTTCATGCGCGCCCGAACGCTTGCGATAATTGTGCTGACCGCCTTTGCGCTTGTCTGCATTGGTGTGGCGCTGACGCCCGTCTGGTGGGCGCTGATACCGCTGATATTCGGGTTGCGGTTTTGTGGGCAAGGTATGTTGAGCCACCTTGCGGTCACTTCCATGGCCAAATGGTTTCGTGCGGGCCGTGCCAAGGCTGTGGCGACAGCTTCGCTCGGCTTTTCAGCGGCAGAAGCGGCATTGCCCGCGCTGGCGTTGGTGATGATCGGGTGGGTTGGTTGGCGGATGAGTTGGCTGTTCGCGGCGGGCGCCTTGATCTTGGTCATCGCGCCGCTTTTGTGGTGGCTGCTGCGGGCAGAGCGGTCGCCCCGTGCGATGGCGGAGGAAACGGCCTCAGCCGGGATGGCCGGGCGGCACTGGACGCGTGGCGAAATGCTAAGGGGGTGGTTGTTCTGGGCGTTGCTCCCCGGTCTTGTTGGTCCGAGTTGGATTGGCACGGTGATCTTCTTTCAGATTGTGCGTCTGACCGAGGTAAAGGGGTGGGATATCATCGCCTATGCAGGCCTTGCCTATCCGGTCTATTCAGCGACCACGATCCTTTCGAGTTTTGCATTCGGTGCGGTGGCTGATCGGATCGGTATTATTCGCCTCTTGCCGGTCTATTTGCTGGGCTGGGCGGCTGCTTGCGGTGTGCTGTCGCTGGCTGGTGATCTTTCCGGTGGGGTTTTGGCTCTTGCGATTGCCGGAATAGGGTCGGGCGGTGTGACGGTTGTTGGTGGTGCCTTGCTTGCGGAACTTTACGGCACCCGCTGGCTTGGCGGCATCAGGGCGATCAGTGCAGCCGTGATGGTGCTCGGCTCCGCCGTTGGTCCTGGCGTCAGCGGCATGTTGCTGGATGCAGGTGTTGCTTTCGATACCCAGCTTTGGGGCATGGGAGGCTATCTGATCTCTGTATCGCTGTTGTTCATTTGGGTATCACTGCGTGCGCGTTTGCTATTGGCCGCACCGCAAGAGGTGGTTTGAGACGGAGAGCATCTGATGAATGATACAAACTATGGCAAGGCCTTCGCCCAGTGGCGGAAAGCGGCGGGGGCAACCTGGGATGCCTATACGCGCCATGAATTCGTTGAGGGGTTGCGTGACGGAAGCCTGCCGCAGGCCGCGTTCCTGCACTACCTCAAGCAAGATTACGTTTTTCTGATTCATTTTTCGCGGGCTTGGGCGCTGGGCGTGGTCAAAGCCGATACGCTGGATGAAATGAAGGCCTGCGCGGCCACGGTTGAGGCGCTGGTGAACCATGAAATGGCGCTGCATGTGGAGGTCTGCGCCGCTGCTGGCATTGATGCAGCAGCCCTGGAGAACACAGAGGAAAAGGCCGCGAACCTTGCCTATACCCGCTATGTGCTGGAGGCTGGATATTCCGGCGATTTCCTCGATCTTTTGGCGGCGCTGGCCCCTTGTGTGATGGGCTATGGCGAGATTGGCGCGCGGCTGGGGCGGGAAGCAACGTCGGATGTTTACGCCGATTGGATCAATACCTATGCGGGGGACGAATATCAGGGGCTGTGCCGTGACGTCGGGGCAATGATTGATGCCGCTGTGACGCGTCGGTGCGGCGCTGATTTCGCGTCTACGCCACGCATGTCTACCCTGACGGAGCGGTTTTGCACCGCAACGCGGCTTGAAGTGGGGTTCTGGGACATGGGCCTTGCCCCGTGACGCCGTACCCCCGCGTGCCGGATTGAGAAGTGTCACATTCAACTTTGCACTCAAGCGAATAGAAGAAGGTCACTTTGTTGTGATTCTTTGCTGCAACGCGCACACTGCGACCACCAAAGATGACAGCGATACCTGAAAGCCCTGCGGCGCTGGTCATAGCGTTGAAGGGCGTCGAACGTGAGATATTCGCCCGATGGGCCAGATGACTGACACCACCGCTGAGACGGCCCCTGTGCCGCTGATCGCTTGTTATTCTTGCGATGCGCTTTTGCATGAGCGCACGGCGCCACAAGGGTCACGGGTGCGGTGCCCGCGCTGTCATGTGATTCTGACGGCTGAGCGGCATTTGTCGATTGATAGCGTGCTGACCACTTCATTCGCCACCTTGGTTTTGCTTGCCGCTGCGCTGAGCCTGCCGTTCATTTCACTGAGTGCTGGTGGCCGTATGAAGGATGCGGCGGTTTTGGATGCGGCTTTTGCGGCGGGGGGCGATTCGTGGCTGTTGGCGATTGCTGTGGGTGCGATGATTGCGCTGATCCCGGCCATGCGGGCCTGCGCGTTGCTTTACACTTTGTTGCCCTTGCGGGTGGGGGCCCCTGCGTTCCGACATGCGCGCGCTGCGTTCCGGCTCGCGATTGAATTGCGCCCATGGTCGATGATGGAAATTTTCGTCATTGGTGTTGCTGTTGCGTTGGTAAAGGTTGCTGATCTTGCAACAATCGGTCTTGGGTCGGCGTTTTGGTTGTTCGTTGTGCTGGGTGCATTGACCGTGATTGAAGATGCATCGCTTTGTCGACGCACTGTGTGGCGGATGATCGGATGAACGTGTCAACCGCCCCTGCCGAACATGGTGCACCGTACGTTGGGGCCACGGCCCTTTGTGTGGGGTATTTGTCGTGCACGGTTTGTGGGCGTGCAGCGAAAATAGCGGATGCACAAGCCCCGCATGCGAAATGTTCGCGCTGTGGCGCGGGCCTGCCAAAAACAGGACGACGCAGCCTCGAGGCGGTCTGGGCGTGGCTGTTGGCAGGTGTAATTTTTTATGTGCCCGCAAATGCCTATCCCATGCTGATTACGGCTCAATTCGGGCGGCGCTCTGAAAGCACGATTGTGGGCGGCGCGTTTGAGCTGATCGACCACCATGCCTATTTCATCGCGCTGATCGTCTTGTTTGCCAGTGTCGTTATCCCCATCGCAAAATTTGTCGTGATCGCGCGTTTGGCGCTTGCGGCGTCGGGGCACAAGGTGATGCCGCCCCACCGTGCCCTGCATCTCTATGAGGCAGTGGAATTTATTGGCCGGTGGTCGATGATTGATGTTTTTGTTGTCGCGATCCTCGCGGCATTGGTGCAGATGGGCTTCCTCGGCAGTCTCGCACCCGGTTCTGCCGCAGCGTTCTTTGCGCTTTCGGTGGGGGCCACCATGCTATCTGCGCGTGCGTTCGACCCGCGATTGATCTGGGATCGTATCGAAGCCGCCCCTGAAGTGAGATCTGAAAAGACGCCATGACCAACACGCCCTCGCAAAACACTGCTCCGCACATCGGAGAGCCGAAGATCACGCACCCGACAGGGCGGCGGCGCTTATCGCTCGTGTGGGTGTTTCCGCTCATCGCTATTCTTGTCGCGATTGTCCTGATCTGGCGCGAATATGCCGAACGTGGCCCGACCATCGAAATTACCTTCCCAACAGCGTCGGGCCTTTCGGTGGGTGAAACACCGCTGAAATTTCGGAGTGTTGAAGTTGGGCGCGTCGAAGAGATCCATTTTGCCGAAGACCTCTCGAAAGTCATCGCCACGATCCGTTTGTCCGGTGAGGTTGCGAAATTCATTGATAGCAGCGCGCAGTTCTGGGTTGTTCGCCCGGAGGTATCCGCGCGCGGCATTTCAGGCTTGGAAACCGTAATTTCAGGCTCCTACATCGAGGGCGACTGGGATGCAGATGCAGGTAAGCGCAAGAAGCGGTTTACCGCGCTCGATGCGCCCCCGCTCACCACGACGAACACACCGGGAAAGCGGGTTGTCTTACGCTCACCAGAGGGGGGCTCGCTTTCGATCGGTGCCCCCATATTTTTCCGGCAGGTGGAGGTCGGACACGTCGAAAGCAAACGCCTGACCGAAGATGGTGAAGCGGTAGAGTTCAGTGTTTTTGTTGAGGCCCCCAACGACAAACGGCTGACGGCGGGCACGCGGTTCTGGAACGTGTCGGGTGTTGATTTGAACCTTGGCACCGATGGCGCGCGCCTGCGTATCGCTTCGCTGGCGTCGCTTATTCAGGGCGGCGCATCCTTTGATAACGTCGCGGGGCGCCCTGCTGAACCGATTGCTGATGGGCATGTTTACGACCTGTATTCAACCGAGACGCTGGCGCGGGATCTGGCAATGGATGCTGGGCCGGGTAGCCAACTATTGATGAACATTCACTTCGTTGGGTCACTTCACGGCCTGCGGGTCGGGGCACCTGTGCAGTATCAGGGCCTCCGCATCGGGCGGGTAAGCAAGATCAGCGCCAAGGTAAAGCGCGATATCCAGACCTTCTCCAACCGGGTGACTGTTGCGATTTCGCCAACGCTTCTGGGGTTGGACGATGGTGATGTTGAGGGCACGCTGAATTTCCTTGATACCGCCGTTCGCCGGGGTCTTCGCGCGCAGCTGACATCCAGCAGTCTGCTTACCGGCGCATTGTTGGTCGCGTTTGTGAATGTTGATCAACGACCCGGCGAAGAGCCAAAGCGGATCAGGCGCTTTCCCAATGGTTTGCCGCGCATGCCTTCGATTGCTTCAAACCTTGCGGAGCTTACAGGTTCCGTTGAAGGCGTCTTGCGTCGTATCGAAGGGTTGCCGATAGAGGAATTGCTGGAAAACGCGGTTCTCGTCCTGGAAAACGCCAACAAGATCGTAGCTTCGGACGAATTGCGCGCCGCGCCGGGCGAAGCCGTTGATGCGATCGCAGCCATTCGCGATCTGGCCGCATCACCGGCGATTACCAACACGGTCGCAGAGGCAGAGGCCCTGATGACCGCGCTGCGCCTGTTGGCCGAATCCGATGATATCGCCGCGGCGCGCCGCGACCTTGCCGCAACGCTGGCCAATACCGCTGCCATTACCGATACGTTGGAAAAACAGCGCACCATGCAGGAAATGACATTGGCAATCATTGCGCTGCGCAAACAGCTCGAAAACCCGCAGATTGAAACAACGATCGCCTCGTTGGAGCGCAGCCTTGATGCGGCAACGGCGTTACTTGGCAGTCCGACCTTGGCTGATACGCCGGGGTCGCTGAATGCGGCATTGGATTCCATGCGTGACTTCCTGACCGCGCCGGGCCTGCAAGAAGCCCCGGAAGAGCTGACCGCTGCATTGGTCGCCGCCCGCAAGGTGCTCGAAGATTTGGCTGAGGGGGATGCCGCGGGTCAGATTGCCTCTGCCGCAACATCAGCGCGCGAGTTGCTCGATGATCCGGCTTTGCGTCGCTTGTTTGATGAAGCGGCGTCTGCCGCTGCCGCATTGCGTGCGATTCTCGATCAGCCCGGTGCCGAGAACCTGCCCGCCGCTGCGACCAAAGCCTTGCAAAGTGCAGCTGTCGTGATGGACCAGATGGGCGAGGAAAATCTTGCGCTGGTCGCGACCGAAGCACTCGAAGGGGTCGGCCGTGCCACCGAAGCGATTACCCGTGCGGCGGCTGATGTGCCGGCGTTGTTGCGCAAGGTTGGGTCTGCCGCGACGCGGGCCGATGACCTGTTGGCATCGGTCAGCGTGGGGTCTGAACTGAATTATGAGGCCGTGACAGCCATCCGCGAAATTCGTGATGCGGCCCGCGCCGTGACGGAGCTTGCGGACCTGCTGTCGCGTGATCCGAACTCACTTATCTTGGGGAAATGATGATGCGATTGCGCCCGATTTTTGCCGCCCTTTTGGTGCTTTCCGCTTGTGCCGCCGTGCCGGAGCAAAGGCAGTATTTGCTGGATGCACCCGCAAATGCCACCGCGACGCCGCTTTCCTCTCCGGAGAGCCTGACCGCGCTGGGCCTGCGTGAAATTGCGTTGCCGCTTTATGCCCGCCGTGCCCAGATCGCGTCGCGTGGGGCTGATGGTGCCATAACGGCCACCGATGATTTTCGCTGGGCCGAAGAACCTGCGCGTGCCTCCACCCGTCTGGTTGCGCGCATTCTTGCCGAACGCTTGTCAAAACCGACCTATGTGGAGCCATGGCCACAAGGGGCCTCGCCAGATGTCATAGCCACGATTGAGGTCGACCGCTTCATCGGCGCGCTCGGCGGAGAGGTGGTTCTTGAAGGGCAAGCCACCGTTGCTGAGCCCGGGCGCGCGGGAAATCGGCGCACAACGCGGTTTGCATTGGTTGAGCCTGTAACCGGGCCGACCCACGCTGACCTTGCACGCGCTTATGGGGCCGCGCTTTCGAAACTGGCGGATGTTGTTGGCGAGGCGCTTTGAAACAGGCCACGCTCACTGCGTGGCGTTTCTTGACACGAACGGGCGCGTAAGCCACCAGTCGCACGCCCTTTCCGGGATGAGGAATACCCGATGCCAAAACCATCTGTACACGACGTTTACACTTTGCTGGTCGAGGTTGGCCGAGGTGCCGAAGATGGCCTGCCCGACAAGGCAACGGGGGCCGCGCTGATGTGCTATGCCTCCGGCCGTGATGAGGCAGAGGCGGTTCGCGATACGGTTGCCATTCTGAAGGATGCCGATATGTCGGTGTTGGAGGTGTCAGGCTATGGCACCCTGAAGGAGCGACTGGCAGAGGGGCATGACATTCCCGAAGAAGACCGGGCGCTTATGGATCGCGCGATGGCTGAAAACGCCGTGATCGTTGCGCAGCTGACACCGTTCTATGATGACTGACAGCGCGCATGTTTTTCTGGATCTTGATGGCACACTGACTGAAAGCGGGATCGGTATAACGCGTTCGGTCGCTCATGCCCTGCGTGAGCTTGGCTATCGGGTACCGGATCAGGCCCGTTTGGATAGCATGATTGGCCCGTCGCTTTGGGAAGGGTTTGCAGCCCTTGGTTTGCCTGATGATCAACTTGATGATGCTGTCGCGCTGTACCGCG
>JBMYXS010000036.1:0-37136 GCA_049608645.1 Pikeienuella sp. | reverse complement strand
CGGTCTTCTGGTTTGATTGGCCAGATGAAAAACAGCACTGAACGTGGGGCATGATATGCGCAAAACGCCAGCAGCATCACCTGACATCACCGATGTTGCCCGCGCCGCAGGGGTGTCGGCCGCTACGGTGTCGCGCGCGTTCAATCACCCCGAATTGCTTCGCCCCGACACGCGGGAGCGGATCATGCGCGCGGTGGAGGCGACAGGCTATATCCGAAACCGCGCGGCCCAAGCGATCCATGGGCGGCGGAGCGGGACAATCGGCCTGATCGTGCCGACCATAGATAATTCGATTTTTTCCAACCTGATTCAGTCGTTTTCCGAAAGCCTTCAAGCGCAGGGATTTACCCTGTTGATCGCCACGCACGGTTATGACCTGCCATCGGAATATGCGCTGTTACGCAATTTTCTGGAACACCGTGTAGATGGTGTCGCGCTGGTTGGTTTGGCACATGAAGATCGCACATACGACCTGTTGGCTTCACGCGGGACATCGGTTGTAACGATGTGGAACTATAGCGAAACGTCCCGGATATCCTGTGTAGGGGCGGACAATTACCACGTCGGGCGTCTGGCGGCGGAACATGTTCTCGCGCTCGGGCATCGCCGCATCGCGCTCATGTTTCCGCCTGTCACGGGCAATGACCGGGCGGAGGAACGCTTGCGCGGTGTGACTGATACCCTCGCGATGGCGAATGCCACACCGCCCGCTCATTGGCGCCCCGAAGTGAAATACGGAATCAAGATATCAAGGGAACAGGGCATTCACCTGCTGGCTGGCGCCGACATGCCGACGGCGATCATTGCGGGTAATGATATTGTGGCGCGGGGTGCTGCATCCGCTGCGTCGCATCTTGGGCTTCGTATTCCTGACGATATTTCGATCATGGGCATTGGTGATTTTTCAGGGTCTGCGGAATGGTCCCCGCCGCTGAGCACGGTTCAGATAGATGCGCATGATGTGGGCGCAGAAGGGGCCGCGACGTTGATGGAAACCATCAATGGCGACCCCGCTTCGCCTATTGTTCGCGTTCTGACTGATGCGCGCGTGGTCCCTCGCCAAAGCACTGGAAAGATGATCATCACCGAGGCTTGAGGTAGGCGCCTGAGCAGGAAAATGGCGTGGCGGGTTGCCTCGTCCCGTCCGTCAGGCGATGTATGTGCAGCATTCAAATAAAGGGCACGCAGATGGAAATTGACTTCGACCAGCGCATCAACCGTATCGGCACAAATTGCTTGAAGTGGGATGCCCTGAAAGCCCGTTACGGGGTTGCCCCGGAGGGGGCGGTGTCAATGTGGGTTGCAGACATGGATATCGCGGCCCCACCGGCGGTGACTGAAACACTGCGTAAAGCGGTGGAGCATGGGGTACACGGATATTATGGCGACAACGCCGCTTATCTGGCGGCGATTCAAGGGTGGATGGCCCGCCGGCACGGCTGGAATATCGAAACCAACTGGATCTTGACGACAGCGGGCATCGTTAACGGTGTGAATATGGCTTTGCAGGCGTTCTGTGAGCCGGGCGATGGCGTGATCATTCAGCAACCCATCTATCACCCCTTTGCGCCGTCGATCAAAAACAACGGCTGTCATGTGGTGGCGAACCTGCTGACCTTGAAAGACGGCAGGTATGAGATGGACCTTGATGCGCTGGCGCGACAGGTCGATGCCAAGACGAAAATGCTGCTGCTTTGCTCCCCCCATAACCCTTGCGGGCGGGTGTGGACGCGGGATGAGCTGAAGGCGATTGCAGAGTTCTGTCTGGAGCGGGATATTCTGATCGTTTCTGACGAAATCCATCACGATCTGGTTTTCGAAGGCAAGCACACTGTCATGGCCACGATCAGCCCGGAAATTGCCGCCCGTACGATCACGTTTACCTCTGCCTCTAAGACTTTCAACCTTGCGGGCGGGCATACGGGTAATGCGATCATTTCCAACCCGGAACTGCGCCGCATTTTCGCCCGCCATCTGGAACGGTGCGGCCTGAGCGGCGGCAACCGGTTCGGGTTTCTGATGACTACAGCAGCCTATGCTGACAGTGAAGACTGGCTAGAGGCGTTGTTGGTCTACCTCAAAGGCAACCGCGATTATGTGGATCAGGTTGTTGCAGACAAATTGCCTGGCGTGTCCTCGGTCAAGCTGGATGCAACTTACCTTAGCTGGCTGGACTTTTCCGGCACGGGCATGGATCAGGCCGAAATCGTGCGCCGGTTTGAGAAAGAGGCAAATGTCGTTTGTAACCATGGCCCATCTTTCGGCCCCGGTGGCGAAGGGTTCATGCGGCTGAACTTTGCATGCTCCCGCGCGATGGTCGAAGAGGGTATGAACCGCATCGTGGGCGCGTTTTCAGACCTTCAATAACGGGGCAATAACGGGACAATAACGGGGTAATAGCCGGGTAATGACCGGGGTGCGGCGATATGGGGCGGCGCGCGCGGGCGGTGATTTCGTATGAAAGCGTATGAACACTGCTTTGCTGACGTCTGACCCTGAACGTGTCGCTCTTTCCAACGAGCTGCATTCGCGCCCGTTTCCCGAACTGACGGCACCTTGCCGTGCGATATTCCTCGCGCTGCGGCCAGCGGGCGCGCATGTGCGCGATCGACTGGTTGATCGCGCGCATCTGATTGACCTGATTGACCGATACGGCGGCGCGCACCCGCCGCCCGATGCGGCGCATTATTCCGGCAGTCTGGGGCGGGGATGGCTGAAATGGGAAAGCCATACGGAGTTTGTAACCTACACGGTATTCTTGCCCGGCGTGTCAGAGGAGCCATTTTCGGGCGATAGCCTTTCGCTTTTGCCGGATGACTGGTTGGCGGCTGTAGGGGGGCAACTGGTTTCGGCTGCGATGGTCCGTGTCGAACGGGCGGCTTCACTGGCTGACGCGGAAACGCTGTTTACAAAGCGTTTTTGCCCCCATTTTGCGGCCGAAAGCCTGTCCACCGGTATTGTCGTCGATGATGAGGCGTTGATTGCTTCTGACTTTCGGCTGCACGAAGACGGGTTGGCCCGCATTGGCGTGATTGCGATTGATGGTATCGGCCCGCGGCGGCTTGGCCGGATCGTGCAGCGCGTGCTGGAAGTCGAAAGTTACAAGTCCTTTTCGTTGCTGACCTTGCCGGTGGCACGCGAAGTCACGGCAAAGGTGACTGAGCTTGAAAAACGGCTCGTGGGGCTGACGGCTGATGCTGCCAATGGGGCAGGCGACCCGCGTGCGACACTGGAAGGGCTGACCCGGCTCGCGGCGGAGGTTGAGCGCCTTTCGACGGAAACGGCCTTCCGCTTTGGGGCCGCACAGGCCTATGAAGCAATCGTGAACGATCGTATTGCGGTGCTGCGCGAACGCCGCCTGAAAGGGCGGCAGCTTTATAGTGAGTTTATGAAGCGCCGTTTCGATCCGGCGATGCGCACCTGCCGTTCGGCAGAGGGGCGTTTGACCAAATTGTCTGACCGTGTCGCGCGGGCGTCGTCGATGCTTTCGACACGCGTTCAGGTGGCAGTGGAAGCGCAAAATCAGGCTTTGCTTGCAAGCATGGACAAACGCGCGGCAACGCAACTTCGCCTTCAGCAAACTGTTGAGGGGCTGTCAGTCGTCGCGATCAGCTATTATGCGGTCAGCCTTGGTGCCTATCTGCTTGGACCGGTGGCGAAGCTGCTGGGGTTTGAAAAAGTATGGCTTACAGCAGGGCTTGCGCCTGTGGTGATCCTTGCGGTGTGGCTGATGGTGCGTAACCTGAAAAAGCACTGGTCCTGAAACGCACTGGAATTGGGCGGATTACACAAGCCCGGCCACCAAAAAGCCCGCCAACAGGATCAACCCGGTGTCGCGGTTTTGTCGGAACAGGATCATGCAGTTGTGCGTGTCTTTGATATCAAGCGCCCGCAACTGTCGTGCCAGGTGCAAGCCATAGGCCGCGACCGTCGCCAGTCCGACCCACAAAGACAGACCCGACAGTGCGAAAACAACCGCCAGCCCCGCGCCGACCGTAGCGGCACCGGCGAACCAGCTGAGGTATTCCCCGGTGCGTTCCCCGAACAATCGCGCGGTAGATTTCACACCGATCAGCGCATCATCTTCGATATCCTGATGGGCATAGATTGTATCGTAATGCAGCGTCCAGGCGATGCCGGCGAGGTACAGGATCACAGGGGCCGCCGAAAGGCCGCCCATATGCGCGGTCCAGCCCATCAACGCGCCCCAGTTGAACGCAATGCCCAGGAACACCTGCGGCCACCACGTGACCCGCTTCATAAATGGATAGATGGCAACGGGCAGCAGCGCGAGCACACCCATCCATATCGAGAACACATTGAACGTCAGCAGGATCGCAAAGGAGATCAGCGCCTGTGCGATCATCCATGCAAGTGCCTGTTTCACGGTGACCTGACCCGCTGGAATCGGTCGTGATTTCGTGCGTTCCACCGACCCGTCAAAATCCCGGTCGCTGATGTCATTCCACGTGCATCCCGCGCCGCGCATCAGAAATGCGCCGATGCCAAAGGCGATGAACAACCAAAGATCAGCCCACATCCAACCCGTCGCCGCAATCGCCAGCGCGAGTGATTGCCACCCCGGCAGCAACAACAACCACGTGCCCGCAGGGCGGTCAGCGCGGCTGAGGCGCAGATAGGGGCGTGACCACAAAGGCATGAAGCGATCAACCCAGTTCTGATCTGTGGCGTCGGCCACACGAATGTCATTGTTGACGGTTTCGTGGGGGCGGGCGGTATTGTGGGGCGCGTCGTGTTGGGTCATATCTTTGATATGACACGCTCCACCGGGAAAATCAGGCTCTATGTAGACGCGGCACTGGCGCCGGGCGCATCTGTCGCGCTTAATCGCGACCAGGCGCATTATCTTGGCGCTGTCATGCGGCGCGGCGTTGGCGATGATCTGCTGGTGTTCAATGGCGCAGACGGCGAATGGCGCGCAGAGATTGCCGCGATCAACAAACGTCAGGGTGTTCTTGTGATGCAGGAACAAACCCGGCCCCAGACAACAGGCCCTGATGTGTGGTTGATGTTTGCGCCGATCAAAAAGGCGCGCACCGATTTCATCGTCGAAAAGGCCGCCGAAATGGGCGTTTCCCGCATCATGCCGGTGTTCACCCAGCATACCAACGCCGAACGGGTACGCGGCGACCGCCTGCGCGCCCATGCCGTCGAAGCGGCGGAGCAATGCGGTTTGTTATGGGTGCCGGGCGTTGAAGAACCGGCCAAACTTTCTGGCGTTTTGGATCGTTGGGAGAATACCCGGCGCATCATGTTTTGTGATGAAACAGCTGATCACGGCGCGGCTGCGGCAGCATTGGGCGCAGCTGGCTCTGGCCCCTGGGCGATCTTGATCGGGCCGGAAGGCGGGTTCTCCAAAGATGAGGTTTCGCGCCTTCGCGCCCGTGCCGAAGCGACCCCGGTGTCACTAGGGCCGCGTATCTTGCGCGCAGATACAGCAGCGGTGGCGGCGCTGACCCTGTGGCAAACGACCTTGGGTGACTGGCGGTGAAACTCTGGTGCGCCGCCTTCTTGTGGTTTTGTGCAAGCATCGCGGCCACCGCCTCATCGTTCAATGGCCCGCCGCGCGTAAACCTGATCGCCCTGGGGCCAGACGGTGCGCGCGCGGTGCTGACTTATAATCAGACCTGGGTTGAGGTTGATCTGTTTGGCGGTGGCGCACAGGTGCTGGAGCCACCAGCTGCCTGCTCCTGGACATCAATGGCCTATGCACCGGGCGGCGAAGATTTGGCGATGTCGGCATTTTGCGCCGCACCGCGAGGCGAATGTGGAGACGCGCAAGCGCTGCTTTTGGCAGTGGGGGCAGATCGTAAGCGTTATCGCATGATCGCTGAAACGGATGCTGCGCGATGGTCGCGCTTGTACTGGCGTGGCGGTCAGGCAGCGGTGCTTGCACTTGAAACAGCACTGGCCGCGCCAATGGCGACGAACCTTTCGGACCTGGGGAAAACCACGCAGGATTGCGAGGTTGGCGCGCCGAAACTCGTGTCCCTGAACGCGGAAAACGGGCGGCGTATCCACCTTGATCTTGCCCCGCGTGAGTGGCGTTACAAAAACATTGTTGCGGCCAGCGACGATGCGCTGATTGCAGAGATCGCGATTGCCCGCGATGGACCGGCAGACACAAGCGCCGCTCGTGACTTGATTGCTTTGTGCGCGATTGACCCACGACATACGCTCTGTATGTCATCGTCTGTAGCGGTTGAATTGCTTTGGCAAAACGGGGACTGGCGGTTTGCGACGCTGCCTGACCACGCGCGCCGTGGGCGCATGCTGGCGAGTGCGGATCTGACCGTCATCGGGCAGGAGCGGTGCGAGGCGCGCTGGGTTGAAGAGCGGTTCCGCCCCGTTTGCTTCATCGAGATTCTCGCGGATGGGGAGCTGTCCCGCGAAATTACGGCACCTGATGGATTATTCGGCGATATGGCAATGTCGGACGATGGGCAATGGTTGCTGGCAGTATCTGCGGGTGTCGGGCGGCGACTGAAGCAGTTCGACTTGTTCAATACCGCGACAGGCGCGCGCCGCGCGTTCCCTGACCTGCTGACCCTGTCGCCACCGTTTTTAACAAAAGCGGAGGCAGATAGATGAGCTTCTTCCGATCAGAAGCGATTGGCCAGCTTACCCGCTGGGCAGAATCGGCGCTTTATGCTGGCCTCACCTTTGGTGCGGTTTCGTGGTTGTGGTCCCCCCCCATGAGCAACGCGCGTATTTTCGTTGTGCTTATCATCGCGGCGGCGGGGTTTTGGTTAACAAGGGCAGCGTTGTTGTCTGCCATGGCTGGCGGGCCGCTTGCTGCGCCAGGTGTGGTGTCGATTGATGAACGGCGCATTGCCTATTTTGGCCCCACCGATGGGGGGGTGGTGTCGATCAACGGTTTGTCTGTGATCAGCGTGGATGGGCGCGGTGGCTGGCAACTTTGGCCTGAAGAGGGCGAGCCGCCCGTGGCTATTCCCGCATCCGCCGAAGGGGCAGATGGCTTGATAGATGCCTTTTCCGCTTTGCCGGGGTTTCAACCCGCCGTCGCGGTCGCCGCGTTGCGGGGTGGCAAAGTGACCACAATCTGGCGCCGAACGTCGCGTGGATCGGCGCATGATCTTGCACCGCCAGAACGTCCAGTCTAATCGGAGCATCAATCAGCCCCAAGGGGTGCGAAGGAGATTTATTCCATGTCAATTCCCCAGCAGGGCGGTGGCCCGATTGAACGGCATGAACAGCTTGCTGAATATTTGGCGGCAGGGTGCAAACCCAAAGCTGATTGGCGTATCGGCACCGAACATGAAAAATTCGGATATTGCCATGAGGCCCGCAAACCGCTGCCCTATGATGGGCCGTGTTCCATCAAGGCGATGCTCGAAGGGCTGCGTGATCGATTTGGGTGGGCACCCGTCGAGGAAAGCGGAAACATCATTGGGCTGACCAAGGATGGTGCCAATGTCTCGCTGGAACCCGGCGGCCAGTTGGAGCTTTCCGGTGCGCCGTTGGAGACGATCCATCAGACGTGTGATGAGGTGAACGTCCACCTGAAAGAAGTGCAAACCATCGCGGATGAAATCGGCGCGGGCTTTATCGGCCTCGGCGCGATCCCCGATTGGAGCCATGAAGATATGCCGATGATGCCAAAAGGGCGTTATCGGTTGATGACGGATTATATGGGCCGCGTCGGCACCCACGGCACGCAAATGATGTACCGGACCTGCACCGTGCAGGTGAACCTCGACTTCGCGTCTGAGGCGGACATGGTACAGAAAATGCGCGTGGCGCTGGCGTTGCAACCCATCGCCACCGCGTTGTTTGCGAACTCTCCCTTCTTTGATGGCAAAAAGAACGGCCATGTAAGCTGGCGTAGCCGCATCTGGCGTGATCTGGATGCAGACCGGACCGGCATGTTGCCCTTTGTGTTTGAAGACGGTTTCGGGTTTGAAGCCTATGCCGAATGGGCGCTCGATGTGCCGATGTATTTTGTCTATCGCGATGGGAAGTACATCAACGCGCTCGGCCAGTCGTTCCGTGACTTTCTGAAAGGTGAGTTGCCTGCGTTGCCCGGTGAAACCCCGACGCTCAGCGATTGGGCTGACCACCTGACAACGGCTTTCCCCGAAGCGCGCCTCAAGAAATTCATTGAAATGCGCGGCGGCGATGGTGGCCCATGGCGGCGCATCTGCGCCCTGCCGGCATTCTGGGTTGGCTTGGTTTATGAGCAAACGTCGCTTGATGCGGCGTGGGATCTGGCAAAAGGCTGGACAGCGGCAGAGCGGGAGCAGTTGCGTATTGATGCGTCCGTCAAAGGCCTGAAGGCTGAAATCGGCGGGCGTTCGGTACGTGATATCGCCCGTGATTGTCTGGCGATTGCGCACGATGGTTTGGCCAGACGCGCACGCACCGGGGCAAATGGCCTTTTGCCTGATGAAACGCATTTCCTGAATGCACTGCACGAAATCGTGGACACTGGTGAAACCCCGGCAGAAGAACTGCTGCGTCGCTATGATACGGAATGGAACCGGGATTTTGCGGGCCTTTATCGCGATTGCAGCTATTGAGCGCCTGACCGACCATTAAGATACTGCTAACGCCGCCCGTTCCTTCACGAATGGGGCGGCGTTTTCTTGAATTGACGGCACATCCGCGGGGCAATGCTGTTCGGCGCTGGTTGTATGGATCACAAAAGACCGCATCAGCCCTGACAGGGTGCTGACCATTTCAAGCGGGTGCCGTGCATTTCAGGTGGTTCAGAGGCGGGACGTAAGGTTATTCAGCGTCGGCTTGCTGGTCATCGCTGTGCCTCGGTCCGCAATATCCATCGCAGGCCAACTCAACGCCGCGCCACAAACCGCACGAATGCCATCAAACGCAGGGATGGCGTGGTCTGCTAACATGATCCGAAGGCGCAGGGAGATTTTAGCGCAGGTTTCTGTTGCCAGGTACCTGCAAACCCCGCCTAACGCGGCTAAGCACTAGGACTTAAGTTTCGATCTTGTTACTGCTTACGCAGCAACTGCGACCGGAGCACGGTTGTCATTTGCAACTGTACGATTTGTACCGATAACGGTGGTAACTCACCGGGCAAAAGCTAACATCTTTAGACGTCCGTCGATCCTATTTCGTCCCCACTACCCGTCAAAGACCGGGGTATTTGTGGTGGAGACGCCGGGTACCGCCCCCGGGTCCGATCCGTTTATTACATGCGCGTTTATCACCATAGTCCCTTGCGAGACACTTCGAAGATATGCGCGCGGGCACTGATTCACAAGGGGGTACCTGAATGTATCAGCGCAAATAAGGGCCTGACGCCTAGTCGTTTTGCGCCACTTCTACCGCGGCGTCGGCGTCATCTTGCCGGACGATGGGCTTGGCGATTTCGCGCAGCAACTTTCTGCGGATCGCACGGGCATAATCGTCGAATGTCTTTGCCGTCACGACGAAAGAGCCAGGACCCGTGATCACTTCATCCCTGAAATAATCGCTCAGCTGGGAATCATCTTTTTCAATCGCGAGACCATTTACCGTAATTTCGGTTCGGGCCAGCGCCCGGCGCGTGTCCACGAGGGTTGCCCCTTCGTTTGACCGGCCGTCACCGGACACATCAATCACCGACCGATCGCATCTGCCAGCGATCTGGGTGTGCATCAGGGTTGCTGCCAAAATGGCATCACCAATCGCGGTTGAAAAATGTTTGAAGGCGCGCGGCGCGGTTCGCAGGTTTCTTATCAGGCCATCTATATCGGCCTGCGTGCGGGTGTTGACCCAGGGCACCGTCACTTTTTGCCGCTTTGCGCCGGACCATTGCATGATCGTGACCATTGCATCAGCAGCGATCAACGCATCGCGCACGTCGCCATTGTCGAGTGCATCGGCAAGCCCGTCCATCTGAATGCGGTATTCTCGCGGGTCGATGCTGCCTGACACATCAACCGTCAAGGCAAGCGCAACATCACAGGCAGCAGCGGGCGTTGCCACCGTAAGCCCCGCCGCCATCAGAGACGCAAAAGCGACAGCGCGCTTCATTGCGAAACCTGCGTTCGCTGTGCTTCGCCGAGATAGAGCACGTGTTGCAGTTCCCTAGCCAGTTTGCCTTTGATCAACTCAGGATAGTCGTCAAAACCGTTCCGCGCCACCATCATAAACGCGCCGGGCCCCGAAATCACTTTGTCGCGGTAGTATGATACCGGCGAAGGTGTTGCGCCATCTATTACCAGAGCGTTCACAGTGATTCCCCGCATGTGATTGACAACGGACGGCGCATCCGGCGCGATCGCTTCATTACTGACGCCATCACCGCTCACGTCAATGATGTGGCGATCACAGGGATGGGGAAGGCGTTCAAACATTTGTGCGCCATAAAGCAATGCCCTGCCAATCGCCGTTGAAAACTCTGCGTACTGACGCTGATGTGCCTCCAGCGAAGCGGCGAAGGCGTCGATATCTGCATCGGACCTGATAAGCGCCCAATCGTTTATGACATCCTGTTGTTGCCACCCTGACCATTCATAGACCATCAGCGTGACACCGCCGGGTGGATCAAGAAGCGCCGCGCGCACCACAGGGTCACGCAAGGCGCGTGCAAGGCCGCCTTTTTGTACGTCATATTCGGCGCTGTTTACCGATGAGGAAATATCCAGCGCGAGCGCCAGCGCAATTTCGCAGTTTGCTTGGGCTTTCTGGGCCAGCAGGCCAAAGCCAAATAAAATTGCGGCAATAGATTTCATTCCCATAGCCCTGCAAAGCCGGGTGCCAGTTCGCGCAGGATTTTTTGGCGGATCGCGCGAGAATAATCCTCAAACCCCTCGGCAACCTCAACAAATGCGCCCGCGCCGCCGATGACTTCTGTTGCGTAATAGGACAGGGGGTCAGGCACCGCCCCCAGAATGGCCAGCCCATTGATGGTATAGCCGTTGTTGATCAGCTCGTCGGCAACCTGCCGTGCCGGCGTTCCCCGGTTGCCCGCGCCATCGCCGGAAAGATCAATCACCTTTCGTTGACAGGGGGTCGGATTCTGGCGTGACAGGGCCGCTGCATGCAACAGCGCATCCCCCGGTGCGGTATAAGCGGCAAAGAATTTTCGCCGCTGCGTTGCGACAGCCTCTGCAAAGCTGTCGGCTTCGGCGTCCGTGCGAATGGCTGTCCAGCCAATGCTTTGCAGTTGGGTGTCAGGCCCCGACCACTGCGTTACAGTTGTCATTATGCCACCTTCTGCCCATCGAATGGCATCCTTGACGGCGGGGTCTCGAAATGCGGCGGCCAGCCCCCCCATCTGCATCCGAAATTCGGCGTTGGTGACCGAACGCGAAACATCCATTGCAAGGATCAGTTCGACCTCGCAGGCTGCCGCAGGTTGGGCGAGCAAGGCCGCCGCAAAGGCAATCGCATGTTTCACTGCGCAACTTGCGAGAACATCGGCGCGAGTTCCCGCAGCAGCTTGTTTTTGATCGCGCGGGCATAGTCCTGAAAATCATCCGCCGTTTCCACAAAAGACGCGGGGCCGCCGATCACCTCTTCCTTGTAATATTGAAGCGGGTCCGGCTTTGCGCCGAGAATGACAAGGCCATTGATTGTCAGATCACGGGGCAAACTGGCCCATGCCTCAGCGGGGGAGGGGCCATTGTTCCACACGCCATCACCCGAAATATCAATCACGCGGCGGTGGCATTTGACAGGCGCGGTTTTGCTTAGCTCGTTGGCATAAAGCATCGCTGCGCCCAGGCCGGTGAGGGTAAAGCCAAAACTGCGGCGGGTGGACCGGATTTCCATGGCAAAGGCCGATGTTTCGGCGCCGCCCTTTAACAAGGTCCAGTCAGTGGTTTGTTTTTGCTGGGTCTTGTCGCCCCAAATGAAAACGGTGCTCAGTACCCCGCCGGGAACAGACCGGATTGCCTCTCGGACCTCTTCATCATCCAGGGCATCGGCGAGGCCCTCCATCTGTTGTTTGTATTCCTTTGTCGAAACAGAACGGGACACATCCATGGCCAGTGTCAATTCAACACCACAGGCCCAAGCCGGAGAAGCGGCGAGCGCGATCAGTAACCCAAGGGCGCGAATCATCTTAGGGGCACCAGCTTGGGGCGCGACCTGCGCCAATGCGAAATGATGGAATCCTCATAAACGTTCATAACCTCCCCGAAGGTGACTGAGTCTTGGATAACATGCATTTAACAAAAGGGTAGCGGTTCTTTGGCAGGCTCATGCCATCTGTTCTGATATGTGTGTCAGGCAACCTGAACAGTGGTGAGGTCGGTTCGCGGTTCAGTGTTGGGGGTGTTTTGCGCTGTCTGCTCTGGGCCAGCCCATGCGTTTGCGCAGTTTCTGTAACGCTGCGGCATAAGCATCGCGATCCACATAGGCATCGTGCCGATCAGAAGCGACCATCTTCAATCCCTTGGTCAGGTCGAAGTCATTGCGCGTTATCTCGGCGCGAAGGCGTTCGTGCTGTGGGGTATCTGCCGCTTTGATGGCCCGTGCGATGATCCATGCCATCTCTCCAAAAAGGGTAATGGAGCTGCCCGCGGCTTTGATGAAGCTGATGAAGAACAGGTCGTCCCTATCGGGCGAGAACACACAGAGCGGCAGTTTGAACCGCCCTTCGCTTACGGTGCCTTTGGGCAGGAACGGCACTGACCACTTATACCCGGTGGCGAGAATGATCTCGTCAAAAGATTCGCGCTGTCCGTCATTGAACACCACTTCCTTGCCATCGAGGTGGTCGATATCCGGGTAAACCGTAATGTCGCCGTGCCGCAGGTAATGTAGCATTTGATCATTCATCAACGGGTGGGTTTCCAGCAATTCGTGATCAGGCGCTGGCAAGCCAAGCCGGGTCAGATCACCAACCAGTTTGCGCAGCCGCCGTTTGAGAACCTTTTGCCTGATCCAAAGTGGCACCTTGGGCTGGCTGGCGGCGTAGACGTCGGTGGGCAGCCCGTTGAAATGCTTGGGAATGAACCAATACCCTCGTCGCAGGCTGATCCCTGCATGGCGCGCGCGCTGGGCTGCATCGCACGTGATATCAGCGCCGGAATTGCCGCCGCCAACCACAAGCACGCGTTTTCCTTCAAACTCTGCGGCTGATTTGTAAGTACCTGAATGGCGGATGGCCCCGTCAAATGTGCCTTTCAGTTTCGGCACCTTTGCATCCCAGGTCGCCCCGTTTGCACAGACAAGCCAGCGATATTTGGTGGTCGCGCCATCAGCTGTTTCAACTGTCCAGCCGCCGATCGAAGGGGTTGCCGCGATCACTTCAGCCTTGAACCGGGTCTTTTCGTACAGGTTATGATCACGTGCGAAGGCGCGGGTATAGGCAAGTATCTGATCGTGACGCGGGTAATCAGGCCAATCATCGGGCATCGGATAATCGGGAAAACCTGACATCGTACGAGAAGAGATAAAATGTGCGCTGTCATAAATGGGGGAGTGTTCCCAGTCCCGGTTCCACAGCCCGCCGAAGTCTTCCATCTGTTCGAGAATTTCGAATTCGATGCCAAAGGCATCAAGGGCACGGCCCATGGCCAGCCCGGCAGGGCCGCCGCCAATGATTGCCACCTTGTTTGGGAAGTCTGTCATGTGGGTATTGTTCCTGTTCCCCGATATTGGCGTCGCTTTCATTGATGATACTTTGCCGTATAAGACAACGTAACAGGTGCCGACTCGGCATTCGACTCGCGCTCTAAGAGGGATGATATGCCGCTCACGCCAGAACAACAGGCCGAAATCAACGCCGCCCGCGCAGAAATCCGCCAGACACATCGCGTCGTATCGGAGGGGTTGGAGGCACGCCTATATGAGGCTTTGCCTTGCCTTGATCACGGGTTCGTGCGCGTTGTCGATTACATGGGCGATGATGCCGCGATTGTTCAGGCCGCGCGCGTGTCCTATGGCGCGGGCACAAAAAAGGCGCGCGATGATCGTGGTCTTATCCGGTATCTGATGCGCCATCGCCATTCCACACCGTTCGAAATGTGCGAAATCAAGCTGCACGTGAAATTGCCGATTTTTGTCGCGCGTCAGTGGATTCGGCACCGGACTGCCAACGTAAACGAATATTCCGCGCGCTATTCGGTGATGGACAAGGAATTTTACATTCCACAGCCTGAACACCTTGCGGCGCAGGCCGTGAATAACCGGCAAGGTCGCGGCGCGACGCTTGAGGGGGAGCAGGCGCAGGAGGTGCTCCGCATTCTTCGTGACGATGCCATGAGCACTTATGGCAACTATGAGCGCATGCTGAACGAAACCTTTGAAGGCGAGACGATCGAGGAGGGGCGCACCGGCCTTGCACGGGAACTGGCGCGCATGAACCTGACCTCCAACGTCTATACACAGTGGTATTGGAAGGTTGATTTGCACAACCTTTTCCATTTCCTCAGCCTGCGTGCAGATGCCCATGCGCAATATGAAATCCGCGTGTTTGCCGATGCCATGTGTGAACTGGCGAAAGCCTGGGTGCCTGCGGCTTATGAAGCATTCGAAGAATACCGCCTTGGCGGAGCGGCGCTGTCGGCGTCGGGTCTGGCAGCGGTGCGGCGCATGATTGCGGGCGAAGATATGGATGCTGAAAAGGCAGGGATGAGCGCCGGCGAATGGCGTGAATTGCAGGCCGTTCTGAAAGGGTAAGCGCCGCCCCTTACCCATTTTGCAAAATCGCCCCTCGCGCTCCGGCGGGGCGCTCCCTAAGCTGTCAGCAATGACATGTGAAACGAGGGAGATGTCGATATGGACGATATGTTTGAAAAAGGGTTGGAGCAGCGTAAGGCAACGCTCGGCGCTGAGTATGTTGAGAAAAACCTTGCCGCCGCTGATGATTTCTCCCGCCCTTTTCAGGAGGCCATGACAGCCTGGTGCTGGGGGTTTGGCTGGGGCGATGATGCGATAGATGCCAAAACGCGATCAATGATGAACCTCGCGATGATTGGCGCGCTTGGAAAAATGCATGAGTGGGAAATCCATTGTAAAGGCGCGCTTAACAATGGCGTCAGCAAGGAAGAAATCCGCGCCATTATTCATGTCGTCGGCATCTATTGCGGTGTGCCGCAGTCGCTGGAATGTTTCCGCGTCGCGCGCAAGGTGCTGGAGGAGGCGGGCGAGCTTTGACAGCTGTCCCGCTTGACGCCGCACCGGCACCAACCGCCTGGCAGGTAAACCAAGTCTGTCGGGCTCCGGGCCTTATTCAGGTGGGGCGCAAAGACCCGCCGTTTCTGTGAAGCTGGCCCCGGCGCTGGTCAGGAACGGTGTAAGGTCGCTGGCGGCGATGGCATTGTTCAGCTTTGATGCCTGATCCTTGTCCACCTGAATGAACGTATTGACGCCGACGATACGACCGCACAGGTCGATCAAAGGCCCGCCGCTGTAGCCTTTCAGCACATCGGCGGTGTGGATGATCTGTGTGATCTCCGCAAATGGCCGGACAGAGCGAATTTCCCCCCGGTTCATGTTCAGATCAGGCGCTGAGGTTAAATCGCCCCGCAATAATTTCCGAAACCCTTCGTCGGAACCAAGGGTCAAGCCAGGGTATCCCGCAGCAATTACGGGGGTAAGCTTGCCCTTGCCGTCTGACAGGGTAAGCCAGTGCGAAACGGGCGCGCCATCAATTTCCAGCAAGGCAAAATCCAGATCGCCGGGGCCACTCTGGCGGCTGCGGCTGACCAGGCGGGCTTGCCGCAAACTGCCAAGGCGCCGGTTGGTCACAAAGATTTGTGCAGGGTCAGCGCCCTCAATCACGTGATCATTGGTCACCAGCAATCGCGGGCCTATGAAAAACCCGGTTCCTGCGCCAAGGTCAGGTTGTTCGCCGCCTGAAATGCCTAAAACCAGAACCGTCGTTTTTTCCAGTTTTTCACGCAGGGCTGGCAATGCCAGTTGGGTTGATGACGCAAGCTCGGTAGATGGCGCAGTGTTCTGCCCGGTTCCGTCTTGAGTTGCCTCCGTCGGTGAAAGCGCGGCGTTACTCTCCGGTGTGATACGGCTTTGCGGTCCGTTGGCGCGTGGGGTGGGCGTGTCCAGCAGGGCACGCCATTCGGTGAAATTATCGCTTTCCCGGCGGCGAAGGCTGGTAAATTTACCGACATCCAATGCCTTTGGGGCCTCACAAACAGGCGGGTCAATCGCGTCAACCGATTGGCGTAGCTGGCTTTCCCGCAGGGCAGCAATTTCAGACAGGCGTGTGATTTCGGCCTGTTGTTCGGCGCTGAGAGCTTCGGGGGCAGGGGTTTGGCCCTCCACCTCAACCACGACCGGAGGGCGGTTTTGTAGCGCCCACCAGGCAATCGCAACAGCGAGTGCTAACAACGTCGTGATGATCAGCCACAAGAAGAACGGTCCGCGCCGGGGTGCCGTGCTTTGGTCATTATCTTGTGACGACATCATAATCTCCGCCCGGCCAGCCATGCTGTGCCGCATTGTTTGCCCGTCTGCCATCATCTTGGGGGAAGCCCTTGACGAATGTAACAGTAAGGCATGAAACTGCCCCTAGTTTGGGGCGAAAGATTGTCTGGACGCAAGCAGTTGCGCCGCTCGTATTGGGAAAGACCTAACGCCTGATGTCTGTTGATCCTTCCATTGCCACCGCCGACCCAACGTGGGAGCGCCTTTCTGTCGGGCAGGGCGACATCTATGGCTCCCACAGTCGTATCTCCGCTTTGCTGCGCGCACGTTTGGGGCCGGAGGCCGGCGGCCTGTTGGCTGAACCAGTTGTGGGGGAAGATGGTGCACTTGCCGGGTGGCGTGGCCCGGATGGTGCGGCGCTGCGCCCCGCTGCAAACGATGCTGCCCATCAGGCCCTGATCGCAAAGGCGGAGGGGTTAGCAGCACAGCTTGATGATCAGGGCGATGCCGGGCGCTCGGCTGCGGCCACGATCCGTTCAGCCATGACAACACCGACGGGTGGCGCGCATGCTTATGTGAATGCGGCTACGGGGGCACCTGTTCTGGTTAACTGGGGCATGGTCGCGCCGGGTCAGGCCCGCCCGGTCGGGGCCATTGCGCCTGAAGCGCCGGCAACGGTTGCTGACAGCCGCCCCGCGCCTGTGTCAGCGGCGGCGCGGGTGAATGCGGCCACGGCCCCTGCGCCAACTGCTGTGCAGGCTCGGGGTTTCCCGTGGTTCATGTGGCTTGCCCCTGCCGCTTTGGCTGGTTTGCTGGTCTGGGTTGGCCTGCAATGGCTGGCCCCGCCACGGGTTGAAACGGTCGAGATTACCCCGCCAGCGCCGCCCGCTTATGACCCAAGTGATGATATCCGCGACCGTATTGCGGCATTAACCTCTGCGCTTGATGATGTGCGTGATGTACAGCCGGAGTTTCAATCGGCCTGCATTCTTCCTGACCCGCCAAAAGCGGAAGTGGTCGTAGAGGCCCCACCCGAACCTGAACCAGAACCAGAACCAGAACCCGAAGTGGTGCCGCCTGAGCCTGAAAAACTGCCCGAGGTCGTGGTGGTTCCCAAGCCAACACCAAAACCAACGCCACCCCCCCGCAAGGTTGAACCAAAACCGGAGCCGGAAGTTGCCATTGTCACCCCTGAGCCGGAGCCAGCCCCCGCGCGCCCGGAACCCCCACGGGGCAGCGCGTGCAACCCCACATGGTCGCCGGGCAAACAACCGCGTATGGTTTTTGTGGTCGATGGATCAGGCAGCATGGAGGAAGGGATTCGCGGCGCGCCGTCCCGGATGAGCGCGGCAAAACGATCAATCGGTCGTGTGGTTGGAAACCTTCACCCCGACATTCGTATCGGGATGGTTTCATTCTCGGACTGTGGCGCGACCTCTAATTCAAAATATCACAGTCATTCTGAACGTGGTGCGCTGCTTGGTAAGGTGAACCGCATAAACCCGGCCAAGCGCACGTCGCTTGCCGCCTCGATCCGGCGGGCTGGGGCCATGGCATCACGGCGGGCGCCGACGACATTGGTGATTGTTTCTGACGGTGAAGATACCTGCGGCGACAACCCCTGTGCCGCCGCGCGTGAGGTGCGACGCAAAAAGCCGAATGTTACCATCAGCGTGATTGATATGTCCGGCGGATCGGCGCGTCAGGTGCTCAATTGTGTGGCGCAGGCTGGCGGTGGGCGCGTCTATCAGCCCGGTTCGGCGCAACAGATGGCTGAACAGATGCAGCGCGCAACAGGTCAACCAGATGCGAGCCATTGCCAATGATCCGCTCGCATAAATCATAGGGATGCATAGCACATGAAACGCGGCGTCTTTCTGGCCGAAAGCCCCCTTGATAGCCACCGCCCGCTGGGCGCGTTTGGCCAACCTGTTCACATGTCATATGTGCAACTGCGGGCGGCGGTTGCTCAGCGGTTGGGGGAGCGTCATGCAAACCTGTTTGCCAAACCGCAGATTGATGACCGCTCCGGCGTTATCCGCTGGGTCGCGCCGGTTGATGGAGATCCTAAACGCTGGGCCGATCTTGATGCGCAGGAACAGGCCGACCGGGCGCTCGATCTGCAAATCATGAAGGCGGAGTTTGACACTTATCTCAGTGATCTGAAATCGGCGGAGGGGGGCAAGGCCTTTGCCTCCGTCCTCGAAAACGCCTTGCAAACCCCGAACGACGGGCACCTGCATTTTGTTGGTGATCAGCCGGTTGTGACGTTCTGGGGGTTCACCGAACTGGGCGGGGAAAGTTTCGCGCCGCTGACCGCCGCCCCGCCCGTTGCGCCTGTTGCAGCCGCTGCACCCCTGACCCCGGCAGACGACTCGCGCCGCGGTTTGCCGGTTTGGTTATGGTGGCTATTGCCGCTGCTGCTGTTGCTGCTTTTGTTACTGTGGTGGTTGTTCTGGCCAACCGAAGAAAAAACACCGCCCCCCGCCGTTGACCCGGTTGAAGAAACCCAACCCGAGGTATTGGAAGAGGGTGAGCCGTTTGAGCGTCTGGAAGATGGGCGCCTGCGCCTGCGCGATGGACGGATCGTGCGCCGCGATGATCTGCGCGTTGATGAACAGGGGCGCGTCGTCACACCGGAAGGCGAGGTTCTGGAGGATGTTCCACCCGAAGCGTTGGTCCCCGATGAAGATGGCGGGCTGACTGATCCCCCCGCGTTGGACGAAGACCCGGCAGCCGAAGACGAACCTTTGGCTGAAGATCCGCCTGCGGATGATACAGGTGATGGCGAAGGTGTGGGAGAAGACCCAGTCGAAGACACGCCGCCGTCCGAAGAAGAGCCAACCGACGAAACGCCAGAGGGTGAAGACCCCGCAGCCGAAAATGCCGAGGATGAGACGCCAGCGCCTGAGGAGCAGGGGGCAGAGGACCCGGCCGCGGATACGCCAGCGGATGAAGCCACAGACCCCGAAGCCCCTGAAGCGCCTGCCGACCCTGCTGCTGAAGAGGGCGCGACACCGCCGGGCGAGGAATTGCAACTCCCCGATCCAGCGGACCCAAATGCGGGCGGTGCCGCGAATGGCGCAGATGGTGCCCCCGCGCCTTTCATGGAGGGGGAATGGCGCAGCCGTTCTGGCCTGACTGATGAAAACGGCAAGCCCCTCGATCAGCGGTATGAGTTTGATGACAAGGGGCAGGGCCAATCGGTTATCCGGCGCAGCGATGGCACACGCTGCACCGCCCCGGCGGAAGCGGTCATGCGTAACGGCAAGCTGGTGATGGTTGAAAAATCTGACCCGACGTGCCCCGATGGGCAAAAGTTCAAACGCTCGGAAACCGTTTGCGAACGGGATGCCAGTGGGAAGACCCGGTGTAAGGGCGATGGATTTGATGTACGCATTGAACGCAACACTCAATAAAGGCGTTCGAAGATGAGGGACCTGGCCGTATGAGCCTCGCAAAAGTTTTAAAAGCGCCGCCCGTCATATCGCTCGCGCCGTCGAGCGGCGTGCAATTTCTCGATTTTGGATTTGCGCTGAAAGGTCGTCGTGATCTGGCAGATCTGTGGTCGATCGCAGATGACCCGTCCATGGACACGCCGCAGATTGTTGGTCGCGGCGACGAAGATCCGCGCGGGCGGGTTGCCTATGAGGTAGACTGGCGCGGCGCGATGGAGACGTTCAACCGCTCTTGGGTGCCATTGCCATTCTTTCGGCGTGAACAGGCCGGATCGCATGAAAAAGGCCCGGTAAACTGGGCGCGCGGCTGGGTGGAGCAACTGGCCGAACCTGATGAGGATGGCAATGATCATCGCCTCGTTGTCGCGTTTGATACCCAGCTGGCTGATGAACATCCGGCGCAGGCCTATTTGGCCCCCACCAAGGAAGACAGCCAGCGTGGGTCTGAGTTCACCCTGGCGACCAGTGCCGAAAAACTTGGCTGGTTTGCGGGGCAATCCTGGGTGCAGGACTGGTGCCGTACAGCCTTTACCGAAATGATCCGCGCGGAAGAGCGTAAGCGCACCTCCGGTGATCCGGTCGTTACCGATGAGATGCTGACCGAACGACTGGAGGGCCCGCGCGAAGATCAGGCGCGTTACCTCGCGCTGGTCGATATGCTGGGGCAGTTGCGTTTGCTGCCGGGCGTGAGATTCATCGACCGTGTAACAACACCTTTGCCTACACCCATTGACGTTGATCTGGTGCTGGATGTGGGCAATTCGCGGACCTGTGGGTTGCTGGTTGAAACGCACCCCGATGAATTGAGCGCGGACCTTAGCCAAGCTGTGCGTTTGAACCTGCGTGACCTTGGTGATCCGGCGCGGGTATATGCCGAACCTTTTGACAGCCGGATTGAATTCAACAAGGCCAGTTTCGGGTGGGATGATATCTCGTTCCTGTCGGGCCGGGCCGATGCCTTCGGCTGGCCCACGGTTGCACGTGTTGGCACAGAGGCCGCGCGCCTTGCCGCCTCCCGCCGGGGGTCCGAAGGGTCCACCGGCATGTCCAGCCCCAAGCGGTATCTCTGGGATCTGGAACAGCGGCGCGATGGCTGGCGGTTCAACACGCCCGGTGATGCGCAACCGGGGTTTGCCACGGGCGTTGAGTTTACGACCCTGATCAACGACGACGGGGAACCATTGCACGCGTTACCTGATGGTCTTGCGCCAACTGACGACCGCAGTTTCCCATCCATGCGCGCGCTTTACGCCCGCTCGCACCTCATGTCGTTTTCACTGGCGGAGATTTTCATGCAGGCGCTGTGCATGATGAATTCCCCGGCGCACCGCTTGCGCCGCCGCAATGCCGACCTGCCGCGCAGGCTTTCGCGTATTGTAATGACCATGCCAACGGGCATGCCGCTGGCCGAACGTCAGCTGTTGATCAAACGGGCCGAAGCCGCCCGCGATTTGATCTATACCTGCCTTGGCCGCGCAATGCCGAACCCCGATCCGACAAGCCCGGTACGGGTGCTTGCAACGGGAGAAGATGGCGACCTGCCACAGGTTGTCGTGCAATGGGACGAAGCCTCCGCCACGCAGGCGACGTTCCTTTATTCCCAAATCGCGATGAGTCGTTCTGGTGATGCCCGCTCGTTCTTTGATGCGATGCGCTTGCCGACCAAAGATGCGGGGAGTGACGAATTTCGCCTTGCGACGCTTGATGTGGGTGGGGGTACATCTGACCTTGTGATCACCTCCTACCGGGTTGAAGGGCAGGGCGGCAACGTCACGCTGTTCCCCAAGCCGGAGGTGCGCGATGGCGTCTCTGTCGCGGGTGATGATATTGTCAGGCAGGTGATTGTTGAACATGTGCTGGAACCCATTCGCGCCGCATTGAAAGATGGTGGCATGGGGGATGAGGCCGATGTGCTGATGCACCGTCTGTTCGGCGGTGATCGCGGCGATATGGATGTGGAAGATCAGGTGCGCCGCCAGCGGTTTGCTGCCCATATCGGTCAACCGATCGCGCTGAAACTGATCGCTGCCTATGAGGATTGGGACCGCCTTGCAGGCGGCGAAGACCACGCGCCACTGCATGTTGCCGATGCTGTTTCACCCGGTGCCGGGGCGCTGATTGATGAGATCGACGCCGAGATGCAAAAGCGCGGCGCGCGGGATTTCAGCTTGCGCAACATCGCCTTTCCTGTGAACCCCCGCGAAGTTGACCGTACCGCACGTGCTGTCATGGCGGATGTGTTGGGGGCATTTGCGGAACTTGTTCGGCGGGCAGGCGCGGATATGCTGATTCTGTCCGGGCGTCCGTCTCGTATGCCGGCGATTTACGATCTGGTGGCCGAATCCGGTGCTTTGCCACCACACCGCATCATGCCGTTGCATGAATACCGCGTCGGGCAGTGGTATCCGTTCCGCAGTTATGAGGCGAAAATTGCTGACCCCAAGACCACCGCCGCCGTTGGCGCGATGATCTGCATGTTGGGGGAGGGGCGCTTGCGCAATTTCAACTATCGCTCTGACCACCTGAAGCCCTATTCCACGGCGAAATATTTCGGGAAGCTGGATGAAGACAATCGCCTTCGGGCCGAAAATGTCTTTATCGCTGACCTCGATCTGGATGACCCTGATTACGTGTTGCCCGATGCCCCATTTGAATTCAGGGGGCCAATGGCGCTGGGCACGCGGCAGTTCGGGGCCGATTGGTGGCCGGGCGCGCGGCTTTATTCGATTGACTATGCTTCGGCCGAGGCAGCAGCCGCGCTGAACAAACGAACGCCTCTGAAAGTAGAGCTTGAGCGCCTGCGCCCCTCCGGCCCTGATAAGTCGGTTGTTGATGCGTTCCGCATTCGCCGGATAACGGATGTGGAGGAACGCAGTGTGACCAAGGGGCAGCTCAAACTATGGCTGCAAACCATCGACCAGTCTGACGGGTTTTGGCTCGACACTGGCGTTCTGTTGAATACGTGAGGGGCGAGATGGCTGATATGGACAAACAGGCGCTCGGCGCGGCACTCGAAAACCTTGATGGTGGTGCGGCGGATGCGCTGTTGTGGATTGATGAGGTGCGCAAGACGGCGGCTTCTGTCTCTCAGCAGGCGGACAGTCTGGTAGATGCGGGCCGCATGGCGCGGCTGTCGTCTCGGCGCCTTTCGCGGGCGGCGGCGCGGAATAATTGCATTGGGGTTTTTGGGCCAAGTCAGGCGGGTAAATCGTACCTCGTTTCCGCCCTCGCGCGCCCTAAGCAAGGCCGATTGACGATCCGCATGGGGGGCAATTCCCGCGATTTTCTGCAGGAAATTAACCCCCCTGGTGATCGCGAGAGCACAGGGCTTGTCACCCGGTTCACGACAAAACCCGGACCAACGGACGCGGACTATCCCATCGCGGTGCGCCTGCTGACGGAAACCGACATTGTAAAGGTGCTGGCCAACAGCTTCTTCCTCGATTTTGACCCCAACTCCATGACCATCCCCCCGATTGAGGAAGAGGACGTGCGCGCCGCTGTGGCCGAAGCTGCCGGTGCCTCACGGGGTGAAGGCGCTGCGCATCTGGATGAGATTGCGCTCTATGACCTGGGCCTCTATTTCCGCAACAATTTCCGGTCCCGCATCGGGGCGTTTGACCGGGCGGATTATTGGCGGGCCTTGATTGACCACGGCGGGCGGTTGCCACGCGAAGGGCGGGCCAAGCTGTTCAGTCTGTTGTGGGGCCGCGCGCCGGAGTTTACGTCTCTCTATAATCACCTCGTTGCTGCGCTCGATGGTATCAACCATGCCACCGAAGCACAGGTAGCCGAAAAGGGCATGATCCCGCGTGAAGTCGGCGCGCTGCCCAATACGATTATCGACGTTGCCGTCTTGAAACGCATGCGCTCGGCGGAGGACGAAGCGGATTGCATTCCGCTGAAAACGGCAGAGGGGCCAACAGACCTGCCCCGCGCGACGCTCACAGCATTGATTGCAGAGGTGTCTTTGACGATAGAGCAGGCACCTTGGCCGTTTTTTGATCATGCAGACCTGCTCGATTTTCCCGGTGCGCGGTCCCGCCTGAAACTGCGCGAGATGCCGAGCGACCCGGAGGAGAACGAAGACCAGCTGCGTGAATTGTTCCTGCGCGGCAAGATTGCCTATCTGTTCCAACGGAATACTGATGAGCTTGAACTGACCTCCATGTTGCTTTGCATGCCGCCCTCCGTCGCGGAGGTGAAAGACCTCTCGGGCATGGTGCAAAGCTGGATCAACGCCACCCACGGCGCGACGCCGGAGCGGCGCAAGGCTGTCAAAAACGCATTGTTCCTGATCCTGACCAAACATGACCTGGAGTTTCAGGAAAAGGGCGGCGAGACAGACGACAGCCGTAAAGGCAAATGGGACAGGCGTTTGCATGCTTCGTTGATGGAACTTTACGGCAAGGACGGCTGGCCACATGACTGGGATGGCAAACCGTTCGACAATACGTTTTTCCTGCGCAATCCGGGTATGAAACAGCTTCACCTGATGCGTTATGCCGATGAAGACACGCTGAACGAGAGCGCGGCGGTTGATAATGCGGCGTTCCAAACCTATCGCGCGGGTTTCATGGAAAGCAGCGAAACGGCGAAACATTTTGCTGACCGTGAAGCGGTGTGGAATGCCGCCATGACGCCCAACGATGGCGGCGTTGCATATCTGGTTGAAGCGATTAATCGCGTGCTCGACCCTAATCTCAAGCGCACGCAAGCCTCCGAACGGTTGATTGAGGCCGCCGCCGCGCTGGCCTCGCCCCTGACCGCATTTCATCATGCGGAGGGTGACGATGCCCTGCGTGAGGTTGATGCCAAAATGGTTGCCTTGCGAAAATCGCTAAACACCGCGTTTGCACCGGGTATCTATCGCAATTTTGCGCAGTTCCAACGTGCGTTGACCATTGATGAGGCAACGGCGCGGGGGGTGTTCCTGAACGTCGCCGCGATGAAGGACGAGCCGGCCGCTGCACCCGAAGCGATGGTGGAGGATGACCCGTGGGCAGATGATGAACCCGTGGTTGCCGCGCCAAAGCCGAAAGAACGGCCCGAGATATTTGCAGATAACCTGCTGAACGCCTGGGCAGGAAAAATGCGTGCCCTCCAGCGGAGCGATGCCGGGTTGGCGGAATTGAACCTGCCTGCCGATGTTGCGGGTCATGTGATTGATGAATTGCTGGTCGGGGCAAGCCGTGCCGGTCTGGCCGATACTTTGGCCGCGATTGTTCGTGCAGAGACGAAATCAGCCTCCGTTCGTTGGCCCGACGCGGCTGATCGTGTGGCGATGTTGGCTGCCAGTCGGTTGAATGATTATGTCGCCTATCTTGGGTATGGCGATGTGGTGGCCGCCGAACGCCCCGCATTCCCAGAGGCACCCAAGCCCCCCGCCCGCACGGTGTTTGGCGGAGATCTGATGCCGCCCGGCATGGAAATCGGTGAGGCACGCGCCCCAATGGCGCGGGATGTGTTCCTTGATTGGGGTGTGGCGCTGCGCGCTTTCGGAAAGGACAATGTTGGCCATGCGGCTGGGCGTGAAATTTCCGATGAACAAAATGCCCGCCTTGGGGACATCCTGCGACAGATCAAGATTGGCTGAGGGAAACGTAAATGCCCATCACAATCACCCAAACCCCTGATATGCCCGATGGCGTCGTCGCCGTAACGGCAACTTCGGCAGCTGCTGGTGCTGAAATGCGCATTACGCGGCTTGATATGGGGGCCCCCCGTTACCTTGATCCACGCCAAACGGGCGCTGCGGCATGGGGGGCAGCTGATGTTTGGTTTCGTCCCGAACCCGGTGCGGGCGGCGGGTTGGCTTTGGGGCCAGAGGTGACATGGCATCTGAAGCCACACATGCCCTATGCGGTGTCGTTTCGCGGGGCCGATGGTGTTGTCGTCGATGATCGCATGGTGTGGAAGGCGCTTCGCCTGCCTTCGACCGCGCCGCCGCCAAGCCAGGCGGGTGGTGTTGACCTAAAGCCATCCGAGCCTGAACCAGAGGCCCCATTGGAGGATGATCTGGCGGCCTTTGTAGCTGAGCCCGTCACGCCGCCAGTCGCCCCCACGATCGAACCCCGCCCTGAGCCTGCACCCGAAGGTGGGAGCAAGATGTGGGTGATAGCCGTCCTGCTGATCTTGCTGCTTGCGGCGGGCGGATATTATGCGGCGTTTGTTAATCCGGGGTTTCTTAACGATGAATCTTCCCCGGTGGAAACTGTTGCGGGCGAAGACCCGGCAGCTGTGGAAAACCCGGCCGCTACGCCGGAACCTGATGCGGCACCAAAGCCCGTAACGCTTGCCTGGGCGCGGGAATTTTTGCAATCAAACCCTTCTGCAACGGATGCTGCGGCAGAGGCGGAGCGTTTTGCAAAGGCTGGTGAAGACAGCGCCGCTTTCCTGTTGCGTCGCTATGCAGCGCGTCAGGGCGATGCGTCTTCGGCCACTGCGCTTGGCGATATGTATGCGCCTGACACGTGGAAAGCAGGCGTGATCAAAGCACCGGACGCGGCGCAGGCACTCAGCTATTATGAGCAAGCCGGGGCCAAGGGCGATGTTGCGGCGCTGGAAAAGGCGATTGCACTGGTTGAAAGTGGCAAGGCTGTCGTGGCGGATAAAGCTGCTACGCTGTTACGCCTGAATGATGCCCTCACCAAAGCGAAGGAAAGCCAATGAACCGGACATTTTCCGCCTGTCTCGCCTTCATATTGCTGGCGGTGCCTCTGGCAGAGGCACAAACGCGTAAGCCGCTGTTGATTGATGGCAAAACCGAGTTGTTTCAGCGCATCCTCACGCGGCCGGGTGCCATGATTGCGCAGGGCGTTGGTGCGCCGGGTGAAAAGGCGCTTGATCCCTTCACACCGCTTTATGTGTACCAACGTCACCCCGTTGATGGCGGCGGGCAGACGTATCTGGAGGTGGGGCCTGATGCCAAGGGAACCGTGTCCGGCTTTTTGCCCGAGCCGGAAACCGTACCGTGGCGACATTCGCTGGTGCTGGCCTTTTCCGAGCGCGTGAACCGGGGGCGGACATTATTTTTCCGCGAGGAAGCGGCCCTGCGCGAACTGCTGAAATCGAAAGATCGCACCGCGCGTGCAACAGCGGCGCTTGCCGAGATTGATGCAGGCAAGGCACCTGCCGACGGGCCGGTTATTGCGGTTGAACCCGAAACCCCCGTTGATTTTGAAACCAAGTTTTACATGCTGCCAATTCTGTCGGCTGAACAAACCCGTGTTGACCGCAAGCGCGTGCGCATCGTTGAGGTGGCTTCGATTACCGCTGATGAAGCTGACCCCGAACCAACCCTGAGCCGGCGTATCAACCCCGGCGCGTTGAAAAATTTCCGAGCCGGTGTTGTGTTTGTCATTGATGCGTCTTCATCAATGGGGCCCTACATCGACCGCACACGCGCTGTCATGCGCGATGTTTTGGCCAAGGTTGAGGCAGAAGGCCTGCGCGACAAGGTCCGGTTTGGCTTGGTTGCCTATCGCGACGACCCCGATGCGGTTTCGGGCATAGAATATCTGACCCGCACCTTTGCCGACCCCAATGCCATTGCAACGGGGGGGGAATTTGACCAGGCCATTCAACCGCTGAGCGCCTCTACCGTTTCAACCCGCGCCTTTGCCGAAGACAGCTTCGCGGCCATCGACAGTGCGTTCAAGGATATTGAATGGGATGGCTTTGGTGCGCGCTATGTCATTTTGATTACCGACGCCTCCTCACGTGCTGCGCGTGCCGAGAACGTCGATGGGAAGGTCATTCCCCCGTCCGATACGGGGTTGTCAGTTGCGGGCATGAATCAGGTCGTGCGCCGAAATAATGCCGCGCTTTATGCGCTGCACCTGAAATCCCCGGCGGGCACCAAAGATCACGCACGGGCGGAGGCGCAGTATCGCGCCTTGGCGCAATATGAGGGGCAAAGCCTGTATTACCCCGTGCCATCCGGTGACCCCACTGTGTTTGCCGATACGGTTGGGCGTTTGGCTGACGCGCTGGTCGCGCAAGTGCGCGGGGCAGAGGCCGCCGTCACCAAACCCGGTGACACAACGATCCCGAACAATGGACCGTTGACGGTTGAGGACAGCGCCGCCCTGATTGGTCGCGCCATGGCGCTGGCGTATCTTGGTCGTGAGCAGGGGCAAGAGGCCCCGCCGATGTTCCGCGCCTTTGCCACTGATCACGACATGGCTGACCCGGATGTGCGGGCGTTCACGGTGCGTGTTCTGCTGTCGAAAAACCAGTTGTCTGACCTTCAAAAGACATTGGATTTTGCCGTTACCGCACTCGAAAACGGCCAGATAGATCCTGATGACCTGTTCAACCAACTCCGCTCCGCTGCTGCGGCGGCGGGCCGTGACCCCAACAAGGTGGGGCAGGGCAGTGCGCGGAACATGGAAACATCTGGGCTGATTGGGGAATACCTCGAAGGGTTGCCATATCAGTCGCGCCTGATGGGGCTGACAGAGGATGATTGGATTGCGATGGGTGTTGGTGATCAACAGGCGATCATTGATGAGGCCTATGCCAATATTCGCCTTTACCAGTCATTCCATGACGACAGCGCCCGTTGGATTGCCCTGAACGAAGGCGCAGACCCCGGTGATTATGTTTATCCGGTTCCGCTAGAGGCATTGCCCTGAATGGCGGCACCACCACCGGTCCTCAGCTTGCGGAACGTGGTCGCCACACGCGGCGATTTTTCAGCGGTCGTACCTGCACTTGACGTGCACGCGGGGGACCGTTTGGCGATTGTGGGCGGATCCGGCTCCGGTAAAAGTACCATTCTGGATACATTGGCAGGTGTGCTGCGCCCGGTCAGTGCCGACCGGTTTGAAACGCCGGAGCATGATTTGGCGGCCGCATGGGCGCGCGATGATCAGGGCCGTTTGCGGCAGTACCGCGCGGGCACTCTGGGCTATGTGCTGCAAACCGGGGGCCTTGCGCCGTTTCTGAGCATTGCCGAAAACGTCGCTCTGCCGTTCTGGAGGGATGGGCGTGCGCCTGAAGGGGTCGATGACCTGCTGCGTGATCTTGGCCTTTGGGAATTGCGTGATCGCGCGCCTGCGAAAGTCTCGGTCGGCCAACGCCAGCGTGCGGCGATTGCACGGGCTTTGGCGGGGAGCCCGGCGCTGATCCTGGCTGATGAGCCGACAGCATCGCTTGATGCTGATACCGCCGAAACTGTCATGGATACTCTGGTGAACGCAGCTGAGAGGCGTGGCGCGGCGCTGATGTGTGTAACCCATGATCCTGCGCTGGCCGAACGGCACGGGTTATCGCTTTTGCGGTGCGGCCGGGTCGGCCCCGGGCGTTCGGCGCTGGACGAACTGACATGAAGCGCCTGCGGTATCTTTTGCGGATGGCGGTGCGTGATTTGGTGCACGAATGGTCAGTGTCGCTGGCGGTTGCCTGCGCGATTACCGCTGTGGCGGCACCGATACTGGTATTGCTTGGCCTGTATCAGGGGGTTGTTTCGGATGTCTTTACGTCGTTGCGCGAAGACCCCGGCGCGCGTGAAGTTCGCCTAACGGCGACGGGGGCTTCGCGGTTTACATCTGACTGGTTCGATGATGTGCGGACGTGGGATGAAGTGGCCTTTGTTGCCCCGTCCACCCGTTACGCGGCAGCGCAGGGGCAAGCGATAAACAGCGATGGCAGTGCCGAGGCCCGTGCGAACCTTATCCCGACATTGGCGGCAGACCCCGTTTTTGGTTTGGCTTGGCCGGGCGTCGGGGATGATCGCGCGGGCATCAGCGCGCCTTTGGCCCGCAAGCTCAATGCCAAAGTGGGAGAGGTGGTTTCGGTTGAAATCACGCGCGGCGGGGCAAGTGGGGGGGAGGCTGTTTTTGTTGACCTCACCATCGAGGCAATCGCACGGGACGCCTATTTTGCGCGCGATGCACTGTTTGTCTCGCCCGATCTGTTGCTGGCGGTGGAGGATTACAAGGACGGTTTCGCCGCATTGGGAGAAGCAGGCGAAAGCGCGCCAGTTCGCGCTTATGTGCCTGATTTCAGGCTCTATGCGCGTGATATCCGCGATGTGGGACCACTGGTCGCCCGGCTTTCCGCGCCGCCGCACGAGTTGACGTTGCATACCGAGGCGGGGCGGATTGATTTTGCGTTACAACTCGATGAAAGCCTGAGCCTCATCGTTTTCGCGGTGGGGGCGTTGGGTGTTCTGGGCCTTGGTGGCGGGCTGGCAGCGGTGCAATGGTCAATGGCCGCACGGCGGCGGCGAACGATTGCTGTTCTGAATCTGATCGGATTTAGCCGCCTTTCGCTGATTTTGCTGCCTGTTCTGCAATCGGTTATACTTGGCTTGATTGGTGCTGGGCTGACGATTGCTGTCAGCTTTGGTTTGTCGGGGTTGATTGAGGGGATGTTACCGCCCGGAGTCGGCCTTAGTGGTCTTTCGATATCGGGTGGCGCCGCGGCGAGCGTCGGGGCCATGATCATGGTGATTTCGGTGCTGCCCGCCATTTGGATCGGGGTCAGCTATAGTAATCTGGAGGCATCGGATGAAATTCGCGATACCTAGTGTACTGGTGCTGTTTGGCCTGTTGGCCCCCCCCGTGACGGCGGAGACCTGGGATGAAATATCCTATAACCCTGTTCCGGCCGCTGGGGATGTAACGCTTTCAATGCCATGTGGCGGGGCAATGGTTTTTCGCCCTGTTGATGTGCCGGGCGACGGTCTGTTTGCGGATCGGCGCATTACGTTGGGCGGGCGCGATGCAAAGGATGGGTACAAGGAAGCCTTGGAGGCGACCTATATCTCCGGCACATTCCGTGAGGATGAAACCTGGCGCTATTATCTTGGCAAATACGAAGTATCGGGCGCGCAGCATCAGGCGCTGATGGGCGAATGTCCGGATATGGAGGATGAAAGCGCGGAAATGCCGGCGCATAGCCTGACAATGGCTGAAACCATGCTGGCATCTGAGCGTTATTCCGAATGGCTGTTGACCAATGCGGCAGGCCTGTCTGGCCCTGCGCAGGATTTGATCGCAAAGGGGGGCTTTACCCGCCTGCCCACCGAAGCGGAGTGGGAATTTGCCGCCCGTGGCGGGATTGCTGTTTCTGATGCTGAATATGCCGCCCCCTTGCCACCCATGCCCGACGGCGCCGCACAACATATCGTTTTTTGCGCGACCGACTGTCAGATGGAGTTGATTGGCGTAAAAGGCGCAAACCCGCTTGGCCTGCATGACATGCTGGGAAACGTCGCTGAAATGACATCGGGCGCGTTCAGCCTGCGCCAGCGGGGCCGTGCGCACGGTGGCGCGGGCGGTTATGTCAAACGCGGCGGTGATTTTCGCGCGAAACTGGCCGAGATATCCTCATCCATGCGTGAAGAGTTCACGCCGCTCGCCCGCGATGGCCTGCGCCGGCAGGAAGGGACAGGATATCGCCTTGCGCTTGTGGCCCCGGCCTTGCCCGACCGTGAGCGTGAAACGGCCCTGCGCAAAGCGTGGGAGGCATTGGCCGAAGCGACAGGTGCCCGCCTCGGTGTGGAGCAAGCCGACCCCAACGCCGAAGTCAAAACGATAGCCGCATATGTCGACACGCTGGAGTTTGAAGACAAAAAGGAAGTTCGCCGTCGTATTCTAGGGTTGGCTGACATCATCGAAGCGACAACAGCTGCACGAAATGAAGAACGGGCGCGCGCAGCTCAAGAAATGTTGCGCGTGGCGGTGCTTGCGGGCCTGCAACTAAATGTTTGGCACGATAATAAGGCGAAGTGCGTCGAATTATTGGCGAAGCGCCCGGAAAGATATAAAACACGATGCGATAATACAGACCGTCAATTCGAAGCGGCGGGAGACTACCTGTTAGATCAACTGACTAAGACGATAAATGAGTACCCGCAGGATTTTCTGTCTGATCAGTTTGGTGTACTTAACAAAGAACTGAAGTCTCGTAACCAAATGTCTGTTGCGGCGCTGCCCATAGTGTTCTCAAATATCGTTACGCTGGAAAGATTCGGTCTCGCGCGTCGCAGTCGCGTGATTGATGACTGGGCAGTGGTTCGCCCGTGACGTTCTGATTGGCCTATCGGCTGCGCCCCACCATCGGGAGGTATTAGAGTATGAATATGGTTTTCAAAGCGGCATCCGTCGCGCTTATCGCTTCGCTACCAATGGCCTGCGCCCAACCGGGCAGCAGCGGTGGTCCTACGATATTTTCATCCGCCGAAGACGAAAGCCAGCTGACACCAGCGGAACGGCGCCTGCGTCGTGACAATCGGATCTACAATGAAACCATCCTTGGTGGCGCTGCCGAAGGCGCGATAACGGGCGCGGTGATTGGGGCCTTGTTTGGTCTGGCTTCTGGGAAAGCCAAGAACGTGGCGCAGGGTGCCGCGATTGGCGCTGCGGCTGGCGGTATTCTTGGTGGCCTTGACGGATGGCGCGTCGCAACCCGCCAGGAGGCGGCTAACAAGAATGTCCGCGAGATTGAACTGGCTACCGACAAGGTCGTGGCTGAAAACCGGGCCATGCAACAATCGCTTGATAACATCGATGTGGTGATCGCAGCGACGACGCGCAGCCTGCGCAGTGCGCGGGCGGGGTATAGGGCCAATACGGTTTCACTTGATGAGATGCGCGCACGAGAGGCGCGGGCACGTTCCAACCTCGATCAAACCGAAGAGTTGATTGAAAAACTTGAAGACCGCCAGGAAGAGCAGGAAGAAATCGCACAGAGCCTGCGCTCTGACGGTCACAACACCCGCGAAATTGACCGCGAAATCGCTGAGACGCGCCGCCTGATCCGGGAGCGTGAGGAAGAGCGAGAGTTGCTGGCAGCAGAACTGGACCGGGAGGTTATTCAGGCATGATGCGTTTTGTAATGCTGGTCTGTGCGGTGTCTGTCCTGACGGCCTGCGCGACCTATCGCCAGCAAAAATATGACCTCGACAGCGGGAACGCTGAAAAGCGAGTGAACGAGGCACAGGGTCGTCTCGACAATGCCAAGGCCGAACAGGAAAGCCTGCGCGAAGATCAGCTGAGCGCGGAAGAGGAACTGGCGGCCCTGCAGGATGAGCTTGCAGCGGTCAACGCCAACCATTCCCGCCAAAAGGCCCGGTTGGCGGAGGCGCAGCGCCGTAACAAGGCCAAGGCCCCAAAGGTCGCGGCGGCGAATGCCAAGCTCAACAACCTGACTGACCGCTTCAATGATACAACGGCAGATATCGGGTTAGCGCAAGCCAACGGCGATGATGCCGAAGTCAAACGCAAGGAAGCCGAGTTGAGGGCGCTCAAAGCGCGTCTTAAAGATCTTGATGAGGAAATCGACGTTCTGGCGGAGTGATTTCCTTTGCCCCACCTGCCACATACTGTGTGTGACGGGTGGGGGAATGCCAATCAGAACCGGCCTAATCAGAACGGAATCGCCTCGCCCGTATAGAACTCAAAACACCCGGTCGTGGACAAGTTCAGGGCATCAAACCGCTGGATCAATCCCGATGCGCTTTCCTTTGCTGTAACATCGGCCGCGCTGCCGCCCATGTCGGTTTGCACCCATCCCGGATGATAAGCGCCAACTGCGATGCCTTCGGGCGCAAGGTCTTTGGCAAGATTACATGCCAGATTGGTCGCTGCGGCTTTGGACGCACGATAGATGTAGCCGCCGCCCTTTGCCCGCTCTGACGATCCCATCTGCGAAGAGATGATCGCGATTTTACCCTTTGCCCGGCGTAATGCAGGCAAAGCCGCCTTGATCGTCAGAAAAACACCGGTGACGTTTATCGCCAGCACTTCGGCAAATGCTTCGGGCGTATAGGCTGGGTCATCAATGCCCCCACGGCCGATATAGGCCCCGGCATTGCAAACCAGCAGATCAAGCGGTGCATCGCCAAGGCGCGCGGCCAGGGCATCAAGGCTGGATGTGTCGGTGACATCAACGCGAAGGGTTTCGCCGGGTGTGTCACCATTGCGCGCGCCGCCAATAACATGGTCGCCGCGAGCGGCCATCTGGGCCGCCATTTCATAACCAACACCGCGATTGGCACCCGTAATCATAACCGTCGTCATATAGAACTCTCCCCTACCGGGATTGCGTCCCCGGTCCTGCGCGAACATAGTCGGTTATGCGGGGCTGATCCAACTGGTCAGTGTTTGGGAGGGGGCAGGCGATATGTTGCGATATACATTCTGGACTGGCTTGATCGGGCTAATCATCATCGCCGCGATTTTTCTGACTGGCCCGCGTGAAGTCTTGGACCGGACCGTGACCTTTGATCCCGCCATGCTCGGTGATGATCTGGAGAGGTATCTGGCCGAACGTGAAGCGGCGATTCCCGGCGTGCGCCCAGGCGCGGAGGCCGAAATCATCTGGGCTGATCAAGCTGACCCTGCAAAGACTGATCTGGCTATTGTGTATCTTCACGGCTTTTCGGCCACCAAAGAGGAAATTCGTCCGGTTCCCGACCGTGTTGCGGCGGCGCTGGGCGCGAATGTGTTTTTTGCCCGCTTGCGCGGTCATGGCCGGGATGGTGAAGCATTGGCCGCCGCGACGGCGGGGCAGTGGTGGAATGATACCATTGAAGCACTGGAGATCGGGCGGCGCCTCGGGGAGCGGGTGATTGTCATTGGTGCGAGTACCGGCGCCACCTTGGCGACGCTCGCACTGGCTGATGGGGACGTGAGCGCCAATGTCGTGGCGTTCATTGCCATCTCACCCAACTACCGGTTTCACGGTGCCCCGCTCGCGGTATTGACCATGCCCTATGCGCGCGAAATTCTCCCCCCGATCATGGGCGAGCGGCGGGAATGGGAGCCTATCAACGAGGAACAGGGTTTATGGTGGACAACAAGCTATCCATCCGTGGCGGTGCTGCCCATGGCCGCCACCGTCAGTGCAGCACAGGACATTGATGTCGGCCAGATTGATCGCCCGGCCCTGATGATTTTTGCGGACGACGACCAGGTCGTCGACCATGAGGTCACCAGACAGGTCGCGACCGCTTGGGGGGGCGATGTTACGATTCTCAACCCCGCGCCGAATGCTTCGGAATCTCCCTCACGGCACATAATTGTCGGTGACATCATGGGCAAAAGCCTGACGGAGCCCGTCACGACAGCGATCATCGACTGGGTCAAGGGCTTGAAATAGGTTGCTTTGTCGCATTTCGCGGGGGCTTTTCCTGAATTTTCGCCAGAAATTGCGGTTTTTTTGAACTTAGCGGTTTTCTTGGGGCTGCGCTTGGCCCAGAAATACGATGATCGCACGGCAGGCTTCGCTTCGCTTGTGATGATTGAACACAAAGTAACAGGCACGGAGACATCCAATGGACAAGAAATCTGACGTCGTCGCCGCAGTAGCGGACGCAGCAGGCATCACGCAGGCACAGGCCGCGGCCGCACTCGACGGTTATGCAGCAGCAGCTCTCAAGGCGCTTGCCGATGGTGGCGCAGCACTTATGCCCGGCATGGGCAAATTCACCGCCGTGCACAAAGAGGCCCGCCAGGGCCGTAACCCACGCACGGGTGAAACAATGACTTTTGCGGCAAAAACCTCCGTGAAATTCAAAGCTGCGAAAGCTGCGACTGACGCTGTAAACTGATTTTGGCGTTGCGCACTAAATCAGTGCTTTACAAATTCGGGACAGGGCCTTAGGGCCCTTCCCATAACGCCAAAGCGGGCGTTGTGTAATGGTAAGACCTCAGCCTTCCAAGCTGATGATACGGGTTCGATTCCCGTCGCCCGCTCCAGGCGTAATGCGCCATCGCTGCGTTTTCCCCAACTGTTGATCAGACGCCACTTTGACCGGGCAGGCGCATTCAGTCACGCGCGCCGTGGGCGGCGTCAGTCAATGTATTCATCTGCGCGAAGGCCCGCCCGCTCCCAATGAATGGGCAGTGTTCGGCCGTATAATTGTTTGGTTCGCTCGGGGCTGCCGACCATTCCCGGTTCCTCTACATAGGAAAATATCGCCACATAACGGGGCCTTTCGCCCTTCAGCGGTGCAACACGGTGCAGGGAATATCGCCCCCGGAAAAGCTGCAAGTCACCTGGCTCCAGATTCAGCACTTTGACCTTGTCGGAGGTGCCATCGAGTACGTGTTTCACTTCCGCAAAATTCTCGCTCCCCTTCCGAATGCCTGGCGCATATTCGAACGCCCCGCCTTCTTCGGCGTTCTGGATGGCGAGCGTAACGGTGAAATTATTTGTGTCGAAATGCCAGGGAAACCCATTGCCCGCGCTGGCCATGTTCACGATGACATCTGCCAGTGGGTCAGCGTAACGGTGGAAATTCTCCTCCCCAAGGCAGGCCTGTATGAAGGCATCAAACCCTTCGAAATCATGGACGCTGCGCAGGGGGCCGCCGACCGGAAAATTGTCGGCCGGAATAAACGCGTTCGATCGCTCGAAAAATTGGCGGCGGGGGTCATCCGGCGGCAAAGCCGGATCGTCCTTCGTGAAATAGACATTGGTCTTGCTGAAAGACTTGTGGCCCTTTTCTGCGACGCTTTCTGCCTCCTTTGCCAGTGCGGCAATCCCTTGGGGCGTCAGGAAGCCTTTCAGCACCGCACAGCCATCACGCTCAAGGTCCTCATGCACCGCTGCGAGAATGCTGTCGCGCCCGGGGCCGCCCTTCTGGATCGGGTAGCGTGCGAGATTGATGTAGGCTGCGCCACTGTTGTGCATGAAAAACCCTCCGCCATTCATCAGAGTGAAGGGCATGATCTGTCGGCGGTCTGTTCTACCAGCGACATGCCTTGTGGCGGTTGGGGCCACGCGCCAGAGGTTGAACGCCAATATGCGTGTGCTTTCAGTGCAAAAATTGTGCGGTTTGGAGGCAACCCCATCATTCCCTCTTGCCTCCTGCTCAGATTTGCCCTATGCGCTCGCGCGAGCGTCAAATCGTGGCGCGTAAGCTGTTTTAGGGACTAAGACCCATGGCGAAAGCAAAGTTTGAGCGGAACAAGCCGCACTGCAACATTGGCACGATTGGTCATGTTGACCACGGTAAGACGACTCTGACGGCTGCGATCACGAAGCAGTTCGGCGAGTTCAAAGCCTACGACGAGATTGACGGCGCGCCCGAAGAAAAAGCGCGTGGCATCACGATCTCCACGGCGCACGTTGAGTATGAGACGGAAAACCGTCACTACGCCCACGTCGACTGCCCCGGTCACGCTGACTATGTTAAGAACATGATCACCGGTGCGGCGCAGATGGACGGCGCGATCCTGGTGGTTAACGCAGCAGATGGCCCGATGCCACAGACCCGTGAGCACATCCTGCTCGCCCGTCAGGTTGGTGTGCCTGCGCTTGTTGTTTACCTCAACAAAGTTGACCAGGTTGACGACGAAGAGCTGCTGGAACTGGTTGAGATGGAAG
>JBMYXS010000035.1:0-37534 GCA_049608645.1 Pikeienuella sp. | reverse complement strand
GCATCAGCTGACCCTTGAAGACCTGACAAATCTGTCCACCGAACAGGAGCAGGAAGACCTCAAGGCAGAGATCATCGATGCTCTCGGCAGTCTGATCGGGCATCTCGACGGGTCGAACCAGTTTGCCGCGCTTGCCGGGCGCGCGCAGCGTTACCGCGCACTGTTGCGGCGGGATACGGGCGACATTGGCGCCCGCGCCGTCTGGGCCATCGCCAACGCCATCCGCAATGCCCGTGAGGCGCATTTGCAGGCAGAGGCAGACGGACGCCTCAACGAATGCCTGCCCGCCGCCGCCGCTGGTGAGATTGCCACAGTGGTAGAGATTGGCGGCCTCTGGCTCATGGGTCACCCCGGCGTGGCAGAGGCGGAACGGCAGGCCGCCGAATATATCTCCGGCCCTCGCGATGCAGAAAAGATTGCCACAACCGAAGACGTCATTCTGGCGTTGGAAGAAGACGACGCGCTTGACGAACCATCACGCGACTTTGCTCACGACCTGCTCGACACCGCCAAACGTGGTCTTGCGGCGGGGCGGCGGGCGACATCCGTAACCATCGGGGTTGGCTGGAATGTGATGACCTACATCCTCCGCAAGACATGGGATGCAGGCAAAAGCACCGCGGACAAGATCGCCTATGTCGGCGGCGTTGCGGGTGGCCTGACGATAAGTGCGAGATTCCTGATTAGACATGAAGCGGTCGCGCGGGCATTCGTTTTGGAGCATATGCCCACCTACGCGCCGTGGCTCGAAAAGATCATAGAGGGGTTGAAGGCCCTTCTTTAGCCCTCCCCCCCTTGACCCCGCGCGCCTCAAGCGCAATGTCTTGCCCATGCAGTTCACCATCCCTAACCTTCTTACGATCTCCCGTGTGATCGCCGCGCCGCTTGTGGCGGGGGTGTTCCTCATTTTTGATCGGCTGGACGCGCAATGGATTGCGTTCTGGATTTTTTCCATTGCCGCCATCACCGACTTTTTTGACGGCTATCTGGCCCGCAAGTGGGGGCAGGTCAGCGGTTTTGGGCGCATGCTTGACCCGATTGCCGACAAGGCGATGGTGGTCATTGCTGGCGCGGTTCTGGTCGGCCTTTACGATATGGCGGGTGTGGTGCTGGTCCCCGTGACCATCATTCTGCTGCGCGAAGTCATGGTATCCGGCCTGCGTGAATATCTTAAAGGCGCAAAAATTCTCGACGTAACGTTTCTGGCCAAGATCAAAACCACCGCGCAGCTTACGGCGATGGGTGCCTTGTTCCTCGCCGGCCCGCTGGAGGGGGAGCTGGGCGCGTTTGTTCTATACGCCGGGTATGGCTTGCTCTGGCTCGCAGCGGCGCTGACGGCATGGACGGGGTGGGATTATTTTGCCAAGGGCGTCGCCCATATCCGCGCGGAGGAAGGGCCATGATCAACGTGCTCTATTTCGCATGGATGCGGGAGCGGATTGACCTGTCGTCGGAGCAGGTTGACATTAACGGCATGAAAACCGTTGCCGATTTGATCACACATCTGCGCGGCAAGGGCGAACGCTATGAAGCGGCCTTTGCAGACATGAAATCGGTTCGCATCGCGGTTGACCAAAAAATCGCTGACCACGCAGCGCCCCTGTCTGGCGCGCGTGAGGTGGCCTTTTTCCCCCCGATGACGGGCGGCTGATGGCTGTTCGCGTTCAAACCGAAGATTTTGACCTCGGCGCAGAGGCTGCTGCGCTGGAAAATGGCGCAGGTGCCGTCGTCACGTTCACAGGCGTCGTGCGTGGTGGTGACGTAACCGCCATGACGCTGGAACATTACCCCGGCATGACCGAAGCCGCGCTGGCAGAGATTGAGGCCGAGGCCCATGACCGCTTTGACCTGACCGGAGCGTTGATCATCCACCGCGTCGGACGATTGGAGGCAGGGGCCCGCATAATGATGGTGGCCGCCGCCGCCCGCCACAGGGGCGAAGCGTTTGAAGCGGCAGCCTTCCTGATGGACTACCTCAAAACCCGCGCGCCTTTCTGGAAGAAAGAAGAAACAGCGGGCGGCGAAACCCGCTGGGTCGATGCGCGGGAAGCGGACGATGAGGCCGCTGCCCGCTGGTGAGGCTCATCAGGCCGTTGCTTCCTCGAATATCTTCGCCGCTTCCGTCACCATTGAAACGGCAGCACGTGACTTGATGTTAAAGGTCGCCAGCAGCTTTGTCGCCTCTTGCAGGTCCATCACATCTTCGACCGTCGTCACGTTGATATGGCCGCCGCCTTTCTCCAGATCATCGATTTCATCCCGCACGCGATTTTGCTCAGCGATGTTTTCCACCAGTTGCACATTGATATAATCGACATCGGCCCCTGGCTGTTTCCGCCTCTCGCGAAGCTTGTCCTCCATCATCTTCAGGAATTTCAATCGCTGCTCCAGTAAAGCAATTGCGCGTTCCCGCTCATCAAGGCTGTTCACATATGTCTTGGTCAGCATCTCATTTCTCCAAAATCAGTCGTTAGAATTTTCAGCGCCAGCAAGCTTTGAGCGCTCTGCCTCAAGGGCCGCGAGTTCCTGGTTCACCGCGGTGGCATAGGTGAGAATATCTGCGAGCGTCAGCCGCTCACGCTTCGACATCGGCTCCAGGTTCTTCAGCACTTTCGCGAGGCCAGACAGATCGAGCTTCGCTGCTTTGGGTGTTTTGAAGTCGAGCTTGGGTGCCTGCAGGAAAGCATATGGATCTGCTCTGAGCGCCACGTCATTCGCGCGAAGGACATTATAATGCGCGAGCACCGCCTTTTTCCCGCCAGCAGACAAGGCCGCGTCCCTGATATCTGCTTCAGGCAAAAAGTTAATTTCCTCGATGACTTGATGAAGCGCGTGTAAGCGCTGTGCCCGTTCCTTTGCGGCAACCCTTGCTTCCTTAAAGCCAGCCGCCTGCGCGCTGGCCTCCGTTTGAAGTAATGCGACACGACTGTTCGTCAGGGACGCAACAGTTCGCACTTCTTTGGGATAGCTGCAGGCGGCAGTTACAATGGTGGATGCCGAAAGGCACAATATCTTTGCGATTTTCATCAGTTTACTCCCGTTGCAACTGCGGAAATCCCGAGAATGCCCAGTATTTGCGCTACCAACTCTGGCTTCACTCCCCCGTCCGCGTATACGGCCAACTCAGACAATGCAGGGCTGATAACGTCATAGGCGGCGACCGTTGCCGCTTCTTCGCGCGCCAGCCACGCGTCCCTGCGCGCTTTCAACAGATCATAGTCCATCAAGCTGGATTGGAACCGCCCCCGTAGCCAGGATTCCGCCACACGACGAGCGACCTTGCGTTTGGCGTCTTCACCCGAAGCCAGACTGGCATTCGATGCTTCTGCAAGAAAATAAAGCTCAGATTCGATGGCCTTAAGCTTCAAGCGCATAAGTGAGCGGCGCGAGGAAAGGTACTCCCCCTCAATCTGCGCGGCCCTCGCCGCCGCATTATTTGCTGCGACTGCGATTGCGAGCGCCGACAACGATGGAATGTCATCTGCCGCTCGAAAATCACGGAACTGACCCAAAGCGCGAATGACACGCAATGCGACACGCGTATTCTTGTTATCTGCGGTTATTTCCGTACCGGGTTGCTGCGCTGCGATTTCCTGCAGAATTTCCGCCGCTTTCGATTCCACAATTTTTGCGCGCTCAGCCCTGAAAAGAGCGGCCACCTGTTCCGACGCTCCGAGGTCATTTGCCAGAGTTACAAGCGTATCAGCCTGCGCTTCCGATCCATTTTCGTCTTGCTCGGCTTTCCCGCCACAGAATGGTTCTGTTTCGGCTGCTGGTGGCGTCTCGGCGGTGCTTTCCGAAGGTGGCGTTAACGCTGTGATAAAGTCATTCAGCCTGCCGGCCGCCTCGCAAACCTTCCGCTCCAATGCCACCGAGGGCAATTCGGTATCTTTTGCCGCTTTGAAGGCGGTCTTCGCGTCTGAGAGTTCCTTGGAAATCGCTTTGGCGGCTGTCTTTTGGAGCTTGATCAGCTTGTCGAGCTTCTGAACGTCCTGCGCGGTCACCATGTGCAAACCGCTATCAGTGTCGGAGTCCTCTCGGCAGGCTTCGATCCATAACCCCTTTGGCGTTTTAAGCGCGATATTGCACGACTCCTCGATTTTCCCCAGTATGCGACTGCAAACAGTTTGCATTTCTGTAAAATGGCTTTGGGCCTTAGGCTGACTTTCAGACGCCTTGGTTTGGGTAAGCTTTTTGCCCAAGGCGCAGGCTGACCCTGCCACCAGAGCGCCCTGCGCACCTACAAAGCGTCGATAGAATCGTTCGTAATCGCGATAGTCTCCCTCCAGCGCCTGTGCGTCGATCTTACGGGGGGCCCCCAACTGATCTTTCAAATTTTTTGCAATGTCTCGGCGCTGTTTGGCCGTAGTCCCGAAGGCGGCTTGGTCTCCCAACAATGCCGCCGCGCGCCTTTTGAGTTCTTCCTCAAAATGGTTCTTCCAGGTTTTACCCGGATCTCTTTGGTCCTCGTCCAGCAACCGTAGCAGATGAAAATTACGGGTTGCGATCAGTCGATCCAGCACCAGGCCACGATCAATTTCATGCGAAGCGTTCAGGAACGAACGCTCGCCCTCAATGAAGGCCAGGTGATTGGCTTTTGAAGCGTCCAACCCCGCAATCGCAGCGTTGACCGCCTTCGCGTCACTCTCGCTATGAAGATACAAGACATTGGGGCTGGCACAGCCCGCTGTGATGAGCGCGCACGCGCTCAGAAATGCCATTCGCATGATGGCTACCTCTCAAAATAAGACCTCTAATACCCATAACGCTGCGTCAGGCCCGGCGGTGTTGTCAATGAAATATTGATTTCGCGCGCGCGGGCTGATTACGGTGTCCCCGTCGCCTAAACGGGCGGCGCGTTCTCGGGGCGGGGTGAAATTCCCCACCGGCGGTATTGGGTGCGGCGCCTGCCAATCCCAGAGCCCGCGAGCGCCTGGCGGCACCCAAAAAACCGCCGGGGTCAGCAGATCCGGTGTGAACCCGGAGCCGACGGTCATAGTCCGGATGGAAGAGAGCGTGAGAGGCATCTTCAGCCCCTGCGGGCGGGAGTGTGCCTTGCACGTATCGCCCTGATTCAACGCTTCTTTTCCGCATCTGTCCACAGGTGCATCACTTTGGAGCTGACTTATGAATCAGAGCACTGAGACTACCCATAAACCACTTCGTTTTGCCTTCATCGGTGCGCGCTGGCACGCCCATATTGTCGACCAGGCACGCCATTTGTTCATCGAAGAAATTGACCGGCGTACCAACCAGCAAGCCACCGTCGATATCTTCGATGCGCCCGGTGCGTTTGAGATCCCGCTGATGGCTCAACGGCTTGCCAAATCAGGGTTGTATGATGGCATTGTCGGGGCGGCATTTGTCGTTGATGGCGGTATTTATCGCCATGATTTTGTGTCCGAGGCGGTGGTGAATGGCCTGATGCAGGCGCAACTCGCGACCGAAACGCCGATCTTTTCGGTTGTTTTGACGCCCCACCATTTTCAGGAAACGGAAACCCACGAGGCGTTCTTTACCGAACATTTCAAGGTAAAGGGCCGGGAGGCGGCGGCAGCGGCGCTTTCCACCATCGCCATCGGCGCGACCTTGCCGCGGGCGGCCTGAGCCCGATTGCTTGCCGCCGCAGGTGGGGGCCTCACTGGCCCTCACCAAACACGCTTTGGCTGTCTCGCCAAACCGACACACCAGTGTTACGAAAAGCCATGAATGCTACCGTTCCCACAGCCCCCGATGGGGAGGCGAAACATGCACCCGAATATGGGCTGCGACGGGCATATAGTGGCAATGGTTTTGGTGAGGCGAGACAGTGACCCAGCTTTGGTCAACCAACGACATTGATCAGGCGGCAGAGGCACTTTCCCGTGGGGAACTCGTCGCCTTTCCAACAGAGACGGTTTATGGCCTCGGCGGGGATGGGCGATCTGATGATGCGGTTGCCGCGATTTATGCGGCCAAGGGGCGACCAAGTTTCAACCCCCTGATCCTGCATGTGGCGTCTCTGGCTGCGGCAGAAGAAATTGCCGAACTACCAAAATCCGCCCTGCTGCTGGCTGAGGCGTTCTGGCCAGGGCCACTGACCATCGTGGCACCCTTGCGTGTGGGCGCAGGTGCATCTGCCCTGGCGCGGGCCGGCTTGCCAACGATTGCGCTCCGCGTGCCTGCGCACCCGATTGCGCAGGCCTTGCTTCACAGTTTTGGGGGTCCGGTGGCCGCGCCCTCTGCGAACCCATCCGGGCGGATCAGTCCAACCACCGCCCAACACGTAATGTCTGGCCTTTCGGGAAAGATCGCAGGTGTGATTGATGGCGGACAGTGCGAGGTCGGGCTGGAAAGCACAATCATCGGCTTTGACGGAAAAACCCCGATCATGCTGCGCGCCGGGGGGCTGGCTGCCGAAGATATTGAACGCGTGTTGGCCGAACCGCTCCGCGCGCACAGCGGGGCAATCACTGCGCCGGGTCAGTTGATCAGCCACTACGCGCCACGTGCCCGTTTGCGGCTGGAAGCAACACAGATAGCACCGGGAGAGGCGTTGATCGGCTTTGGCAATGTGCCGGATGCGGCGGTCAATCTTTCACCGACAGGCGATTTGACCGAAGCCGCCGCGCGGTTGTTTGCAGCACTACACGACATGGATGAAAAAGCAGAAGCAATCGCCGTTTCGCCGATCCCCCATCACGGGTTGGGTGCGGCGATCAACGACAGATTGCGTCGCGCTGCTGCGCCGAGGGACAGTTAACCATGCTGAACGACCCCACGTCAGAGTTTCTCGACGGCTTATGCGCGTTTCTTGGGCCGCAGGGTTGGCGCGCGGCCCAAGATGCGCCCGACAAGTTCGAAGAACCACGTGGCAAGTGGCCCGGCCACGGCGCTTTGGTCGTACGGCCAGAAACCGTTGAACAGGTTGCAGAGGTGGTGCGGCGTGCCAATGCAGCGCACGTCGGTCTGATTCCCCATTCTGGCGGTACCGGGTTGGTTGGCGGGCAAGTGATGAGGGCGGGGGGGCCACGCCCTGTACTGCTGAGCATGGAACGCATGAACCGCATCCGGGACATTGCACCCGACGATGGTGTGCTGGTGGCAGAAGCGGGCGCGATCCTGGCAGATGTTCAGACAGCGGCAGACGCAGCAGGGCGGCTTTTTCCGCTTTCACTGGCTTCCGAAGGGTCATGCCGCATCGGCGGGAACCTTTCGACAAACGCGGGCGGTGTTCAGGTTCTGCGCTATGGCAATGCCCGCGATCTGTGCCTCGGCGTTGAAGCCGTTTTGCCCGATGGGTCGGTGATGCATGGCCTGAAACGCTTGCGCAAAGACAATACAGGGTATGACCTTCGCCACCTGCTGATCGGCGCAGAGGGGACATTGGGCGTGATCACGGCGGCCGCCTTGAAGCTGTTGCCAAAACCTAAAGAAGTATCCACCGCGTTCCTTTCAGTGCCAAGCCCAGCCATTGCCGTTGATCTGCTCCACAGGTTGCGGGATCAGCTCGGTGATGTGGTCACGGCATTTGAATTGATAGACGGTGTAGGCCTCGGTTTTCTTGAAGAAGCAGACATGGCGCTTCCGCTGCCTTTCCCCACCCCGCCGAAATGGTCTGTCCTGGTGGAGGTTGCGGGGCATCTTGGCGTTGGTGAGTTGCTGGAACATGCACTGGCAGATGCGATGGAAGCCGGCCTTGCCACTGATGGCGCACTGGCGCAGACCGAGGGCCAGCGCAAGACATTCTGGGCCATCCGCGAAACCATTCCGCTGGCCAACAAAGTCGTCGGTGCCATCGCCAGCCACGACATTTCTGTCCCCGTCGGGGATATTCCCGCATTTATCAATAGGGCACATGCGGCCTTTGCTGACTACGACCCAACCTTGCGGATCAACTGCTTTGGCCATGTTGGCGATGGGAACCTGCATTATAACATCTACACCCCCAAAGGCCGCGCAAAGGCCGACTTTGCCAATCAGGCCGCCATGGTAACGCGAATCGTACATGACCTGACCGCAGAGGCCGGTGGATCGTTTTCCGCAGAGCACGGGGTTGGGCGCGCCAAGGTCGAAGAGCTGGAACGGTACGGCGACCCGGCCAAACTGGCCGCCATGCGCGCCATCAAATCCGCGCTGGACCCGCACGGCATTATGAACCCCGGCGCGGTGCTGCGCGGTCACGCCTGATCGGCACAAGCCGCCATTCGGACAATTCAGAACGAAAAACGCCCGCGCCGGTTTTCCGGTCGCGGGCGTCAAGACTGTCCATTCAGGTATTCTGACTGCGCCTGCGTATTCGTAGGTAGGCGATGGCCCCGGTCACCCGGAGCCAGACATTAGTTAAGTGCCGCTTTGGCCTGATCGACGATGACGCCGAATGCAGCAGGCTCATGCACAGCCAGGTCAGCGAGAACCTTACGGTCAACCTCGATGCCCGCAACGGACAAGCCGTTGATGAACTTGGAATATGTCAGGCTTTCGTCGTGCGCACGCACAGCGGCGTTGATGCGCTGGATCCACAACGCGCGGAAATTACGCTTACGGACCTTACGGTCGCGTGTTGCATATTCCTGGGCCTTGTCGACCGCCTGTTTGGCGACGCGAATGACGTTTTTACGACGACCGTAATAACCTTTGGCGGCTTTGCGGATCTTGGCGTGGCGGGCGTGCGTGGTGACGCCGCGTTTTACTCGTGACATTTATTTGCGCTCCCGGGTCAGCCGTAGGGCAGGAATTTTTTGACGATCTTTGCATCGGCGTCCGACAGAATCGTCGTGCCCCGTGCGTTGCGGAGGAACTTGTTCGTCCGCTTGATCATGCCGTGACGTTTACCAGCCTGCTGGCCGCGGACTTTGCCGTTAGCCGTAAGCCGGAAGCGTTTCTTGGCCCCGGATTTGGTCTTCATTTTGGGCATTTCGGTCTCCTTAAAGCTCGAGATCGTATATAACCCTCTCGGCAGCCCTTTTGGCCGGAGGATCGCGATAGAGGGCTGCGTATATGGGAAAGCCGGGGCCGGTGCAAGAGAATGCCAGCAGAAACGGACCGCAAAACCAAGCCACGGCGAATCCAAGCGTTTTGGGCCTGATTTCTTCGAAAAAACAGACCCCCGGCGGGCATCGCCCACACAAAAAGGCCCCCTCCGGCGGCAAGATCAACACCCTGCCTGACCACACCAGCAAGGATCGCAGAGAATCGAATCCGGTCACATTGGTGCCAGCTTACACAAAAGCGGGTGCAACGTGGAAAGACTGTTGTGGAACTTGCCAAGATGTGAACGATCTATTCATGCCTATGGATTAGGCAAAGTGACCTAAAAATGAGCAGGACACCCCAATGAACCTTCCAATGCATGAGCCTAGCTTTCGCCAGTCAGTTGACCTGATGTTCAATCGTGCTGTTGCGCTGATGGACCTCTCACCCGGCCTTGAAGACAAGATTCGTGTCTGTAATTCCACTTATACTGTGCGCTTTGGGGTGAAACTCCGCGGCGGCATCAAAACCTTCACCGGGTATCGCGCGGTTCATTCCGAGCATATGGAGCCGGTAAAGGGTGGTATTCGCTATGCCGGGAACGTCAATCAGGACGAGGTAGAGGCACTCGCCGCCCTGATGACCTATAAATGCGCGCTTGTGGAAACGCCATTTGGCGGCTCCAAAGGGGGGCTGTGTATTGATCCCACCGAGTGGGAGGTCGATGAGCTGGAGCGTATCACGCGCCGCTTTGCTTACGAGTTGATCAAACGTGACCTGATCCACCCTTCACAAAACGTACCTGCCCCGGACATGGGTACGGGCGAGCGGGAAATGGCGTGGATTGCGGACCAATATTCGCGCATGCACACCACAGACATTGATGCACGGGCCTGCGTCACGGGCAAGCCAATCTCTGCCCATGGTATTGCAGGGCGCGTTGAGGCCACAGGCCGGGGCGTTCAATATGCGCTTCAGGAGTTCTTCCGCCACCCGCAGGATGTGGCGCAATCGGGGCTGTCCGGTAGCCTGGAGGGCAAACGCATCGTTGTCCAGGGCCTCGGCAATGTGGGCTATCACGCTGCAAAATTCCTCGAAGAAGAGGATGGCGCAAAGATCGTTGCCATTATCGAACGGGATGGCGGCATCTACAATGAAAACGGCCTGCCGGTCGAAGAGGTAAAAGCGCATCTGAGCGAACATGGCGGGGTCGCCGGGTTTCCCGGAGCAGAGTTCGATGAAAACGGTGCTGCGCTTTTGGAAATTGACTGTGACATCATCATTCCAGCGGCGTTTGAAGGCGTTATCAACCTCGCCAATGCCGCGCGCGTGCAGGCCAATGTCATCATCGAGGCGGCAAACGGCCCGGTTACCGCAGGTGCCGATGAAATTCTGCGGCGCAAGGGCTGTGTGATCATCCCGGATATGTACGCCAACGCAGGTGGTGTGACGGTTAGCTATTTCGAATGGGTCAAGAACCTGTCCCACATCCGATTTGGCAGGATGCAACGGCGGCAAGAGGAATCGCGCCACAAGTTGCTCATCACCGAACTGGAACGGTTAACGGGGCAATCTGTGTCCGCGAAGTTTGAAGAAAAATACCTGCAAGGGGCCGATGAACTGACACTGGTCCGCTCCGGCCTCGAAGACACCATGCGCATTGCCTATCAATCCATGGCGGAGGTGTGGCGCGCCCGAGATGATGTCGAAGACCTGCGCACGGCGGCTTACCTTGTCGCGATCAAACGTGTCGCCAGCAGCTATCAGATGCTGGGGCTTTGACGCAAATGGGGCACCTGCGATTGCAGGTGCCCCACTTAAAGTCAGCTTCTGTCTGGTACCGCAGTACCATCAACCACCTGGGGTTATTTCAGCTTAGCGTTGGTCAAAGCGGATTTTCACGAATGAGCCAGGCGCAGCTTCGATGACGCCATTCACCTCACCCGGCGTGCGTGCCTTGACCTTGCGCAGGGACAGTTTGGACAGCCATTTGTCCCAATCGGGCCACCAGGAGCCGGGTGTTTCCTTGGCCGCCGCAAGCCATTCATCAAGTGTTGCTTCATCCATGCTGTTGTTCGTCCAGTGCTGATATTTGCCGAGCACTGGCGGGTTCACCACACCAGCGATATGGCCCGACCCGGCGACAACAAAACGGTTCTTGGCGTTCTTCATCAACTTGGCACCACGATAAACTGATGCAGACGGTGCAATGTGATCCTCTTTTGAGGCCAGGTGATAAACCGGCACCGTAATGTCACCAAGATTGATCGGCGCGCCTTTGATTTCCATTTTGCCAAGGGCAAGCTGGTTCTCGTTATAGCACTGTTCCAGATATTCATGGTGAACCCGCGCCGGCATGGAAGTGCTATCAGCATTCCAATACAGCAGGTCAAACGGGAACGGATCCTTGCCCAGCAGATAGTTCTGAACGACATAGCCCCAGATCAGATCGGATGAGCGGAGCATGTTGAACGCATTCGCCATGGTTTCAGCAGGCAAATACCCTTTGTCCATCTGCTCATCAACGACACTCAGCGTCTTTTCATCGACGAAAACCTGCAACTCGCCCGCGCTGGAAAATTCGACCTGTGCTGTAAACAATGTGGCAGAGGCAACGCGCTTGTCTTCCTCACGCGCGAGATAGGCCAGCATGGCACCCGTCAATGATCCACCAACACAGTAAGCCGCGACGTTGATCCGCTCCTGTTTGGTTTCAGCCCGCACCACGTCAATCGCCTCGAGCACACCGTCGAGATAGGATTCCCACGTCTCATCCTTCTGGGCTTCGGTCGGGTTAACCCATGAAATCATGAAGACGGTATAGCCCTGATCGACCAGCCATTTGACCATCGACTTTTTCTCATTCAGGTCGAGAATATAGTATTTGTTGATCCACGGCGGAATGAACATCAATGGCCGCGCATACACTTCTTCAGTGGTGGGCGAATATTGAATCAACTGCATGATGTTCGACTGCCAGATCACCGCCCCTTCGGTAACCGCCATATCGCGACCGACCTCAAACGCGTCCATGTCAGTCTGGCTGATGATCAGCTTGCCTTTGCCGCGATCAACGTCGCGCGCCAAGGCTTCGATACCACGCAGAAGGTTCGCCCCCTTCTGTTCCATCGTCGTCCGCAGAACCTCCGGGTTTGTCGCTGCGAAGTTTGACGGGCTCATTGCCTCGACAAAGGTACGCGTGTGGAAATCTACGCGGGCACGGTCACGCTCGGGCATGTCGCCAATGTTGTGAACCACATCCTGCGTCCAGCGCGACGTAACCAGATAAGCCTGCTTCAGGTAGTCAAAAACCTGATTGCGTGACCATTCCTCATCCTTGAACCGTTTGTCGCCGCGGTCTGGTTCAACCACGGGTTCCGCAGGCTCCGCACCTGTCCAGCTCATCATCGCACGGCGCCACAGTTCAGCCTGCTGCGCCCATAGTTCCATTGATTTCTCTGCCATTTTCTCGGGGTTGGAGATCATCTCCATGCCCAACTGGCTGAAAACCGGCATCACATTCAGGGGGTCAGCGTGGGGCGCATGCCCGTCATTCGCACTCGCTTCGAGCATACGGGACCACACCTCTTGGCTGCGCTGCATGACGGTTGCCATGTTCTGCGCGAATTCAGCGGTCTCTTCGACGCTGGGAATGTCGGCCGGGTTCGGTGGTGTCGTCATCGTTGCGATCTCCTTTTCACGCGCCTCTGGTCTTATCGTCCGGCTGCGCGTAATCATATGCGGTAACTTCTATAGCATAGGCTAAAGCGCGTAACACGACCATGAGCCATTACTTTAAGGCAACCCCGGTATTCCTTAGCGTCACATTGGCGTTGGTGAGCGGCTGTTCGGGGCCCGAAATCTTCGATCGCGTCTCTGCGCAGGAAAGCACAGATGTGCAGGGCACGCCCTATCCCCGCCTTTCAGAAGTGACGCCCCCCGCGCCCGGACCTGACCCTGCAACGGGCGATTCGCTATTGATCGACCTCAGCACCGCTGCATCGGCGGCAGAGACGCGGCGCGAAGGCCTTGGCGACCGCGTGCAGTAAAGACACCGGTCAAGCCGCGCCTTTCGCCCTGTCCAGCACCTTGTGACGCCTTGTGACGGGGCACTCATCACGATAACACGCGCTGCTAACGCCTATCACCCTGTTTCGTCTTCCCGGATATTCATCTCATGCCCCAAATCCACGACGAATTTCATCGCATCAAGCGATTGCCGCCTTATGTGTTCGCTGAGGTTAATCGCCTGAAAGCAGAATACCGCGCCGATGGCGTCGACATCATCGATTTCGGCATGGGTAACCCGGATATGGATACCCCCGCCCATATCGTCGACAAACTGATCGAAACGGTCAAGAAGCCGCGCACCCACCGGTATTCGTCATCAAAGGGCATCCCCGGTCTTCGCCGCGCGCAGGCCGCGTACTATGAACGGCGGTTTGGCGTCACCCTGAACCCTGAAACGGAAATCATCGCGACACTCGGGTCCAAAGAGGGGCTCGCCAACCTCGCCATGGCGATCACAGCGCCAGGCGATGTGATCCTGGCCCCAAACCCCAGTTATCCCATCCATCCCTATGGCTTTATGATCGCGGGTGCCGCGCTACGTCACATACCGGCGCTGCATGAGGGCAGGTTCCAGCCCGAGGCATATATGCGGGCGCTTAGCCTTGCTGTCGCGCATTCGGTGCCCAAGCCTTCCGTGATTGTCGTGAATTTCCCGTCAAACCCCACGGCGCAGGTTTGTGACCTGGATTTTTACGAAGAGCTTGTCGCCTTTGCGCGGAAGCATGACATCTGGCTGCTCAGCGATCTTGCCTATGCTGAAATGTATTACGATGGCGTTCCGCCCCCTTCCATCCTTCAGGTAAAGGGCGCGCGGGATATTGCGGTGGAATTCACTTCCCTTTCCAAAACCTATTCCATGCCCGGATGGCGCATGGGATTTGCACAAGGCAACGAGCGGCTGATCGGCGCGCTCACCCGGATCAAATCCTATCTGGACTATGGGGCCTTTACGCCCGTACAGGTCGCCGCCGCTGCGGCGCTTAACGGGCCACAAGACTGCATCGCTGAAATTCGCGGCGTGTATCAATCGCGCCGGGATGTTTTGGTCGAAGCGATGGCCAACGCAGGCTGGAACATCACGCCGCCGCCCGCGACCATGTTCGCATGGGCAAATGTGCCCGAACCTTTCGCGGCGCTCGGCTCAATGGCATTCTCCAAGATACTGCTGAAGGAGGCGGGCGTAGCCGTCTCACCCGGTGTGGGATTTGGAGAATATGGCGAGGGTTTCATTCGCCTTGGCCTTGTGGAAAACGAACAACGCATTCGGCAGGCCGCGCGCGGCGTAAAACGCGTTTTGGCCCGTGCCGACGACATCATCGCAGAATATGGTGCCAACGCACCGATTGGGGATTGAGACCATGACACCTCTTCGCATCGGCATTATCGGCCTTGGCACTGTTGGCGGCGGCGTCGTCAAAATTGCGCAGACACACAGCGACTTGCTCACCGCACGATGCGGGCGCCCGGTCGAAGTGACCGCCGTATCCGCACAGTCACGCACCAAGGATCGGGGCTTTGATATCAGCGGTTTTGCCTGGGAAGATGATCCGATCGCCCTCGCCAAACGCGATGATGTTGACCTTGTCGTCGAGGCCATGGGCGGCGAAGACGGTGCTGCCAAGGCCGCCGTCGAAGCGGCACTGTCGCTGGGCAAGCATGTGGTAACGGCAAACAAGGCCATGCTGGCCCACCACGGGCAAGCGATGGCAGAGACCGCCGAAGCGGCAGGGGCCGCGTTGCGTTACGAAGCTGCCGTTGCAGGTGGTATTCCCTGCGTCAAAGCCCTGACCGAAGGCATGGCCGCCAACCAGGTTCAGCGCGTGATGGGCGTTCTGAACGGCACCTGCAACTATATCCTCACGGAGATGGAAAAGACCGGCGCGGATTATGCCGATGTCCTGGCCGATGCCCAGAAACTTGGCTACGCAGAGGCCGACCCGTCATTCGATGTGGGTGGTATTGATGCGGCACATAAACTGGCGTTGCTGGCTGCCGCTGCCTTTGGCACCCGCGTTGATTTCGATGGCGTAAAGACAGAAGGCATCGACAAGGTTTCACTTGCCGATATCGAACATGCCGCTGAAATGGGTTATCGGATCAAATTGCTCGGCGTTGCCCGCATGCACGCCGAAGGCTTGGAACAGCGCATGCAGCCTTGTCTGGTTCCGGCATCCAGCCCGGTTGGCGCACTCGATGGCGTGACCAATATGGTGGTGCTTGAAGGTGATTTCGTAGGGCGCACTGTTTATGAAGGCCCCGGTGCCGGTGAAGGGCCCACCGCATCTGCGATCGTTGCAGATATCATTGACATCGCCCGCGGCGTTCGCACGCCTGCATTCGGCGTGCCCGCCACATCGCTGAAACCAGCATCGCGCGCCCTTAACATGGTTGGCGCGGCCTACTACCTGCGGCTTGCCCTGAAGGATGAGCCCGGCGTCCTTGCAACGGTCGCTGCCGCTTTGGGTGCCAAAGGTGTTTCGATCCACCAGATGCGCCAACACGGCGAAGGCCAGGGCGATGCCACGGTACTGATCGTGACCCACGAAACCTTGCGCGAGAATCTCGATGCGGCCTTGTCGATGATCGAGGCCAGCGATGGCAGCACCGGCGCACCGGTCGCGATCCGCATCGAGCAAGTCTAGGTCGGCACATCACATGGGCCACCCTTTCGGGCGGCTATATGGATATTTGAAGACTGAGACCGACAATGCGGCGCGCATCACCTGGGCAGTGGGCGGCTCAGGTCGCGTTGGGCGGGCATCTGTCCGATTTCTTTGTTCTGAAAATATCCAAAACATGATGTAGCGATTGAGATAAGGTCACGGTGTACGAAGCACCGCCTGCGAGACGCGCAGGCTCGCTCAACGAATGGGGATCGGGATGGACTATATTATCGTCGTGGGCGCAGGTTTGCTCGGGTATGTTTTTGGCGCGATCTGGTACGGCGCTCTCGGCCGCATCTGGCAAGGTGCGGTTGGTTTATCTGCCGAAGAGGTAAAACCCGCAAATAGCAAAGGCGCATATGTTTGGGCGCTGGTTGCCAATGTCTTCATCGCCGGAATGATGCGGCACGTTTTTGCAGCTTCTGGCGTTTATGGAATGGGCGCGGGCGCCATAAGCGGGTTTGGTCTGGGGTTGTTCATCGCCGGGTCATACCTTGCGCTCAATTACGCATTCGCCAAACGCCCGATGGCTCTTCGCTTTATCGACATTGGCCACGCGGCCGGTTCATCAGCCGTAATCGGTGGCTTTCTCGGCGCGATGATCTGACAGCATTAACGCCGTATTAACCATGTGACTGCTCTAACCTCATTAACAGTGGGAGAGCAGAGCATGGCGGTTCACGCCTATACGGTGGCCTTTCAAGGCATGGAGGCGCGCGAGGTAGAGGTGCAATGCCACCTTGCCCCCGGACTGCCTGCATTTTCACTCGTGGGACTGCCAGACAAGGCTGTCGTAGAATCCAAGGAACGGGTGCGTGCGGCATTGAATGCCATTGGTCTGGCCCTGCCGCCGAAACGTATCACGATCAACCTTGCGCCAGCTGATCTGCCGAAAGAGGGCGCGCATTATGATCTGCCCATCGCGCTGGCCCTGCTGGGCGCATTGGAAATCGCCCCTGCTGATGAAATCGGGCGGCACACCGCCATGGGGGAATTGTCCCTTGATGGCCGCATTGGCCCGGTTCACGGCGCCTTGCCCGCTGCGCTAGCCGCTGCCGAGGCCGACAGAGGCTTCATCTGCCCTGAGGCCTGCGGACCGGAGGCTGCCCTGGTCGGTGCAGTGGAGGTTCTGGCACCCCCCAATCTGATCGCCCTGATCAATCATTTTTCGGGCCGCGCGCCGCTGCCAACGCCACGACCAGCCCCCATCGGTAATGACCCCGATATGAAAGACCTGGCTGATGTAAAAGGGCAGGAAACCGCGCGAAGGGCCCTCGAAGTTGCAGCGGCGGGCGGCCATAATATGCTCATGCTCGGCCCGCCAGGCGCGGGAAAGTCGATGCTCGCAGAGCGGCTGCCGGGCATATTGCCCCCTATGGACCCGGCGGAGGCGCTGGAGGTGTCCATGATCCATTCCGTTGCCGGGCTGATCCATGAAGGGCGCATTTCGCGGCGTCGCCCCTATCAGGACCCGCACCACAGCGCATCAATGGCCGCGATGGTTGGGGGCGGCCGACGCGCGTTACCGGGTGAAATTTCACTCGCGCACAATGGCGTCCTGTTTCTGGATGAGTTGCCGGAGTTTGGGCGCCCCGTGCTGGAAAGCCTGCGCCAACCGCTGGAAACGGGCGAAACCATGATCGCCCGTGCCAATGCTCATGTGCGGTATCCCTCCCGCTTTCAGCTGATCGCGGCGATGAACCCGTGCCGCTGCGGGCATTTGGCTGACCCGGCGATGGCGTGTTCTCGCGCCCCGAATTGTGGGCTGGATTACCAGGCACGGATCTCTGGCCCATTGCTCGACCGACTTGATGTGCAAATCGAAATTCCCGCTGTCACCCCGCGTGATCTGTCAGGAGCGCCAAAAGGGGAGCCCAGCGCATCGGTTGCTATGAGGGTGGCAAATGCGCGGGATCGGCAAACCGCACGGTTCCGCGAGGCTGGCGTCAAAACAAGAGTGAATGCCGCGCTTGAAGGCGATCTGCTGGAAAAGGTCGCGGCCCCCGATACGGCTGGGCGCGAACTGCTCGATAAGGCAGCCGAAAAACTACGCCTTACCGGGCGGGGGTATTACCGGGTCATGCGCTTGGCACGCACCATCGCTGATCTCGATGGTGTTGAACAGGTCACCAAGCGGCACATCGCCGAAGCGGCAGGCTATCGCCGTGCGCCGCTCAAGCGTTAATCAGGATTTCAACAACGCAGCGGCGGCGGCAACTTCGATCCGCCCATCGTACAGCGCACGGCCAGAGATCGCGCCGTTCAGGGGTGCACCACAGTCTTTCAGCGCCTGCAAATCAGCCATGGAGCTTACCCCGCCCGAGGCAATGATCGGGATGTTAACGGCGTTGGCAAGCTCCGCAGTGGCCTCCACATTCGGTCCTTCCATCGCGCCATCACGGTCAATGTCGGTGTAGACAATGGCTGCCACGCCCGCATCTTCGAAACGGCGCGCAAGCTCGGTCACGGTCACGTCTGTCGTTTCTGCCCAGCCTTCAACGGCAACCATGCCGGCACGCGCATCAATACCGACGGCAACCTGACCGGGGAAAGCGCGTGCCGCATCTTTGACGAGCCAGGGGTTGCGGATCGCCACCGTCCCCAGAATGACGCGCGACAGCCCCTTTGTCAGCCAGGCTTCGATCGTGGCCATATCGCGAATACCGCCGCCAAGTTGCGTAGGCGCGTCGCAAGCCGCGAGGATGCTGTCAACAGCGTCACCATTTACCGGCTCGCCTGCGAAGGCACCGTTCAAATCGACCAGATGCAACCATTCACACCCGGCATCCTGAAAGGCACGCGCCTGTGCGGCGGGGTCATCATTGAAAACCGTTGCTTGGTCCATTTCACCGCGCACCAGACGCACGCAAGCGCCATCTTTGAGGTCGATAGCAGGATAGAGGATCATGGCGGGGCTCCCATTTGTCGGTACGCGCGTCATAACCGCTGAAATGCCGATTGGGAAGGTGACCGCTAAAATCGAGGACAAAAGGTGACGTTACTTCCCCGTTCCCTTGTCTGTGCAAACCTATTGACGCGCCCGGCCCTTAGGCCAAGGGTGAAGCAAATATCAGGGAGGATCAGCATGAAACACACACTCGCCGCACTCGCTGCGCTTGGCCTCAGCATCGGGGCTGCCTACGCCGATGATGTCACCGGTGTCTGGAAAACCGAAGCCAATGATGAAGGCAACTATCTGGAAGTTGATTTTGCACCATGTGGCGATGCGATGTGCGGGACAATCGTTGCCGCCAGAAACGTCTCCGGCAGCAGTGACGAAAATTATGAACACCTCGGCAAGCCGATGGTCACGGGCATGGTCCCTGACGGCAAGAACGAATGGACCGATGGTGAGATCTGGGATCCCTCTGAAGACAAACGCTATGACAGCAATATGGAGCTGAAAGGCGATACGCTGGTTGTTGAAGGGTGCATTCTGTTCTTCTGCCGGGGGCAGGATTGGACACGCGTAAACTAACCAGGTTTTGCGCTGGCAGTGCGAACCCCATGATTGCACTGCCATTTTTTGTTGGTTTTTTTTCTGGTCATGAACAGCTTCGGGCGCTAGCGTTTCGATCTGAGCCACCAAAAAAATGCCAGCACGCAGGGAGACGCCGATGAAATTGACCGGCACGCGCACCATTGCCGCCGACCGCGAAACGGTCTGGGCAGCCCTTAATGACGCCGATGTTCTCAAGGCATGCATCAAAGGGTGTCAGGAGCTTGAAAAAACCTCCGACACATCATTCGAGGCTGTCGTAAAGCAAAAGGTTGGCCCCGTTTCAGCAACCTTCAAGGGTGCCGTAGAGCTGAGCGACCTGAACCCGCCCACCAGTTACCGTATCGCGGGTGAAGGCAAGGGCGGGGCCGCCGGATTTGCCAAGGGCGGTGCCGATGTCACGCTGGCGGACGTAGAAGGGGGCACAGAGCTTTCCTATGACGTAGATGCCAAGGTCGGCGGAAAAATCGCGCAACTAGGCTCACGACTGATTGATGGGTTTGCCAAGAAAATGGCTGACCAATTCTTCGAAACCTTTCAAACTATCGTTGAAGGTGATCCAGAAGAATCGGATTCGCCCGAAGATGCAGCAACCGAAACCCCGGAAGAGGGCGCGAAGAAATCATGGCTCAAGCGCATAACGGGCTGAGCTGAACGACATACAAACCAAGACCGAAAAGATCGATCCAGGGAGGATGACGATGCCGAGTATTTCAATGACCGTTAACGGCGAGGCCGTGACGGGTGAGGTAGAGGGGCGCACCCTTCTTGTGCAGTTTCTGCGCGAGCATCTGGGCAAGACCGGCACGCACGTCGGTTGTGACACCGGACAATGCGGTGCCTGCGTGGTTGAGGTAGACGGCTCCTCCATGAAATCCTGCAACATGCTGGCGGCCTCCGCCGATGGCTCCTCCGTCACCACGATTGAGGGCATGGCCAACGAAGATGGCGAGCTTGGCATTATCCAACAGGCGTTTCAGGACAATCATGGCCTTCAGTGCGGGTTCTGCACACCGGGCATGGTGATGACTACGGCTGATCTGCTGAAACGCAATCCAAACCCGTCCGAGACGGAAATCCGAGAGTATCTGGAGGGCAACATTTGTCGCTGCACCGGTTACCACAACATCGTCAAATCCGTGCAGGCCGCTGCGTCTGCGATGACACCAGCGGAATAAGGGAGGGGTTCAGATATGCCTAAAGATACTGGTATCGGCGCCTCCATAACACGGCGCGAAGATGTTCGATTCCTTACCGGAGCGGGCAACTACACCGACGACATCAATGTGGCGGGGCAGACATACGTCTATTTCCTTCGCTCTACGGTTGCCCACGGCACGATCAAGGGCCTGGACACGGCGGCGGCTTCGGCCATGCCGGGTGTGGTCAAGATTTTCACCGGCGCTGACTTCACCGAAATTGGTGGCCTGCCCTGCGGTTGGCAAATCACATCGCGCGATGGCGAAGTGATGAAAGAGCCCAAGCACCCGATCTTGGCAGATGGTAAAGTGCGCCATGTGGGTGATCCGATTGCGGCGGTCGTTGCGAAATCGCTCGAAGAAGCACGCGATGCGGCCGAAGCCATCGAGGTTGATATCGACGAATTGCCCGCCGTCATCGACATGCGCGATGCAATCAGCGGCTCTGCCGCTGCGGTGCACGATGAAGCCCCTGACAACCTTTGCTATGACTGGGGATTTGTTGAGGAAAACCGCGAAGCGGTGGACGAGGCCATCAAAGGCGCGCACCACGTCACGACGCTGGAACTGGTCAACAACCGTCTTGTCGCCAACCCGATGGAACCCCGTGTTGCGATTGGCCAATATGATCGCGCCTCGGACGAATCCACGCTCTACACCACATCCCAGAACCCACATGTGATCCGCCTGCTTATGGGCGCGTTCGTGCTCGGCATTCCAGAGCATAAACTGCGCGTGATCTCCCCTGATGTGGGTGGTGGGTTCGGCGCGAAGATCTTCCACTATGCGGAGGAAGCATTCTGTACCTTTGCCGCCAAGGCCCTGAAACGCCCGGTGAAGTGGACGTCTGATCGTTCTGAGGCATTCATCACCGATTGCCATGGCCGTGACCACGTTACCAAGATCGAACTCGCCCTGGATAAGGACGGCAAGTTCCTCGCGCTCCGCACTGACACGCTGGCGAATATGGGCGCTTATCTGTCCACCTTCGCGCCATCGGTTCCCACATGGCTGCACGGCACGCTGATGGCGGGGTGCTACACTACGCCGCTGATTTATGTGAACGTCAAAGCGGTGTTCACAAACACCGTCGCGGTAGACGCCTATCGCGGTGCGGGCCGCCCGGAAGCGACCTATCAGATCGAACGTGTGGTTGATAAAGCCGCGCGCGAAATGGGCATTGACCCCGTCGAATTGCGCCGCCGTAACTTTATCCCGGCTGATGCGTACCCGTACCAGACACCAGTGGCGGTTGCCTATGACACTGGCGATTATCACGGCACGATGGACAAGCTGATCGAGATTGGCGACTTCGCTGGTTTTGAGGCTCGCAAAGCGGAAAGCGCAGCGCGCGGCAAACTGCGCGGCCTGGGCGTGTGCACCTATATCGAGGCATGCGGCATCGCGCCATCAAACCTTGTCGGGCAACTTGGCGCTCGTGCGGGTCTGTATGAAAGTGCAACCGTTCGTGTGAACGGCGCGGGCGGCATCGTTGTGATGACCGGTTCGCATTCCCACGGTCAGGGGCATGAGACGACCTTCCCGCAGGTGATTGCCGAAATGTTCGGTGTGCCGGAGGAGATGGTCGACATCGTGCACGGCGATACCGGACGCGGCCCGATGGGCATGGGGACCTATGGCTCCCGCTCCATCGCGGTGGGCGGCTCGGCCATGGTGCGCGCAGCCGAAAAGATCATCGCCAAAGCCACCCGCATCGCCAGCCATATCCTTGAAGCTGCCGTTGAAGACGTGGAGTTCAAGGACGGTATGTTCACTGTTGCGGGCACCGACAAACAGATGGCCTTTGCCGAAGTCGCACTGGCTGCCTATGTGCCCCACAATTATCCGCTCGAAAGCATTGAACCGGGTCTGGAGGAAACGGCGTTCTATGACCCGTCCAACTTCACATATCCTTCGGGCGCTTATGGTTGTGAGGTTGAGGTCGACCCGGACACAGGCGTGGTGGAGGTCATGTCCTTTGCCGCCGCCGATGATTTCGGCAATGTCATCAACCCGATGATCGTTGAGGGTCAGGTTCATGGCGGCCTCGCGCAAGGTATCGGGCAGGCGTTGATGGAGGGAGCCGCCTATGACGAAAGCGGCCAGCTTCTGAACGGCTCCTACATGGATTATGCGATGCCGCGGGCGGATAACTTCCCGAAGTTCACGGTGGACCATTCCAGCCAGACGCCCTGCACCCACAACCCGCTCGGCGTGAAAGGCTGCGGCGAGGCTGGGGCTATCGGCTCCCCCCCCGCTGTTGTGAACGCGGTGCTGGATGCGCTGAACTCTGCGGGCCATGACATTCCGCATATTGATATGCCGCTGACGCCATCGCGCGTGTGGTCGGCCATTCAGTCTGCGAAATAAGGAGGATCGGATATGTATAACTTCGACTATGTAAAGCCCGCCTCCGTTGCGGATGCAGTATCAGCATTGGGTCAGGAAGATGCGCAGGCGATGTCCGGCGGGCAGACTCTGATCCCCACATTGAAGGCCCGCCTCGGCGCGCCCTCAACCGTGGTAGATCTAAGCGGAATCGCTGAGACAAAAGGCATCTCAGTGGCCGATGGCGTCGTGAAAATCGGCGGCAGCGTCACCCACCACGAAGTCGCGTCATCGGCGGAGGTTCAGGCCGCAATCCCTGCTTTGGCCGAACTTGCAGGCAGGATCGGTGATCCGGCCGTACGGCACCGGGGTACGATTGGCGGCTCGGTCGCAAATAACGACCCGTCAGCCTGCTATCCGGCGGCGTGCCTTGGCCTTGGCGCTACGATCCACACATCGGGCGGTGATATCGCGGCGGATGACTTTTTCCTGGGCATGTTTGAGACAGCCCTGGGAGAAGGCCAGATCGTGACCGGCGTCAGCTTTCCGGTGCCGGAGGCCGCGAACTATCAGAAGTTCGTACAGCCTGCTTCCCGCTTTGCCCTGGTTGGGGTGTTCGCCTCCAAAGGCGCTGGCGGTGTGCGTGTTGCTGTAACAGGTGCGTCTGAAAACGGCGTCCATCGCTGGACAGCAGCAGAAGAGGCACTTGCAGGCGGTGGCGATGTGCCAGCCGCACCGTCGGCTGATGGTATGATCTCCGACCTTCACGGGTCAGGTGAATATCGTGCGCATCTGGTTTCGGTTATGACCAAACGGGCCGCCGCGGCGATGTAAACCGCCCATATGAACCACCGAAGGGGCCTCAGCGCAGGTCGGGGCCCCTTTTGCATCCTATAACCCCCATCTCATTATCTACCCTATTTTCTCATTACATTCTTTGGGGCCATAAGGTGAAAACCCGCGTATTCGCCGCCATCCTTGCCGCCTTGTTTCTGACCAACACACCCACTGTTAGCCAAGCAGACACCGTTGCCGAACGGGATGCACGGCGCACCGGCTTTATCGTTGGCTTTGTGTGTCACCAGTATATTGCCGGCCAACTCGGCAAGCTCAAATTCCTGGAGAATGGCGAAGGCATCTGGTCGATGCCACAGCATTCAGACAGCTTCACCTGGAGCGTTAGGAACGACCAATATTGCTTTCAGGCCGCTGGCGGGAAAAAACAATGCAGCGATTTTCCCAAACGCACTCTTCCCAATGAGAAAGAGGCATTTGATGCCTGGCTTCGCAAGGGGTGCCTTTTCAACGATGATTGACCCCGGTGCTACCCTGTCGCGCGACCGGGGCCTTAACGCTTGAACGGGGGCTAGCCCTCTGGGCGCGTCCAGATAAATACCATCACAGCACAAAGAACAGCGGCTTGTATCATCAGGATGGTCGGGCGCACGCCCATCGCAAATGGAATGGCAAAGCCAATAGCGATGGAAGCAGTGGCATACCATTTGACCCGACGCCGGATCGCCCCGTTTTCACGCCAATCGAGAATAGACGGGCCGAACTTCGGGTGCTCTATCAACCACTTGTGAACCCGCGGGGACGACCGCGCGAAACAGAATGCCGCCAACAACAGGAAAGGCACGGTTGGCAAAAGCGGCAAAGCCATGCCAACCATAGCCAAACCGACACATATCCACCCAAAGCCAAGCCAAAAATATCGCATCACCGAAACATAGGGCGGCGTGGGGCGAAAGGCGATGACATTTGCATATGCACCCCGCTCAATAACGACCCGGCGCATGCCGACCGGGCAAGGTCAGGCCGAGCAACAGGCACAACAGCGCCAGAACGGCCAAACCAGCAAAGGCAAAATCATAACCGCCGGTCACGTCAAACACCCAGCCTGCGACCACTGGCCCGATCGCTCCGCCAATGGTACCGCAAAACAAGACGACGCCGAAGATCGCGCCATGCGCACGCATCCCGAACATTTCCGCCACCGTGGGGGAAACAACTGTGAACAGTCCACCATGGCCAAACCCGTAGAGCGCCATCACCAACAGGATCAACCAAGGTTCCCGCACCACGATAAGCAGGCACAACCCGATGATCACCGGGGTCAGGCACAAAACATATGCATTCCGCCCGCCGATCTTGTCAGCAAAAGCCCCGACAACAAGACGCCCAAAGATGCTTGCCGCCCCCATTGATGTAATCAGAACGGCGGCGGCCGGGGCCGTCATGCCAAGGTCCATACCATGGGGCACGATATGCAACGGAATGGTCATCATCGTCGGAAAGAACAGCAGTTGCATGACACAGATGGTCCAGAATATCCGGCCACGTTTTGCATCCTGAAAACTGATACCCGATTGTGGTGGGGCCGTGACGCCTTCGACCTTGTCCACCTGTGGCGCGCTCATGGATTGTGCGGCGATCACCAGCAAAACCGTTGCGCCGACCCCAAGCGCCAGCGTCGCATCGCGCCAGCCGTACCAGGCAAACAACAGCGCCATCAGCGGGGGAACACTCATCTGCCCCACTGCGGTGCCAACCTTTACCACGCCAGACATGATCCCGCGCCGGGCCTGAAACCAGCGTGCGATGGTTGAAAGTGTGACAACATCATGGGTGCCAAGGCCCATCGCCAACAGAACACCAAAGATGGCAAACAACTGCCAGGGCGCAGAAACATACGCCAGCATGCAATAGCCAAACCCATAGCACAGCCCCGTAACGGTCAGCACAATGCGCGGCCCGAACCTGTCTGTCAGCCGCCCACCTGCGATGGCAAATACGCCCATCATTACAGTGCTCAGCGAGGCTGCGCCCGACAACAACGTGCGCGACCACCCGAACTCAGCCTCCAGCGCCTTGACCAACACACCGTAGGAGACGAGCAAACCAATAATGGTGAACTGCGTAAGGCAGCCCCCGAACAACGACCAATAGCGCGGGGTCACACCTTGTCCTCTATCGCGGCCCAGGCCGCGTCGGCGGTATCGACAAAGGTGAACAGGTCAAGGTCTTCGGCGGAAATCGTACCTGCATCCGCCAAGGCTTCCCAATTCACGATAGAGCGCCAGAATGCCTCACCGAACAACAGCACCGGCACACGCTCCATCCGTTGGGTTTGAATCAGGGTCAGCGTCTCGAACAATTCATCCAGCGTGCCAAAGCCGCCGGGGAAAACGGCAATGACCTTTGCCCGCATCAGAAAATGCATCTTGCGGATCGCAAAGTAATGAAAGTTGAAACATAATTCCGGCGTCACATAAGCGTTCGGTGCCTGTTCATGCGGCAGAACGATCGAAAGGCCGATAGAACGCCCGCCAACGTCCTCTGCGCCGCGGTTCCCGGCCTCCATCACACCTGGCCCGCCGCCTGTGACGACAACAAGCTCATTCTGGTCACGCTTCATGCTTTCCTGCGTGACGCGCGCCGCAAATTTGCGCGCCTCGTCATAGTATTCGGACAGGTTGGCGAGCGTTTGCGTGCGCGCGGTGTCTTTCTTTGAAGGTTCAGGGATGCGTGCGCCGCCGAACAACACGACGGTCGATGTAATGCCCGCTTCGGCCATCAGCATCTCTGGCTTTTCCAGTTCGAGCATCAACCGCACGCCGCGCAGCGCATCAGAGCGCATGAAGGTCTCATCAACATAGGGCAGCGCATAGGCGGGGGCCTCTGTTTGCGCGGTGTTGGGCGTTTTCGCCTCTGTCACCAGATCTTCCCAGATTGATTTGAAAATCGAAACGCGTTTGGCCATTGAATTTCCTTCTCAACGCTTTGAGCATGTGCCCGGGCATCTCGCTGATTGCGTACGCCTCTCCTCCGTCGTATAGCCTGCGGCGAAATCGTCAATACCGTGAGGGGAACCGACCCATGTCAAACGCCGCATTGGAAACCGCCATCGAAGCCGCATGGGATGCGCGCGATACCATTACACCCGCCACCAAGGGCGAACAGCGCGACGCGATCGAAGCAACGCTCGCCGCACTCGACAGCGGCAAACTGCGCGTTGCCGAACGTCAGGCATCAGGTGACTGGCATGTAAACCAGTGGGCCAAAAAGGCCGTCTTGCTCGGTTTCCGCATCAAGGACATGGAAATGCAATCCGGCGGCCCACAGGGCAGCAGCTGGTGGGACAAGGTTGACAGCAAGTTCATGGGCTGGGGCGAAGATGATTGGAAAACGGCCGGTTTCCGCGCCGTTCCCAACTGCGTCGTGCGCAAATCTGCCTTTATCGCCCCCGGCGTTGTCTTGATGCCCTCATTCGTGAACCTCGGTGCCTATGTTGATGAAGGCACGATGGTTGATACCTGGGCCACGGTTGGTTCCTGCGCGCAGATCGGCAAGAACGTGCACCTTTCGGGCGGCGTAGGCATCGGCGGCGTTCTCGAACCAATGCAGGCCGGCCCAACCATTATCGAAGATAACTGTTTCATCGGCGCCCGCTCCGAAGTGGTTGAGGGCTGCATCGTGCGCGAAGGGTCCGTGCTGGGCATGGGCGTATACATCGGCCAGTCAACCAAGATCGTTGACCGCGAAACCGGTGAAGTGATGTACGGCGAAGTGCCATCAGGTTCGGTGGTTGTTTCCGGCTCCATGCCTTCAAAAAACGGTGTCTCGCTCTATTGCGCGGTCATCGTAAAACGTGTGGACGCGCAAACACGCTCCAAAACGTCAATCAACGAATTGCTGCGCGACTAATCCACGCCCAGGCACGAACAGAACATCAAGGAAGCCGATCGCGCCAACGCGGTCGGCTTTTTTGCTTTGGCCTACCATGTGCGTGCACTAGGCTCAGCAGATCGATTTCAAAATGGTGAGCACCTTATGGCACAACGAAATTACGCCGCGTTCATCAGTTACAGCCACGCCGACGAAGCCTTCGCCAGCCGCCTTCACAAACGTATTGAGGCATGGCGTACGCCCGCGCGTCTGGTTGGCATACCCTCCCGTGATGGCAAGGTGCCTGCGCGATTGTTTCCGGTGTTCCGTGACCGCGAAGAATTGCCAACCTCATCTGATCTCGGTGGCGTGATCCACGCTGCGCTTATGCATTCCCGCTATCTTCTGGTGCTGTGCAGCCCCCGCGCGGCCCAATCGCAATGGGTCAATCAGGAAATTTTGCAGTTCAAGCAGATCCACGGCGAAGGCAAGATCATCGCAGCCATTCTGGAGGGGGAGCCGGACATCTGCTTCCCCGATGCACTGAAATACCGCATAGGCGAAGATGGCACCCTGACGGACGAGCGCGCCGAGCCGATTGCCGCCGACTTTCGCGATGGGAAAGACGGGTGGCAGCTGGGGTGCCTGAAAATCCTCGCCGGGATGCTCGCGGTCAATCTTGACGACCTTGTTCAACGAGAGGCAACACGGCGACGCAATCGCAGGCTGATGTTCGGGGCGATGGCGGGGGCGGTCATTGCGCTTTCCGGCGTTGTTGCAAGCAAATGGGTTCAGGCAGAAAACCACCGGGCAGCGCAAGCCGAACTGTCGCGCGGCCTATCGGCATTACGCATTGGCACCATAGCGCAGGGCGCAGACCATGTTTTGCGTGCGGTTGACGCGCTTGGGGGCAAGGCAACACCCGCGCAACGCGCCCTTGCGTCATCCCTGCGCGCACGGCTTGTTCCCCTGGAAGAGGCGATAGCCGAAATGGAACACGGCACACTCACCACCTGGCGCGGAAAAACCTATCTGCGAACCGCTGAAGACATGCAGGAACTGCCCGCCACTGAGCGATTTGGGTGGCTTGATAAACAACTGATCATCTCCAATCGCGAACAAGGGGTGATCTCATTCGAAGGCGATCATACGTCTCCCATCTGGACCACGCCCCTCGCGGATGGTGAGCGGGTTTGCGGCCTTTGGGCTGATCCGCAGAACAACCGCATTTATCTGGAAGGCCACCGCATCGGCATGACCAACGGGTCAAGCTATGGGTTTCACGGCTGGCTCACCCCTGACACAGGCCAATTCACACGGCTGGGCGAGGCCCTGATCTATGATGAGGTGTGCACGGGCGATACCGCGCCCCTGCTTGTGGGTGGCAATCTGGCGCGTTTTGATCAAACCCCGACACCGCTGGACTGGCCCACATATCGGCGCGAATCTGCCATGTGGGAACCGGGCGGCTTTGCTGATCCGCCACCCCCTCATTTGGCTGCCAGAGACAGAAAAACCATCAGTGATTTGTTTGCCTACAACGATGATGAACCAGAACCAGAATTCCCCATGGCGACCATGGCCTTTGGGCACCGCGTCACTCACGCCTATTCCTGTGGGGCCAAATGGTACGCCGTTGACCATGGCTATATCGGCAATTCCGGCGGCGAATGGGTGATGTGCAGTGGAATTGGCAGCGACAAGTCATCCATTGACTGCACCAGCTATGACTACATCGGCGGCCTGAACGGGTTTGCCAGCGCGCCTGATTGTTCAATGACGGTGGCCTGGGGGTCTGGCCTGACAAACCGCCTTGGCCTGACAGTCGCGCTGAAGGATCTGCAAGAAGGGCGTATTGAGGGTGCCGAACAAACAGACATTGTCCACCTCGGCACATTCTCCCACACTGGCGCACGATTTGCCGCGACTGATGGCGGCGGCGTGGTCTTTGTATTCGAGAAAACCGAAGATGGCCTCCGTCGTATCAGCGCGCATGACATAGGCGATTATGTCGCTGCGCTGACTTTCCTGACGGATGACACACTGGCGTTCATCACCGAAACCGGGGCGCTTTCAGCGATTAATGCAAAATCAGGCGCGACGCGCTGGCCGGCCATTGCGCTCGGTCGCGAGATCGGCGCAGCGGTCAGTGAAGGCGAAACCTATTTCGACCCACCCCGCGCTGTTTTGCGCGCTGATAAGAACGGCGAGCGGCTCGTGCTTTTGGCGCAGGTACCGGAGGAAACCGCATATCAGTTTCATCCCCACCTGATCCCCACATTGCCCGGCGGGTCGCCCGTGGCTCCGACGCCGGATGAATACTCCAGTATCGCCCTCTTTTTTGATGCGACATTGGGGGTAGCCATTGGCGCGCCCATGTCTCTTGCCTGGACAACCGGCAGCGAATTACAGGAGGACGTCTGGAGCAATGCACGGCTGAGCAAGGATGACGCAGGGCACTATGTGCTGAGCTACCAGCCCTATGCGGCCTTTCACTCAAGGACAGAAATGCCCTCCTCCGCCGCGCTGCCTGATCTGACGGCCATGACAGAGCAGGGGCCAATGACAATGACGCAGCTTCCATAAGCCAATCCGCAAGGTTTGGAGTAAGGTGTTTCACCCCCGGAGGGTCAGCGTGCAAGCCGTAGATCAAGCAGCCCGCGCGACGGTCAGGTCGTTCTGCACGCGTTGCCCCGTGCCGTTCTGCAGGTATTGCCGCACCACCTGCGCTTCCCATTTTTTCAGCACAGGCCGTGCGGTCGGTCCATAACCAAACCCATCTTCATCGCCGGGGTTTGGCATCAACCGCAATATCTGAAGCCGCGATGCCCCATCGAATGCATCAACATTCAAGGCGCCGGGGTGAAAGCTTTCGCTGAGCAAGCCTGCACTGCGCAGAATGCCATGCTGATCAAGCAAGATATGCACGTAAGTCACCTGCTTTGCGCTTTCTTCAATACGAATTGAATGGCCATTGATCAGGTCCGCCGCCCTCACAAACACCTCTTCCTGACCACAGACAAGCGAAGCGGCGAGCGCCTTCACAAATATCCGATGGTTCTGTGACACACGCACCGCACCATGATCACCCAATGCCCCGGCATCTATAGACACGGGCGCATCGCTGCCGCGTGCAAGGCGCGTTGTTTGCCCGACCCAGCGAACGGGTTGTGGCCCGTGGTCATGGGTCAGAACCAGATCACCTATTGCCAACTCATCAGCCCGGACAGGCCCACGCAACGTGTCGATCAACGCAGCGGCTTCGAAACATGGCGCTGCGCTATCGACCGATACGAACGCGGTGTCTTCATTTCCGAAGTTGTCCGTGACGGTATAGGTGAACGGGTTCGGGATATCCCCTTGCACGCCGGTAATGGACAGCGAGCCATCTTCGCCCAACGTCACGATTTCACCGGTGGGCAGAACCACGGAATCACCCGCCACAACGGGTTCACCGTTGATTTCGGTAATGGTCAGGGTGGCACCGGGGGCCGCGATATCATTGGCGAGCACATCCAAAATGCCGCCACCTCGTTCAACACTGAACGTGTCATCACCAGCAATCAAGGTGGTCTGCACACTGCCCGCGGCGATCAGCAAGTTGCTATCGAAAACCCCGTCACCCGCGTCGGCGATACCGATGCGAATGACATTCGTTTCACCCGGTACGACAGGGGCCTTCAACGTCATGGTGATCGTCAGACCATCCATTTCACTGTTAACGATGCTGGCACCCGCTGGGTTGTCGAGAAACAGGTTAGAGTTTGACGTGGTGTTGATGTTGTCGATGGAGATGTCGCCCGCGCCGACGGTCAGCTCGGCCTTCACATCGTTAACAAAAACACCAACAGCATCGTTGAAGCCGGAGTTTACAAATTCGAGATATTCTTCCGACCCGAAGACAAGCTGCATCGTGAGCGTATCGCCAGCAGGCGTGAAAGATACCTCCAGAACGGCCGCATCAAAGGTTTGAAACCCCGATATCGCGGTCAGATCTTCATCGCCGTCCAACCCATGATTGGTTGAGCGGTTGGCGACGAGGTTGGCCTCTCCGCTGGAATTGGTGAAATCATCCGCGCGGCCTGTTGAAAGAATGACACCAACGTCCGCAGGTGTCGCGCCCGGGGCAACCGTGGCACCATCAGTGAACACACCGGATGCGACCGCCGCGCCGGTGTAGGACGCCGTCTCAACGGTGACGCCCGTACCAAAAATCGTGTTGGCCATTTCCAACGCGGTGGCCGATGTATCAATGGGCAGTTCTGATGCTAACGCCATGGGGACGCTCCGGGATTCTTTTCCACGGAGAAAATCCTATCGCGCACCCCTTAACGAAGCGTGCGCCCTTCGGGGTGGGTCAGGTGCTCATCGGTACAGGGCGCTATACTTTTGGAGGATCGTGCAGAAATCGGGCGAATGCCATTGTGCGAACACGCGCGTCGTTTTCAGGCTTGCCATTGAACAGCGCGCGGTCTTTCGTGCTCTCACATCCAGCCGATAGGAGCGCATCACATGAAAACCACCGCACAAGTTGTCGTCATCGGAGGCGGGGTTGTCGGCTGTTCGGTGTTGTATCACCTTACCAAGTTAGGCTGGACCGATGTGATGCTGGTCGAGCGTTCGGAACTGACCTCCGGCTCCACATGGCACGCGGCGGGTGGGTTTCATACACTGAATGCAGACACCAACATGGCCGCGCTGCAGGGTTATACAATCCGCCTGTATCGGGAACTGGAGGCGCTTACAGGCATGTCTTGTGGCCTGCACCACGTCGGCGGTGTGACACTGGCGGACACGCCGGAGCGGATGGACTTCCTGAAGGCTGAGCGTGCCAAGCATCGCTACATGGGTCTGGAAACCGAATTGGTGACGCCCGAAGAGATTCGCAAACTGTCGCCGATCACCAACACCGACGGTGTCATTGGCGGGCTTTATGATCCGCTTGACGGTCACCTTGACCCATCCGGCACCACCCACGCTTACGCCAAGGCCGCCCGCATGGCGGGGGCGGAAATCGTGCTGCGAACGCCTGTAACGGCAACCACCCAGCGCCCCGATGGCACGTGGGATGTGGTGACCGGGAAAGGCACGATCCACGCCGAACACATCGTTAACGCAGGCGGCCTTTGGGCGCGCGAGGTGGGGGCGATGGCCGGCGTATATCTGCCGCTGCACCCGATGGAGCATCAATACCTGATCACCGAAGAAACGCCGGAGGTTTACGACCGGGACAAGGAACTCCCCCACGTCATGGACCCCGGCGGCGAAAGCTATCTGCGGCAGGAGGGGCGCGGGTTGTGCATCGGGTTCTATGAACAGGCCTGCGACCCATGGGCGGTTGATGGCACGCCCGCTGATTTCGGGCATGAACTGCTCGAAGATAAGCTCGACCGTATCGGTGACAGTGTCGAGTTTGCCTATCGCCGCTTCCCCGTGTTGGAGCGCGCGGGCGTCAAAAGCATCGTGAACGGCCCGTTTACCTTTGCCCCTGATGGCAACCCGCTGGTTGGCCCTGTGCCGGGCTTACGCAATTACTGGTCGGCCTGCGCCGTTATGGCCGGGTTCAGCCAGGGCGGCGGTGTTGGCCTGTCACTGGCGCAATGGATGATCGAAGGGGAAGCAGAGCGCGACGTGTTCGCGATGGATGTGTCCCGCTTTGGCGAATTGCGCACAGACCGGCGGGAGGGGCGCTGGATCACACCCGGCTACACGCGCGAGAAAGTGCGCGAAAACTATCAGCGCCGGTTCTCCGTCGGTTACCCCAACGAAGAACTGCCCGTCGCGCGACCGTTCCAGACCACCCCAGCCTACGCCATTTGGGATGAGCAACGCGCCGTTTTTGGCGCAGGGTTCGGAATGGAGGCGGTGAATTACTTCGCGCCGGAGGGGGAGGAACGCTGGGAAGTTCCATCATTCCGCCGCTCCAACGCATTCAAGACCGTGGGCGAGGAAGTGCGCGCGGTGCGCAATGCTGTCGGCATAAACGAAATACATAATTTTGGAAAATACCTCGTCACCGGCGCACAGGCCCGCGCGTGGCTCGACATGATCATGGCCGGGCGCATTCCAAAGCCAGGGCGGATGAGCCTGACGCCCATGCTGTCGCCAAAGGGCAAGCTGATCGGTGATTTCACACTGACTTGTCTTGCCGAAGACCGCTTTCAGGTCACCGCAAGTTACAGCGCGCAAGCCTTTCACATGCGCTGGTTTGAACAAAACGCCTGGGACGGGGTGAGCATTGAAAACATCTCCACCCGCCGCATTGGTTTTCAGATCGCGGGGCCGCGCGCCCGTGATGTACTGGAAAAATGCACCCGAACGGATGTGTCGGCGGATGCTTTCAAATTCATGGACGCCAAGGAAATGGACGTGGGCCTGACCCGCGCCCTTGTGCAACGCGTCAGCTACACCGGTGATCTTGGGTATGAGATTTATGTCGGTGCCGATGATCAGCGCACGCTTTACAAAACACTGGCCGAGGCGGGTGCAGAATTTGGCATGCGCCCGTTTGGTATGCGCGCGATGATGAGCTTGCGGCTCGATAAATTCTTCGGATCGTGGCTCCGCGAATTCGGGCCGGACTATATGCCCGCTGAAACGGGAATGGATCGTTTCACCAGCTATAACAAACCCTGTGATTATATTGGCAAAGCGGCGGCAGCAGCGGAAAAGTCCGCTGGCCCGGCCCGGACCCTCTGCGCCTTTGAGGTAGAGGCCGTAGACGCCGACGTGGTGGCTTATGAACCCATCTACGTGGAAGGCAAGGTTGTCGGGTTCTGCACCTCTGGCGGATATTCCCACCACGCGGAAAAGAGCATCGCACTTGGCTTTGTACCAACCGAAATGGCCCATGCAGGGCTGGAGGTGGAGATAGAGATCCTCGGTGATTTACGCCCGGCCCGCTTGATCACCGAACCCTTGTTTGACGCAGATGGTGCGCGCATGCGGGGGTAATGCTCTCCCCGCGCGCCTGCCTATCATCTGGCCCTGCTTGCGCGGCTGATTGCAGGGCGCGCGCATCATTGGCATTCAAGCATTTGACATCAAGCGCGCAACTCTGTCAGCATTAGGTTTGATAAGTACACATATCGCCTGTCTCGGATGATGGTCACCGTCACATGTGACCCGCACGCAGACACGAATAAAAAGGATAATCTGGATGCACTATAATCCATCGACTGATCCACGCCCGCTGCCATATGACCCGTTCAAGTCATGCACCGTGCCGCGCCCGATTGGCTGGCTTTCGACCGTTTCGAAAGATGGCGTTACGAATCTGGCGCCCTATTCGCAATGGCAGAACCTGACGTTCGATCCGCCAATGGTTATGTTTTCGGCCAACGTCCTTGGCGACGGGCGGCGCAAAGACACCGTTGTGAACGCCGAGGATACAGGGTGGTTTGTCTGGAACATGGCCACTTATGCCCTGCGCGAAGCGGTCAATATCTCTGCAATGGAACTCCCCCCCGAAGAGGACGAGTTTGCAGCCGCGGGCGTGACCAAGGCCGATTGCATCAACGCCCCCGGCCCCCGCGTTGCAGAAAGCCCATGCCATTTCGAATGTTCCTATGTGGCCACCCACCGCCTGCCCGGCGGCGATGCCGGACCTGTAGACGTGGTCTATGGCAAGGTAGAGCGTATTCACATCGATGAGGCGTTCGTTACCCCCGAAGGCAAACTGGACATTCCAAAGATCCAGCCGATCGCACGAATGGGTTACTATGATTACGCTGTGATCAAAGAGACGTTTGAAATGCGCATTCCCGGTGCCTCTGCTTCGGCGGCAAATGGGCTGGAAGGGCGCGCCAACAAGTGATGACAGCCCGTTAAGGGCCAATTTGCGAGCCGGGGCAGCATGATGAACGCAAGGCGACCAACCGCCTGCGCGACGTCATCGCTGCCCCACCTTTTTTTTGCCAACAGCGTAACATCATGGCCGAACCAGGCAATTCAGGGACCAAACATGAGCGGTGAGACAAATCTGGACGCCTTGATCAAATCGCTCTCAGCGGTTCTGGTGGATGGCCTGTATGTTTTTGTAACAACAAAAGACAAGCAGCGCCCCGAAACGCTCCGCCCCAGGATGGTGTTTGAGGAAGCTGAGGGCACAACCTTCATCCTGTTGAAATCCGAAGCTGAAGAACACGGGCTGCACTATGAATTTCCGTGTCGGATGATCACGCTGAACATTCATTCCTCGTTGGAGGCGGTTGGCTTCATGGCACGGATTGCGACGGAACTTGCCAAACATGACATGGGCGTGAACCCGGTGTCCGGCTTCTACCACGATCATCTGTTCGTGCCCGATGGTCGGGAACAAGATGCGATGGAGGTCTTGCGGAAAATGTCTCAAGAACCATAGAGCGATCAGGCCCCTTCAGGCCCTCCCCTGCTGCCGCCTCAGCGCATCCGCCGCGAAAAGCTCAGCGAACCAAATCGGGTCGGCACGCTGACGCTATGGGGTGCCCACAAGCCGGGGGAAACCTCAAAGATGGTCAGTTCGGGATTGTTACTCAGCAAGATGCCCACGCTTTCGCTCGTTTCGCGGTGCCCAGAAACCGGTTTATAGCTGACAGCGCAGGAATAGACGCCCTGCTCCAAAGGGCGCTCAGGTGTCAGGTTAAGGTCAAAACGCGTACCCACGACAAAAACCGGTAATTTTCTGCTGCAGGCCTCTGCCGCGCTATCCGCAGCAATGATCAGGGCTGAGAGGGGGTCCAAGGCATCCTGAATGTCAGCCTCTTGCACGGGAACGCATCCCTCCACATATTTTTCATCAAGCCCTGGCGAGATCGACCAGTGTTTAACGCGGTTGCCTTCGAAAATCTCCCACATGCCCACCGGCTCGCTACCCTCTGGAATGACAGTAACGTCACTCACGCGCGGCTTTGCGGTGCCGGCCTGCAACTTACCCATGGCACCACCGGCGGCACCGCCGCGCCAGAACAGAAATTCAAACTTCAAACCAAAGTCCACACGGTAATCCCCGGTATCTCCCACCGTGAATTCAACCGCGGCCCAGCCGACAGGAATACCCGCTATTGCCATGTCATAGGTAATCAGCGCCTGGTCGTTCGCCGTGTGATGGGCGGAGGCTGACTGGCCACACAAAAACGCGACCGAAATGAATTTCAAGACAGAGCGTATCACCTGAATACCTTTCCCCGTGCCGGTTTGGCGCGACTGCCCCCGCATTCAGCCACGAAGTTTGATGTGCGCTTTCAGCGCGAATACCCGCGCCGGCGGCTAAGAAGGCCGCCGGGGTCTGCTCAGTTCAGCGGTGGCCTGAAAAACACCTGAAAACCTGCGACGAAGTCCGCATCACCATTGAAGATGGGGCCGAATTTGGAGCGTATTTCCACGCTCTCGGTGATCCTCCAGGTCGCTTGTGGTGTAAGGTAGGGTACAAAATTGCCAATCGTCAGCGCGCGAACCGCATCAGCCCGCTCCACCAGTTCAGGGTATTTTGCATACCCGAATGCAAACCCTAACCGCAGCTGCCCCAAGGTGGCGTCAGGTTCGCCAAGCAGCGGCCATTCATACCAGCCGCCAATGGTGTAGGAGGTATCATCGAAGGAGTTCTTGAACACGCCCCCCTCAACCCCGAACTCTGCATTGAAATAATGGGAGGGGCGCGCCGCCCCGATCAGTAAACCGGGGTTGGTTTCATTAAAGTCCCTTTCGGCCCCAAAATGTTGGGACGCAACTGAAAGGCCCACCATTGGTGTCCACTTGCCGAGGTATGAATCATCCTCCGCACTCTGGGCGAATGATGGGGAAAATGGCAACGACACGATAACGGCGAAAATGGCTGCGACGGTTACTCTCATGGGCACCTCCGGTTTCTGATGCAAACACCACCGTAGAACTCAGGTGAAATGTTTCAACCCTGATTCAGATCAAGAAAGAACACCCATTCACACCCACAAACATCTGAAATAAAATGAAAATACCGCATTTTCTTGAAGAAATGATCGAAAAAGGCCCACCAAATATGTCGCCAGAACCACAAATCTGACCGCTCCCAATACCCCACCATGATCCAAGCCTTGCGAACAAATTTATCTCGTTTCTCAACACATCGGACAGCGGCAGATGACAAACCGGCAAGGCCACCATCACCAAACCCGACACCCAACGTCGCAATCCCCCTT
>JBMYXS010000034.1:0-37750 GCA_049608645.1 Pikeienuella sp. | reverse complement strand
GGTCGGGGGTCTATCCGTTGCAGGCGGCGTTTGGCGCGCTGTTCGGCGGACAGGGCCGAAACGGCGCTCCATCCACCGCGGAATTTGAATGACCCTGTGCGCTGCAAACACTCCGCTTTGACCAATACCCGACAGCCCGCCAGTTCATTAAGGGTATCAGCCTCAAGCAACGGCGTAACAACCGCCTGGTTTTCCAGCCGTTTCGCGGCTGCGCGAATGTCATTGATGGATACGGCTTCAGGCGTCATGGGGCGTTCCTTAGATGATGCGCTCCTGCATAACCGGGTTTGAAACAATATTGAATGAATTTGCGCGGTGCTCACGCTCGCCAAGCAAATTTGTGGTCAGGCTAAGGGCGCGTGCCGCAATCGGGGCTTCCAATCGCTCAATCTGGGGCCTGCGCCGCAATCGTTGGGTAAACGCCGCCATTTTCACATTGTGCAGCGACCAGCGCGCGGGAGGGGGTGTCATCGCGGTAATAGAACGTGCCTTCCGGCAGATTGTTCGCCCGCGCGCGCTGGCGATGCCATGGGTCACAGGGGGAAATTGTCGGCAGGCCGGTTTCAGGCTCAAACCATACGTGCACCGCCCAAATGCGCCCATGTTGGCCCAGTGCATCCTGCAAATCTTCATGGCCGATCGGGGCATGCCCGGCGCGATCGACGGTAATCCCGCGTGCAACCGCATCCGGTTCCAGGTCATCGTCTGTCGCAATCTCAAATCCGGGGCGTGGGCGCAGGGCAAGGTGGTATCCTGCTTCGTGGATCAGGGTTCCATCGAGGCTGTAAACAAGTGCCTCCGCTGGCAGCCATTCAAGTCGCGGGTCAGAGGCATCAGCATTCAGAACGGGTACATCTGCGATGCCATCGCCGTCAGCATCCAAAAATTCAAACCCAAAGCCCATGCCGATGATTGGCATGTTGCGGGCGAGTGATGCCGCACTACGATCAAAGAACAAAAGGTTGGGTTCGCTCAGTTCTCCGGTTGCGAAGGGAATGTCTTCGGGGTCGGGCGCAACGGCCCGGCGATTGACGCGGACCATGGTGATGCCAAAGCCTGACAATTCGCCATGCGCCAACCCAAAGGCCGGGTGGGCATCCCGCCACAGCGGTGTGGTGTCTTGTTCTGCGTCATTCAGGGTGGGCCATCTGGCCTGAACCTGCCGTGCCGCACGCGCCATGGCGGTGTCTTCGTTCAAGATCGGAATTTGCTCGTCGCCCAGCGGAATCCAAGTGATGACCGAAAGACGCTCCACACAGCCCGAAAGCATCAGCGCGGAAGAGAAAAGCACAGCAACCCGAAAACGATTTAGCAACATTGAACACCCTCTTGTCTATTGATCAGAGGTTATCCTGTGTTGCGCCGGGCGCGGATGAGGAAAGTCACACGCCCAGATTGTACCAGGTGCCCCCACCCTGTCGGGGGCACCTGTTTGGTGCCGTCAGTCTTCAAACTCGATGAGCAGGTCTTTGGCATCGACCTGAGAGCCCGCAGGCGTGACCACACGGGCAATGACGCCTTCGCGATCTGCGGGGATCGCCGTTTCCATCTTCATCGCTTCAATAGACATCAGAACGTCACCGGGCATGACTGACTGCCCCTCTTTCACAACAACAGAGGCAATGACGCCGGGCATGGGGGCGGCAACGTGATTGGGGTTGCCTGCATCTGCCTTGGGCCGGGCCGTCGCGGATGCGGCGGCCGTGCGGTCAGGCACGCGGATGACGCGGGGCTGGCCGTTCAGCTCAAAGAATACCTTAACCTCTCCATCCGCATTCGTTTCCGAAATGGTCTGAAGACGCAGCACCATGGTTTTGCCGGCCTCAAGGTCGATGGTGATTTCTTCGCCGTTTTCCATCCCGTAGAAATAGGTCAGCGTCGGCAAAACGCGCACTGGTCCATAATCGCGATGGCGCCCCATGTAGTCGAGGAACACCTTGGGATACATCAGATAACCGCAGAGGTCTTCGTCATCGACATTGAAGCCTTCAAGCTCGGCTGACAATTCGGCGCGTGTGGCCTCCAGATCAACGGGGGGCAACCCTTCGCCGGGGCGTTTGGTCAGTGCTTTGGCACCTTTCAGTACCTTTTTCTGAAACGCAGCCGGGAACCCCCCCGGTGGTTGGCCAAGCCCCCCTTTGAAAAAGTCGATCACACTATCGGGGAAGGCAAAATCGGCATCCCCTTCGACCGCATCGCGGTCTACGCCGGCTGAAACCATGGCCAGCGCCATGTCGCCAACGACCTTGGAGGAGGGGGTTACCTTTGGAATGTCGCCAAACATCTTGTTGACGTCAGCATAGGTCTGCGCAACCTCGCCCCAGCGTTCCTCCAGCCCCAGCGAGCGCGCCTGCGCCTTGAGATTGGTAAACTGCCCGCCGGGCATTTCATGCAAGTAGACCTCCGATGCACCGGAAATCGTGCCCGATTCAAATGCTGTATAGAGGCCGCGCACACCTTCCCAATAACCGGAAATCTCGCGGATAGCCTTGCCTGAAAGGCCTGTATCACGCTCTGACCCGCGCAGGGCCTCTACGATGGAACCAAGGCAAGGTTGCGATGTGCCCGAAGAGAATGCATCCATCGCCGCATCAACCGCATCCACGCCCGCATCAGCCGTTGCCAGAATGGTCGCCGCTGCGATGCCGGATGTGTCATGTGTGTGGAAATGGATGGGCAGGCCAACCTCTTCCTTCAGTGCTTTCACCAGCTTGTAACCAGCGGCTGGTTTCAGCAGGCCTGCCATGTCTTTCAGCCCCAGAATATGGGCACCCGCATCTTTGAGCGATTTGCCCATCTCGACATAGTAATTCAGGTTATATTTTGCGCGGTTAGGGTCAAGAATATCCCCTGTATAACAGATCGTGCCTTCGCAGATTTTGCCGCTGTCGATAACGGCATCCATGGCAACGCGCATGTTCTCAACCCAGTTGAGGCTGTCGAAGACACGGAACACATCGACGCCGCTTTCCGCCGCCTGCGCCACAAATTTCTGGACCACATTGTCAGGATAATTGGTGTAGCCAACGCCATTCGCGGAACGCAGCAACATTTGCGTCATCAGGTTGGGCATCGCGGCGCGCAAGTCGCGCAGGCGCTGCCATGGGCATTCCTGCAAGAAACGATAGGCAACATCGAAGGTTGCCCCGCCCCAGCATTCCATCGAGAACAACTCGGGCATATTATGTGAATAGGCTGACGCAACGCGCAGCATGTCATGGGTTCGCATACGGGTGGCCAGCAATGACTGGTGCCCATCCCGCATGGTTGTATCGGTGATCAGCAGCTTTTTCTGCGCCTGCATCCAATCTGCAACCGCCTGGGCGCCTTGTTCCTGAAGCATGTTCAGGGTGCCCGGCGGGGCCTGTTCCACGTGGTTGGCGGGGGGGCGTGGTTGTTTGACGTGGGCAGGCGGTTTTGGGCGCCCCGCCGCTTCGGGGTGACCGTTCACTGTGATGTCACCAATGTACAACAACAGTTTGGTTGCCCGGTCGCGCCGCTTGCGGAAATTGAACAGTTCGGGCGTTTCGTCGATGAATTTGGTGGTATAGGTCGCGTTCTTGAATTTCTCGTGCGAGATCAGGTTTTCCACGAACGCAAGGTTCGTTGCGACGCCGCGAATACGAAATTCGCGCAGGGCGCGGTCCAGACGCAAACGCGCCTCTTCTGCGGTTGGTGCCCAGGCGGTTACTTTTTCGAGTAGCGAGTCATAGAACCGTGTGATGACCGCCCCTGAATACGCGGTGCCCCCGTCGAGACGAATGCCAAATCCTGTGGCGCCTCGGTAAGCTGTGATGCGGCCATAGTCTGGTATGAAATTGTTGAGCGGGTCTTCGGTTGTCACACGGCACTGCACGGCGTGGCCGCGCAGATGAATGTCTTCCTGATTGGGAACACCTGTTTCCCCCACCGCGCCGATGTGACCGCCTTCGGTAATGCGTATCTGTGCCTTTACGATGTCAATGCCGGTGACCTCCTCTGTCACCGTGTGTTCAACCTGCACACGCGGGTTTACTTCGATGAAGAAAAACTCATTCGTATCAGCATCCATGAGGAATTCGACCGTGCCGGCGCATTGATAGTTGGCGTAGCGGCAGATCTTCAGGCCAAGTTCGCAAATCTCTTCGCGTTGCGCTTGCGTCAGATAAGGGTCGGGTGCCCGTTCAACGACCTTTTGATTGCGGCGCTGTACGGAGCAGTCGCGCTCGAACAGGTGAACAAGGTTGCCGTGGCTGTCGCCAAGTATCTGCACTTCTACATGGCGGGCGCGTTGGACAAGCCGTTCCAGAAAGCCTTCGCCGTTGCCAAAGGCGGCAACCGCTTCGCGCCGTCCTTCGAGCACTTTGTCTTCAACTTCATCTTCAGAGAAAATGGGCCGCATACCCCGGCCACCACCGCCCCATGATGCCTTGAGCATCAGCGGGTAACCAACCTCCCGAGCCATCTCGCGCACTTCGCTCATGTCGTCAGGCAGCACGCCCGTTGCAGGGACAACCGGAACCCCCGCTGCGATTGCTGCGTTCCGGGCGCTGGCCTTGTCGCCCAACAGGCGCATGGTTTCGGCTTTTGGTCCGATGAATGCGATGCCGGCCGCTTCGCAGGCATCCACAAAATCAGGGTTCTCAGACAACAGGCCGTAACCGGGGTGGATGGCGTCCGCACCACATTCCCTGGCGACACGGATGATCTCCGGGATAGAGAGATAGGCTTCGATCGGGCCGAGGCCTTCGCCAATCTTGTAGGCCTCGTCAGCCTTGAAACGGTGAAGCCCCAATTTGTCTTCTTCGGCGTAAACCGCGACTGTGCGTTTGCCCAATTCGTTAGCGGCGCGCATCACGCGGATGGCAATTTCACCGCGGTTGGCAATCAGGATTTTCTTAAACGTCTGCATGAAAGAGCCTCTGTTCCTGCGCCCGGAGACATTCCTGCGCGTCTACGACAATGCCTGCGCGCCCGTGGTCAAGTGCTGCGCGTTGAAGCGAATCATAAGATAACGCTACGTCGCTTTGGCCCCTGCGCGAAGTGCGAAACATTACAGGCTGGTTGCGTCACCTGCGCAGTTTTTGGAGGGCTGATCTGAGCGCGCTTTGCTCCTGGTCTGTCAAGGACGCGATGATGTCGTCTTCAAAAGCGCGGGCAATGGGGATCAATTTCGTGAGTGCGGCAGTGCCTTCGGCGGTCAACCTCAATTCGATCAGCCGCTTATCAACCGACCCGGCCTTTTTTTCCACCAGCCCGGACGCTTCGAGACGTGCGGCGGCGCGCGATGCCTTTGATTTTTCCAACCCCGCTCGCTGATGAAGGTCGCGCACCGAAAGGGCGTCATTCTGGCTAAGGTGCGCCAATATCCGCCATTCGGGAATGGAAAGGCCAAACTGCGCCCGATAGGTCACAGCAAAATCAGCACTCACCCGTTCAGCCGCCGCGGCGAGTTGATAGGGCAGAAAATCGTCGAGGTTAAAGCTGGTCATTTGCGTATAGGGCTGCCTTTTCCCCGTTTGGTCAAGCGCGGCGCTCGTGCCGGGGCAGGGCAGGAAATCCCTATTCCGTTACGTCTGCGCCGAAGTGCTTTTGCTGCACGCCGCGCCGTGCCCGGGAAAAACGGCGCTGGTGATGATTTTCTTTATCGCGTCTGCGCAAAGGGCTGCGTGGCCTGTGTGCCGTAAGCTTTCAAGCGGCTGACAAGACTGCTTTGGAACAAGTCAAAAGGCATGGGAGGCAGTGCTTCATATCGGGCACAGTGTTGTTCAGTTTCGCAAAGCGATTCCCCGTAACATTCGCCCCGGCTTGCGGCCCGAAAAGCCAGTTTCAGCGTGATAATATTGAATTTTGCCGGAGGCTTGAGAAGAAATTCGACGGGACGCCCGGATTGAAATAAGTCTGGTGTAGACAGACAGAGGGACGCACTTATGCCACTAATGAAAAGCTGGGTTTCCAGCGCAAACGACGCCAACCACCCGTTTCCGCTCAACAACCTGCCATATGGTGCGTTTCGAAAGAAACATGATGCGCAGCGCGCCGGGTGCTGTGTGGCGATTGGCGACATGATTCTCGACCTGACGGCGATGGAAGAACGTGACCTGCTGGACAGTGTTGAGGGCTTGGATGTCTTCTGGCACCCGTGGCTGAACGATCTGATGGACGCGGGCCAAAAGGTCTGGAAGAAGCTCCGCAAGGAACTGACCGCAAAACTCGCGGATGGTGCCAGCGGTGTTGCTGCAACCCGCGAATGCCTGCTTAAACAGTCCGAAGTTGAAATGCTCATGCCCTTCAAGGTGCGGGAGTACACCGATTTTTATGCTGGCCGTCATCACGCCACCAACGTCGGCACGATGTTTCGAGGTGCTGAAAATGCACTGCCGCCGAACTGGTTGCATATCCCCATCGGCTATAACGGACGCGCATCCAGTGTGGTGGTTTCGGGTACGGATATTCACCGCCCTCTTGGTCAGATGAAACCATTCGGCACCGATAAGAACATCTTTGGCCCCTGTCGCCGCTTGGACATTGAGCTTGAGATGGGTTGCGTCGTGGGCGGGAGCAACAAGCTCGGCCAGCCTATCACCGTGTCCGAAGCTGACGAGATGATCTTTGGCTATGTATTGCTCAATGATTGGTCAGCGCGCGATATTCAGGCGTGGGAATATCAGCCGCTTGGCCCGTTTCAGGCCAAAGCCTTTGCGACCTCCATCAGCCCATGGGTGGTGACACGCGAAGCCTTGGAGCCGTTCCGCTGTTCGACGCCAGAGCGGGAGTTCGAATTGCTCCCCTACCTGCAAGAACCCGGGCCGATGCTCTATGACATTGACCTTGAAGTGAAAATGCAGCCCGAAGGGTCTGACCGCGTCAGCACCATTGCGCGCACCAACTATAACGAAATGTACTATTCTGCGGCGCAGCAACTGGCGCATCACGCGATTGGTGGTTGTGCGATGAATGCCGGCGATCTGCTCGGCTCTGGCACCATTTCCGGCCCCGAGAAAGAGAACCGCGGTTCACTCCTTGAAATCTCCTGGGGGGGCAAGGAGCCTTTTACCCTCGATGACGGCGAAGAGCGATCGTTCATCGAAGACGGCGATACCATGACACTTACCGGGCAGGCGCAGGGCGATGGTTATGTCATCGGCTTTGGCGAATGTGTTGGCAAAATACTGCCAGCCGTTGCGGAGCGGGACTGGGGCTGAGCCATGTATGTGGACGGTTTTCTTGTTGCGGTGCCGTTCGCGAAAAAGGCGGAATATGCGGTCGTAGCGGCCCGCGCCGCCGAAATTTTCAAGAGCCACGGCGCCCTGCGCGTCGTGGAATGCTGGGGCGATGATATGCCCGACGGGCCGGTTTCGTCCTTTGCCAGTGCGTTGAAACTGGAGCATGGCGAAGTTGCTGTTTTCTCGTGGATCGAATATCCGGACAAGGAAACGCGGGAGGCATGCAACGCTGCTTTCATGGCTGACCCGCGCACCGAGCAGGACATGAGCATCATGCCCTTTGACAGCAACCGTATAATCTTCGGCGGTTTCTCCGCCCTACTGGACCAATAGGAGCCATAAATGGCCAAGGCTTTTGCGTCGCAAGGCGACATGACCGAAAAGAAAATCAGCTTCACTGAAGTGGGTGAAGGTCTGTGGGCGTTCACAGCTGAAGGTGATCCGAACTCCGGCGTTATCATTGGTGATGACAGCGTGATGATCGTCGAAGCTCAGGCAACCCCGCGTCTGGCCAACAAGGTCATCGAAAAAGTGCGTGAAGTCACCGACAAACCGATCAGCCATGTTGTGCTTACGCATTATCACGCGGTTCGTGTTCTTGGTGCCTCTGCCTTTAATGCTGATCAGATCATCATGTCAGACGCTGCGCGCGGTATGGTGATGGAGCGGGGACAGGAAGATTGGGATAGCGAATTTCAGCGTTTCCCCCGCCTGTTTGAAGGGCATGAAAGCATTCCGGGCCTGACCTATCCAACCACGACCTTTTCCGACAGCATGACGGTTTTTCTCGGATCTCGCCGGGTGGACATCAAGCAGATCGGACGCGCTCATACGGCGGGTGATGCCGTAATCCACGTGCCGGATCAGAATGTTATGTTTACAGGCGATATCGTTGAATATCACTCGGCCTGTTACTGCGGCGATGGTTACTTTGGCGAATGGGGCGATACATTGGATCGCATCAAAGCCTATGATGTCGATGCGATTGCGCCGGGCCGGGGCGACGCGCTGGTGGGCACGGAAATGGTCAACAAGGCCATCGAAAACACCCGCGATTTCGTAAACAGCACCTACGCCCCTGCTGCCCGTGTGGCGGCACGCAATGGTTCGCTGAAAGATGCATGGGACGCGGTCCGTGCTGAATGTGATCCAAAGTTCAGCGACTATGCGATCTACGAACACTGCCTGCCCTTCAACGTCGCCCGCGCTTATGACGAGGCACGCGGAATCGCGCATCCCCGGATCTGGACGGACAAGCGTGACATCGAGATGTGGGAAGCGTTGCAGGGGTAACGCTGATTTTGGTGCCTTTGATGAAAACGTCAGGCGAGAGTTGGTCGCCACTCAGCGCCTGACGTGGGTGTAAATTGATGATGAAGGTGTTCTGAACTGCCTTGCCCGGGTGGAGCGCCTGCATCGTCTTGCGCCACAACGGACTGTTTGCAGGGAGTGTTACACGATGGTCGAACAACGCTACGAAACCGCTTTCAAGCTTTATCCTTACGAACGATCAGCCGATCAGGACGCGGCCGCACCGGTGCGGCATCCGGTTGTTATTGTTGGTGGCGGCCCCATTGGCATGGGCCTCGCGCTGGATCTTGGTTTGAAAGATATTCCGGTTGTTGTGCTGGACGACCACGAAGGCGTTGGCAAAGGCAGCCGCGCGATCTGCTTTGCCAAGCGCACGCTGGAAATTGCAGACCGGCTCGGCTGTGGCGACCCGATGGTGGACAAGGGCGTCGTCTGGAACATTGGCAAGGTGTTCCGGGATGAACGACAGATTTTCGATTTTAACCTGCTGCCCGAAGAGGGTCACAACCGCCCGGCGTTCATCAACCTCCAGCAACCCTATTTTGAGCATTTCATCGTGGATCGCATCCGCGAGGCACAGGACGCGGGTGCGCCGATCGAAATTCGGGGCCGCAACCGTGTCGCGGAAGTTACCCCGCATGACACCGGCGTTGACCTGATGGTTGAAACGCCGGAGGGGGCCTACAAGCTCAGCGCCGATTGGCTTGTCGCGGCTGATGGCGCGCGATCTCCTGTGCGGGATATGATGGGCCTTGGCTTTGATGGCCGGGTTTTTGAGGACAACTTCCTGATTGCTGATGTGAAGATGACAGCCGACTTCCCGACGGAGCGGTGGTTCTGGTTCGACCCGCCGTTTAACCGGGGGCAGTCGGCCCTGTTGCATAAACAGCCCGACGATATCTGGCGCATCGATTTCCAACTCGGCTGGGACATCGACCGCGCGCATGAGCTGAAAGAAGAAAACATCCGCGCGCGCGTTGATGCGATGCTTGGCCCTGATGTGGCATATGAACTGGAATGGACGTCAATCTATACGTTCCAGTGCTGCACGATGGACAAATATCGCCATGGGCACGTCTTTTTCGCTGGTGATGCTGCGCATCAGGTGTCGCCGTTCGGGGCACGCGGTGCCAACGGCGGGATACAAGACACCGACAACCTCGCGTGGAAACTGGCGGCTGTTATCAAAGGGCAGGCAGGTGAAGCCTTGCTTGATACCTATCATGCAGAACGCAAATACGCCGCCGAAGAAAACATACTGAATTCATCTCGCGCGACCGATTTCCTGACACCGAAATCGCCGGTAAGCGGTATTTTCCGCGATGCTGTCCTTGATCTGGTTGAGCACGCGCCCTTTGCGCGCCCCTTGGTCAATTCGGGGCGTTTGTCTGTTCCTGCCATTTATGACGGCTCCCCCCTTAACGGTGCTGATGATGATGCGCTTCCCGCACGTTCACGGCCAGGCTCGCCTGCGCTGGATGCGCCTGTGGACAAGGGGTGGTTGTTGGATCAGCTCGGTGGGGAGTTTGTCTTGTTGTGTCTCAACGTGGAGAGCCCGCCCATGGTCGATGGCCTGCGGATGGTTTCGCTCGATACGTCGGGGGCAGCCTTTGTCGCGGAGCGGTATCTGGGAGAGGCCAAACAGGCGATGTATCTTATCCGCCCGGATCAACACGTCGCCGCGCGATGGCAAAATGCCGATGCGGCGGATGTTGAACAGGCAATGGTTGTGGCTTTGGGAGGCAAGAATGTCTGATTTGATCACGGACCCGAATTTCGCAGATGCCGATGGTGCTTATGCGGCGATCATCGGGGTGCATGATGGTCTTTCCGAGGCTGAAAGCCACGCGCTGAATGCGCGGCTGATCCTGATCCTTGCGAACCACATTGGCGATGAAACGGTGTTGAAACAGGCGCTTGAACTGGCGCAAAATTCAGGTTCCGGCACCGCGAAATGACCACCCGCGTGGTCTGAACCCTTTGCCTGACAGCACATACAGTCGGCAGATTCGTGCCTTGTCGGTTCCGGGCAACCCCGATGCCTGAGCCGTTATTGTTGCTACCATCGCGTGCGTCGTGCCCGGATAGACGCGCATGAGGTAATATGATGCCGCCACAGACTGAGCGTAAATGCACATAATGCAGCCACATAGAGCGTTAAACGTAAGTTCTGGCAGAGATTCTGCGTATTTTGTGTTATGACTTAGACCTGTTTTTTAGCTGCGCTTTGAGGCTTGCAGCGCGGAACTGAATGAAATGGCGGCCATGAGGCGCGTTTGAATGCCTGCTAGCCTTGGCCTTGGTGGCGTGCCCAATTTTGGGTGCGCTTTTGGCGTAGATGCTGCGCTGGGTGAAATTGTGATGTTGGTCTGCGGAAGGCGCGCCTGTTGCCCAGGTTCGTTTCGCAGGGGAGACGGTTGAAATGGCGATTTTCGAATTTACAGCTATCCGCGGCGATGTGCTTTCCCAAAACCCCTTGGATGTGGGGTCAGCATTCACAATGCCATTGGGGGCGGAGCTGACGCTGAGCATCAGCGATGGCGATGCGATTTTGTCAGGTGACCTGTTTCGCAATGAGATTGGCGATGACAACGACCAGACATTGCTCGATGACAGTCAGGGCAATGGCGGCGTTCTGATCTATGCGGAGCGACGTCTGATTGTTCAGGACGCCTCCGGCGCGCGCTTTACCCTGATTGAACTGGAAACCGAATTTGGTGCCGATGCGCAGAGCGCACGTCTCTATACGTTTGATGGCCCCGTCCCGGCGCAGAATGCGGTGCTGAACGTTGTTGAGGCGTTCAATGCCATCGGTGATGTTGCGTCGTTTGATGATTTGTCTGCCGGTATTTCCTTTGTGCCCAATGGGGCCGGCGAAATCACGTTGGAGGCTGAAGACCTCTCGTTGAATGGGTATGTGACTGTTCCGCAGGGCAATGCGTCGGGCAATGAGGTTATTTCGCTTGCTGGCGCGACAGGCACCGCGTCTTTTCTGTTTGGCGGCGCGGAGCTTAACTACACCATTCTGATTGACCTTGTTGATGTGGTTGGCGGTGAAGGCGAAGTTGCTCTGTTCGTTAACAATCAACTGCTTACGTCTGTCGTACTTGATTTTGCGACCGATGAGGGTGGTGGCGATCGGCGGTTGACGATTGCCGCACCTGAAACTTTGTTGAGCGAAGGCGATGTAATCGAAATTCGCGGCACGGCCGGTGACGACGATCTGGCAACGGTCGACCGGATCGTATTTGTGGTTAACGGCGCACCAACAGCGGTGCCGGATCTGGCGACCATTACCGAAGATGATACCGTGGTCGTTAACGTCCTCGAGAATGACGACGACCCCGACAATGGGCAGTTGTTCCTTGTCGATGTGGAAGGGGTCACCGCCCACGACAGCGGTGAATTTCAAAGCGATGGCGGGCGCACGGGTCGGATCAGCGTCATGTCAGGCGGTGGTGTCACCTTTGAAACCCTGCAACAGTTTGATGACCTCGCCCCCGGTGAAACCGATTTCTTCGTGTTTAACTACACCATTGTCGACGATCAGGGCGGCACCGCGACTTCGACGCTGACCATCAACATCACGGGCGTGAATGACGCGCCGGTCGCGGAGGATTTTGTTGGTCAGACTGACGAGGATCAGGCGCTGGATGGTCAACTGGTCGCGTTTGACGCGGAAGGTGATAACCTCACCTTTGCGCTGAACAGCGGGGCGTCCAACGGGATCGTCACTGTTAATGACGATGGCACATTCACATTCGAGCCGGATGAAGATTTCAGCGGCGATGATTCATTCACATTCTCCGTTTTCGATGGGGTTGAAACTGTTGTCGGGAATGCCGCCATAACGGTCGGGCCATTGAACGATGCGCCAGTCATTGATCAGGCAAACTCCGATACGTCGTTCAGCTTTACGGAAGATGAACTGGAAAACGGCGTTCAGGGTCCAAATGCAACAAGTGCCCCCGCCGCGCCGACCTGGGGCGGTGGTGACGTTGGTCAGTCTGATGCGGAATTCCTGCGCGACAACACGCCCGCTGAGCCATCATCTGCGGTTGCGCCGCTGCAGGATCGTGCCAGCGTGGGCATTATCCTCTTTGATGATGCGGATGCGACAGATCAGCATGTTGCTGAAGTGGTCAATGTCGCCACATCGGGTGCTGTTGCGGATTTCTCTGCGATTGATTTTGCAAGCCTGTTCGTCATCGATCAGGTCGACAGCGTCAACGGCACGGTGATTTACACCCTGACCGCCAGTGTGGAAGTGATCGAAGCGGCCAACAGCCTTGCCGCCAATGAAGTGGCGGAGGTTCAATACACAATCCGCATCAGTGACAATGGTGATCCATCTCTCTTTGATGAAACCGTTGTGAGTATGACACTGACGGGTTCAAACGACGCGCCGGAGGCTGCGCCGGGCAACTTTAATGTGCTTGAGAATGGCGTGCTCAGCGATCAGCTTGTCGCGGTTGACGTGGATGGTGATGCGCTGACCTTTGCGTTGGACACGGGCCCCTCTCTCGGCGATGTGGTCATCAACCAGGACGGGACGTTTACCTACACCCCGATTGCCGGTTTTGATGGTGAGGAAACCTTCACCTTTACCGTGACAGACGGCCTTGAAACGATCACACAGTTTGCGACCGTCTTTGTTGACCCGGTGAATGATGCACCGACTGCGGTGAATGATGTTTTCCAGGGCAATGAAGACAATGTAATTGTCGATGATGTCATCAATGGTTCATCGGGCATTGACATTGATATTGATGGCGACCTGCTAACGGTCGTTGCCGTAGAGGGTCAGGCGCTGGTTTCCGGGCAGACCATCACGCTTGTCTCCGGCGCGCTGTTGACGATGAACGACGATGGCACATTCGTTTATGACCCGAATGGTCAGTTTGAAGCCGCGAGCGTTGGTGACACTGAGGTGGATGGGTTCACCTATACCGTGTCTGATGGCCAGCTTTCCAGCCAAGCGTCTGTCACCCTTAATATTGCGGGCGTCAATGACGTACCGATTGCGGTTGCGGACACGTTCAGCGTGGGGGCCAATGACCAGATCGTAGAGAATATTCTGGTCAATGATCTGGACGTTGACGGCAGTTTCCTTGAGGTGATCACCGGGGGTGATGTCTCTATCGGATTGCCGCTCTTTCTGACGACAGATGGTGGACGCGCCGCATTTTTTGACATTGCTGCGGATGGCAGCTTGTTTTTTGATGCCTCGGGTGAATTTGAAGACCTTTCAGAGGGTGAGACAGATTCCGTCAGCTTTACCTATGTTGCGCGTGATGAAGATGGCGGCGTAAGTGACCCTGCGACTGTTACTGTTACAATTCAGGGCGAAAACGACGCGCCTGAAATTGACCCGGTAGACGAAGATCAAGTCGCCACATTGCTCGAAGATTCCGATGTGCCGGATCAGGACGGGTTTGTGCGCACGAATGCCACGGTCTTTTTCTTTGATCCTGACCTGGCTGACACACATACACCGGCCGTGGACAACGTCATCGAAAGTGGGACGGTGATTGCCGGATTTGATGCCGCGAACGCGCTTACGGTTACCAACGCCGGTTTTGGATCGGCAGAATTCACCTTTGCGATTGATGATGCGTTGTTTCAGACACTTGGTGCGGGGGAGCAGGCAACCTTTGTTTACGATCTTTCGATCACCGACAGCAGTGTTGCAAACCCGCTGTCCGATACAACAACCTTCACTGTTAACCTTGTCGGTGTAAACGATGCACCGGTCGCTGATGATCTGGCCGTGTCTGGCAATGAAGACACTGATATCACAGGCACGCTGACGGCGAGCGACGTTGACGGCGATGCGATCACATTCAGTGAAAACGCACTCCCGGCGAATGGTGTCGTTGTTATCAACAGTAACGGTACGTTCACCTATACGCCGGACGCGAATTTCAATGGTACGGACACGTTTACCTTCTTTGCTGATGATGGCGTCGAAACGAGCACGGCAACGGTAACGGTAACTGTTGCCCCCGTGAATGATGCACCTGAGGCAAACTCGCCAGAGGTCGTTCCCGCCAATTCGGTTGTGACCTTTGGGTTGGGATCGGGGACCATCGACAACACCAACGACGGCGCGCAGCATGCGGTTGCCGCGCTGTTGAACGGTGGGTTTGTCACCGTTGATCGCCAAGGCGCGGGGGAGGCTTCGGGCCTTACCATCTTTGACGCAGCTGGTTCAGAAATCGCTACGACCGAAGTGTCCGAAACCGTAGATTCCAGCAATGACGCCGGGCAATCGGTTGCCGTGCTTTCCAATGGCGATATCGTTGCCCTGACGGTCGAGAGCCGTAACACGCTGATCGCGCGGGTATTCAACGCAGATGGTACGGCGCAATCGGTTGATTTCATTGTGGATGATAACAACTCCACATTCATTGATGGCTCCCCCAGTATTGCGGCGACCACAGATGGTGGGTTTGTCGTCGTTTGGGGTGGCAATGTGAACGACCCGCAACTTGGCACGATCGACGGTATCTTCGCCCGCCGGTTCGATGCCGGCGGAACGGAGACGCAAGGCACGTTGCGCCTTGATAACGTCAATACGCCTGATGCGAACCACACCGATGTTGTCGCCTTGGCAAGCGGCGGTTTTGCCGCCGGCTACCTGATTAATGATCAGGGTAGCCTTAATGCCCATTTGACCATCGTTGATGCCGCCGGTGGGATCGTCGCGCAGGATATCGTGGCTGAAGTGGGTGTAATCACCGGAAATGGCGCGCGCCCCTCTGTCACGGAATTGGCAGATGGTTCCATTGTGATGGCCTATGAGGGGCTTTCTTCGGAGGGCGGCGCAACAGGGTTCTTCTCTATTTTCGCGCCCAATGGCACATTGCTTTCGGGGCCAACGCAAGCCGTTGATTTCGCGGGCGGAAACGCGCTCGATGGGCAGAGAGACATTGACGTTTTGGGCCTGCCAAACGGGGGCTTTGTTGTTGCCTTTGCGAACGATCGCTTTGGGGCGACCAATAACGTAACCGGCGAGGCCTTTCCCGCCGGGATCATCATTCAGCAGTTTGATGCCTTCGGTCAGCCCGTTGGTGAGCCTGACCAGATCGCAACTGGTCAGAAACCTGAACTGGCCCTGACACCAGAAGGCAACGTCGTATTGGTGTCGTTAGCGACGAATAACCGTACGGTTATCCGGGAAATTGAACTGGAAAATAACCCATTCACCGTACCGGAGGATGACTTCCTTATTCTGTCGGGGCTTTCGGTTTCCGATGTGGATATCCCGCCGGGTGGTGGCGAAATTGTTGTCGCGACCCTGTCGGTGGTGAATGGCACGCTTGAGGCATCGCAGGGCGGCGCGGCCACGATTGCTGGCAATCAGACTGATACGCTGTCGATTACTGGCACGATTGATGAGATCAACGCAGAGCTGGAGACGGTGCTCTACGTACCGACCCCTGATTTTAACGGTGATGATACGCTGACCTTTGAAGTCACCGACGCTGGTGGCCTGTCAGATCTGCAAACCATCACAATCAGCGTTACGCCGGTAAATGATGCGCCCACAGCCAATGACGAAACCGTATCCGGTGACGAAGATCAGGTCATAACAGGTGCCATTACGGCCAATGATCTGGATGGGGATGCGCTCACCTTCTCTGTGCTTTTTGAGGGCGATTTCCTATCGACCGTAATCGACCCCGTTACGGGTGCGTTTACCATCACGCCAGATGCGAATTTCAACGGCACTGACACAGCCAACATTCTGATTGATGATGGGAATGGTGGTACGGTTACGGCCGACATTTTTGTTACGATCAACCCGGTCAATGACGCACCGATTGCCAACGATGATACCGCCGCGACCGATCAAGATACGGTGGTTGGCGCGAATTTGATTAGTGGCGGTCCCGGCGGTGATTTTGACCCGGATTTCAACGGCTTGACGCTGACCGAGATCAATGGGGCGGCGATTGTTGATGGGCAAACGATCACGCTTGCATCCGGTGCGCTGATCACCGTGAACACTGATGGTACATACTCCTACGATCCAAATGCGCAGTTTGATGATCTTGCCGGGGGCGGCACGCCGGAAACCGCGACCGACATCATCACCTATACGGTGAGTGATGGCGCGCTGACAGATGAAGGCCAGCTCACGGTTACCATCAGCGGCCTGAACGACGCCCCTGTTGCCGTGGCTGATGCAGTAAGCGCGCTTGAAGACGATGGCGCGGTTACAGAAAATGTCGTTGCCAATGACATTGATATCGACGGCGATGTGCTCACCATTATTGACGGGTTGGGCGATGTTCAGTTCAGCACGTCGATTTCGATAACGACCAGTGGCGGGCGTCTTGCGTCATTTGACACCGACGCCGGCGGTAACGTGACGCTTAACCTTGGCACTACCTTTGACGATCTGGCGCAAGGCGATGTCGACAGCGTCGATTTCGTTTATTTTGTTGAAGATCAGGACGGTCTGCAAAGCAGCGCGATTGCGACATTCCAGATCACTGGCGAAAATGATGCACCCGTTGCCGCCGACGACAACTTGATCACTGACGAAGATACCGCGTTGAGCGGTGACCTTTTCGCGGACAACAGCAATGGTGCCGATCAGGATATCGACAATACCTTTGTGGTAAGCGCGGTAGAAGGGCAGGCTGGCGCTGTCGGCACAGCGTTTTCGCTGGCTTCGGGCGCATTACTGACAGTTAACGCTGACGGTACGTTCGACTATGACCCAAATGGTCAGTTCGAAGGGCTTAACGTCGGGCAGCAGGGCACCGACAGCTTTACCTATACCATTGATGATGGGTTCACGACCTCAACGGCCACCGCGACGGTTACGATTGACGGCGTCAATGACAACCCTGTGGCCATCAATGATACCTTTACCGTTAATGAAGACGTTGCGGGCACTAGTGATGATCTGATCGCTAACGACCTCGATGCGGAGGGGCAAACGCTTCTGCTTGTCGATGGGGGCGGCGACGTTACGCTGAGCGATACCTTCATTATTACGTCTGCGGGCGGGCGCGATGCTGAGATATTCGCGGATGCGTCGGGCCTTGTGTCTTTCGATGGCCTTGGGGCCTTTGAAGAACTGGGCGCGGGGGAGAGCGACACCGTAACCTTCACCTATCAGGTGGAAGACACGGAATTTGGCACCAGCAACACTGCGACAGTCGAATATACGATCACAGGTGAAAATGATGCGGTGCAACTGCTGAGCAGTGCGACCGAGTCGAGCACGGTTGACCAGAACACACCAAACGACACGATCTTCGTGCTGTTTGATGAGATTGACCTGAATGATGTTGTGACGCTGACTCTGGTTGGTTCCGCTTCTACGGGGGATGAAACCGCCGTCTTTGCCGCGCTTGATCTGGATAGCTTGATAACGATTACTGACAGCGGGTCAGATTTTGTTGTCGATTTTGCGATTGATACAAACGATGTGATTGGGCTTTCGGGCGCTGAAGCCGCGAATTTTGAGTTTGATTTCCTGCTTGAAGACGGCAATGGCGGCTCAGAAGCGATAAGCTATTCGGTTGTGGTGAATGGTCTGAACGACACGCCCACCATCGACCCCCTTGCGATCAGCACTGACGAAGACCAGTCGGTTAGTGGTCAGGTCGTATTCGATGATATCGACGAAAACGACGTGCCGACGACCTCTCTCGGGCTGGATGGGGCCAATGGCACGGCCATCGTTAACGCCGATGGTACGTTTACCTATACGCCAAACGCAGATTTCGCCGGTGTCGATACATTTGATGTTGAGGTCAGCGATGGCAACGGCGGGCTCGCTACGGAAACTGTTACGGTAACCGTAAACCCGATTAACGACGCGCCAACGGCGGCAACGGCGAGTGCGTTGCGCTTTGATGGGACAGACACGCAGCGGGTTGATGTGGCGCATAACGCGCTGCTGAGCCCGGCAACTGATTTCACGGTTGAGGCCGTCATCTCCACCACTGATGACACCGCGGGCCTTCACCGCGTACTGCGCAAAGGCGTAGGTGGCGGCCAGACCTATTCGATCTCGGTCGAAAATGGCGATGCCGTGTTCCGTGCTGACAATGGCGTTCAGGGATTTGCGATCAATGGTGGCCCTGTTGCGGATGGCTTGCCGCACACGATCTCTGTCACGGTCGAAGGGCCGACCAATATCGTAACGATATACGTTGATGGTGTTGAAACAGCGACACAGACACTGAACGGCACGCTTCTTCAGGGTACAGAGACGTTGGAAATCGGCCAAACTACCGCTGCTGGAAATCAGGATTTCGAAGGCGATATCCACGAAATCCGCTTCTTCAATGAGGTTCGTGACGCCGCGACCATTGCCGCAAATGATGATGCGGTTCTTGATCCAGCAGGTGAGGATGCGCTCCAGCTGTACCTGACCTTTGAGGGCGATGTGACCGATAGCAGTGGCAACGCTTTCGACGGTTCGATCTTCGGTGCGCCGGAATTTGTCGAAGGTGCCGCGGCTCAGGATGGGACAATTATCGGCTTTGAGGATTCGACCATACCTGTAGCGGGTATTTTGGTTGATGATGTTGATATTGACTTTGATTCCGAACTGTCGGGCGCGGTTGAAATTACGCTTACGGTCACTGACGGCGTTGTAAGTGTCGGTGACATTCAGCTGGTTACGATTACGGGCGGTGCGGACGGTTCGGCCAGCGTGACCTTCGAGATGAACCCGTTGGACCGCGATGCGGTCATGGGGTCGATTGTCTTTATTCCTGATGCTGACTTTAACGGCACGGCGTCACTTACAGCGACCATTGACGATCTTGGCCAAACGGGCGCGGGCGGGGCACAGACGGGGACTGTTACTGTCCCGATCATTGTCACCAACGAAAATGACGCCCCCATTGTTGATGACCTTTCGGTCTCCGGCGATGAAGACACCGATATTTCTGGTCAGGTGACATTCACGGATATTGATGGCGACGCGCTTACGTTTAGTCTCGACAGTGATGGCCTGAACGGAACAGCGGTTGTGAACTCCGATGGCACGTTCACCTATACGCCGAACGCTGATTTCAATGGCACAGACACATTCACGGTCATCGGTGACGATGGCAACGGCGGCGATGATACGGCGCTGGTGACGGTTACGGTCGACCCTGTGAATGACGCGCCTGTTGCGCCACCGTTGGATGCAGGCACCCAGACCGAAGATACGCCTGAAAGCGTTGATTTGCTCACGAACGCTGTCGAAATTGATAGTGGTGATGTGCTTTCGATCGGGGCTGATATTGAGGTCACCAACATCGCCGGGGATACCATCACGTTCACTATTGTGGACGAGTTTCTTACGATTGACCCCGGACAGTTTGACGGCCTTGCGGTTGGAGAAACCGACACTGTTACGATCAGCTATGATGTGACTGATGGGAACACTGTTTCAGACAATGCGTCCGGGGCGCAAAGCATCCCGAATGCGGGTTTCTTCTTTGTCATTGATTTTGATACCGGGCTGGCCAGTTCCGTCGCGCGTGTCATTGGTGGGAACCCGAATGCTCCTGCTGATATTGGTGTCGTTAACGGCGTGGTCCTTGCGATCAACCCGAACAACGACGAGTGGGTTGCAGATGCCCATGCTTACGAAAATAGCGTGGAATCCGTTCTCGACCCCGCTGGTTTCGAGATCGAAAACTATGGCGGCGCGCAGGCGATTGTGGGTGATTTTATCCAGTTCGACGATACGACCACCAACGCAACCCTGACCTTCCGTGGTGAAAACGTCCCGACGCCACAGGGGCTGCAACTGGTCACGGCAACATTCACCAATGTGAACTTTACTGATGGTTCTGGCGTAGTGACCATCGACAGCGCGGACATTACGGTCGAAAGCGCCGCGTCAACGACAGCCTCTTTCGAGGTCACGGGCGTTAATGACGCGCCAACCGCGGTTGCTGATGCCTTTACCGTGAATGAGGATGCGGTTGGTACCAGCGAGGACCTGCTGGCCAATGACTTTGATCCAGAGGGCGATAGCCTTGAGATCATCGACGGTGGTGATGTTTCGCTGTCTGAGACGTTCATCATTACGTCAGCGGGGGGACGCGATGCTGAAATCTCCGTTGATGCAACAGGAATTGCGTCGTTCGATGGGCTTGGTAATTTTGAAAATCTTGCCGACGGCGAAACGGATACGCTGACCTTTACCTATCAAGTGCAGGATGTGAACGGCGAGCCTGCCGCTGCGCTTGAAACGGTTACCTACACAGTCACGGGCGAAAATGACGACGTGACTTTGGACAGTGATCCGGCCCCAACCATCACAACCGACGAAGACTTCGTCGCGGATACGCAGTCGGTCAGCTTTACTGAAATCGACACCAATGACACGGTGACGTTAACCCTGGTCAGCGCCACATCGAACGGTGATGAAACCGCAGCATTGGCGGCGCTCGATCTCACAACGCTGATCACGATTACGGCCGGCGAAGGCGATTTCCAGATTGATTTCCTTGGAAACACCGCAGACTTCGACGGGCTTAGCGCGGGGTTTGCGGCGATCCTCGATTTCTCGTTTGAATTGTCTGACGGAATTGCGACGGAAACGGTCGACTATTCCGTTGAGATTTTCGGTGTGAACGAAGCGCCGGTGGCTGATGACGCAAGTGTCACGACACTTGAAGACACCGCAGTTACCGATTTTGTCGTCGTGACTGATATCGATGAACAAGACCTTCTTGCCTTCAGCATCTCTGCACAGGGCACAAATGGTGTTGCGTCAATCGATAGCGTGACGGGGGAATTCACCTATACACCCGATGCTGATTTCTTCGGCATCGATACGTTCACCTATCAGGTCGCCGACGGAAATGGTGGGGTGGATACAGGAACGATCACCGTCACCGTCGACAATGTTCTCGACCCGGTCAACGCCGTGGCCATGAGCGCGGTGCAGGCGGGCGGTAATGGCAGCGGCTTTATCATCAACGGCATTGCTGCCGGTGATCAGGCTGGTGTCAGTGTCGCGCATGCGGGTGATGTAAACGGTGATGGCCTGGATGATATCATCGTTGGTGCCTATCTGCGCGCAACGGCGAATGGGGCGTCCAGCGGCCAGTCCTATGTGATCTTCGGTAAGGCTGATGGCGCTGTCGTCAATCTCTCGGACATCGACGCGGATATCGGCGTTGGTGGGTTTGCGATTGATGGTGCGACGGGCACGCCACGTTCGGGATATTCGGTCAGCGGGGCTGGTGATATCAACGGCGATGGCCTCGATGATTTGTTGATCTCCTCCTATCAGGCGGCACCAAACGGCGCCAACTCTGGCCAGGCCTTCGTCATTTTTGGTAAACCTGCCGATACGAACCGGGTGGATACCGAAACCCTCGCGGCCGGTGAGGGCTTTGAGATTAACGGGATCGCAGCGCAGGATTTTGCGGGCCTGTCGGTCAGCACGATTTCTGATGTGAATGGCGATGGTTTTGACGACCTGATCGTCAGCTCGCCCTTTGCGGATGTGGGGGGTGGCACAGACGAAGGTCGCGTGCATGTGGTCTTCGGCAAGGCCGATGATGCCGCTGTTGAACTGTCTGCGGTCGTGCCTGCGGCCGGCCTCGGTTTTGAGATTATCGGAGCGACGAGCGGCGAACGGATTGGCAGCAAGGTCTCCAACGCCGGTGACTTCAACAATGATGGTATCGAAGACATCATTCTGGGTTCACAGTCATTCGATGGCGGTGGTGGTGCCGAAGGGCGGGCCTATCTCGTCTTTGGCAAGGCCGACGATGCGCAGATTGATGTTGCGACAATCGCTGCCGGTGCTGGTGGCGGAATAGCGATTGATGCAGCGGCGGTTGGCGACAATGTCGGCGTCAGCGTCTCAAACGCGGGCGATTTCAACGGCGATGGCATTGACGACATCATCATTGGTGCCAGTGGCGTGGACACGAATGGTGCCGACGCTGGTGCGGCGTATATCATCTTCGGACGGGTTGGTGGTGCACTGACCCCGATAGACCTCAGCACCCTTGGAGCGGCTGACGGGTTGGTGATCAATGGTGCCGAAGCTGGCGATAACATTGGCAAAAGCGTTTCATCCGCCGGCGATGTGAATGGCGATGGTTTTGAAGACGTTATCATCGGCGGCAACGGAATAGATGATGCAGCGGTCAATTCCGGCGGTGCTTTCGTTGTCTTTGGCACCGCGTCCACAGCAACGATTGAACTTTCCGCAATCGAAGGTGGCGCTGCTGGGGGCTTTGCGATCGAAGGTGTTGATGGCGGTGACTTTACCGGCGGCAACGACATCGCAGGCGGTGGTGACATCAATGGCGATGGCTTTGACGATTTGATCGTTTCCGCGAAGAATGCTGGCGGTGCTGTTGGCGAAACAACCGTTATATTTGGCGGTGAGCTTATCGGCGCGAGTGAGGCAAACATCGTTGGCGATGCCGCTGCGAACACCTTGTCCGGTAGTGATTTCGATGACCGCATCATCGCAGGTGCCGGTGACGATACAATCGACGCAGGCGGCGGCGATGATATTATCGCCGGTGGCGCAGGCAGTGATGTCTTTATCTTCAACAATGGGGACGGCAATGATGTTATCCGGGGCTTTGGCGATATTTCAGACCCCGGCCAAGATATTGTGGAAATAGCTGACTTTGGCTTCCTCGATTTCGCTGCAGTTCAAGCGGCATTGTCAACTGAGGGCCTCAACACGCGGTTAGCGCTCGATGCTGACGACAGCATTCTGTTTCTTGATCGGGGCCTCAACAGCTTCGTATCGGCTGAATTTGACCTCGGCAGCGCCTGACGGGCGTGCAATACGAACAAGGCCAATGCGCGGAGGTTGTCTCCGTCCCTTGGTACAACACTGTCACGGTTACGTTTCGGGTGCCAGAACGCCTCGCCTGATCGGCCCGTTGGGTTCGCACCTGACCGCGCGGTTGTGACGGGGGGGAGCCAAGAGCGAAGCTGCCTGGCTTTGAACTCAGCGGTCTATTCGTTCGGTCGGTGGTGTTTTGTTTTCGTTGTTGCTGCCGCCGCCGTTCCCCCCCAGCAGCGTGACCACATCCTTGAAGATTGACTGCACGATGCTTTCATCTTGCGAAGTTGTACCAGAAACGATTTCGGGGGTGTTCCTGTCAAACCGTGATTTCAGGGGTTTGATGCTGACCCCTTCGTGCACGCGCAGCGCCGTTTCGCGCCAGATGTCAGCGGGAAGGCCACCACCCGTTACGCCCTTCAGGGGGGCGTTGTCATCCTTGCCCATCCAGACACCAATCACATAATCGGCGGTGTAGCCAATGAACCAGGCATCGCGTGCGCCCTGGGTTGTGCCGGTTTTGCCCGCTGCTGGCCGCTCGCCGAGATCAGCGCGTTTGCCCGTGCCATTCTGGATCACACTGCGCATCATTGCCGTTACCTTTGCGGCGCTGTCGGGGGAGATAACCTGCGCCCCGGTACCGGGTGCATCTGCGCTCATCAAAGCGGTATCGTCGCCGCGCAGGCGAATTTCCGAAATACCGCTTGGTGGTGCTCGGCGGCCCCCATTGGCAAAGGCGGCATATACTGACGTCATTTCCAACAGCGTGGCCTCAGACACCCCAAGCGCGACCGCAGGGCCATCCGCGATGGGGGTGGTCAGGCCAAGGTCAACCGCGAGCGCCTGCACACGTTTGCGGCCCGTGCGTTCAGACAGGCGCACTGCGACCGTGTTGACCGAGTTGGTCAAGGCATCCGCCAACGTCATCGGTCCCTGATAACGGCCATTATAATTGCGGGGCGACCATGTCTTGCCGTGAATTTTCATGGTCAGTGGTTCATCCACAATCGTATCAAAGGGGCCAAAGCCCCGTTCCATCGCCGCTGCATAAACGATGGGTTTGAACGCAGATCCGGTTTGGCGCAGGGCCTGTGTGGCGCGGTTGAAGGTTTCCGCCCTTGGGTCGCGCCCGCCCACAATCGCGCGCACGGCCCCCTGGTGGTTCATCACCACAATGGCGGCTTCTGCCGGGCTGCCCTTGCGCACCTTTGTATCAAAGACATGCGCCAGGGCGCTTTCAGCGGCGGCTTGTATTCTTGGGTCAAATGTCGTGCTGATCACCACGTCTTCGCCCGTTGCGGCGGTCAGATAGGTTGGTCCTTCTTCCATCACCCAGTCCGCAAAATGCGCGCCTGTACGTGCGGCGGCTTCTCGTGACAGTTGCGCCGGATTGGCAAGCGCGCGGGCGGCATCAGCCTTTGAGATTACCCCGGTTTCGCGCATGGCGTTGATGATGACGGAGGCACGCCCTTGTGAGCGGCCAATGTTGGTGGTTGGCGCGAACCGCGACGGGGCTTTCAGAAGCCCTGCAAGCATCGCCGCCTCGCTCAGGTTCACGACGCGGGCGGATTTCCCGAAATAGCGTTGCGCAGCCGCTTCAAATCCGGTCGTTCCCGCACCGAGATATACACGGTTCAGGTAAATCGACAGAATTTCATCTTTGGAATACTTCCACTCCAACGCCAGCGCGACGGGAATTTCCTTTAGCTTGCGCTGAATTGTACGCTCAGAGGTCAGAAAGACGTTCTTGGCAACCTGTTGCGTCAGGGTTGACCCGCCCTGAATGAACCGCCCGGCGCGCACATTCGCCACCATGGCGCGTGCCAAGCCGCGGGGGTCTAACCCAAAATGGGAATAAAAACGCCGATCTTCGGCCGCGGTGATGGCTTTGACCAAATGGGGGGAGGCATCGCCCGCCCGCAGGTCGCCGCCATATTGATCTCCGCGCCATGCGAATACATCGCCCCGGCGATCGAGCAGGGTCACAGACCCTTTTTCACGGCCATCGAAAAGCTCTCCAACAGGCGGCAGGGTGATGTAGTAAAATGCTGTTGAACAGCCGATGACCAGGCCGACGAAGAACGCAATGCGCAGTCCCATGCGGACAAACCACCAGAAAATCGCGCGCACAGCACGGTCCAGCCACGTCTGGCGGCGCGGTTTTTTGGTGGCGGCTTTTTGCTCGCCCTTCGGTTTGGAAGGCGTCTTGTCTTTGGTGTCTTTGCTCAAATGCCCACTCCCGCCGTCATTATCGCATCATGCGCGCGGCTGGTATTTCGGGAGATAGTAAGCCATCGCGGCGGTTTTGTGGAGAGGTCGCGCGTTTGTTGCAAAGGGAATGAGGTACCCCGACAGGGCACCCCATTAGCATGTCAGGTCAACGGTCCACGAGAATGGCCATTGTAGCGGGCCATGCGCCTGCATCTGCCACTGACTTATCGCGACAGAACTGATTGCAATAGCCGATCACAGTGCCATTGATTTCAGCAAGGCTATCGGCGGCAACCGGGTCCCCGGAATAAGGGCAGGCGTCATTAACGGGGGTGCCACTGTCGATGGCCCGTGCGGGCATGGCGGCCTCTCCCGGCCATCCGTTAAGGGTGCCGAGGTTAAACTCATAGTCCGGGTTCAGCACATCATTGGCATAGGCCATAGCGCGCCAGCGGCGAAAGGCAGGTACGCGGTGAAGGGCATCAATATAAGCGGCGTCTTCTGCGCCCACTTCGATCCCATAGGTATCAATGCGTGATGCGGCTGGCGCAAAGAAGGCATCGGCAGCGGAATAGGCCCCGAACAAATAAGGCCCTGTTCCGTCGGAAAAGCCGCGCGCCCATGCCCATAGATCAGTCATGCGCGCTACGTCGGCTTTCACGGCATCGCTGACGCGGAACCCATCCCAGCGGCGGCGAAGGTTCATCGGGCATTCTGACCGTAACGCGCCAAAGCCGCTGTGCATTTCTGCGGTAACCGAGCGCGCCGCCGCTCTTGCAGCGGGGTTTGTCGGCCAGATGCCATCGTGACGCTCTGACAGGGTTTCTGCCATGGCGAGACTATCCCACAGGAAAAAATCATCGCCTCGCAATGCGGGAACGGTGCGTGATGGGGCAATCTCTGCCTGCAGGGCTGCGTATTCGGGGCTACGCCAATGTTCATGGCGGACCCGGTGCGGAATGTCGAAAGCCGCCAAAAGGAGATAGCCGCGAAGCGACCAGCTCGAATAGGCGCGATCCTGAATATAAAGTGTGTAGGTCATGGGAGGCATCATTCACGCGCATGGGCTGAGGCGCAAACGATGATTGGTGACGGAGCACATCACGAAACCAAATTAAAATGTTTCAAAAGTGAACCGAACAGGATTGCGGTGCGTAAACGTCTTCAAAGGCAACCAATCAGGGAAGACGATGATGACCAACGCCGCCGTACCCGCCGAAGCGAACATCGCGCGCACTGCCATGAAGGCAGAGTTGCTGGACGTGGATACCGAACGCAGTCTCGCAATCGCATGGCGGGACGAAAAATGTGAAAAATCGCTTCACCGCTTGATCAACGCTTACATGCGCCTTGCGGTTTCGATGGCCTACAAGTTTCGCCGTTATGGTGCACCGATGGCGGATCTCATTCAGGAGGCGGGCGTTGGCCTGCTCAAAGCGGCGGAAAAATTTGATCCTGACCGTGGGGTGCGTTTTTCGACCTATGCGAGCTGGTGGATCAAGGCCTCCATTCAGGACTATGTAATGCGCGACTGGTCGATGGTGCGCACCGGGTCCACATCTTCGCAAAAGGCGTTGTTTTTCAATCTTCGCCGCGTGCGGAGCCGGATTGAACGCGAAAAGGGGCCGGTGACTGATGGTGTTGCGGCGATGGAAATGCGCCAGCAGATCGCCGAGGAAGTGGGCGTGCCGTTGCGTGATGTGGAAATGATGATGGTGCGCCTGGCTGGTTCCGACTTTTCGCTGAATGCCACTCAAGCGACTGACGAAGGGCGGGAGTGGATCGAAACGCTGGAAGACGATGCACCGCTCGGCGCTGAAACCGTCGCGCGCAAGTCAGAGGAAACCGCGGCCAAGAACTGGATCGGAGATGCTTTCGAGGCCCTGACAGATCGGGAGCGGATGATTATTCGCCGCCGAAAGCTGTCAGATGAGCCCTCAACGCTGGAGGCGCTGGGCGGTGAGCTTGGGCTGTCCAAGGAGCGCGTCCGCCAGTTAGAGGCACAGGCGCTGAAAAAAATGAAGTCACGTCTGGTGACTGAGCATGGCGACAAGGTGTTGGATCTTGCTGCAACGGTTTGATCGTCACTGACCAGACAATCGTATAACAACATGGACGCCGCGCCGATCAGACCCATCGGCGCGGTGTTTTCTTGTCTCTGTGGTCGCTTCACGTCTTGACCCGCCGCAAACTGCATTGTCGCTTGAAGCTTGGGCGGCTATACCCCTCCGCGATCCTGCATTGATTGAAGCCTGAGGGGACAGTTCCCATGCGTTATATCTCTACCCGTGGCCAAGCGCCTGCACTCACCTTTGAAGAGGCGATGCTGACAGGGCTTGCGCGTGATGGCGGCCTTTACCTGCCAGAGACATGGCCGACGATGACGCAGGATGAGATTTCTGATCTTGCGGGCCAGTCTTATGAGGAAGTCGCGTTTCGTGTCATGCGCCCCTTCATCGGTGATACTTTCACTGACGAGGAGTTTCGGGCGATCATCGACCGGGCGTATGCCACGTTCGGGCATAAACTTCGCTGCCCGTTGGTTCAGGTCGGCGAAGAGGCATGGGTACTGGAGCTGCACCATGGCCCCACGCTGGCATTCAAAGATGTTGCCATGCAGCTGATTGGCCAGATGTTTGAAGCGGCGCTGACCCGCTCAGGCAAACGTGTGACGATTGTTGGTGCAACCTCAGGTGACACCGGGTCGGCAGCGATTGAAGCGTTTCGCGGGTTGGATGCGGTGGATGTGTTTATCCTTTACCCGCACAATCGTGTGTCTGAAGTGCAGCGCCGCCAGATGACTACCCCGGTCGAGGCGAATGTTCACGCCATCGCGGTCGAGGGCGATTTTGATGATTGTCAGGCGGCACTCAAAGATATGTTTGCAGATGATGATTTCCGCGATGGCGTCAAACTGACGGCGGTAAATTCGATCAACTGGGCACGGGTGCTGGCGCAGGTCGTTTATTACTTTACGTCCGCGGTTGCGTTGGGCGCGCCGGGACGCAAGATCAGCTTTTCCGTACCAACAGGCAATTTTGGCGATATCTTCGCAGGGTATGTGGCCAAGCGGATGGGTTTGCCGGTTGATCGTTTGATTGTGGCTACGAACCAGAACGATATTCTGCACCGCACCGTTGCCACGGGCGCGCATGAAAAACGGGGCGTCACGCCCTCTACCTCTCCTTCGATGGACATTCAGGTGTCTTCAAACTTTGAGCGGTTGTTGTTCGACCTCTATGACCGCGAAGGCCCGGCTATTGCCGCGTTGATGGGGGAACTCAAAGGGCAGGGCGGTTTCACGCTGTCGCAAGGCGCACTTGGGAAACTCCGTGATGAGTTTGACAGTGCACGCTTTGGGGAGGTGGAAGTTTCCGCGCTCATCGGTAAATATGCCGCCGATACGGCGCAGGTTCTGTGCCCGCACACCGCGATCGGTGTTGGAGCTGCTGAACTCTGTAATGGACCGGTTGTTGCGCTTGGCACAGCGCACGCGGCAAAGTTCCCCGCGGCTGTTGAGGCGGCATGCGGAATATCACCTGCCTTGCCAGACCGCATGGCTGACTTGTATGAACGCGCAGAACGGGTCACGGTACTCCCGCATGATCTTGCCACTCTCAAGTCTCACATCAAGGATAACGCCCGCGCATGACGATCCGCCTCTCGACGCTTTCCAACGGTCTTCGGGTCATCACTGAAAACATGCCGGGCCTTGGCTCTGCCTCACTCGGGGTGTGGATCGGGGCTGGCTCCCGCAATGAAGTGGTGAGCCAGAATGGCGTCGCGCATTTCCTTGAGCATATGGCGTTCAAGGGCACCGCGCGCCGGTCTGCCCTCGCGATTGCTGAAGAGATCGAAAATGTTGGCGGGCACCTGAACGCGTATACCTCGCGCGAGGCGACCGCCTATTATGCCCGTGTGTTGGCCGAAGACGCGCCCCTTGCGCTTGATATCATTGGCGACATTCTGACGGGCAGCACGTTTGAACAGGCCGAGATTGAGCTTGAACGCGGCGTGATCCTGCAAGAAATTGGTCAGTCGCTCGATACGCCGGATGATGTAATTTTCGATTGGCTTCAGGAGACGGCCTATCCTGATCAACCAATCGGCCGCCCCATTCTGGGCCCGGCCGAGCGGGTAAAGGCCTTTGGTGCTGATGATCTGCGCGGGTTCATTGATCAGAACTATACACCGGATCAGATGATCCTGTCTGCGGCGGGCGGCATTGAGCATGAGCAGGTGTTGGCAGAAGCCGAGCGTTTGTTTGGTCATCTGAAACCAAGCGTTGCCCCATCCCGCCCGAAAGCGGTCTACCATGGTGGGGACCGCCGGGAGGTCAAGGATCTGGAGCAAGCCCACGTCGCGATGGCCTTTGAAGGCCCATCCTACGCAGACGAAGACTTCTATGCCATGCAGCTGATGAGCGTGGCATTGGGTGGCGGCATGTCTTCACGTCTGTTTCAGGAAATTCGGGAGCAGCGCGGGCTCTGCTATACGATCTTTGCGCAGGCAGGCTCATACACCGACAGCGGCATGGTCACGATCTATGCAGGCACTGGCGCGGATCAGGTTGGTGAACTGGCCTCCGTTACCGCAGATGTCATTGCCGCCACGGCAAATGGGCTTACCCAGGTGGAGCTTGACCGCGCGCGCGCGCAGATGAAAGCAGGCCTTGTGATGGGGCTTGAAAGCGCCTCTGCGCGGGCAGAGCGCCTGGCGCGTAGCCTTATGATCTGGGGGCGTGAACCCGACCTGTCGCAGACCGTCAGCAAGATAGAGGCCGTCACGCTTGAAGATGCGCGTGCGGCGGCAGCGCGCTTGCTGAAAGGGCGCCCGACGTTGACCTACTATGGCCCGCAAGAGGGCATGTCAGGGCTGGACGCTGCTTCGGCAAAACTGGCCGCATAATCGGCTATGCTGGGCTTCGGGGGGGGCGTTCAGTTAAAGACGGAGCGGCTTATTCTGCGAACGCCGCAGCGCCGCGATTTTCTGTCCTGGCGCACGGCGCGTATCGAAAGCGGTGACCACCTGAAACCGTGGGAGCCTGTCTGGTCTTCCGACCATCTGACGTTACGTTCCTTTCGCAGCCGGGTTGCCTGGTCAAAACGTGCGGTGCGCATGGCGCGGGCCTATCCGTTGTTCCTGATCGACCCCACCACGGGCGAAGTGATCGGTGCCGCCACGCTTGATAATATCCGCCGTGGCCCCTCCCAGACGGGGACGCTTGGTTACTGGCTTTCGGCAAGTCATACGGGGCAGGGCCTGATGCGCGAAGCGGTCGATCGTATTCTCCGATATGCCTTTGATGACCTCGGCCTCGGCAGGGTTGAGGCCGGAACATTGCCTGAGAATACGCCATCACGGCGGCTGCTTGAGGCGACCGGCTTCAAATATGAAGGTGTTGCGCAAGCCTATTTGCAGATCAATGGGCGCTGGCGTGATCACGTGCTTTATGCGGCCCTGCGCAATGACCGGCGAGGGGTAGCGCACACCGACTGATCGCGCCGCTTTAAGCGCAGTTTGTCATCAATCTTATCACGAATAGTGCTTTGGCTGCTGGGGAGCTTTCTCATTAATCTCCTTCTGGCGATACGAATGTCCTTTGTTGGTACCACTGAAAGGATAGCCACCCGTGTATTGTTATTGAGTTAACAATACCAAGCAGGCGCGAAGGGGCTGTCATGCAGCGGATTGGGTTTCAAAATGTGATTGGCGGCAGTTGGCGAGCGCCAACCGGTACCGATACGCTTCGCCTGGTTAATCCGGCCACCGAAGCTGACGCTGGCATTCTGCCACTTTCGAGCGGTGATGACGTGGAGGCTGCGGTTCGCGCTGCACACGGCTCCGGCTGGCACACTTCTGATCCCGAACAGCGATTGGCGGCGTTGACCGGGCTGATCAGGGGCATCGAAGGCCAGCGCACCGCGATCGCTGCTGTGATTGCTGAAGAAATCGGAGCCCCCGCAAAATTTGCCGATGCCGGTCATGTCGGGGCCGCTCTGGCGCATCTGGCAGCTTACAGAGAGGTGCTGTCTCAGGCTGCGGCAGAGGAAGGCCCCTGGCAGGATCCGCACCATCGGGTGAGATATGAGCCGCTCGGCGTTGCGGCGCTTATCACGCCTTGGAACTGGCCGCTAAATCAGGTCGCACTGAAGGTCGGCGCAGCGATGGCGGCGGGCTGCCCGATGGTTTTGAAACCTTCTGAACTGACACCGCGAACCTCCCTCATGTTTGCTGATATCATGGTCGAAGTGCTGCGAGGCGTCGGCGGGCCGGGCGCGTTCAGTTTGCTTTTAGGGGGCGGAGAGGTTGGCGAAGCCTTGGTTCGTCATCGCGATGTTTCTGTCGTATCATTTACCGGGTCTACAGCGGTCGGGCGTAAAATCGGTGCCATCGCGGGTGCTGACTTAAAGACGGCAATGCTGGAACTGGGCGGGAAATCTCCGAACATTCTGTTCGCTGACTGTGATGTGCCTTTGGCCGTGGCTCAAGGGGTTGCGCATTGCTTTCGAAATGGTGGGCAATCCTGCAATGCGGCGTCGCGGATGATCGTTCAGCGGCCAATTTATGAACAGGTTATTGCTGCGGCCCGTGACGCGGCCGTCGCGTTTCGTGCGGGCGTGGATTATGGCCCGATCATCACCGAAGGCCATTTCTCCAATGTGCTGTCGCTGATTGAGCAGGGCGTTGCGGAAGGCGCGCGCCTTGTGGCGGGCGGTCCGGGCCGTGTGGCGGGGAACGGGTTCTTTCCAAAACCAACGGTGTTTGCTGATGTCACGCCCAACATGACCATTTGGGAGCGGGAGATATTTGGCCCGGTTCTGACCATCACGCCGTTTGATGCCGAGGCAGAGGCGATCGCGCTTGCCAATGACACGCAATACGGCCTTGCAGGATATATACAGACAGCCGATGCGACGCGCGCTGATCGTGTTGCGCGGGCGCTGAACGTCGGCATGGTACAGGTTAATGGCTCCTCCCGGGCATCGGGTGCTCCATTTGGTGGCGTAAAAGCGTCCGGCATCGGTCGCGAAGGGGGGCTTTGGGGGATTCGGGCCTTTCAGAGTGCAAAATCCATCAGCGGCACTGCGGCTGTTTGAGGGGGGTTACGCCGCTCGGGAAACGCGGTTTTTGCCGAGCCCTTTGGCGGTAAACAGCGCCGCATCTGCGCGCGCGAGCACGTCTTCTGGTTGCCTGTCATCAGGTGCTTGTGTTGCGACGCCAACCGATACAGTGATCTGGGCGACCGTTTGGTTCGGCACATTAAAGCCGGGGGCTGCTATCGCGGCGCGGACACGATCTGCCGCGAGAGCGGCGACATCCATATCAGCGTCGGGCATCACAACGACAAATTCCTCACCGCCGTAACGCGCGACAAGATCATTGGTCCGCACGTTGTCGCGAAGGCGTAGCGCAAATTCCTTGAGGATCGCATCGCCCCCCGCATGCCCGAACCGATCGTTCACCTGTTTGAAGCCGTCAATGTCGAACATGAGTATTGAGCAAGCCTGCTGCCTTAATCGGGCGCGCTGGAAGATACCCACGAAGCGTTGGTCAAAAAAGCGGCGGTTGCGCAACCCCGTCAGCGCATCGCGATAAGACAGGTCCAACCCCAGGCTCATGTGCTGGCGAGCCTGATCAACCAGCCGTTTTTCAAAGATGAGGCGCCCAATACGCAATTCCATTTCTGCCTGACCCATTTCTGCAGTCAGGATATCTGAGGCGCCGACTGACAGGCTGTGCGCTTGAAGTGCCGTGTCAGAGGTAAAGGCGACCGTTCGTGCATGACGTGTTCCGTCGCGTGCAAGCAGGCCCGAAATCACCTGTGCTGCGCCTGTTTCGCCCAGTATGATCACATCAGGCGGCGTCTCGCTGGCCAGTGCGTGGAGTTGCTCAATATCTGTAAATGCAATGACCCGCCACTGGGGTGATGTGGGCAACAGGCTTGCCAGGGCGTCTGTCACAAAGATGTTAGCGCAATCGCGCCGCCGATCGGATGGGGGCAACAGGGCTTCATTACAAAACCCAATCGCATCACGCCGTTCAGTCGCCGAAGCCATAAGGCGGAGCGCACGCGCAACGATCAAGAGCGGCGGCGCATTGCGTGGTAGAACATCCGCCGCGCCAGCCTTCAGGGCGTTCAACCTTCTTGTGGCGTCGGCCCCGTCTGAAAGTTGTATGGCGGGAACAAGTGCCCATTGGCTCCTCACCCTGAGCTGTGCATCACCTTCGTCAATATCCGATGTGTCAACGATCAGCAGCGCGCATTCATCGCGGGAGAACTTGTCAGACAGCGTTACCCCTGCGGTCTTGAATTCAGCCGCAACCCGCGCGCGCAGGGCGGGGTCTGACGTCTGGAGTGTGACCGAAGGGGCGCGAAATGAGGGCATCAGTGGATGTGCTTGCGTACGGTTTGCAATAACCCGGTGACGGATACAGGCTTGGTCATATAATCCGCGCAGCCACTGGCGCGCAGGCGTTGTTCATCACCAGCCCGGGCATGCGCCGTTACGGCGATCACCGGAATATCTCTGAGCGCGGCGTCGGCTTTCAGGCACCGTGTTGCATCAATCCCCGATTGTGTGCGCAGTTCAATATCCATCAAGATCACATCAGGGTGGTTGCGCCGCGCCAGATCAAGCGCAGCTGCGCCATCGCTGGTCGTGACAGTGTCAAAACCGGCGACAGCCATAAGGTCTTGGTAAAGACGCATGTTCAGGTCGTCATCCTCGACAATCATAACGGTTTTCGGCATGTGTTTTTCACCTTATCCGCCTGAAAGGCGTTTGTTAACGAAAACGGCAAATATTCCAACCGCACTGTATTGATAGCCGGGTATTGGTTAATGAAGGGTTTCCGTTTGCGATAATGATGAGTGAAATATGAACGTCAAAGCTGCCGAGGATATTGCGGTGCGCGCACTGGTTTGGATTGCTGAGCGTGATGAACTGTCTGGCGGTTTTCTGGGCGCAAGTGGCGCAGACGTTGGTGATCTGCGAGAGCGCGCCACAGACCCGGAGTTTTTGGGGTTTGTGCTCGATTTTCTGTTGCAGGATGAGCCCGCGCTCCTTGGGTTTTGTGATGATGAAAACCTGGCCCCTGATGCGCCCTGGCGTGCGCGTCAAGTGTTGCCGGGCGGTGATATCCCGAATTGGACATGACCATGAACAACGAGATTGATCCCCGCATTTTACAAGAACTCGAAGCTGCTAACGTCGTACGCGGTCGTCCGTTATTGGTGGTTGATGCGGATGAAGTGCTGGTGGAATTTGCCAGTCATTTCAAACAGTTTTGCGAGCAAGCCGGCTATCTGTTCGATTTGACGGAATACAGCCTTGATACCGCGATCCGAGGGCAGGATGGCGTGCCGCTGACGCGCGACCAAATCGGGCCGCTGATCTGGGGCTTTATTGAAGGACACACTCACGAGCAGTGGGAAATCCCCGGTGCTGCGGCCGCGCTTTCGGGCCTTGCGGATATTGCGCAGATCGTTGTGTTGACGAATGCGCCATCCAAAATGCGAGCCGAGCGTGTTGCGAACCTGTCGGCACTTGGGATGGATTATCCCGTCATTATGAATGAGGGCGGTAAAGGCCGTGCGCTGCGGTGGTTGGCTGAGCGGGCTGCCGCGCCAATGGCCTTTGTCGATGACAGTGTGGCGCAAATCGGCAGTGCAGCCAAACATGCGCCGGGGGCAACACTGTTTCATTTTGTGTGCCCTGACATTCTGCGCAAAATCGTGACCCCCTCGGGGGAGGCACACCATCACCCGAATGGCTGGGCAGAGGCGGTGCCGCTGATCCGTCGCGCGTTAACGCAGGTTAACGCGTAAAGCCGCTGCCGCTGCGAATGGTCCGATCGCAAGGGCGACCAGCGTGACCGCACCTGTCAAAATCAGGGGTGCCGAATAATCCAACCCGGTTGAGGCCCGTTCCACCGCCCGCGCGCCGAGTACCATTGTCGGTATATAAAGCGGCAGCACGAGCAGTGAGAGCAATAAACCGCCACGACGCACACCCACCGTCAGTGCCGCGCCCACTGCGCCAATCAGTGAAAGAGCGGGTGTCCCCACGATCAGCGATATCATCAGGGGGACATAGGCATCTGGTGACAGGCTGAGCGTTATGGCAAGCACCGGAGCCGACGCGATCAGGGGCACCCCGGTCGTTAGCCAATGGGCCGCCGCCTTTGCCAGCACGCTCGCCTCCAATGGCACCGGGGCAAGCATGATCAGATCAAGTGAGCCATCCTCAAAATCTGCCTGAAACAAGCGATCAAGTGACAAGAGGCAAGCCAGCAACGCTGATGCCCACAGCAGCCCGCCTGCAATGCGGGTCAATGCCTCTGGCTGGCCGCCCGTTCCAATGGGAATCAATGTCACCGCGATCACAAAAAACGCAACCGCCATAAGCCCGCCACCACCGGTGCGAAAGGCCAGGGCGATGTCACGCCGGAACAAGGCGCCCGCGCTCATGCCCAAGCCTCCGAAAGGAAAGGGTCCGCTTCGTCGGCCTCTTGCGTTTTCGGTGGTGTCAGGGTGATGCGGGGGCCGGGGGGCAGGCCAATATCGATATGTGTTGCGGCCACCGCCACGCCGCCCTTGGCGCAATGCGCCGCAACCATCCCGGCAAAAATTTCCGTCGAAGCGGTGTCGAGTGAAACGGTCGGTTCATCAAGCAACCAAATCGGGCGCCTCATAACCAAAAGACGGGCAAGACCGAGGCGTCGCTTTTGTCCAGCAGAGCAATACGCCGCGGGCGCATCCGCGATATGGTCGAGGGTGAACCGTTTCAGGGCGGCGCTGACCTGATCGGTGCCCGCGCGATAAATGGCAGCCCAGGCGGCGAGGTTATCGGCAACCGTCAACGCAGGTTTGACCGCATCGAGATGCCCGGCGTAGGCGACCAATTCGCCGTACCCTTCACGGTCAGCCGAAAGTGAGGCTTCGCCATATGTGGCATCGCCGCCCGCCACGGGCAAAAGCCCCGCAAGTGCACGCAGCAACGTCGATTTCCCAACACCATTCGGCCCGGTCAATACGGCGGCTTGGCCGGGGCTAATTTCAAAATCAGGCGCGGTCAGGGCCAAACGGCCACCACGTTCCACGCGAATTGCTTTTGAGGTTAAGGCGCTGTTCCATTCCATGAACCGTCTCTACCGCGCCCACCGCCAATGTCAAAGACCCGAAAGCAGGTTCTTTGTTCTGAAAATATCCAAATACCGCTGCCGCTGCGCATTCCCCCCCGCGCCGAAACGCGCACTGGTCAGGCGGGCACCTTCGACCTATCTGTCGTAACATGTCAGACACAATGTTCTATGTGGCCATCGGGGCCTGTATCTTCGTCTTTCTGGTCATGCTGTTCGGCGTGCTTACATTCGCGCGCGGTGGAGAGTTTAACCGGAAGTATTCCAACAAAATCATGCGGCTGCGCCTGGCTGCACAGGCCGTTGCCATTGTGGTCATTCTCCTGGCTGTTTGGCTGGGTCGACAGGGCGGTTGAAGGGGGCTGGAATGGTTGTTCTTAACAAGATCTACACGCGTACAGGGGACAAGGGCGACACCGCGCTCGGCAATGGACACCGTGTTGCCAAGCATTCCTTGCGTGTGACGGCCTATGGCACCTCCGATGAGGTGAACGCGACAGTTGGGCTGGCGCGTCAGCACAGCGATGGGGAGATGGACGCCGCCCTCGCGCGCATTCAGAATGACTTGTTCGATCTGGGCGCAGACCTGTGCCGCCCGGACATGAGCAAGGATGCCGAAGCAGAATATCCGCCCCTCCGCATGGTGCAGGCGCAAGTCGACCGCCTCGAAGCAGAGATCGACGTAATGAACGCCGAACTGGAACCGCTCCGCAGCTTTATCCTGCCGGGCGGGAGTGCGCTTGCAGCGCAAATGCACCTCTGCCGCACGGTATCCCGCCGGGCTGAGCGTCTGTGCGTTGAACTGGCAGCGGTTGAAGAGGTGAACGATGCTGCGGTCAAATACCTGAACCGCCTTTCCGACTGGTTCTTTGTGGCCGGGCGCGTCGCCAATAATGGCGGCAAGGATGACGTGCTTTGGGTTCCCGGCGCGAATCGCTGAGATATCGAGGGGGCGTTGTTGTCAAAGCAGCGTCCCGAACCCTTTGTCTTTATCTCTTGTGCCTTGGCCGGGGCCATCGTCGTCGATCACCTCTGCCATCAGTTCCGGGCCATCCGCTTTGGCCTTGTTGATGGTTGG
>JBMYXS010000033.1:0-39059 GCA_049608645.1 Pikeienuella sp. | reverse complement strand
TTGCGCAACATGTGCGGATGCGCGTTTGGTGAAATCATCGTTCAGGTTCATTTGGAATTCCTCACGCGTAACGAGCGGCGGTGCGTGCACGCCAGGCCGATAGGTTAGCGCAGTCAGCGGGGATGTCGATCTGTGCAAAGTCGGCAAATGCCAGTCCTGCGTATGCGGTGATATCTGCCATGGAAAAATTATCCCCCGCCAACCATGGTTGGGTGGCCAGAACACTATCGAGATACCGCATCCCTGCAATCGCGCGGGTCTTTTGCCGCTCCCCCCATTCCGCGTTTTGATCGCCTTCGATATCTGGGCCGAGGCCGGGTGTTGCGTGGTGGAAATAGGTGCCGACCGCATCCAGCACATCAGCTTCGGCGCGGCGTTGCATCATGTGGATCTGGGCGCGTTCCTTGGGTGTTTTGCCGGTCAATGTCGGCGCGCCGTCTAGGTGGTCAAGATATTCGGTGATTGCGGTGCATTCGGAAATGCAGGTGCCATCATCCAGTTCAAGTACGGGAACGGTCGCGGAAGGGTTTTTGGCGCGGAAAGCCTCGCCCCGATGTTCACCGCCCGGAACATCGACAGAGATAAACTCAACCCGATCCGTCATGCCCTTTTCGGCAAGGGCCAGACGAATGCGAGCGGGATTCGGGAAGCCATCATATTCGTGGATTTTCATGGTGTGCACCTTTATCTATCTATTGGTAGGTAGATATTGATGCTGGACATGTATCGTTGTCAAGCCTATCTATTGATAGGCAGGTAAATGAGGGTGAGATGTCTGAAACTATTGATAAAATTCTGGATGCTGCGGAGGGCGCGATGCGCCTGAAGGGGTACCATGCGGTTAGTTTTCGTGATCTTGCGGATGACTTGGGAATCAAAAGCGCATCGGTTCACTATCATTTCCGGCAAAAGGAAGACCTGGGGCGAGCGTTGGTCGAACGCTATGCGGACCGCTTTTTCACAGCCCTGAATGACAACCCCGAGGCAGACCGGCTGATTGCCTATTGCGCGGCCTACCGTGACGCGCTCGTCAGGTCTGACCGAATTTGTCTCTGTGGCATGCTTGGTGCCGAAAGCTGTGGCCTGCCTGATAGCGTCAGCGCCCCGGTCAGAGCCTTTTTTCAGCGTAACCTTGAATGGCTCACCAAGGCGTGCGGATCACCGCAACGTGCTGCCCATGTGCTGGCGGCAATGCAAGGCGCAATGATGATTGCCCAATCTATCGGTGATTACGCGTTGTTCGACAGTGTCGTGGCGGAGCTGACGGCCTGAAGACAGGTACTCAAAGACGGCGCAGTGCGACACGTTCAACAAGGTGATCAGCCCCCTTACGCAATACGACATTCGCGCGGCCGCGCGTTGGCAGGATGTTTTCAGTCAAGTTCAAGGCGTTGATCGTTTCCCAAAGGTTGTTCGCGGTTTCCAAGGCTTCGGGCTCGCTGAGTTTTGTATGTCGGTGAAAGAACGATTCCGAGTTGGCAAATGCGGTTTCGCGAAGCTTCATAAACCGCGCGATGTACCAGCGTTTTATGTCGGTGGTTGCCGCATCCACATAGATTGAAAAATCAAAGAAATCCGACGCAAGTGGCGTGGCGCCACCGGCAGTTTGCAGGACGTTTAGTCCTTCAAAGATCAGAATGTCTGGGTGATCGACCGTGACCGAAAGATCTTTGGAAACATCATAGCTCAGGTGCGAGTAAACGGGCGCATCAACGCCAGATAGGCCAGCTTTCACATCTGACAGGAATTTCAGAAGCATTTGGCGGTCATAGCTTTCGGGAAACCCCTTGCGCGCCATGATCCCGCGTTCTTCCAAAACAGCATTTGGGTGAAGAAACCCGTCTGTCGTGACGAGCGCGACCTTTGGACTGCTGGGCCAGCGTGTTAGCAGGGTTTGCAGCAGGCGCGCGGTGGTTGATTTGCCGACCGCAACGGAACCGGCGACGGCTATCACGAATGGTGTCTTTTCCCCTTCCAGCGCCAGCATGCGCCGCCGTCGTGCAAACAGGTCTTGCGCGGCCTCGACATGCATCGAAAGAAGGCGCGACAGGGTCAGGTACACCCGTGAGGCTTCGGTTATCTCAATCGGATCACCGAGCGAGCGAAGCCGCTCTACCTCCGCGCTTGAAAGTGTTGGGCGTATATCTGCACGCAGCGCGGCCCATTCATCTATGCCGAATGTTCGATAAGGGGATGTGTCACACCCGTTGGCGACCGTATCCCAGAATGGGTCATCCAATTTCGGTTGGCCGGAGCTTGTTTCCATTGCCAAAGACCCCATTCTCGCTTTTGTCTTCCCGCTAGTATTCGCATTCCTTTCCCAAGATCACCAGCGCCGTTCTCACGCGAGGGCGTCAAAACCAGGGGCGCAAAATCAGGGGCCCAGAACCGCGGGCAATCTGGGGACGGGATTTGTTTCCGGTTTCGGGAATGAGTTGAAAGCATGTCACGTCTGACCCTATCAAAGCGGGGAGAGATGGTTTGAACAAAGGATACCCCCCCAAATGACAACGGCACCCAAAACGACTGCGTTTTATTTTGATGAGAGCTGCTTTTGGCATTTTGGCGGGAACTATGCCTCCGTCGCGCGGGTCGGTGGACTGGTGCAACCGGCTGTTGGTGGCGGTTTGCCGGAAAACCCTGAAACCAAGCGGCGTCTCAAGAACTTGATGGATGTAACGGGTTTGAGTGCTGAATTGGACTGTCGCTCCGCCCCCTCCGCAACGCGGGAGATGCTGGAACGTGTTCACCCCGTGACCTATCTCGACGCGTTCAAGGAAATGTCAGACGCGGATGGTGGCGAAATGGGGCTGCGCACGCCGTTTGGCACCGGTGGGTATGAGATTGCGGCACAATCGGCGGGGCTGGCGAGTGCGGCGCTTGCGTCTGTTCTGTCCGGCGAGCATGAAAACGCCTATGCGTTGAGCCGCCCGCCGGGGCACCACTGCCTGCCCGATTATCCAATGGGGTTTTGCCTGTTGAACAATATTGGCATCGCCATTCGCGAGGCACAGGCAGCGCAGCCAGATCTGCGTGTCGCGGTCGTGGATTGGGACGTTCACCATGGCAATGGCACAGAGGCGGTCTTCTATGATGATCCCTCCGTGCTCACGATTTCGATGCATCAGGAACATAATTTCCCGCTGGATAAAGGCGATGCGCAGGACCGGGGCGCGGGCGCTGGCGAGGGTTTTAACGTCAACATTCCCCTTTGCCCCGGTGCGGGTGATGATGCGTTTCTGTATGCCTATGATCGCATCGTTCGCCCACGGCTTGCGGCGTTCAAACCAGATGTGATTATCGTTGCCTGCGGGTTTGATGCCTCGGGTGCAGACCCTTTGTCACGAACGCTTGCCGGGTCTTTCACGTTTGATGCGCTGACAGAACGGGTGATGACCGATGCCAAGGCGCTTTGTCAGGGCAAATTGGTTCTGGTGCACGAAGGGGGATATTCAGAAGTGCACGTACCATTTTGCGGTCACGCTGTTTTGCAACGTATGGCCGGATCAGACACGTCAGCACCCGATCCGCTTGCAGACCGAATGCGGGCACATCAATCGAACGCGCGTGCCACAGCTTTCCATCGCGGCGTGATTGACGACATTGCGGCCATTCACGGCGTGTGAGAGCGGCCCTCCTCAGGAAGGAGCCAGCCGTGGTATCGCACGATCAGCGCGCCCGTAAGGGGCGCGCGCATCGTGACATCGAAGGTAAACCGCCCGTTCTTGCACGTTTCGACGCCGTCGCCGCCGGGCAGCAAGGCGCGGGGCAGGGGCAGCGGCCCCAACCAGCCCCTGTCCACCGCCATTGTGATGCGATCATCGCCCGCGCGCAGGGTCAGCTCAAAGGTAAATGGCCCAAAACGCTCCCGAAACCGGCCCGTGCCAGCGGGTGAAAGGGTGGAGCGGAACGTGTTTCCGTCAAAATTGCGCTCCCAAATCTCATCCTGGCCGCGCCGCTCCATCGTTACCATGACCGGGGTGGCGGGCGATTCCGGGGGGAAGCCGAACAGCCGGGCAGCAATAGCAGGTATGACGCCTTGCCCTCTCGTGACCTGCGCCTGACCTGACAGGACAAGCATATCCGGCACATCATGCGCCTGCTGTAGTGGCGCGGAGAGCGTGGACCATTCGGCAGCAAGCGCCCGTTCAAAGACTGAGAAGTCTTCAATTTCTGATATTTCTGTTTTTACTGAAATGTCGGAAATGTTTTCCGCCAACATCTTCAACGACAGGTCATCTGCGCAAGCCCGCGCACCGCTGGGCAGGTTTGGCAGGTGTTGCACAAGGGCGCGAATTGGAGTCGCAGGTATAAACGGGCCATCGCCCGCCTCTGCGGTCAGCGTCCATCGCCGTGCGACCTTGCGACCGCGCGCTAGCCCGGTAACGGTGACGACCATACCGCCTGTATCGGTACCAAACGGCTTCAGCAAATCGGCAATGCGGCGTGCAAGGGAAATCACCCACGGTGTTGCGACTGTCAGCCCCTTTTTTTGCAGCCACGCCAGAAAGCTGAGCGCATGGTTCATCACAGGCAGTTCCATCCCTGCGCGAAACAATACCGATTGGGCGTTCAGTGCATCTGGCAGGATTTCCACATCCGGCACTCGTATCAGATAACCTGTTCGCACCGTACCATTGCCCAATTCGTAGCGCCGGGGCGAAGACCAGTTGGTTGCACTTTGCCACGTCCCATTCCGCCAAAGGCGCAAGTGTTTTCCCGCCTGTCCCATGATGGCCTGCATCACGGAATATCCGCGCGGTGCCCGGTTGCCGGGGAGAATCGCGATATCAACCAAGGCGATGGTGTCCATGCCATGCGCCAGCGCCCGCGAAGCAGCGGCGGAAATTGCAGGGGCACTTGATGCTGCGGAAAGGGCAACCACGTTCGCTGCCTTGGCTGTTCCATCCAGTGTGGCGATACCCACTGCAAAATCTGCATCATCCGACAGGTCGAAATAATGCGCGCCGATTGCAATGGCCTGTCGCGCCAGCTTGTAAGGATCATCGCCATAGGCCTGGAACGGGCCAGCGGCATCGACGACAATCTCTGGTCGTGCGCGGCGCAGTGAGGCCAGATCCCCCCGCATATCCAGCCGCATGGGTGTACCGCCAAATTCATCACAAAATCGGCGCGCATGTTTCAGATTGCGCCCGGCAATGATGATGTCATGCCCGTCGCGCATCAACAGGCGGGCAAGTCGCCCGCCAAATACGCCATAACCACCTGCTATCAGTATTTTCAAATCAGTCGTTTCCGCAATTCAGGGTCAGGCAGGGCGCACATGTCGCCGCGCCCGAACCGATATCGGTTTCGGGCCATTCGGCGGTACAGCCAATCCTGCATGCCGCGTGGTATCGGCGCGAAAACCGACCAAAGCCGCATCGGCCCGCCAAGGCGCTTGCCGACACGAATGATGGCATCCAGCGAATGGAATGCGCGCCCGTCCGTTAAATACAGCCAACTTTCCGGGTCATCGGGGTTCAGACCGTAATGAACCAACAGGGCACGCCCCAGAGGTGATTGTGCCGTGGTTATTTGAAATTCATGCGCCTTGTCCGCCTGCGCGATCAGGCGTGCCCCGCGGCAGCAAAGCGCGCATTCTGCATCCATCACAACCAATGCGCGGCTTTCGTCGAAAGACGGCACAGCGGGGTCAGCGCGATAGGAATGATCAGATTTCATGGTGGCAATGCTTTCCTACCCCTGATCATAGGATGCAAAACCCGACGCAGTATGGGGCGTGTCGCCGCGCCGCTCGATGGCAAAGGTGATGGAAATTGCGCCTTGGCAGAGAAAATTGACGCATTTTGCCGTGAAAACCCCAAGTTATACGGGGCAGGGAATGGTCGAGTGATTGCACCTCACGGGCGCTCCCCCTAATGTGCGCGTCCGCCCGGCAAGAGGCGCAAGAGGGACTTGAAAAGATGGCCGATAAAAACCGCTCGATGGACGAAGACGCGCTCGCGTATCATTTTGCTGCGCCCGCCGGGAAACTGGAGGTGGTGGCCACAAAACCGATGGCCACTCAGCGTGACCTTTCACTGGCGTATTCCCCCGGCGTTGCCGCGCCTGTTCGTGCTATTGCCGCAGACCCTGAAACCGCATTCGATTATACATCACGCGGGAATATGGTTGCAGTCATTTCCAACGGCACGGCCATTCTGGGTCTTGGTGATCTTGGTGCACTAGCGTCAAAGCCGGTGATGGAGGGTAAGGCGGTTCTGTTCAAACGGTTTGCGGATGTGAACGCGATTGATCTGGAACTCGACACCGACGATGCCGACACGTTCATCAATGCCGTGCGGATCATGGGGCCGTCATTCGGGGGCATTAACCTTGAGGACATCAAAGCGCCTGATTGCTTCATCATTGAACAGCGCCTGCGCGAAGAGATGGACATTCCCGTCTTTCACGATGACCAGCACGGCACCGCGATCATTTGCGTTGCGGGCTTGTTGAATGCGCTGCACATCACCGGGCGCAAGATCGAAGATTGCAAGATCGTGCTGAATGGTGCGGGTGCGGCGGGCATTGCTTGTATCGAACTGGTAAAATCGCTGGGCGCGAAACCTGAAAACTGTCTGGTGTGCGATACGCGCGGCGTGATCTATCAGGGCCGTGAAGCTGGTATGAACCAGTGGAAATCTGCCCACGCTACGGTGACAGAGGCACGCTCGCTCGCGGATGCGATGAAGGGGGCAGATGTGTTCCTTGGCGTGTCTGCCAAGGGCGCGCTTACCGCTGAAATGGTTGAAAGCATGGCCGCTGCGCCGATCATTTTTGCGATGGCAAACCCTGACCCGGAAATCACGCCCGAAGATGCCAAGGCCGTTCGTGCCGATGCCATCGTGGCGACGGGGCGTTCTGATTATCCGAACCAGGTGAACAACGTGCTCGGATTTCCCTTCATCTTCCGCGGTGCACTGGACGTGAATGCGCGTACGATCAACGAAGAGATGAAAATTGCGGCCGCTTGGGCGCTTGCGCTTCTGGCGCGTGAGGATGTGCCTGACGAGGTTGCCGCCGCCTATGGGGAGCGCCCGACCTATGGTGCCGAATATATCATTCCGGCCCCGTTTGACCCGCGCCTGATCCACGTTATTCCGCCAGCGGTCGCAAAGGCCGCGATGGACAGTGGTGTTGCCCGCCGCCCGATCATCGACATGGAAGATTATGAGCTGCGCTTGCGGGCGCGCCTCGACCCGACGGCCAACATGCTTCAGGCGTTGACGCAGCGCGCGCGGTCTGAACAGAAAACCATGTTGTTCGCGGAAGGCGACGACGAGCGTGTTGTCCGCGCTGCGCTGGCCTATCAGCGTGGTGGCATGGGGCGCGCCGTTGTGGTGGGGCGTCAGGATGATGTGGACCGTATTCTCACCGAAAGCGGCGCAGCGGATGCGATTGGCGAGTTGGAGGTGCTGAATGCTGCAAACTCCCCGCATGTCGAAAGCTATGTGGATGAGCTGTTCGAAAAACTGCAACGTCGCGGCCGCTTGCGGCGCGACTGTTATCGGATGGTCGCGCGGGATCGCCACATCTTTGCGGCATGTGTGCTCGCGCATGGGCATGCGGATGCTTTGGTTACTGGTGTAACCCGCAAATCTGCCGTGGTGCTTGATGACATCGGCAAGGTGTTTGAAACGCGACAGGGTCAAAAAGTTGTTGGTGTTTCCGCCGTTCTGGCGCAGGGCCGTACTGTTTTGGTCGCAGATACAATGGTTCACGAAATGCCTACCGGTGATGAACTGGCGGATATCGCTGAACAGGCTGCGGGTGTTGCGCGGCGATTGGGGCTGGAGCCACGCGTTGCGCTTTTGTCCTATTCCACATTTGGTTACCCACGTTCGGAACGCTCACAGAACCTGCGGGATGCGACCCGCATTCTGGAAGAACGGCATGTCGATTTTGAATTTGATGGCGAGATGGGTGCCGATATCGCCCTTGATGCCGATGCGATGAAACAATATCCGTTCTGTCGCCTTACGGGGCCTGCAAATGTTCTGGTCATGCCAGCGCGTCATTCGGCGGCTATTTCCACCAAGATGTTGCAGAAACTTGAGGGAACGACCGTGATTGGCCCGATTTTGACCGGCCTTGAACAGCCTGTGCAGATCTGCCCGATGACGGCGACGGTTTCCGATATCCTCAATATGGCAGTCATTGCATCAACGCGCGTTGGCTGATCAGGCATTGAATTTGAACAGGCGGTTGTCAAACGCACCGCCTGTTCGCGGCGCTCTCGTTTTCGCGCTCAGCGGTTGCCTGTAGAAATAGGTCGACTTTGATCGGCGCTCGGGCAATCCTTGACGTATCAATCAATTGAGAGATCGCCTTTATGCCCGATAGAGTGAATTTTTTACCCACCCTCGAAGAGATCATCCCCTATCGCGTTTCCCGATTGGCCAATGCGTTGGCGTCTCAGGCGGCAGTTCTGCTGGCAACGGAAACGCATATCACGGTCGGGCAATGGCGTGTGCTTGTCTTTATTGGCGCAGAATGGGCCAATACCTCTCGGGATATCGTGGCAGTAAGCCAGTATGACCCGGGCTTTGTCAGTCGGATGCTGAAATTGCTGGAGAAAGATGGCTTTGTTGAAAGCCGCCGCGATCAGGATGATCGGCGCGTGCACCGCATTGTTATCACTGAAAAGGGCGAAGATCTGTTCAAGAGAATTGAACCCCTGATGGGCAAGCGGTTCCGTTACCTCAATGGCGTATTGTCAGAGGAGGAAATGGCCCAGTTCTTCGATATGCTATCGCGGTTGGAAAAGGCGGCGAATTCCCGGCATTTTGACCAAATGTAAGCCAAATTTGTTAGTGTTACAGGCGGCTTACAACCCAGGCGTGGCCAAAGGGGTCTTTGACGACGCCTTCCCGATTGGTCGCATCGCCGCCAGCGGGGGTTAAGATCGAGCCCCCCTTTGCGGCAGCGCGTGCAACGCAGACGTCCACATCCTCGACCTGTGCGATAAGGTTTTCAGCCGCCGCCGCCTTGCGGTTCTTGACCATATGATATGACGTGCCGCCAATGGCCATGGCACGTGCCTCTGGGTTGCTCAGATCATCGAAAACCGCATCGAACACGCACGCGTAATATGCGCACGCCATGTTCAGGTCGAAGACCTCAAGCGTTTTCTTGTCCCCGGTTAATGCCGAAGTATTGCTCACAATAAAGCCTTCCCGGCTAACTGTATGTTCAAACTCGTCCTGCATACCATGATTCCGGCAAAAGGGGGAAGCCTTGCGGCGAAGCCCCGGCAACGCTAGGTGAGTGAGGATATGTATCTCGGAGGATGATATGGGTTCGATTGCTGTGATTTTGTTAATGGTCCTGAACTTTGCGAAGTGGGTCATCATTATCCAAGCCATTCTCAGCTGGCTCGTTGCGTTTAACATTCTGAACGTGCGTCAGCCCTTTGTTTACCAAATCTGGTCCGGGCTGAACCGCATCACTGAACCTGTATATAAGCCTATCCGCGACAGGCTCCCCTCTATGGGCGGGATTGATTTGACGCCGATTATCGTTCTGATCGCGATTTTTGCGCTTCAGACCGTGATTGTGAACAACCTGCTCTGATTAGCTGCGGGTTTGCCGGTTACGCCTCGAAGGTCTGAGGGCCTGCGGGGGTGCTCATCTCTGCCTTGAGCGAGAACGGACCGTCCGCCAGAACAACCGGCGCGCCGATATTATCCAACGCGATGCGCAACTCTGCGGCGTCCGGGTGCGCCACGGTGAGCTGATCACAGCGAATGCCGACATCGGGCAGCCGTTCAGCGGGGTGAAGACCTGCTGTCCAGTCCAGCGTCAGCGGGAAAGCGCCGTCCAGCCCCGGTGTTCCATCAAGCGGCACAGCGACGTTCCACGCCAGATCATCACGCGCGAAACTTTCGACAGGGCCAAGTTTAAACGGGGCTTTGGCTATGAGTGGTTCAATCGGCCCACCGGCAACGGCCCATGTCAGTAAATGAACGCCATCGGCCAGCCGTGCCTTGGTTTCTGCATCATCCAGCCCGAACCAGCGCGGGCGCCCCGGATGGGGGGCGGCGGGGTTGATGGCGACCAATTCAATGTAAGCATCGCCCATATTCCACAGTGCATTATGCGTGCCCATCATCTTGTGGACGCCCCGCGCCGCGGCGGCTGCGCCAAGGCGCGTTGCCAGCCACTCTGCACCGGTATCCAGATCAGCGCAGCCAAAAACGATATGATCCAACTTAACAGTCATGTGACTCCCCTTTTTGTGCCAAGCTAGTTAAGAACGATCGGTATAAACATACAAGGAGAGACAAAATGCTGACACCGCGTAAGGCAACACCCGACCTGAATTTGCCCTTGGCCGGTGGGGGCCAGTTTTCGCTCAGCGGCGAAGGGTCGGAGCGGGGAACCGTTGTATGCTTCTATCGCGGCCTGCATTGCCCGATTTGTGCAACATACCTGACGGAACTGGCAAAGCTGACGCCAGAGTTCGAAGCACGCGGCGTAACCACGGTTGGTGTGTCTTCAGACGGCAAAGACCGGGCCGAGGCGATGGCAGACAAGCTCGGCGCGCCATTGCGTATTGCCTATGATCTGCCGCTGGCGGAGGCGAAGGCCTGGGGGCTATATATCTCTACCTCACGCGGGAAAACCTCCATCGGGATAGAGGAGCCTGCGCTGTTTTCCGAACCGGGGCTGTTCATGGTTCAGCCAGGGCGGTCGCTTTACTATGGGTCGGTTCAAACCATGCCTTTCGTGCGCCCGCATTTCAGCGAACTGCTCAAAGCACTCGATTTCGCGATTGAGAAAAACTATCCGGCGCGTGGCGAATACACGGACGCTGTTTGAAAATCGGCTGGGGCGCGGCCATGGCCGTGCCCTATGCCCGGCGTGTGGCGAGAAACACGCCGAGGGCGGCAATCGCCATGCCTGCCCAGGCGACAGGCGGCATTACTTCTCCCAATAAAAACCAAGCGATGATCGCGGCCAGTGGCGGGACAAGGAAAAAGAGCGCGGACACGCGGCTGACATCGCCTGCGCGGATCATCGCCAGCAAAAGGCCAACCGCGATCACTGAATTTCCAACAACAAGATAGGTCAGCGCGGCCGTAAATTCCCACGTCCAGTTGATCGTCATTGTTTCCAGTATCAGCATTGCAGGCACCACACCAATCAGACCAGCGGTATATCCAATCAGGTTTGCGGTAACGGGGTGGTGCGATAGCCCGAACCGTTTTTCCCAGAGCGACGCGCCAATTATTCCGGCAAGGCCGAGCGCAGCACAGGCAAAACCAAACAGGGATGGCGCCTCGATGCTTGAACGGGCGGCAATCACCACGCCTGCCCCCAATAGGCCGAGGACAAGCCCCACCCATCGGTTCCGCCCGATCTTTTCAGCCGTCCACGCCGGGGCGATCAGCGCGACCAGAATGGGTTGAAACGACATCAACAACGCAACTGTACCTGCTGCCACACCTGCGCGGAACGCCATGTAGCACAGGCCAAAATAGGTCGCCTGCATCAGAAAGCCGACAATCGCCAAATGGCCCCAATCTGCACGGGTTGCCGGCAAAGGCGGGCGGATAATCGCGAACAAGACAGCCATGATGCCAACCACCAACCCGAACCGCAGGGTCAGCAATGTCATGGGTTCGGCGTATTGAAGACCGATTTTCGCAACCGCATAGCCCGCTGACCACAGCAGCAGAAAGATACCAGGGGCAACAAGGAGCAAAAGTGGTCTATTGCGGTTCACGCATCGCCCCTTTCAACCAAAGGAGCGATGCGCCCGGGCAATTACGCGCCAGCTTTGGCTTTGGCCGCTTGGAACGCCGGGCGTGATACCAGACGTTTCAAATAGGCTTCCAAAGATGGGTGATCTGCGGTCAGGCCAAGGTTCTTGGCCATGCTGATCACATATCCAACGCCGATATCAGGCGCCTGTAAGTGATCGCCAAGCAGGTAATCTTTGTCACCCAGCTGGTTGGCGATGTAGTCAAATTGCAGTTTCAGCTCAGCCGTTGCGAAACCGTCAATCAGCTTTGCATCATCACGCTCGGACTTAAGCAGCAGTTTCATCATCACCGGCAACACGGCGGAACCTTCGGCATAATGCAGCCATTGCGTCCACTGCGCGCGCGCGGTGCGATCATCATGGGCTGGCGCGAGTGTGTTGCCCGTGTCGTAGCGATCCACCAGATAGGCCGCGATGGCCCCCGATTCAGACAGCAGTAAGCCATCATCCTCTATCAATGGTGATTTGCCGAGGGGGTGAACCTCCCGCAGTTCCGGCGGCGCGCGGAATGTCTTGGGATTGCGGTCGTAGAGAACCAGCTCATAGTCAATGCCAAGTTCTTCGATCAGCCACAGTGTAAACAGCGCACGTCCGACGCGCAGGTGGTGTACACGCAACACAATCAGTGACCAACGCCGTTTTTAAGAACGAACTTTTTATCGCAGTAAGGGCATTCAACAAAACCCTGCTCACCGATGGACAACCAAACCCGTGGGTGGCCCAACGCGCCTTCCCCACCATCGCAGGCAATGCGTGTGGCGCTGACTTCTTCGGTTTCGGGGGCGTCGATGGGGGTGGGTGCGGTTGTCATGGATGTGGCTTTCGATTGGCGGCTTTGGGGCATTCTACTGCGTGCCGAGAAAGGCACAAGATCACCCCGATAGCTTATTCAGCAGGCTTGTTCACGTTCTTCATCAGTCGGGCATAGACTTCTTCAGGGTCGATGTCTTTCTTCGGCCCGCCGCGCCCCGGCTCCTGATCATATTTGAAGAGCTGGAAATCTTTCTTGTAGATGTCGTGCATGATGTAGATCGACAGATCATCAAAGTAATCTTCGACAGGATGCGCCCGTTTCGGGCCATGCCCCTCACTTTCGTTAAAGCGCGGCATGGCATCAACATCGACCTCGTGCACCAGAGGGGCCTGCGACAGCACATGTTTCATGCCATCGTTAAAGTGCTCGGTCGCGAAGATATAATCGAACTTCATGCCGTTCTTGGCTGAATATCCGATGTGGTTGGCCATCGCGATCCAATGAATGTCTGGGAACATGGGTTTGCGGTAACGAATGGTATCACGCACGAACAAAAGGAACCGGCGGAAGGATTTGATCTGGTCAAAATCACCATCGACCTCAACCCCGTAACGCTTGGTGAGCATTGGCACCATGTTCCCGCGATAGCGTTTGCCATTACGTTGAATGCCGCACACCTTGTCAAAAAACGCCGACAGCACGCGTGAATAAGGGTTGCGCACGCATGTGAATGTAAAGGCGTCATTGTCTTCAACGGCGGCACGGATACGATCGTGATTGTGGTCCTGATCCCATTTCAGCAGGCCATGATCGGCGTCGTGAATGTCACCATCGAAATAGGTCTTGCTGTCCCCATAATACATGATCTGCCCAATGGTTGAGCAGGCGCATTTTGGCAGTACACGATAGGCAAGTCGCCCACTCTCAGATACCCACACTCCGGGAAATTTGCTCATTTCGGCGCGATCTCTCATTCTCTTTGGCTTGCTGGGGTGTAACTTATGCGCGTGAAGGGGACAATAAAAGGTAAGGACGGGGGCAAGACCGCCATAATTGACGATTGCTACCATTTAAGAATGTCTGGGCGATTTAGAATGTTCGGGGGTGACAATTAACATGCGCGCGAAACAGCTATCCATTGTTCTGGTCTGCACGCCCTTCGCCACATTGGTGATGGAATGGCTTGATAGCGGCCTTTTCGCCCGGCTTTTCAGCCCGTTTTTGCACCGATTGGAATTGGTAAGCTGGATACCGAAACTGAGCCGCGATCTGGACGAAATCGCGTATCGCCATTTTCATTATCCGCCCGACCCCTATCTGTATTGGTATGCCTTTACTCTTATCCTGGTAAGCGTAATTGCCCTTTCTGCTATGCTCACATTTTGGGGTGAAATGGGGCCGGATGGCTGGCGCTTCAGGGCTGGTTTGCACAAGAATGACAGGCTGGCGCGAAGCAGACGAGAACAAATCGGTGCGTTGCTGGGTGGGCTTATGTTTCTGCTGTGGCCTTGGTTTGGGCTCAGCATGCTGGGCACGACGGGAAGGTCGCTGCCGCCGGGGTGGGCGCATGATATTTTCATGGCTTTGTGCCTCGTAATGTATGGCGCGACGCTGGCGGCTGGCCCTGCTTTGATCAAGTTTGTTGTGCTGCGAAGACGATCGTTACGGCAACGCTGGTTCGATGAATGACGTTGAGCAAGTCAAATCCGGGGAGCAAGTCAAATCCGGGGCTTTCCTGGAACGCGCCATCGCATTACACCTCACGGACCATGGTCAAAATCGCGTACCTGCTTCTGTGTCACAAGAATGCGCCCGCTGTCATAGCGCAGGCGCAGGCTTATGTTGCGGCGGGGGACGTGGTTTCGATTCACTTTGACAAACGCGCATCTGCTGCCGACTACGAAACGCTGTTGGATGCGTTTCGGGATGAGCCAAATGTGGCGTTTGCCAAGCGTGTGGCGTGCGGGTGGGGGGAATATTCCCTCGTGCAGGCTTCGTTCAACATGCTTGATGCGGCGCGCAAGGCATTCGATGGCGTCACGCATTATTACCTTGTCAGTGGTGATTGTTACCCCATCAAATCAGCAGCATGGATTCACGCACAGCTTGAACCAGCCGATCGTGATTTCATTGAATTTAATGACTTCTTTGAAAGCGGGTGGATCAAAACCGGCCTGAAGGAAGATCGCCTTATCTATCGTCACGTGGTGAACGAGCGGAAGAACAAGAAATTGTTCTATGGGTTGCTGAATGCCCAGCGAAAGCTGGGGCTTTCGCGCCCTCTGCCGCGCGACCTGACCATCAAGATCGGGTCGCAGTGGTGGTGTCTCCGTGCGAAAACCGTTGAGGCGATGTATGCGTTTCTGAAAAAGCGCCCCGATGTTTTGCGGTTTTTCAAAACCACCTGGATTCCTGACGAAATCGTGTTTCAAACCATCATCGCGCATTGCGCCGATCACGCGGAAATCGTCTCGCGCCCGCCGACGACACTGGTGTTCACCGACTATGGCATGCCGGTGACGTTCTATCGTGATCATTGGGAGATGATTAAGCGCGAACCGCGCTTTTTCGCCCGTAAAGTGACAGAACATGATGAAACGCTGCGTGCGGATATGTTGGCGCATTATAATAGCGGTGAAATGGCTGAGGCCGGGCCGGAAATGGTTCACAGCTATTACCACTACCTTGCGGGGCGTGGGCGCGACGGGCGGCGCACGCCTGCGCGGTTCTGGCAACGCTCCACCACTTTGGATGATGGTAAGGAGATCCTCGTTATTGCGTGCAAGAAGTGGCATGTGGGGGAGCGTTTGTCCCGTGCCATTCACCGCATCACCGGGACAGAGACATTGGGGTATATCTTTGATCAGGATGAACCCCTGGGCATGGACCTTGGCAATCTGGAGGTTGGCAAGGATAAGCGCGCACGCCACCGCCGTGCCTTTATCTCATTGTTGTTCAGTATCCGACAAACCGAAAAACTGGTCATCTGCATCGACCCGTCTCGCGAAGATGTGGTTCGAGATATCGCTGACACCGATTCGCGCATGCGCATGTTGTTGATCGAGACAGAGTTCACCGAACCCGAATACGTTGATCATGCTGAGCGTGTCGGCTTGCTGGCACCTGCCGCGATTGAAGTGCAACGCCGCGCGGTGGTTGATGCCCTGAAGATCGAATTCTCCGAAGAATCGGGGCGGCTGCGTAAGGTCGATACAGGCCGAATGGACGTGATTTCGCCTGAACAGAACCGGGTTGAAATGGCCGCCTCCATCGCGCGTTTCCTGCGGGTCAGTCGCGATGAGGTTGAAGCAGTGGTCCGCGAAATGGAACATAATCTGGAATGATGGGAGCGCCTGATGGCCTATTCTTATGACGATCAAAACATCTTCGCCAAAATCCTGCGCGGCGAGATCCCGAACACAACGGTTGCTGAAACCGAGCATTCGCTTGCCTTTCGGGATATCAACCCGGTTGCGCCCGATCATGTTCTGGTAATCCCCAAGGGGCCGTATGTTTGCTACGACCATTTTGCGGGCGAAGCCTCAGACGCAGAGATTGTCGACTTTACGCGTTTGGTTGGTGATGTTGTGCGCCAGATTGGCGCCAACCCTGACGAAGGTGACGGCTATCGCCTTATCGCCAATTCAGGGGAGCACGGCGTTCAGGAAGTGCCCCATTTGCACGTGCACATCATGGCCGGCCGCCGCCTGGGCCGGATGGTTCAGCCCGCCACGGCATAAGGCTGCCCAACAAGGGCGTAGGTCAAAAGCGCACGACAAGTGGTCTGCGCGCGGCGTTGTACGGCGCGCGCTGGTCGTTCCGGTCAAGATTTTTGCGGACCAAGACTCGTGCAGGCCAAGACCTGTGCAGAGTAGCGCCAGTTGGCTCGATATGATGGTAGATGGCTTGGTGCGGTGTTGGCCTAACCGGCGGCTTCATCTTCGCCGTCTACCCCGGCCATGAAGGCGGTCGCAGCCATGACCCAGAACAGCGCCCCCTTGCCGTGGTTCGACAATGTGGCCTCCCCACGGAACAGGATCATATCCACCAGAGTCTCGCCCGCCGGCGGTGGCCAACTGACCACGACTTGCCACGGCAGGCCCGTGAAGATCATCTGGTAATAAAGATAATAGACTTGGGGCGAAAGCCAGACAAACAGCCAAAACAACGTCAGTGCAGATACAACAGCCCACACTTTCCAGCGGATCATTATTGCAACGCGATGGGTTAACATGATCGTTGCGATCGACAGAATGATTGTGACGATCACAAGCCCGATCTGGCCACCGATCCCTAACGTAAAAAAACTGTCGCCATCGTACATCTATAAGGCCCCTGCGCTTGCTCGTGGCAAAAGGTAAGGCATTTTGCAAACGGGCTAAATGCCTATTCCGTTGTTTCCACCCCGATAAAGCCGCCTGATTGACGGTTCCAGAAACTGGCGTACAGGCCCCCCTTGGCCAACAGGTCCGCATGGGTGCCTATCTCAGCGATTGTGCCATTTTCCATCACGACGATCCTGTCCATGCGCGCGATTGTGGACAGACGATGGGCGATGGCGATGACGGTCTTACCCTCCATCAACCGATCGAGGCTGGCCTGAATCGATGCTTCAACCTCGCTATCAAGTGCGGAAGTTGCCTCATCCAACGCAAGCACGGGGGCGTCTTTGAGGATAGCACGTGCAAGGGCGATGCGCTGGCGCTGACCACCGGACAGTTTCACGCCCCGTTCGCCGAGATGGGCGGCGTAGCCGGTGCGCCCCTTGCTGTCTTGTAAATCCTGAATAAAATCATGTGCTTCTGCCTCTCGCGCGGCTGCAATCATTTCATCCCAGCTGGCATCGGGGCGGCCATACATGATGTTGTCAGAGGCAGGGCGGTTGAACATAGAGGTTTCCTGCCGAACCATGGCAATCTGGCGGCGAAGATCGTCCTGGGCGTAATCCTGAACATCACGCCCACCGAGCAGAATGCGCCCGCCTTCCACATCATACAGCCGCAAAAGCAGCGACAAAGCCGTCGTTTTGCCTGCGCCGGATGCACCGACGAGCGCAACCTTTTCACCGGGGCGTATTGTCAGGTCAAAGCGGTTAAGGCCGCCGCCCGCTTCTTTGCCGTAATGATAGTCAACGGCATCAAATCGGACCTCTCCCACCGCGCGGGCCACAGGTTCGACGCCGGGCTTGTCGATAATCTCGTGGGGTGGGGTAAGTGTCCGCATACCATCTTCGGCCTCGCCCAGATTGGCGAAAATGACCATGGCGGTGAAACTGATCCACCCGGACATCTGCGCAATGCGCGTGGACAGAATGCCCGCAATTGCAATGTCACCTGCACTGGCCTGCCCCGATTGCCAGAGCCACAATGCCGCGCCCAGCAGCAATACCGGCAGCAGCCCCGCCAGGGTCATCAAGACGCCGCGAAAGGCAGTAGAAAGATAGCCAAATTCCAGCGCCTTGGTGCGGAAATTGGCAACCGCATCTTCGGTCGCTTGTTCTTCGCGACCGACCTGCGCAAACAGTTTGACAGTCGCCATATTGGAGAATGTATCGACGATCTGGCCCGTAACGCCGGCCCTTGCCTCTGCGCGCAGGCGCGCGCGCTTGCGAATGCGTGGAATATACCACCGGATCAGCGCGATATAGGCGATGAGCCAGCCCACCAGAACCAGCACCAGACGGGCATCCACTTGTGCCAGAACAAAGGCCGCGCCGATCAGCGTTGCAAGAGCAAATGCGATGGCGTTGGTCATCTCCAGCACGACTTCGGTAATCGCGGTGGAGGTTTGCACCTGTTTCTGACTAAGCCGCCCGGCAAAATCATCATCAAAGAACCGCAGGGACTGGCCGAGCGTATGGCGGTTGAGACGGTTGAGGATCAGCGGGAACAGGTTTGGGCCAAGCGTGATGCCATTCACGCCCGCGCTGAGCGCCATCATTGCCGGGCGAAGCAGGAAAAAGAACGCTGCCACGGCAAGCAACATCGGCCATGCTTCGGCCAGATAAGTCTGGGGTGAACGGGCCAGTGCATCATCAATCACATAGCCGATCAGATAGGAGCCGACGCTTTCCAACACGCCGACCAGTGCGCCCATGAATGCGCCAAGCCATATGGCCGGCCACGCCCCCCGCAGCGCCCACCGCAGAAACGCACCGAAGCTGCGCGGCGGCGGCCCGTCAGCCTTGGCGAAAGCGGGGGCAAGTGATGCCAGAAAATATCTCATGTCGTTTATGTAGGGCTTCTGAGGGGTTAACGATAATCAAAATCGGTGATGGACCGCTTCGGGAGCGGACAGCCGCCACCGGTGGTGGTTCGTTTGGGCGAGAGCGGGTTTGGATATTTGAAGAACAAAGAAGTGTTGGTCAGCTTTGCTCTTCCTCGGTTACGTCAATAAATCCATCAGATTGGCGGGCCCAGAATGTTGCATAGAGGCCTTTGGCGGCAAGTAATTCAGCATGTGTTCCGGTTTCCGCAACCCTGCCGGCGTCAATCACCACGATGCGGTCCATTCGCGCGATTGTGCTGAGGCGATGGGCGATGGCAATAACGGTTTTGCCTTCCATCAAGCCATAAAGGCTTTCCTGAATGACAGCTTCAACTTCGCTGTCGAGGGCGGATGTCGCTTCGTCCAATACCAGTATCGGAGCATCTTTCAGCACGACCCGCGCGAGCGCGATGCGTTGACGTTGTCCGCCAGAGAGTTTGACACCACGTTCGCCAACCTCTGCGTCCAGCCCGGTGCGGCCCTTTGGGTCTTGCAGTTCGGGGATGAAATCGGCGGCAGCAACGCGTGCGATTGCGGCCTCTATTTCGGCCTCCGTCGCATCGGGGCGGCCATAGAGGATGTTTTCACGTACTGAGCGGTGCAGCAACGAGGTATCCTGCGTTACCATCCCAATCTGGCGGCGCAGGCTGTCTTGCGTGACGTCGGAAACATCTTGCCCGTCAATCCTAATGGTGCCCGCCTCGACGTCATGGAAGCGGAGCAACAGGTTCACCAGGGTTGATTTGCCGGCACCTGAGCGGCCAACGACGCCGACCCGCTCGCCCGGCTTGATGTGGAGGTTCAACCCCTCAAGCCCGCCATGGGTTTTGCCGTAACGATGCTCCACTCCATCATAGGAGATCGCGCCAGCGGTGACTTTGAGGTCTGGCGCATTGGGCTTGTCTTCAAGGCGCACGGGGTCTGCGATGGTTTGCATCCCCTCCATGATCACACCGAGGTTCTGGAACAGGGATGACAGCGCCCACATGATCCAACCAGTCATGGCAGACAGGCGAAGTACCAATGCCGAAGCGGCCGCAACCGTACCGACAGAGGCGAGATCCCCCTGCCATAACCAAATGGCCCAGCCAATTACACTGACCATCAGGAACCCGTTGATCAGATCCAGCCCGAGGGCCATGGCCGTTACGATGCGCATTTGTTTCTGGAACGTCTGACGGCCGTTTTCGATCGCTTCATGCGCGAAAGCTTCTTCGCGGCCGGCATGGGCGAATAATTTCACCGTTTGGATGTTGGAATAGCTATCCACAATGCGCCCGGTGATGACGGAGCGTGCCTCGGAAAACTCTTTCGAGGCCTTGCCAACGCGTGGGGTGAAATAGCTCATCATTGCGACATACAGGCAAAACCAGATCAGCAGTGGCGCGGTCAGCCGCACATCTGTATTTGCCAGCAACACCAATGCGCCGACCAGATATACTGAGGCATAGATCAACGCGTCGAACACCTGAAAGGCCGCTTCGCCCATGGAGGGCGCGGTTTGCATGACACGGTTGGCGATGCGTCCGGCGAAGTCTTCCTCAAACCAGCCAACCGATTGGCGCAGCACCTTGCGGTGGCTGCGCCAGCGTACCAACGTGCCGAGGTTGGGCATCAGCGATTGGTTCAAAAGTGCAACGTCACCAAAGATCAACAGCGGTCGCAACACCATGATAAATATTGCGGCCGCGATCAGTTCCACTCCGAACACAGCAAAAAAGTCTTCGGGCGGCGTGACGGACAATAGGTCGACCACCCGCCCTGCATAGAAAATCAGACCAATCTCGACCGCACCGACAACAATGGTCGCCAGAACGCTCAGAAGCAGGATGAACCGAAAGGGGCGCAAGAACAGTTGCAGGAACGGGCCCAACCGTTTTGGGGTTTCCGCTGTTTGGTCGTATTCCTGATAGGGGTCGACCAGATTTTCGAAAAAGCGGAACATCAAGGCGACCTTTTCGAAAGAGGGAACCGGGCGTATCGCATCGCGATGCGGGGGCAAGGCACCGGGTGCCTGCGCGGTGTGTCTAATTTCTCACGTTGAATACGGGTGTTTGGGACTGACGCCAACCCCGCGCGGTTGCGCCTTTCGGGGATCGGCGCAATAAACGCGTGAAAGATGCAGAGGAGCCACAGACCATGACCAGTGCACCCGAAGAACTTCAGACCGAAAAGGTGCGCGCCGCTGCATGGTTTCGCGAACTGCGCGACACGATTTGCGCGGCTTTTGAGCAGCTTGAAGATGAGCAGACTACAGGCCCGCATGCTGGCCTGCCCGCTGGTCGGTTTGAGCGCAAAGAGACGTTTCGCAAGGGCATTGACGGCGAGGATGCCGGCGGCGGCGAAATGAGCGTGATGCGCGGAGGTCGCTTGTTCGAAAAAGTGGGCGTGAACATCTCAACCGTTCATGGCCAGCTTGGCGATATGGCGCAACGAAGCCTGACTTCACGCCGTCAGATTGACGGGTTGGCCGATGATCCGCGGTTCTGGGCTGCGGGTATCAGCCTGGTTGCGCATATGAACAGCCCGAAATGCCCGGCGATTCACATGAACACCCGCATGTTCTGGACGCCGTTTTGCTGGTGGTTTGGTGGCGGTTCTGACCTGAACCCGATGGTGGAGGTGGACGAAGACACTGCGTTTTTCCACAAGGTTCTGAAAGACGCATGTGATAAACATGATCCGGCTTACTACCCTGCGCACAAGGCCTGGGCCGACGAATATTTCATGATCAAACACTGGAATGAACCGCGCGGCGTGGGTGGCATTTTCTATGATGATCTGTGTACCGGTGATTGGGAGGCTGATTTTGCCTATACTCAGGATGTTGGTCGGGCATTTTGTGATGCTTACCTGCCGATCACTCGAAAGCGCCGTGATGAGGCGTGGACGGCTGAGGATCGCGAATGGCAGTTGGTAAAGCGGGGCCGCTATGCGGAGTTCAACCTCGTCTATGACCGGGGAACCAAGTTTGGTTTGGAGACGGGCCACAACCCGGAGGCTGTCTTGATGTCATTGCCGCCAGAGGCGAAATGGCCCTGAGGATTCCTTAACCGGCACTTAACGAACGGCACTGTTTTCACGAACGGTGCCGTTTTTTCTTGGGCGTTTGGCGAAAACTGTAGCTAGCTTAGGTCAACGATTGTGTCATCTGCCGGGGGGAACTGTACGTGAGCAAAGGCAACGCATTGGTGAAAGGCAACGCATTGGTGACAGGGGCCTCGGCCGGGATTGGGGCCGCTACGGTAAGGGCGTTGGTGGCCGATGGGTGGACGGTTCACATGACGGCGCGCCGTGCGGAACGTCTGAAGGACTTGGCGGCGGAAACCGGCGCAGTGGCGCACGTGATCGACGCAGCTGATCAGATTGCAATGGCGGCGCTGGTTTCAGAGGTTCCCTTTGATTTGATCGTTGCAAATGCTGGTGCCGGGGCGGCGATGACCGCGCTCACCGATGCTGGCCCGTCTGAAATTGCGCAGCTTGTGACGTTGAATGTCACGTCTGTTCTGCAGCTGATCAGCGCCGCTTTACCAGGCATGGCGGCCCGGAGGCGGGGGCACGTCATAACGCTTGGGTCTGTTTCGGGCCTCTATCCGACAGGCTCGACCCTTTATGGGGCCACAAAACACGCGGTGCGCGGCATGGTTCGTAACCTGCGGATTGAGGCATTGGGGCAGGGCGTGCGCTTTACCGATATTCAGCCCGGGCGCGTGCGAACCGAGTTTTACGATGTTGCCGTAAAAGACGCTGCCAAACGTGACGCGATCAAGGAAACGGGCATAGATGAACTGGCCCCTGATGATGTGGCTGAGGCGATCCGCTGGGCGGCTGCGCAGCCTGCGCATGTCAATGTCACGGCTCTTGAAATTGCGCCGACTGATCAGGCCTATGGGGGCGCAAGGTTTCCGGAATGAGCGAGGACAGCATGAGCTTGCGGGGCAGAATCGCGGTTATCGGGTGGGGGTCGCTGATCTGGGATCTTGATGACCTGGCCCCAAAGGTCGAGGGGCCATGGCGCATGGGCGGCGGCCCGGTCTTGCCGATGGAGTTTTCCCGCGTTTCACCCAAACGCCTGCAGGCATTGGCCGTTTGCCTTGATCCGAAATATGGCGACCCTTGTCAGACGAACGCGATTGTCTCGTTGCGGAACGACATACACGAAGCGGCGGAGGATTTGCGGGCGCGGGAACGGGCGCAACGCATTGACCAGATCGGCCTTGTTCACCCGGCAACAGGTGCACTGCACACCCGCATACCCGAACTTGGCCCGATCCTGACCGAATGGTGCGAGGCAACGGGTGCTGCGGGGGCTGTGTGGACGGATCTGGATGATAACTTTGAAAAGATCACCGGGACCCCTTTCACAACCGCAAACGCCACGGCGTATTTGAACGGGCTGACAGGGGCGAGCCGGGAAGAGGCGGTTCGCTATATCACACTGGCCCCGGCCGCGACGGACACACCCCTGCGGCGGGCATTAAAGGCGCAATCATGGTGGCAGGACGAGGCCGCGGCGGTTGTCGGGCAAGTTTGATCGACAGGCGATGTCGTAAGCGGCTTCTCCATTCAGGCCAAAGTCGCTGCCCGCGTCGATTTAGCACTCATATACCTTCGAACGTCGCGTTATCATTGACGCCGACCAACCGTAGGTCGTAATGGGCGCGGTTAAGAAAATATGAGCCACGGCGAAAAACAGAGCGCCGAACGCCAGACGAAGGATGTGAGCCAGATGAGCGAAGTTGAACGCGAAGCCATGGAATATGACGTTGTTATCGTCGGTGCCGGCCCTGCAGGCCTGAGTGCGGCGATCCGACTGAAACAACTCGACGCTGACCTGAATGTCGTCGTGCTGGAAAAAGGGTCCGAAGTTGGCGCGCACATTCTGTCGGGTGCTGTGCTTGATCCATGTGGTCTCGATGCGCTTATCCCTGATTGGAAAGAAAAGGGCGCGCCGCTCAACACGCCTGTTACCGAGGATCGGTTCCTTGTGCTGGGTGAAGCGGGTCAGGTGAAAATCCCGAACTTCCCCATGCCGCCGCTGATGAACAATCACGGTAACTACATCGTCTCCATGGGTAATGTCTGCCGCTGGATGGCAGAGCACGCCGAAGAAATGGGCGTTGAAATTTTCCCCGGCATGGCCTGTTCCGAACTGGTTTATGGCGACAATGGCGAAGTCAAAGGTGTTGTTGCTGGTGAATTTGGCCGCGGCAAGGATGGTGAGCCGGGTCCGGGGTATGAGCCTGGTATGGAACTGCACGGCAAATACGTGTTCCTGTCTGAAGGTGTTCGCGGGTCGCTCTCCAAACAGGTTATCGCGAAATATGGCCTTGATGCTGACAGCGAGCCGCAGAAATACGGCCTCGGCATGAAGGAAATCTGGGAAGTTAAGCCAGAGAACCACAAGCTTGGTCAGGTTACGCACACGATGGGCTGGCCGCTTGGTGGCAATGCGGGCGGCGGCTCGTTCATGTATCATCTGGAAAACAATCAGGTTTACGTCGGTTTCGTGGTTCACCTGAACTACAAGAACCCACATCTGTTCCCCTACATGGAATTCCAGCGTTTCAAGCATCACCCGGAAATTGCCGAAGTGCTCAAAGGCGGTAAACGCGTCGCTTATGGCGCGCGCGCGATCACCGAAGGTGGCTGGCAGTCTATGCCCAAGCTCGTGGCACCGGGTGTTGCTTTGCTCGGTTGTTCCGCAGGCATGGTCAACGTGCCGCGTATCAAGGGCAACCACAATGCGATGCTGTCGGGTAAGGCAGCGGCAGAAGCGGCGTTCGATGCCATCCAGGCTGGCCGTTCGTCTGACGAATTGTCGGCATATGAGGCGGACGTCCGCACCGGCCCGATTGCGAAAGACCTCAAGCGCGTGCGCAACGTCAAACCGCTCTGGAGCAAATTCGGCCTTGTTGTATCGCTCGCTGTTGGCGGCGTTGATATGTGGATCAACAATCTGTTTGGCTTTTCGCCGCTCGGTACGTTGAAGCATGGCAAGAATGACGCGCAATCAACTGAACGCGCTGATCAGCACGCGGAAATTGAATACCCGCGCCCCGATGGCAAGCTCAGCTTTGACCGCCTCACGAACGTGAGTTTCTCCGGCACCAACCATGAGGAAGAGCAGCAATGCCACCTTCGTCTTGGTGACGATGAAACGCCGATCAAGGTGAACCTGCCGGTTTATGCCGAACCAGCGCAGCGTTACTGCCCCGCTGGTGTTTACGAAGTGATCCGTGAGGACGATGGCTCAAACCCACGCTTTCAGATCAACTTCCAGAACTGCGTGCATTGCAAAACCTGCGATATCAAAGACCCAAGCCAGAACATCAACTGGCAGACCCCGCAGGGTGGCGATGGGCCGAACTATCCGAACATGTAAGGCATTGCCCTTGCTGAAATTGAAAAGGGCGCTCCACGGGGGCGCCCTTTTTGCTTTTGGGCGTTGAGGTTTGACTGGCTGAAAAAGGTTCCATTAGCCATGAACAATGGTAATCACGCGCAGCACCGCAATGAGGTGAAGCCCCCCGAGGCAGCATTCCGGCTGTCTTTGGCGGCTGAGTAGCAAAAGGTAATGGCATGATGTCTTCCGCATCTTCTCCGGCGATTCGCCATGACATTGATGGCTTGCGGGCTGTCGCGGTGCTGTTTGTCATCCTGTACCACGCGGGTATCGGCGCGATTGGTGGCGGGTTTGTTGGCGTTGATGTCTTCTTTGTTATCTCCGGCTATTTGATCGTACCGCAGATCGTCAAGCTGATGGCGTCGGGGCAGTTTTCCTTTGTGGATTTCATGGCGCGCCGCGTGCGCCGTTTGGTGCCGGCTCTGGTGCCGGTGCTGGTCTATGCGGTGGTTGTCGGGGCGTTGGTGCTGGGGTCAGGTGCATTTGGTGAATTTCTGGACAGTCTGCTTGGGGCGGCTGCTTTTGTTTCAAACTATGTGTTCCTTGGGCAGGCGGGTTATTTTGAGCGGACGACTGATACCATCCTGCTGTTGCACACCTGGTCGTTGGGCGTGGAGTTTCAGTTCTACCTGATCGCGCCAGTGGTGTTGTTGTTGGCAAGAGCGCGCCCGGTAATGGCGCTTGGGCTGTTGGTGGCGGCGTCATTTGCGCTTGCGGCCTATCTGGTTGCGCGGGCAGATGCCTGGGCGTTTTATGGGGTTTTGCCGCGATTGTGGGAACTGGCCATTGGTGGTGTCATTGGTTTGCTTCACCCGCGCCTTCCCGCGCACCATCGGTTGGGCCTGCCCGCACGCGTGGTTGGGTTGGCGCTGATCGCCTTTGCGGCAACGCAATACAGCGCCACAATGGCCTTTCCCGGTGTGGCGGCGCTTTTGCCTGTGCTTGGTGCGGTTTTGGTTATCAGCGCGCCAGCAACGGCGGGTGACCCGGTGCGGTGGGTGTTGTCGTCAGCCGTGATGCGTTGGGTCGGGACGCGGTCATATTCGCTCTACCTTTGGCATTGGCCCTTGATTGTGACGGTCGCGTTGATCGCACCGCGTCAGACAGATGCGCTTAACCTTGCGGCGGCGGCATTGGCGCTGCCCCTGGCGGAGGTTTCGTATCGGTATCTGGAAACACCAGTGCGTCGCGCAGTCTGGTGGCGCGCCGGCGCACGGGTTGCGGCGTTGTTTGTGGTACCGTTGCTGGCAATGGGGGCGATTTGGGGGGCTGAACGCGGGGGTGGCACGGTGACGGCTGCGCGCGCTGTCTTGCCGATGGGTGATGTGCGCCTGATCAACAACATGGGCGACGCGGCACGGGCCGATTATCTGGATCGTATGCTGACCGACGGCGTTGATGGTCGGGCGGGGATATGTTCGCTTGACGATATCGGCAATGTCGCTCCTGTGATCCCCTGCCTCGCCAAGGCACGTGATGAAGCCCCGATTCTGGTCATTGGTGACAGTCATGGGCGCGACATGTTCCATGCCCTGCGTGACGGATTGCCGGGGCAGCCGTTGTTATTGCTTCACCAATCAAGCTGTGCGCCAGCTGACTATCAGCGGTCGCAGAACGAGCACTGCTTTACAGGGCTGACCGAGGGGATTGCTGATATCGTAGCCAAGACAAAACCCGCTTTGGTGGTGCTCGCGTCTCATTGGCCGGGGAACGCGATGAAGGCGGTTGGCATAACCATGGACCAGCTTGATGCGCTTGGCGTGCCGATGGTGGTGATCGGGGCGGGGCCTGTCTTCAAATCATCCGGCCCGGGGTTGCTCCGACAGGCGGGTATGGGGGGGGAGGCGCTGACGCCCGAGATGCGCCTGCCGTTGAAGTTCAAGTTTGATGTGGTGGCATCGGACAAGGCCGTCCGTGCTTTGGCAAAGGCCCGCGGCATCGCCTTTGTGGATCGCTATACCCAGTTCTGTGACGAGGCATCCTGCCGGGCGTTCATACCGGGCAAAGACATGTCGTTGATTTTCTGGGATCGCCAGCACCTGACACTGCCCGCAATGAAATGGTACGGAGCGATATTGGCCGCTGACCCAGCTTTTGCAGCCTTTGCGGATTAACGCTGCCGCTTAGCCCCGGCGTATGGCGAGCATCGCACCACCTGCCAAAAGGCCCCAGAACGCGCCGGAAACGCCAAAGAATGCTGCACCTGATGCGGTCAGCAAAAACGTAACGGCAGAGGCTTCGCGATCCTCCGCATTTTGAAATGCTGCAAGCGCGGAGGCAGAAAACGCCCCAAACAGCGCAACGCCGCCGACAGCCTGAATCAGGATCTCCGGTGCCAGTGAAACAAATGCGGTCGCGGCCCCTGCCAGCAAGCCGAGCACGACATAACAAAACCCGGCGACAATCGCCGCCCAGTAGCGGCGTTTCGGGTCGGGGTGGGCATCTTCGCCCATGCAAAGGGCGGCTGTGATGGCAGCATAATTGGCCCCGTGCCCACCAAAGGGTGCGGCCAGAATGGTGGCAAACCCCGACACGGCGATATCTGGCCCCGGTGCCCGGTCATAACCATGTGCCTTTAGCACCGCTGCACCCGGCAGGTTCTGCCCGGCCATCGTAACGATATAGAGCGGCACGGCGAGGCCGATGAATGTGCTCAGGGTAAAGACGGGCACCATGAAGATCGGCTCTGGCGCCAGCGGGATATCGGCAATCGCCGCGGCATCTGGCTGAACGCCGAACAAGATCACGGCAATGAAGGCCAGCAGAGCGCCGGGTACAGCCAAAAGCGGATGAACACGCCGCCCGACAACCCAGGCCACGAAAATCGGCAAACCCCAAAATGGATTGAACGCAATGGCTTTGAATGGTGCGAGACACAGCCCGAGCAATACGCCCGCCAGCATGGCGTTCGCCAAAGGCGCAGGGATGCGTGCTACAAGGTTGGCCAAAGGACGCCAAAGCCCGGTTAGCGTCAACAATACACCGCACATCAAAAATGCGCCCACAGCTTCCTGAAACCCACCGGGCAAAGTGCCCGTTGTCACCAGCAGTGCGGCGCCCGGTGTTGACCATGCAAAAGCAATGGGAATGCGCGCGCGGGCCGACATGACGATCGCGGCCACACCTTTGACGATCGCAATCGCCATCAACCCCGATGCGGCCTGTGCCGGGGTCGCGCCGACTGCGCCGAACCCTTGCAGCACAACAGCAAAAGAAGACGCAAAGCCAACAAGGGCGGCAACAAGGCCCATGAAGACAGCAGAGGCGGACAGGTCTTTGATCATGGTGGCGAAACTGGCCTAACCAGCCGCGCGGAACCAGCCCAAAATTGCGTGCTACCCCGCGGCGCGTTTTACCATGCCAAACAGATCACGCGGATCATCAGGGTCTGCGATCATATCCAGATCTTCAAATGTGCCGTGATCTTTCAGCCGATCAAACACATATCGCAACGCGGAGAAATCTTCGGTGGCAAAACCCACGCTGTCGAACAGGGTGATCTGCCCTTCGGATGTGCGCCCCGCCTTGGCTCCGGTGATCACTTCCCACATCTCTGTGACGGGGTGGTCATCGTCAAGTTGTTGAATTTCACCTTCAATGCGTGTTTGCGGGGGGTATTCGACGAAAATGTCTGACCGCAACAGGATATCGCGGTGAAGTTCCGTCTTGCCGGGGCAGTCACCGCCAATGGCGTTGATGTGCACGCCCGCGCCGACCATGTTGTCGGTCAGAATGGTGCTGTATTTTTTGTCAGCGGTGCAGGTGGTGATGATCTCGGCACCTGTAATGGCTTCCTCTGCGCTGGCGCATTCGATAACGGTCAGCCCGCTTTCAGCAAGGTTTGCAGCCGCTTTACGCGTGGCGTCAGCGTCAATGTCGTAAAGGTGCACGGTGTCGATGCCGACGACCTTTTGAAAGGCGAGTGCCTGAAATTCACATTGCGCCCCGTTGCCGATCATCGCCATTGTCCGCGCGCCCCTGGGGGCGAGGTGACGGGCCACCATGGCAGAGGTGGCCGCCGTGCGCAGCGCGGTCAGCACGGTCATTTCCGACAGCATGATCGGATACCCGGTATCAACCCGCGCCAGCAGGCCAAAGGCGGTGACGGTCTGAAACCCACGCGCCATGTTGGCAGGGTGGCCGTTCACATATTTGAAACCATAGGTTTCCCCGTCAGACGTTGGCATCAGTTCAATGACACCTTCGCTTGAATGGGCCGCAACGCGGGGGGTTTTATCAAACTCCGGCCAGCGTTTGAAATCCGCTTCGATGGCATCGGCAATGCCCGCGATCATCTCGGCCACGCCGATCTTGTTCACCAGTTTCATCATGTCAGCAACGCTGACAAAGGGAACCATCGCGAGGCGAGAGGGGGAAGGGGGCAGTGCCATTGAACGATCCTTTGAAATCAGCGGGAGAAACGCAGCGACATGCAGGAAAGGCCACCATCAACCTTTGCCGCTTCGGATACATCCATAGTCACAACGTCATAGCCAGCGGCGTTGAGCATCGCCAACGTCTTGGGGAAACCTTTGGCGCAGAAAACCTTGTCGTTGAAGCGGATAAGGTTAGCCGCCGGGGCTTCGTCTTCGGGGCAAATGATCGTGCGATACCCTTCGAAACAATCGGCAAGGTCGGCAACGGTAAAGATCGTTTCACTATCCAGAATGGCACAGCCGGTCTTGAAGTGCAGAATGTGTGGCGGTGTTACCAGAATGCGAAGCGGCAGGCCCAAGCCTTCCACGATGGGGCGCAGAAGATCGGCACCAGCCTGGTCGGTTCTGGCGGACAGCCCAACCAGAACCTCGGTTTCGGTCACCAGAATATCGCCACCATCGACAATGCCACCCTCTGGCAGGTCAATCACATTTTCCGCGCCGAGCACCCGTGAAAGGGCTTCGCGCGCGTGATCACGCTCCCCAAACCGTGTTTCAGCGCCGGGGCGCAGAATGATCGCCTTGCCCATCAGGCAAAGCGCGGGGTCTTCGACGAACACACTGTCGGGATAGGCTTCAAGCGCCGGCTCAACAGTGACGGTCGCACCGGTTGCGCGCAATGCCTCAACATATTCACCATGCGCTGCCAGAAACCGCGATGCGTCGGGGTCGCCGCCGTCTTCGGCGCGCAGGCCGTTTGCGATGCTCTGGCCCGGTTGGCGTGTTAAGGCGTGTGTAAATTGATAGGCAGAGTGTTTCATGGTCATTCCTTGCATGCGCAGCAGCCCGTCAAACGCGCTATGTTTTGGTGACGGTAAAGCAATCTATTTCTATGCTCATTCCAATGGCATTTTTGTTCAAATTTCTTGAATAGTTGTTCAGAATGATAAATCATTGCTGCACTATGGGAAACATATCCGCAGCATTGTTAGCCGAGCTTCGCCGTAATGGCAGGGCGTCAATTTCCGAACTTGCGGCGACGTTGAAAGTCTCGCGCGCGACGATAAAGACGCATCTCGATAGAATGACATCGGATGGCACGATCACCGGTTTCACGGTCGTTACAGATCAGGAACCGAAGGCAGCCGCGGTCACGGGGCTGATTACAATCGCGCTTGAAGGTGGTGCCATTAACCGCATCGTTAGCCAACTGCGCCACGCCCCTGAAATCACGACCATACGATCAACCAACGGCGTATGGGATATTGTTGTGGAATTCGGGGTTGGCGATGTGGCCGCGCTCGATGATTTGCTGATGCAGATACGCGATATGAGTGGCGTAACCCGCAGTGAGACCAGCATATATTTGCGGCACCGACACGGGTAGATTTCAATAATGAAGGCACTGAACTGCAAGCCTGTTTTCAGAGTATTCGGTACAGTTTTGGCCTGATTCTGGTATTCAATTCATTTTGGTGTACTTTTTCGAAGCAGCGGATTGCTCGACTTGGGGGGGGGGGAGTTTCGCCCCTTTTTTGCCTCATTAATTTATCTGTCTTTCATGGTAAGTGGCAAAAACGCAGTTCCTTGAGCAAGCATTTTTGCTGAGACATACTTAGGTTTTATCGCAAAAAGAGAGTATCTTTGGCCGGGTAAAATTCTGGGTTGTGATGATTGCCGACCTTTGGATTGCGTATTTGCAGGCGCATGAAAACACATACCTGCCATATTTCTCGCTTTTTTTCGCCCTGAATGTGCGGTACTTTTACTGACGGGTGGATGAGGATAGGGGCTCGCTGTGTTGCACTTTATGGTTGAAAATCGGGGTTGGATGTTGGGCGCCTCGATATTGGGGATGATCGGTGCATGCGCGCCGGTAGCGGAAAAAGATGTGTTGGGCGCGAATGAGCCACCGGCGAATGTTGAGCTGGATGTCTCCAGAATCGTCAACGTCAACCAGGCCCCGCCCGCGCTTGCCCCAAAGCCCGAAGCCAACGAAGCCCCCGGCATAGACAGTGAATGGGCCGACACGGATATCATTTCAGCCCGTACCGACAACATGGCCTTTCGCGCAGATGGCGCGGCAGAGCGGTTTAACCGCTACATCAACCAGATCCTCGAAAATCGCGGTTTTGCGCTGGAAACCGAAACGCTGTCGGCGGCCGAAGCCAATGCCGGCGCGCGCAGCGAGTGGTGGGATGATGGTATTTATGTCCAGATGAAAGGTCAGGCGCAGCCGATTGCCATGTCGCTGCAGGATGTTGTTCATCGCTCATTGACCGATTCGAACCAGATCAAGGCGTTTGGCCTTTTGCCCGCAATCCGCGCCACGGCGGTGCGTGAAGCCCATGGCCGTTATACCCCCGAAGCCTTCGCGGAGGTGCAGTTGCGTCGGCAAAACGACCCGGCATCAAGCCCCGCACTGACCGCCGGCGCTGATCGTATTCTGGCCCGAGAGGGCACCGCAGAATTTGGTGTGCGGGGCCGCATCCGCACTGGTGCGGAATATACGATTGCACAGCGGTTCAGCGCGATTGACACCAACCAGACAGATTTCATTCCCGGCAAGCAGGCCAATTCCCGTACAACACTCACCCTGGTACAGCCGCTGTTGCGCGGGTCAGGCACGACATTCAACGACAGCGCCACACGGATTGCAGAGATCGACACGAAAATCTCTCAATACGAATTGGTGCGCCAGCTGGAAAATCATATTCTTGAGGTCGAGCGTGCCTATTGGAATCTCTACGTAACACGCGCCAATTTGCTGCTGACGCGGCACTTGGCCGAACACGGGCGCCGCCTGTCGGGGCAGGCGTATTCACGTGGTGACATTGACGGTGACCCGACGCTTTCGATCCGCGCCAACGCTGCCTATCGCAAATGGGAATCTGACGTTGTGCGCGCCGAAGCGGGTGTGAAGAACGCGCAGTTCCGTTTGGCGGCGTTGACAGACTCGCCCGAATTGCGGCGGACCAATCTTGAATTTGTAACCATGACCCCGCCTGTTGCCGTTTCACCCCAGATCGCGCGGGAAGATGTGATTGCAGAGGTCACATCGCGCCGGCCTGAACTTCAGCAAGCTTTCCTGCAATATAAAGCAGCCGTTATCCGCGAAGGTGCCGCAGCAAACGATGATTTGCCGGAGCTTGACCTGGTGTTGGAGGCGGCCCTTTCAGGTGACGAAGATGGCACCGATTTCGGCGGCGCTTTGGGCGATAGTCAGCTTGGTGGGTTTGTCGGTGTGCGCCTGTCCGTGCCGCTTGGCTATGACGAGCGTGCCGCGCGGTATGAACGCCGCCGCCTGGAAACGATCCAACAACGGCACCAGTCACGTTCTGCATTGTCCACGGTGTTGCTGGAGGTTGAAATCTCCGCCAGTGAATATGCCGTGGCGGCGCGTGATCTGGAACAGCAGCGTCGTGCACGCAAGGCCGCTCAGCGGGAACTCAGCAGCCTGCGTGTTGTATGGCAGGACGGGTCCGGTGGTGGTGTGCGGGCCACGGCCTTGTCAGCCCTGATTGATGCCCATGAACGGGCCGCATTGCTTGAGATGTCGGTGGCACAATCGCGGGCCACGCTTGCCATTGCGGCGGCAAACTTCAACCGCTCTCGCGGGGTTTTGCTTGACCGCTGGAATGTGGAAATCGGCCCGACGCCGGGTGTGCGTGAAGATGTGAACTATCGCCCCTACGTCGTTCAGTAATTTCGGGCGGTCCCGCGATTATCGCTCTGTGTGTGTAACGAACTTTGTCCCTAGGAGGCGGCGCCATGCGACCTCGCCCATTACTTGAGAAACTCGAAGACCGGATCCTGCTTACCGCGGAACCGACGGTTTCCATTGAGGGGCCAGAGGGTGGCTCCGTTGATCCTGGGGCGGAGAATGTTCCGTTTACGATAACCTTCGACAATGCTTCGCCCACGGATGTGGGCTTTGCGCCCTTTGTGAATGTGCTGTTGCCAACCAATGGCGCAGATGGCGTAGACCCGGCAGAGATTGACGACGGCGTAACCTTTGACAGCGCCACGTTCCTCGGGACCCCGATTGTCCCGGTTGAATTGGTTTTCGATGAAAATGGTGAGGCAGTTCACCCGCTCGCGGTCGATGCCAATGGCGACCCCCTGATCATCACTGGGGTAGAGGGCGACACGCTTTTGGTGTTTGCGTTGCCATTTGGGTCATTTGCGCCTGATCAGGCCCCGGTCGAGATTGAAATGTTCCTCGACTTTTCGCCGCTTGCTGACCTGGATCAGGCACTGACGATCGAAGTTGTTGGCGGGTTTCAGCTTGGCAATGATGAGCTGGACAACCCGGATGTTGACCCCTCCATCCTGGGGGATGCGGCGGGGGCCAGTACTGACGTAACGCCAACGGTGCTGACGGTTACGAAACTCAACGATGGCGCGGAAAGCGAAACCGCAACAGGCCCGAACTTCCCCCGTACATGGACGATCAACGTAGAGGTTGCGCCGGGGCAAACGCTTGAGGATGTTGTGGTCAGCGACATCTTGCCGACCAATATTCACTATCTTGGCAACTTGCAGGTTACCGGAGCATCCGCGTTCACGGTGATCGAGGAGCCGACCATCGGGCAGGTTGTTCAACCCGGTGACAATTCACTGGTGATCGAATTTGATGAAGTCACTGGCGATGACAATGTCGCAGGTGCCAACGACGTTCAGATCACGTTTGACTATTTCGTCGATCAGTTTGCGGCAGATGGCTCAGACGTCATCGACCCGACAACGGGTGATGATGCAGCAGCGGAAAATGATGTTCGTGTGGAGGGCGATTTTGTACCGCTCGACCCGCGCGATGCCCCGGTGCGCCTTGTGGCTGATGATCTGGCGGTGGATGATACGCTGGACCTTCGCTCCATCGCCGTTCAAAAAACCTTTGTTGTCAGCGATGACCAAAACGTCGCGGGGCCAACGCCGGGCGATACGCTGACATTCTCGCTGGATGTTCAGATCAGTGATTTTTTCACAATGGCCGATATCACGCTCACCGATGTGTTGGGTGATGGGCTTGAGTTTGCAGGCAACGTGCAATTCACCGTTAACGAAGCTGATGGTGATAGCATTGCGCTGACCGGTTTTGATGCCGCCGCGCTGACCGTTACGGATGATACGCCGGGCCTGGGGCAGACCACAGTCGTTTTTGACCTGTCTGCCGCGATGCTGGCCGAAGGGGCCGCGGACGGTATTCTGGTTGGTGATTTGGTCGATGGGGTGCAATCAAGTGGCACCACGGTGACCATCACCTACGACGCGCTGATCGAGAATGCCTTTGCCGACCCCGGTGATGAAGAACAGGTCAGCCAGGGCGATGCGGTTAACAATGATGTCACCGTGCGTGCAGAAGTACGTGACAACAACGACCGCAATACCGCAACTGGCGTGTTCGAAGAAGACACGAGCAGTGCTGGCTTTGAAATTCCATTTGGTGAGATTGAAAGCAAAACCGTTGTTGCAATCAACGGCGCAGCACCGGGCGCGGAACTTGTCATCATTCCCGGTGATACCGTTACCTTTGCCGTTACTTATGTTGCGCCTGTCGGGGCATTTGAAGACCTGACGCTGGATGATTTCTTGCCGCTTCCGGTTTTTGATTCAGCTGAAATTACGACATTCACGCCCAACGGTGGCGCTGGCAGTGCCGTGCCGCCTGTGGCTGGCACCGCGCAGTTCGGTGCGGGCACGTCAGCGGAATTTTTCAATCAGGGTGGCGTTGATCCCACCATTTCGATTGATGGGGTTTCCAACGCGGTTTCCTTTGATTTCGGTACGTTCAGCGCCGACCCGCGTCAGGAAATCGAAATCGAAATCCTGTTTTCTGTCACAGTTCAGGATGTTGTTTTTGCCGATGGATTGCTGCTGACCAACCAGGCCACGACGAGCGAGCAAAACACCAGCGATGCGCCTGTTTCCACGACTGCGATTGCGCAATTTGTCTTCACCCAGCCTGAATTGGATATCACCAAAGGTGTCGTTGCCGCCGAAAGTGATGGTGCCATTCAGGGTGATGTTGGCCCCGTTGGGTTCTCTGGCCCCGGCACGGCGGGCCAGCGCGCCGATGCGCCGATTACCTCTGTCGGCATCGCAGAAACCCCGATTGACGCGGGTGATCCGGCTGGCACACCGATTGATGCTGATATCACAGGCGTCGACGCGGGCGATATTGTCACCTTTGCCATCGTGGTCGAAAACACAGGCGATGCGCCGAACGGTGCCTTTAATGTGCAGATTCAGGACACGCTACCCGCTGGTTTTGAAATTCCGGGAACGGGCCTTAACCTTGATGTGCGGTTGGGTGATGGCACGGCCATTGCGTTTACAGATCTTGGTGGCGGCATTTTTGGCTCTGGGATTGAGCTGAATGACGACAATGTAAATGGTGTAGGCTCTCTCGCGGCATTTGATAAAAATTCCGGCGAAAACATTGCGATCATCACCTATGATCTGGTGGTTTCAAACACCGCTGGCCCGCAAGAACAGATCGACAATACCGCCGAGGTCACGAATTTTGCTGCTTTTGAGGCGGGCGATAACCGTGTTGACCCAAATGCGCCGATCACTGATGACGCCAGCGCCTCCACTGATGATCCGACGGTTGATAAATCCATCTTCACCACCAGCATCGGCAACGACGACAGCAATCAGTTGTTGATTGGCGAAGTCGTCACCTATGAAATTGTTATCGAACTCACCGAAGGCACGACCGAAGATGTTGTGCTCCGCGATCGGATCAATTTCGCCAACAACGCCAATGACCCTGACCGTGGTTTTATCGAACTGCTCGATGCTGAGGTTATTTCCATCGGTGCGAACCTGACGCTGGAAAATGCCTTTGCGGTGGGTGATGGGCCAAGCACAGGCCCCGAAGATCGCAACAGTGATGGCGTTGATGATCAGTTGTTCTTTGACTTTGGTGATGTGCTGAACACAGCTGACAATATCGTTGACGATGGTGACCGGATCGTTGTGCACGTCACGGCGCTGGTGCTGGATGTACCGCAGACGGTGGGCGGTGACCTTTATAACAACCAGGCGCGCCTGTCTTATGAAGGCGAAAATATCCAGAACGGCCAAGGCGTTCGCGTTCGGGAATCTGACCTGTCCATTGAAAAAACCGTTGATCCGGTTGTTGCTGATGCGGGTGACACGGTCACATTCCGGGTAGAGATCGAAAACGATGTCTTGCGGGTAAATGGTGCCGATCGTTCGGCCAGCGCGTTTGACCTGGTGCTGACCGACCTCATTGATGACCCTGACCTGTTGTTCCAGGCTGGCACCGTCGTGTTGAATGGCGACGCCGCCGGGGCCGCTGTGATCGACCTTGGCAATGGCGGGGGCGACACCACCATTCAGATCACGCTGGATGAGCTTGCGGCGGGCGACAATCTGATCATCGAATATCAGGCGATTGTGGCAGATGACGCCAGCCTCGGCGATGACCTGGTGAACACCGCTGCTGTTACCTATGACAGCCTGCCAACCGATGATGACCCCAACGAGCGGGACTATAGCCTGTCTGACGACGCGCAGGTCGCGCTGACAGCGCCGGATTTGGAAAAGAACATCCGCTCCACCGACTTTGTCGAAACCGTGGGCGATGAATTGGCCATTGGTGAGATTGTCGTATTTGAGATCATTGCGACAATCCCGGAGGGGTCCGCCCCCATCATCATTTCGGATACCTTGCCAACCACCCCGGGCACGTTGACGTTCATCTCCGCTGTGATCGAAGATATCGGCGATGACCTGGAGGCAACATCCGCCCTGAACGAAGGTGATACGGCTGTACCCGTCGGTGGGGTCATTTCCTTTGATTTTGGCACGCTCGAAAACGCGCCAGATGCTGACGATCTTGGCGAGACAATCACCATTCTCGTCACCGCGCGCGTGGATGATATCGCTGATAACGCCGATGGCGACGTTTTGGTTAACAGCGCCACGCTCAGCTTTTCGCCCGATCCAGCAGACATCATAACCGACACGGCCTCCGTCACCATTGTCGAGCCGTCCCTGGCGATTGACAAAACCGCGCCTGCTGGTCCGGTCGATGCTGGTGATATCGTTCCTTTTCAGTTGGATATCGTGAACAGCGGCACCGGGCCTGCCTTTGACATTGATGTCAGCGATTTCCTGACCGACGCTGGCCTTGTTCTGGTGCCGGGGTCTGTTGTCACCAATGATGCTGGCGCAGTGATTGCCGAAATTGACGATGGGTTCCGCGTCACGGTTGATACGCTGGATGCGGGCGCGACGCTGACCATTACCTATAACGCGACGGTGCAGGATGTTTTGTTGTTCAACACCGAAGTGAACAACACCGCCACCATCGAACGCTTTGACAGTAACCCCGGTGATGATGCAGGCGATGAAACGCGTGCTGTCGTGTTCGACCCTCTGAACCCTGACAATGACCTGACCGACAGTGAAACCATCCCTGCAGTCGGGGTGGAGTTGACCAAAATCACCTCCGACGCTGCGACAGACTTTGTCGATACCGATGGCACATCCTTTGATCCGGCAAACCCTGACGTCGCCATTGGCGAGACGGTGGTTTACACGCTGACCGTCGCGGTGCCTGAGGGGCAGGCGATCCTGTCATTGACGGATGATCTTCCTGCCGGGTTGATCGCGCTTTCGGCTGAGGTGACAAACATCGACGCTGGCGTTGCCACGGCGAATATCGCGCAGGGTGATGATGACGCCTCCGCATTCATTTCCATTAATGGCGGTGGTGATGAGGTTGTCTTCGATTTTGGCCTTGTGACCTCCACTGGCGTTGATGATCCCGCGGGCGTTGGCGATCTCCGTGTGATTGAAATTGAGGTTACCGCGCAGGTACAGGATGTCGCCGCCGCATTTGATGGCGCTGCGCTGACAAACACTGCGACGCTTTCAGTTCTCGACCCGGCTGATGGCGTTACCGAACTTACCGCGCCTGTCGTGGCGACCGAAACCATAGATGTTGTGGAACCGTCGCTGACCATCGACAAAATTGCGCCTGCCGATGCGGTGGATGCAGGCGACGTGATCAGCTTTACGGTGAACGTCGAAAACACGGGTGGTGGCCCTGCCTTTGACGTTGTCGTCACAGACTTTCTGACTGATGTGGGCGTGATTCTGACACCGGGCAGCGTCAACGTCGTTGGCGCGACGGGTGTCACCGTTACCGAGATTGGCGATGGCTTCCGCGTGAATGCGGACGTGATCGCGCCTGGCGACACCATGCAGATCACCTATACAGCAGTGGTTCAGCAAGACATTGATTTCATTCAGAACTTCACCAATACCGCTACCATCGAGGCCTTTGACAGTAACCCTTCAGACGACCCCGCCGATGTGTCGCGCGATGTGGTGTTCGACCCGCTGAACCCTGACCCGGTACTGTTCGACACGGAAAACTTTGCCACGCCTGGCGTTGAGCTTGCGAAGGTGACCTCTGAGGCCGCGACGGACCAGGGGGAGACG
>JBMYXS010000032.1:0-39501 GCA_049608645.1 Pikeienuella sp. | reverse complement strand
GACACATCCGGCACCACGCCTTTCAGAACAAACACGTTCAGCCCGACGGGCGGTGTAATCAGGCTGATTTCGGTGACAACCACAACGATAATGCCGAACCAGACCGGATCAAAGCCAAGCGATGTGACCAGCGGAAAGAAGATCGGCACCGTAAGCAGCAGCATCGAAAGGCTTTCAAAAACACAGCCCAGAACAATGTAGATCCCGATGATGACAAGCATGACCGTCATGGGCGATGCCCCGACGCTGAGCACAAAGGCGCGCAGGGCCTCGGGCAATCCCGCAAGGTTCACAAAGTTGGAGAACATCCACGCACCAATCAGCACCGCGAACAGCGTGGCCGTGGTGATGGCGGTTTCCAGCAAGGCCTCGTTGATTGACGCAATCGACAGCGCCCGCCGCACCAGCGCGATCAGAAAGGCCCCCGCCGCGCCCATGCCCGCCGCCTCTGTCGGAGAGAACGTCAGGTGGATCGGGTAAAAATCAAACGCCCCGTAAAGGCCGCCGATAACCACGAAAAACTGCGCCAGAACCATCCAGATATCGCGCAAGGCGGTCAGGCGTTCACCCCATGTGCTGCGCTCACCGGCGGGGCCGGCCTCTGGCCTTGTGCGCACGGTGAATTGCACAGCCAGAAGGTAAAAAACCACACCGATCAGGCCGGGAATGATACCCGCAACAAACAATTTGCCGATGCTGGTTTCGGTAAGCAGGCCATAGATTACCAGAATGACACTGGGCGGGATGAGAATGCCAAGCGTGCCGCCCGCAGCGATGGATGCGGTTGATAGGCTGTCAGCATAGCCCATGCGACGCATTTCGGGCATGGCAACCTTTGACATGGTCGCCGCCGTGGCAAGCGATGAGCCGCAGATTGCCGAGAACCCGGCGCATGCGGTGATCGTGGTCATGGCAAGGCCACCACGCATATGACCCAGAAACACATAAGCCGCGCGGTATAATTCGCGCGACAGGCCGCCCTTGTTCACGAACAACCCCATCAGAATAAAGAGCGGCACAACAGACAGCCCATAATCCTGCGAGGTATCAATGATCAACCGCCCCGTCAGCGACAGTGACGCCTTCATATTGATCAGATAGGCCGTGCCGAAAAAGCCGACGATTCCCATGGAAAACGCGATGGGGATGCGCAGGAAAGACAGCACAAGCACCATAACAAAGCCAATAATAGAGATCAGCATTATTGGGCCTCATCTTGGGGGGGAGTGTTCAGGAAATAGCTGACCAGCCGCAACACGTAGATGCCACAACAGGCAAACAGGGCGACGGACACGAAATAGATCAGATAATACTGAGGGATATTCAGAATTTCCGTGACTTCGTTATAGCTTTTGCTGCGCGTGCCGATCGTCCAGACACGGTAGGCGGGGTACGCCAGCGCCACCAGACAGGCCAGATCCACGAGAAAATCACGAATGACGGCCCCGCGTGCGTTGAAGGCACCGTCAAAGAGATCAACAACGATGTGATTACCTTTGAGCGTGGCCATCGGCAAAGAGGCAAACACGATCACGGCCATCGCAATCTCGGTCAGCTCCGCCGAATAGCTCAACGGGGCGGAAAAGACACTGCGCGAGATCACATCGAAAAATGTTAATCCCATCAGAAAAAACAGCGTCAACCCGGCGATGACCGCCGGGCCAAGGGCAAGCCTGTCAGCCAGGCTTGCCGCACGAGACAGATTTGTCTGCGCCTTCATTTCTTAGGTGCCGTCGTTCAGACGCGCGAGTTCTGCCTTGAAGAAATCATAGGCGGCCTGCGCGTCGATCCGTTTGGCGGCAGTGTCACTGATGACTTCGGCAATGATGGCTTCGCTTTTCCTGGCCCATTTTGCCTGATCATCCTCAGAGGCCATGGTCAGCGTGTTGCCAGCAGCAGGCAGCGCCGCCAGCGCGGTTTCGTCAAACTCATCCCACAACGCACCGGCAATCCGCGACAGTTCCTCACCGAACAGCTTGTCCAGCGCGGCCTGATCCGCTGCGCTGAGGGAGTCGAACTTGTCCTGGTTCATTACCGTCGCGATGGATGTGCGGTAAAAGCCGCTCGGCATGTCGAATGAATGCTCGGCAACCTCTGTCAGGCGGAAGCCGAGTTTGGATTCCATCGGCATCAGAACACCGTCTGCCGCGTTGGAATCGAGCGTTTCATAAACCCGTGGGGCAGGGACGTTGATTGCAGATGCGCCAAGCGCGTCGCCAACCTTACCAGCCACACCACCACCGATGCGCAGCTTCATGCCTGCAATCTGGTCAAGGCTTTCCACCTTGGTGGAAGAATGCAGCATGCCGTCGCCGTGGGAATACAGCGCCAGAACTTTCAGGTCGCGATGTTCATTGGCCTGGGCGAAGATTTTTCATAGGTGCGCCAGTAGGCAACCGAATAATTTTCAGTATTGCCACCAAATCCGGGCAGCTCTGCCATGGTTGCGGATGGAAAGCGGCCAGGCGTGTAGTTGTGAACGATCCACGCTATATCCGCGATACCGTCTGAAATGATGTCAGCCTGCGCAGGCGGTGGGGCAAGGTTGTATTTGATCTGCGCTGTAACGCGGCCATCGGTCGCCGCTTCGATGCGAGAGATAAGATCAGGCCACATTTTCGCGTTCACGCCGTGCGTGGGCGGTGCCCATGACGAAATCGTCAACGTCGTCTCCTGCGCCTGGGCTGCGGTAAAACAAACCGAGGCAACCGCCGCCGTCATCAGCGTTTTCATTGTGTTGGACTTCAACATTTCTCTCTCCTGTTTGATCGGTCAGCACTGAATGCCACGCGAAAGACCCCACAGGGATCAACGCAAGCTGTGCATCTCCGAAATTAGTTTACATATAAAATTATGCTTTACCATAGATATTTTTTAGGGCAGCTTGGGCCTGCACATATTGTGAAAGGCCGCCGGGTCGGGGTAGTGCGCCCCCAGAGACAGACACCATCGAAACGACAGGAACAAAGCCCGTGAACAGCCCGACAGACACCGCCCCGGCGTTTCCCATTCCAAAATCCAAAGGCGATCTGCCGGGGAACCTGTGGTCGCGTTCCGTCGTCTTTCGACATGGTCAATGTGACCCCGCGGGCATCGTGTATACCCCGGAATTTTTCAATGTTTTCAACCAGGTGATAGAGGCATGGTTTTGCGAATGCCTTGGCATAAATTACTATGAAATCCTTGGCCCCCGGCGCACCGGGCTGGGGTATGTGCAGGCAAATGCGACGTTTTTTGTGCCTTGCATGATGGGTGAGGAAATCGAAATTTTCGTCTCTGTCGGCAAGGTGGGGCGGAAATCCTATGCGCTGACGTTGCACGCCATGAAAGGCGACCGGGAGGCGCTGCGCGGTGACTTTGTTACCGTTGCCACATCACTGGATGAACACAAGTCCATCGAAATTCCCGAAGACATCAAAGCGGCGTTGCGAGAATATGCGCAGACGAATATCTAACGGTAGATCTGAGACAGAGGTTTTCATCATCCCGACGCCGCCCGAAGATCAGCGCACGCAGGAAATGCGATTTTGGCTCAGCGTTTTGCGGGTTCACAATACCATTTTCCCTGAACTGAACAAAAGCCTGCGGGATAACGCCGGCGTTGGCCTTGCCAAGTTTGACGTGCTTGCCCAGCTGGTTCGCAACCCCAACGGCATCACGATGGGTGATCTGTCCACCGCGCTGAAGGTCACGAACGGCAATGTTTCGGGGTTGGTAAACCGCCTCATCAAGGATGGGCTGGTCAGCCGGAAAATGTCCGAAACGGATCGCCGCTCCTTCAGTGTGATGTTGACCGAACAGGGCTTGGCAACCTTTCACAAGGCGCTGGCGTTTCATCAGTCTACCCTGGCCGAAGTGTTGGCAGATGTTGAAAGGGATACCCTGACCGAAGCGACAGAACCGCTTCGCCATCTTGCCGAACGGCTGAAACAACGGGGGCAGGTGGATGAATGATCCATCGTTGAACCCTGTCATGCTGCCCTTTTCAGCGCCGGAAGAGCTCGAAAACTATATTCCCTATCTGATTTCGCGCATCGCGCATCGCTGGCGTCTCAACCAGGATGAAAAGCTGCTGGCGCTGGACATCAAGGGCACGAACATGCGGCTGATGTCTTGTCTCTCGGCGTTTGGGGAACTGACGATAGGGGAGTTGTCAGTTCTGTCGGTCACGGAACAATCCTCGGTCAGCCGGGCGGTGGAGCAACTGGTGGTCGCAGGCCTTGCAGAGCGGAGCATCAGCGCCCTGGACCAACGTGTTCGAACGGTCGCGCTGACCAGAAAAGGCACGCAAAAACTGGCCGATGTCGCGGAAGTCATCAACCCGCTGTACAGCACACTTACCGATGGCATCGACCGGAACGAATTACAGACCTGCATTTCTGTCCTGCAACAGATTTTGGCCCAAACGAGAGAGCACAAGATCTGACCTTGGCCTCGGGCGCTCAGCCTTTGCGCCAGCTTTGACCCGCACCATGGGAATGCCCCCGGCGTTGCAACCGGGGGCAGGGGGTTTGGTGGCAGGGTTAAAACATCATCCGTGCACCGATGACAGCGAACAGCGCGCCCGTATCACCGCCGCCTGCGCGGATCGCGTCAGCCGTTTCACCCAAGGCAACCTCATAATGAACACCGATGTAGGGAGAGAACGCCCGGTCTATCAGATCGTAGCCAAGGCGTGCGCCGACTTCGATGATGGGGCCAAACGCGCCAAATTCGCGCGAAGCATCATTGGTCAGCGGTAGTTCCACCTCGATGCTGGGAACAAGCGTGATCCGGTTGGTGATCAGCCCCTCGTATTCAGCTTCAAACCGCATGGAAGGGTCGCGGGAGACAAACAAGTCGAGGTCAACCTCGACCCATTGCTGGGCAAGCCCGTGGATGCCGATTACGCCATCGGCCCGCCTTGCTCCGTCTGAGGCATCCAGCCGAATGCCTGCAATGGCATCGAAGAACGGTGAAACCGGAACGGCACCGCGCAGTTGGATTTCCAGCGTCTCAAATTCGTCACCACGCAGGTCGTATTCCGCCTCACTGCGGATGACGCCTTTCAGTTCATCAGTGCCGATGGTGGCATCAAAATCCCACGCCAGCACGTCTTCGCCGTTTTGTTTGCGAACCTCAAACTGTTCAACTTGCGCGCCGAAAAACACCGATGAAGCAGGCTCAGCCGCCAGTGCCACACCTGCGGTCAGTACCGGGGTGAAGGCCCCGGCGATCAACATGTATCTTACCATCGGATCAGCCTTTCGTCGGCGTCGCAAGGGAGGCGTCTTTCGGGCCGCCCTCGACGATCACCTTGCGGAACATGCCGCTGTCAGCGTGATAGGAGAGGTGACAATGGAACGCCCACTGGCCCGGTGCATCAACCTCGGTTTCCATTGACACCTGCGTGCCGGGGTTGACGCTGACCACATGTTTGATCGGGTCGCGCTGGCCATTGCCATTGTCGATGATCGACCACATGCCATGCAGGTGCATCGGGTGGGTCATCATCGTTTCGTTGATGAAGGTAAACCGCACCCTTTCGCCATATTGCAGGCGGATCGGCTCGGCATCCTCATATTTCACACCGTTCAGCGACCACATGTATCGTTCCATGTTGCCGGTCAGACGAATGACGATTTCCCGTGTGGCTTCGCGGTCTTCATAAAGCGGGGATTGCGCCTTCAGATCACCGTAGGACAGGAACTTGCCCCCGTTTGCCGCCGTGGGTTTCAGGCCGCTGCCATTGGCATAAAACGGGTCTTCGCCCGGCCCGCCCATGATTGTGCCGTCCGGCATACGGTGTGCGCCGGGGGGCAGTTCTTCATCTTCCATCTTCATGTCGCCATGGCTCTCGCCATCAGCCATTTCCATCTCGCCGTGCATGTCTGCCATCGCAGGGTCGAGCGCCATGTCGGCCATGGTCAGCAACGGGTCTTCACGCAGCGCAGGCAATTCCGGCGGTGCCAGCGACGGGTCAGAGGTCAGCGTCGCGCGCCCCATTGCCGTGCGGCCCATGCTTTCTGCGATGATGTTATAAGCGCCTGCCTTTTTCGGGCGGATGATCACATCATAGGTTTCGGCGACCGCAATGCGAAACTCTTCAACCTTCACCGGGGTCACGTTATTGCCGTCGGCCTGCACCACGGTCATGTCGAGGCCGGGAATGCGGATGTCGAAATATGTCATGGCCGACGAGTTTATGAACCGCAGGCGAATGCGTTCTTTCGGATTGAACTCACCCGTCCAGTTCTGCGCCGCGCTTTTGCCGTTGATGAGGGGGGTATAGCCCTGCACATCCTCGATATCGGTGGGCATCATCCGCATCTCGCCCCAGTCGGAGCGATCCGCCAGCGCCGCGTCTACGCCATGTTCACGCGCGTCCGAAAACAGATCCAGCAAGGTGCGCTGTTTGCGGTTATAGTAATCCGGCATCAGCTTGAGGTTACGCATGATGCGATCACCGCTGTGGGGGTGCGCATCCGTCAACTGGATCACGTATTCGCGGTCATAGCGGTATGGTTCCCGCTTTTTGGCATCAATGATCAATGCGCCATAGGCCCCGTCCGGTTCCTGAAACCCGGTGTGGGAATGGAACCAGTATGTGCCGTTCTGAACGATGGGAAAGCGATAGGTAAACGTCTCGCCCGGCGCGATCCCGTCATAGGAAATACCCGGCACACCGTCCTGATCAAAGGGCAGGATCAGCCCATGCCAGTGGATAGAGGTAGACACATCAAGGTTGTTGGTGACGTTGATCACCACGTCCTCTCCCTCCGCAAAGCGCAGGGTCGGGGGGGTGGCTTGCCCGTTGTAACCAACCCCGGTGCGGGTGAAATCGCCGGTATCAATGGTCACAGGGTCAACGGTTATGTCGTAGGTTCCGGCCAGCCCGACCCCGGCTGTTGCCAGGGCGGCGGCCATGCCGAGCGTTGTCGCCCGGAAAAGCGATCCTGATGTCATGTCATCAGTGCCTTTTTGTTGAATGGAGGGGTGACGGGCACATTGCGCCCGCCACGATGCACAAAGCCGGAGCGGCCCTAGTGCGTCAGCTCGATTTCACCGACCATGCCACCGTCGTAATGGCCCGGCACGTTGCAGGCGAATTCGATCTCGGCGTGGGCCGGAAACGTCCATACGATTTCAGCGGTCTTGCCCGGTTCCAACAGCGCGCTGTTGGGTTCATGGTGCATTCCATGGCCCATGGAGGCCTGCATGGCCTTGCCAACGTCGTGATTGATCTTGTCGGCCTCCAGCACGCCATGATCGACCATCATTTGCATCATGGGGGCGTGCGCCTCGTGCTGGTCTGCGGTGCCGATGTTGAATTCATGGACCAGCCCGCCCGCGTTCCTGATGATGAAGCGGACGGTTTCGCCTTCCTTCACTGAAATGTTTTCAGGCGCGTAGTAGTTGTCATACATCATCACTTCGATGGTGGTGGTCGCGTCAGACGCCTTGCCGGGTTTGCCAGCGGCGGAACCGTCGCCATGCCCTTCGCCAGCGAAGGCGGATGCGGCAAACAACGGGGTGATGAGCGCGGCAGCGACGGCCGCGCGAGAGATAATCGTGGACATTGAAGTCTCCAAAAATGTGAACAGGTTTGTGCGCGCTACTGACCGGGATCAGTACGCATCATCGTCAGAACCGGTTCAGACTTTTGGCGGCGGCGGGTCGAACCCCATGATGGCGCTGACCAGCGACGGGCGCACGCAGGCGACAGGCTGGTCGAGCACAAAGTCCCGCTGCTTCAGCAGAAACAGCGGCGGCACAAACCCACAAGCCGCGGCACAGGCAGCAGCGCAGGCACCGGCTTTTGTGGCATGCGTCGCCAAGGACGCGCCATCGGCCATGTGGTCGGCAGCATGCTCTGAGTGGGCGGCGTGCTCCATCCCGGCACCGTCCATCACCATAGACGCATGACCCACCGCCCCGGACAGGGCGAAGGCGAGCGCGAACATGATGGACAGAATCTGTTTCATAGCTGAGGCGTAAGCCTTCCAGTGGGGGGAGGGTCAAGCGGCAATTACGCCAGCATCCAGATTCCCATGGCAATCATCATCAGGTTCTCGGTCAGGGATATGAACCCAAGTGGCACATTGCTGTCACCACCCACGCAGGCGCATTTCAATTCCCGTTTGTCGATGTAAACAGCCTTGATCACGGACACCGCCCCAATGGTCCCGATGAGCAAGGAAACGGGCGCTGCGAACCAGGTGAGCGCCCCGGCGAGCATCAACACACCTGCCAAACCTTCGAGCACGGGATAAACATACCCATACCGCACCCACCGCTGCGCCAGCAGGTCATAGGTGAGGAACATGGTGGCAAAGCTTTCGATATTCTGAAGCTTTTGGACAGCCAACAGGCACATCGCAATGGCCACGAACCATTCTATCGCCATCACGGATACCACCGTGCCCATTGCGGCATGGCTGACCGCCAAACCCATCAAAAACGCCATGGCAAAGATCGCAGCGACAGGCTGATAGGTTTTTGCCTCGGGGTCTTTTACCTGTTTGCCAAGATGCGCGCGAAGATCATCGTAGCCACCTATGCGCTTACGATTGATGAAAATTTGCGGCGTGGTCTTGACGCCATGTTCTGCCTTGAACGCATCCGTTTCGGCCCGCGACGTCAACCAGTTGTCTTCAATCGTAAAGCCTTCGCGTTCCAGCAAATCCTTGGCCTTCAGCCCGAACGGGCATGTGTGCTCGTCAGTAACCATGCGGAAAAGCCGGGCATGCTTGTACCTTTGATCCAGCGCCATCGGTTCCATCCTCGAATCTGGTCATATGGAGCACGGTTGCTTGCCCCGGAGTTGCACAGGTAATCCTTCCCTTAGCTGGAGGGTCAATAACGCTGTTCGAATTATTTCCAGATGCGGGTGTGCGGGGGGTGATGCGTGTGAGACGCATCAGACTGGTTTCCGGGCCTTGTTTTCGGGTGTTTGCCCCAGATTGCCCGCAAGGGCGCGGGGCCGGGGGGCCGTGTTCTATCCCCGCCGCTGGATACGCTTGCGGGCGTCAGCGGCGCGCGGTTGGCGGGTGGTGGGTTTGCGCCACGACCCGCCTGCGCTTGTTCTGATTAGCGGAACGCCCTTGCGCTTTCAGGCAGCCACAGTGCGATATCGGGGAACAGGAACACCATGATGATCAGCACGAATTGCGCGATGACAAAGGGGATGACGCCCTTGTAGATCGACGAGAGTTTTACCTCTGGCACCATGCCCTTGATCACGAACACATTCATGCCAATGGGCGGCGTGATCAGGCCCAGTTCCACCACCATCACGACGATGATGCCAAACCAGACCGGGTCAAACCCAAGGTCGATAATAATCGGGAAAAAGATCGGCACCGTCAGCAGGATCATCGCAAGCGCGTCCAGAAAACAGCCCATCACCAGATAGATCAGCAGGATAATCGCCATCACGGCCATCGGGTGCATATCAAGCCCCGACACAAACCCCGACAAGGCGCCCGCGATGCCGGAGAATACCATAAGGTTATTCAGCGTCAGCGCGCCCATCAGGATGGTAAAGATCATCGCCGTTGTCTTGACCGTTTCCATCAACGCTTCGCGGGTGTTGGCAATGGTCATCCGGCGGCGCAGCGCGGATATGACAAAGGCGCCAACCGCGCCGATGCCTGCGGCCTCTGTCGGGGTGAAAACGCCGAAATAGATGCCGCCGATCACCAGCGCAAACAGAAGAATGATGGCCCAGGTCCGGCCTAACGCCTCAAACTTTTCCTTCAGCGTCACGTGCGCGCCGGGGGGGCCCATGTTGGGGTTGATGCGTGTAACCACGACAACAACCAGCATGAAACCAACGATGGTCAGAATACCGGGCAGGAACCCGGCAATAAACAGATCCCCGATAGAGGTTTCCGTCAGCACCCCATAAAGCACAAGCACAACAGAGGGCGGGATCAGAATGCCGATGATGCCACCGGCGGCGACCGAGCCTGTCGCGAGGTCTTCGGAATATTTGTAACGCTTCATTTCTGGAAGGGCGACCTTGGACATGGTCGCCGCCGTTGCCACAGAAGACCCGCAAATCGCGGCGAACGCGCCGCAGGCCCCAACCGTGGCCAGCGCCAGACCACCGCGAAAGGCCCCGAACCAGGCGTTGAATGCGCCATAGAGTTCCTTGCTCAGCCCCGATCGCGCGGCAACCGCGCCCATCAGCACGAACAGCGGCACAATCGACAGGTCATAGGTAACGGTGGTTTCGTAAACCGTGGTTCCGAACAATGACAGTGACGGGCCAAAGCCGATGATCATCGACATGCCTGCCAACCCGCAGATGCCCATGGCAAAGCCAATCGGCACGGTCATAATCAGCATGATGAAAAGGGCAACGAAACTCAGCGTGCCAATAAGGATCGGGTCCATCAGACTTCCATATCTACGTCAAATTCGGGCGTCTTTTCATTGAGGCTCGGCACAAACAGTTGCGCGATTGAAACAACCGCCGCGACGCCCGCCGCCAGCGCCATCAGGATCACAACAGGCCAGACAGGCAGGAACAGAACGTCTGTTGCCAGACCATCGCTCAGGAAATTCATACCGCGATCCCACAGCCGCCATGCGATCAGCGACAGGAACACCACACCGCTGATGGCGGCAATGATTGCGAAGATTTTGCGCACGAAAGGCGGGACGAGGTTTTCAACGATATCCACTGCGATATGGCCCCGCTCCAGCGTCGTTATGGCAAGGCCGAACAACACCAGCAGGCCCATGCCCAGCTGAATGACTTCTACCGCGAAGGTCACAGGGGCGTTGAAGAAATAGCGCCCCACAACATCCACGAACGTGGTGAGCATGACCAAAACGACCACAATGCAGGCAAAACCAGCCAGTGCGTTTGATATGCGTTTCAGAAGTGTTTCCACCTGACATCCCCCATGGCTTGCGGCGCCACAGGTTTTGTTTGGCAAACGCTTAGTTGGCGTATTTGGCCATCGTGGCTTTGAGATCATCCAGAAGCGCCGCGCCGTCGAGGCCCGCTGCGTTGGCTTTCGCTACCCATGCGGCATCCATGAACGAGATCTTATCCGCCCATTTTGCAAGCTCTGCCCCTTCGAGCTTGTGGAACACACCGCCCTTTTTGACGGCTGCCTCACGGCCCAGTGCATCGGCATCGTCCCATGCCTTGCCAAGGATTTTCGCGCCGTTGATGCCGCCAACCTCTGCCAGCACCTTTTTGTGCTCGTCTGACAGGGAGTTGAACTTGGCCGGGTTCATCATCACAGCGAAAGGCGTGGTATAAAGGCCACCCGGAATTTCGAGGTGATAATTCACCAACTCACCCAGACGGAAGCCTGCGACCGATTCAAACGGGAACATTGCGCCATCGGCGACACCCTTCTGAATCGCTTCATATGCTTTTGGTGCGGGCAGGGCGACAGGCGTCGCGCCAAGGGCTTCGGCCATGCGCACACCGCCGCCACCAACGCGGAGCTTCATACCCGCGAGATCTTCGAGCGTTTTGACAGGCTCTTTGGTGTGAATGGCACCCGGGCCATGCACGAACATCGTGATGATCTTGACGTCTTTGAATTCTTTGTCAAAGCCGATGTTGCGATCATACCAGTCATAAGCGGCCTGGGAGCCGACCTCGGCGCTTGGGGACAGGAACGGCAGTTCCGCGCCGCGCAGAATTTCAAACGGGCCGGGGGTATAGGCAACCACGTGATAGGACATGTCCGCCGCGCCATCGCGCACAACGTCATACTGTCCGGGTGGCTTGGCGATCGGTGCCGGGTCAATCTTGATTTTCAGCGTGCCGCCGGATGCTTTTTCGACCGCGTCAATCCACGCTGGCAATGCAACAGCAGTGTGATGGTGCTTTGGTGGCAACCATGTGGACATGCGCAAGGTTACGGTATCGGCCAGTGCAGCCGTGGTCGACAGGCCAAACGCCATTGCGGACGCAACGGCACCTGCCTTGATCAGTGTTCTACGGTTCATTGTATTCCTCCCAGAATGTGATGCGCGGGCGTGGCATCCCGATGTGAACGGCGGACCAGATTGCCCTTGACGGCACTCCCCCTGTCCAGACCCATCACATGAAACGCTCGCCCATTGCGCCCTTTAAACAGCACAGCTTCCCCAGCGTTGCAATGCCAAGCGCCGCACATTAGCTGTGCTTATTTACCATTTTCGTTAGATATACCTTGCCTATTGCCCGCCCCCACGCAGCGGCCCCCAGCATGGGTCAGAGGTGATTGACCCTGCCGAACAGGTCAACGCGGCGATCACGAAACAGGCCCCATGATGCCCGCATGTCGGCCTGCGCGGTCATGTCAATCGCAGCGGTGATCACCTCTTCCCGGTCGCGGGATGCCTTGGCCAGCAGCGCGCCGGTGCCATCGGCGATGAAGGACGAGCCATAGAATGTCACCTCACGCGCGCCCATTTCCTCTCGCCCGATGCGGTTGGAGGCCATGACAGGCATCAGGTTCGCGCCCGCATGCCCGCGCATCACCGTTTCCCAATGGGGTTGGCTATCATAATCAGGGGCGGGTGGCTCTGACCCGATCGCAGTGGGGTAAAGCAGCATTTCCGCCCCCATCAGGGCCATGCTGCGGGCCGCTTCGGGGAACCATTGGTCCCAGCAGATGCCAACGCCAATGGTGGCATGGGCCGTTTCCCAAACCTTGAACCCCGTATCACCGGGGGAGAAATAGTATTTCTCTTCATACCCCGGCCCATCGGGAATGTGGCTTTTGCGATAATTGCCGAGAATCGCCCCATCTGCGTCCACAATGGCGATGGAGTTGAAATGCGCCTGCCCGGCCTTTTCGAAATAGCTGACCGGAAGGACGACGCCGAGTTCCCGCGCAAGGCTGGCAAAACGCGCGATCAGGGGGTGGCCATCAAACGGGCGCGCCCATCTGAAATAGGCGGGGTCTTCCTCGATGCAAAAGTAAACCGCTTCGAACAATTCCTGTAGCAGGATGATCTGCGCGCCCTTGGCGGCGGCATCACGCACCAGGGCTTCGGCCTTGTCGGCGTTTGCGGCCTGATCGTGACCGCAGGCAAATTGCGTGGCCGCGACGGTGACAATGCGGCTGGTGGGGGAGGGGTCAGCCATTTTCAAACCCTTCCAGCGTGTTCACCGCATTCACGCCGATTTCTTCGATGGCATAGCCGCCTTCCATCACGAACAGGGTGGGCAGGCCGGCGGTGGCGATGCGCGCGCCCGCGCGGGTGAAATCATCGCTTTCAAGTTTCAGGAAACTGATCGGGTCTTCCTTATAGGCATCCACCCCAAGCGAGACGACCAGGGCCTCCGCCCCGAAGGATTTGATCCGCGCCAGCGCATCATCCAACCCTTCTGACCATTTGTCGTATCCAATGCCGGGCGCATAAGGGTAGTTGGCGTTCGCGCCCTGCCCAGCACCCGTACCCGTTTCATCAGCGTACCCGAGGAAATAGGGAAAGGCATCCTCTGGCTGGCCGTGCAGCGAGGCAAAGAACACATCCCCCCGGTCATAGAAAATATCCTGCGTGCCGTTGCCGTGGTGGAAATCAATATCAAGGATGGCAACCTTTTTGGCATCCTTGCGGAACATCTCCGCGGCGATGGCGGCGTTGTTCAGAAAGCAATACCCCCCAAACATATCCGCCGTTGCGTGGTGGCCCGGTGGGCGACACAGGGCAAAGGCACTGCGCGCGCCGCCCGCGACCATCCGCTGCGCCGTCTGAACCGTCGCGGCAGAGGACAGTGCCGCGCCCCATGTGCCGCCCGTAATCGCGGTTTCCGAGGCGAGGCAGTAATAGCCGACCTTGCCGTCAATGTTGTTTGGCGGGCGGTTCATCTGCATACGGCGGGCGGGGATGCTGGCGGCGATCATTTCGCCCTTGAACCCTTCGGCCACCCATTCATCCCACCCGGTTTCGAGGAATTTCAGGTAATCAGCTTTGTGGATGGCTTCGATGGGGGCCATTTGCACCGGGTCGGGCGCGGCAATATCGGTCAGGCCCTGCGTTTTGAGGCGCCCCAGAATATGCTCAACACGCGAAGGCCGCTCAAACGGTGTGACCAGTTCGCCGCCGCAAAGCTCCGCTTGCGGGAAATGCAGGCGGTGATCTTCGGAATAGATGGTTTTCATGTGGTGTTCCTGCGTTTCAGCTCAGTGCGCCAAAGCGGTGACTTCGCGTTTGAATGACAATTCATCGCCATTATCAATATTCTCACGGCCCGGTTCATCCAGTTCCCGCGCATAGCGATGGCCTGCATAGGTTGCCCAGGCGATGGGGCCGGGGGCCTCTGCGTCGCCAATCACCTTGATGGAGGTGACGCCGTGATCGGCCCATTCCCCTTGCCGTGGTTTCAGGGCGCGCCACAGGGCATCTTCGGGGCGGCGATCCGCGACCAGCACCAGCGCATCGGCCGCGATTTCGCGGGTCTGGCCAGAGAACACGCATTCAACGGTGGCATGATCGGCCCCGGCTGAGGCCACAGCGTGAGAGGTCACGATCTTTACGCCCGCCTCCACAAGGCGCTTGTGAATGGCACCCTGTTCCAGCGTGTTCACCGTCCATTCGGACACCAGCGGCGCGCTGGTGATGATGGTGACTGTTGCGCCCTTGCTCGCGCATAGCTCCGCCAGCACACCGCCCATGTAATAATGATCGTCGTCAAAGATCACGACATTGCCGGTGGGTATCTCGCCTGCCATCAGGTCATCAGGGTTCAGCACCTTCATGCCATGGTCGATTGCCATGGGTGCCACATGCCAGCGGGCCGCGCCATCGCGTGACCATTTGGAACCGGTGGCAAGGCACACATGATCAAAGCCAAATTCCAACACCTGATCGGCGCTGAGGTGGCTGTCAAAATACCGCTCCACATTGGGCATCTGGCTGATTTGATAGTCGCGATAATCGGCCACGCGGCCCCATGCCGAAAGGCCGGGGAGCAGGCGTTCGCGCGCGACGCGCCCACCAACGGTATTGCCCGCCTCGGCCAATGCCACGTCGTAACCACGTTTGCCGAGGGCGCGGGCGGCTTCCAGGCCGGCGGGGCCTGCGCCGACGATCAGCACGGTTTCGCTTTTGCCCTTGGGCGCGATGTTTTCAGGGTGCCAGCCCTTGCGCCATTCCTCCATGAAGGTCGGGTTCTGGGTGCAACGGCTTAGGCTCATGGTCATGTCGCCGGTGATGCAGATGTTACAGCCAATGCACTCGCGAATGTCCTCAATGCGCCCTTCCTCCACCTTTTTGGGCAGGAACGGGTCCGCGATGGACGGGCGCGCGCAGCCGATCAGGTCAAGCACGCCCGATTTGATCTGCCGCGCCATCACATCGGGGGAGGTAAACCGCCCCACGCCCACGACAGGCTTGGTGGTGAGCGATTTGATGCCGCGCACCAATTCCTCCTGCGCGGCTTCTTCCTTGAACCGCGACGGGCCGGAGCAATCTTCCCATGTGCCATGCGCGAGATCCCAAAGGTCGGGCAGATCAGCGTTCATTTCGATAAAATCGCGTACCTCGGAATTGGCAAAGCCAAGGTCGCCCAGCATTTCATCGAGCGACATGCGCAGGGTGATGCCCATGGTATCGCCCACGGCGTCTTTCACATCCGACACGACCTCCCGCACAAACCGGGCGCGGTTTTCCAGACTGCCGCCATATTCATCGGTGCGGTGGTTGGTGATGGTCGACAGGAAATGCTGCAAAATGCCGAAGCCATGGGCGCCATAAAGACAGATCAGGTTGAACCCTGCCTCCCGGCTCCGCTTGGCGGCGTTCACATACCAGCGGCGCAGGTTGCGGATGTCTTCCTTGTCCATCGCGCGGGCAGACACAGGGTCATTGGTAAACGTGCGGATCGGCATGGCGGAGACCGCCAGCGGCACTTCGCGGGTATAGAGGTTGGGGCCGTTCACGCCCGAATAAGCCAGCTGAATACCGGCAAGCGCCCCGCCCGCTTTCATCGCATCGGCCATGCGGGCAATGGCGGGAATGTCCTGATCCTCCCACAGGCGCAATTCGATAAATGGCGTGATTTCAGAGGTTTGGTGAATTTCGCATTGCTCCGTGAACACAACGCCCCAGCCGCCCTCTGCTTTCACACGGCGCATTTCGGCGGCGGCGGTGGGGTCGCGATAGCCACCGCCATTGCAATGGGGCACCTGATAAAAGCGGTTCCTGGCCGTCACCGGGCCAATGGCCAGCGGCTCAAACAGCACGTCATAACGGGGGTCATGGGTCATCAGAGGTCTTTCGCGCCGGGCAGGTAAACGGCCAGAACGCAGCCGTTTCGGGAGTGGGAATTATGGACGGTGCCTGACTTCAGGCAGACGATGTCGCCGGGCCTGTATTCATACCCGTCATGGTCGGTCAGGTCGCCGCTGATCAGCAGGAACTCCTCATCCCCCACATGCTCATGCGCGACGGTCGTCTGGCCCGGTGCCATGCGATAGATGTGAAAGCCAAAGCCGGTCTTGCCGCCGTTGACCTGCAACACCTCTCCATCCGCCTTTCCGTCTTGGGTCAGAAACGGGGTAAATGCACCGGTGTGGATATTGGCGACACGGCGGTCGGTGGGGGCAATGGGTTTCATTTCGCGTATAAATCCTCAAGCTGGGTGTTGAGTGGCCGAAGCGCGGGGTCATCCGCGCGGGGAATATCGGCAATCAGGATCGTCGGGTGCAGGCCAGCGGTCGCCAATGGCTCCCCGTCCGGCCCGGCAATGACAGACCGCCCGCAATAGGTCACGTCGCCCTCTGGCCCGCAATAATTGGCATAGGCGATGGACAGGCTGTGCTGCGCGGCGGTGGCCGGGATCACAAAGCGGCACACTGTGTCATAGGGCTCAGGGTTGCCAGTGGGCACCAGCAACAGGTCAACGCCATCACGGGCATGGGCGCGGACAAGCTCGGGAAATTCAACATCGTAACAGATGAGCAACCCAATGCGGTGGCCTGCAAAGTCAAACGCCACACGCGCCGTGCCGCATTCAAACAGCGATTTTTCGCGTGGGCCGAACAGCATTTCCTTGGAATATCGCGCGAGCAGTGCGCCATCCGGACCAAGGGCCAGCGCCACATTTTCCCGCACATCACCGTTCATTTCGGCAACGCCGATGGTTAGGCCAACGCCATGCCTTGCGGCAAGGGCGGCAAGGCGTTCACGCCACGCACTGTCCGTTGTCATAGGATCGGCATTATACCCCGGCAGGTATAATTCAGGCATGACAGCCATTTGGGCCCCCGCCGCCGCAGCGGTGGCGAGGGTCCGGTCGATTTCAGCAAAGGCCGCCACCATGTCGCCGGAAGGCGACGGCCCCTGATAAACTGCGAGACGCATTTTACCTTTTCCGCCTATTTCTTGAGACGTGTCCAAAGCTGATCATAGACCTTTTGCGTGGCCTCGTTACAAACCTTTACGAATGTGCCCGGCACCGCATCGGCTGGCGGGTTCTGTTCGGGAGAGGTTTTCAGCGCCGCTTCGAGGTACTCACCCACGCCATCAACGCTGGCGGTATACTGCGCAAAATTGGTCACGGCGGCGGCGTTTTCAGGCTTTAGCATGAAATCCATGAAGGCAATCGCCGCATCGCGGTTTGGGGCATCTTTCAGCAGCACAACACTGTCCGCCCAGATCACGTAACCTTCCTTGGGGTAGGAGTATTCCACATTCGCGCCTTCGTTCCGCGCCTTGGCCCCAAAACCGTTCCAGATCATGCCCACATCAACATCGCCCGATACAAGCACATCCTTGGCGCTGTCGGAGTTGAAAGACGCCCAATGGGGCTTTGCCGCCTGAATGGTCGCATCCAGCTTTTTGAGCTGGTCGCGGTCGGTCGAGCATTGTGGAATGCCAAGATAGATCGACGCCAAGGCCAGAACCTCACCCTGACTATCCAGCACATTGATCTTGCCGGACAGTTCCGCAGGCGGGTTAAAGATCATGTCCAGCGTGCGAATGTCGCCCTTATACTTGTCGCGGTTCACCATGAAGCTGGTCGAACCCCACTGATAGGGCACGGAATGTTTGCGGCCCGGATCAAAGCTCACGTCGACCCAGCCGTCAGAGATATTGCCGAAGTTCTTCAACTCCCCCTCGGCAACGGTATCAAGCATACCGTCGGCGGCCATGATCTCCACCATGTAGTCAGATGGGACAGCCACGTCATAGGTGCCCATCTTGCCCGCCTTGAGCGACGCGAGCATCGCCTCGTTGGAATCATAGGTGTCCATCGTGACCTTGTAACCGGTCTCGGCGGTGAATTTGTCCAGCGTTTCCTGCGGGATATACTCAAACCAGTGATAGATCGACAGGGTGCCCTTGTGGCTTTCGGCGGCTGCCATACCCGTGGTGAGCAGCAGCGCGGCGGCCCCCAGTTTCAGTGCGTTTTTCATTGATCTCTCCTTGTTGGTTTTGTGTGTGCCGGGCTTTGGCCCGGTCGTTTTGGGTGGTTGGTTTGAGTTATTCCCTGCACCCGGAATCAAGGCGAAGCCGCCGGGTGCGCGCCTGCCCGCCCCACCGGGCTGGCGCCTTTGCTGCGACTGGGCAAAGTCTCGAGGCAGGATGTGGGTGGCTGCCATAAAGTGCATCGCAAAGAGAGCGGAGCGCCACCCCGCGGGCAGGCGCGAACCCGGCTGATGCTGGTCCGGCCATCACGCCTTCCCTTCCTTTACATCGCCGCTCTTGCCGACAAAATAGGACAGCGTCACCAATGCGATCGACACGACCAGCAGCAGCGTTGAAAGCGCCATGATGTTGGGTTTGATGCCCTGCCGCACCGCCCCGAAAATCGCCGTGGGCAGCGTTTCCACCCCTGCGCCTTTGACAAAATTGGTGATGATGAAATCATCCAGCGAGATGATGAACGCCAGCAGGAACCCCGAAATGATCCCCGGCATCATCAGCGGCATCAGAATATGGCGAAAGGCCTGCCAGCGAGAGGCATAGAGGTCTTGCGCCGCTTCCTCGTAAACCCCCTCTATCCCCTGCAATCGCGCGGCAATCGGCAGATAGGCAAAGGGGATGCAAAACACGATATGCGCCACAAGGATGGAGGCATAGCCAAGCGTGAAGCCGATGATCGAAAAGAAGATCAGCGTGGCGACCGCTGTGACAATCTCCGGCACCATGATGGGCATGGAGATCAGGGCAAAACTGGCCGATTTGCCCGCAAACACGCCGCCCCGCACCATGCCAATGGCCGCCGTGGTGGCGATGATCGTTGCCGATGTTGCGGCCATCAGGGCCAGTGTCAGGGAATTCCACGCCGCGACACGCAGTTTTTCGGCCTCCAGCCCAAAAAATACATCCTCATACCAGCGCAGTGAAAAGCCGCCCCAGCGGGTGATGCTCTCCGACGCGTTGAAACTATAGGCGCTGACCACGATCAGCGGCGCATAAAGGATCACAAGACAGGCCAGAGTGACGGCGAAAAATCCGGGGTAGGATTTGATGTTGGGTAGCTTGCTCATTGGTCTGCCTTCGCCTGGCCGCGGGCATAGAAGATCAGCACGATCAGAACCATCGACAGCAGGATCATGGACGCCGCCGCCCCGAACGGCCAGTTGCCCGCCGCGCCCTTGAACTGTTCCTCAATCAACGAGCCGATCATAAACGTCTTCGCCCCGCCCAGCAGATCAGGCGCAAGAAACGCCCCGAGCGAGGGGACAAACACCAGAATGCATCCCGCGATGACACCGGGCTTGACCACCGGCAACACGATGCGGCGCAGAATGGTCCACCGGTCAGCGTATAAATCCGCCGCCGCCTCCGACAGGGCAAAATTATAGCGTTCCACCGAAGCATAGATCGGCAGCACCATAAAAGGCAGGTAGGAATAGAACAGGCCAAGCTGCACCGCGAAATCAGTGTTGATCAGGGCCAATGGCTCGGAAATCACGCCCATGCCCAGCAACGCCTCGTTCATCGGGCCGTTGTCGCGGATCAGGAATTTCATCGACACCGTGCGGATCAACAGGTTCACCCAATAGGGAATGGTGATCAGAAACAGCCAGATCGTGCGTGTTGATGCCGGGCGCGTCGCAATGAAAAAGGCGGTGGGAAAGCCGATCAGCAGGCAAACGATCGTCGCCACAAACGCCTGAATGATAGAGCGGACAAAGATGGTGATATAAGTCCATTCAATCGTGGGCGGATCTTCGCCAAACAGGCCACGGTCAAACAGAAACTGGTCATAGGCGGCCCACGAAAACTCCCAGATGATGCCGCCGCGGAATTCCTTGGTCAGGAATGAATACACCAGCATCATCAGAACAGGCAGCAACAGGAAGAATCCGATCATCAACCATGATGGCGCGAGCAGCCAGAACCGAACCGGCGCAAAGGTGCGCGAAACTGTCTTGCCGCCCCCAACCGCACCGGCCATCGCCTATGCCCCCCTGTCATTTGCAAGCGGGTGGGGGGCCAGCAAACGGGCGGCGCCATCCTCGATCATCACCGCAACCCTGTCGCCGGCCTGCGGACCATCGGCACCGCCATGATTTTGGGAGCGGGCCAGCACCTCATCCCCGGTGTCGAGCGTGATGATATGCTGGGTATCAGTACCAAGGTATATGGTGCGCGCAACCACGCCGGGGATACCACCCATGCCCGGATCTGTAACCGCAAGGCGTTCGGGCCGTACTGAAACCGTGGCCCTTGACCCCTTTGCAAACCCCTCTGTTGGTTGGCTGTTGAGATAGAATGCACCAAGGCGGCATTGCCACAACGGGCCGTCGGTTGCGGTGATCTCCACCTCCAGAAAGTTGGTTTCGCCAATGAAATCGGCAACGAAACGGTTGATGGGGGCCTCGTAGATTTCGGTCGGTGCACCGATCTGTTGCAACTCCCCCGCTGACATCACCGCGATGCGGTCTGACATGGTCAGCGCCTCTTCCTGATCGTGGGTCACGAACACAAAGGTGATGCCGGTTTCACGCTGAAGCTGTTTCAGCTCCACCCGCATGTCCTGCCGCAATTTCAGGTCGAGCGCCGACAGTGGCTCATCCAGCAGCAACACCTTTGGCCCCGGTGCCAATGCGCGCGCCAGCGCGACACGCTGTTGCTGCCCGCCCGAAAGCTGCGCCGGTTTACGGTCGGCAAATTCGGCCAGTTTGACCAGCGACAGCATATCCGCCGCGCGCTTTTCACATTCGGCCTTCCCCTTGCCGAGCATTTTCATCCCGAACGCGACATTCTCTGCCACGGTCATATGGGGGAACAAGGCATAGTTCTGGAACACGGTATTGATCGGGCGCTTGTTCGGCGGCAGCGAGGCGATCTCATCACCATAAAGCAGGATCTGGCCTTCGGTGATGTCCTCAAACCCCGCGATCATACGCAGCAGTGTGGTCTTCCCGCAGCCGGACGGGCCAAGCAGGGTAAAAAATTCATTGTCGCGGATAGATAACGTCGCACCTTTCAGGGCCGTGACCGTGCCATAGCGTTTGACCGCACCTATTACATCAATCGCATTTCTCGCCCCGTCGCTGTGCAAGTGACCCTCCCGTTTCATTGCAAAAGCCAGATGACTGTATGCTGAATTCACCGATTGGCCAGCAGAATCAGCCTCGGCACAGGTTAGGGCCTGCCTAACCGGCATTGTGTGTGGCGCTGGATTTTTCGAACCAGCGCCACATCACATCGCAGGACGGGGCAGGGTTGCTGGTGATTAATAAATAAATCACTCTTATTTATTTATTGACAGGTGGCGGGTTTTGCCCGATGTTCAGCATGAACAGGAACGAATGTCCCAAGGGGTTCGCAATGATCCGCGCAGCGGCAGCCAGTCAAAACAGTGCCATGCCCGCTCCGAAAACGGGGGAGCGCGGTTCGAATCAAAGCGGTATGCGCGCCTACAACGAACGTCTTGTGCTGTCGCTCGTGCGGCAGGTCGGGCCATTGGCCAAGTCGCAGATCACGCAGATGACCGGCCTTTCGGCGCAAACTGTTTCTGTCATCATGCGGGCGCTGGAGGCAGACGGCTTGCTGGAAAAGGGCGCGCCCGTGCGCGGCAAGGTTGGCCAGCCTTCTGTTCCCATGAACCTGCGCCACGACGGCGCGTTTTTCCTTGGCCTGAAGATCGGGCGGCGCAGCATCGGACTGGTGCTGACTGATTTCCTGGGCCGTGTCGTTGATCGTATCAGCCATTACGGCGGTTATCCTTCCCCTGACGGGGTTGTGCATTTCACGCGGGAGGCGATGGCCGCGCTGCTGTCAAAATTGCCCGAAGATCACCGTGCGCGGGTGGCGGGCCTTGGCATCGCGCTGCCGTTTCAGTTGTGGGATTGGGCCGGCATGGTGACCGCCGCGCCGGTGGAAATGGAAGATTGGCGTAACCGTGATATCGCCGCTGATCTGGCGGGAATTTGCGCGTTTCCGGTATTCCTGTGCAACGACGCATCTGCGGCGTGCGGTGCCGAACTGGTGTTTGGTGATCAGGACCGCCCGCAGGACTTTCTGTATTTCTTTGTGAGCTATTTTGTCGGTGGCGGTCTTGTTCTGGACAATACGCTTTATACCGGAAAAACGGGCAATGCGGCGGCGCTCGGGTCGCTTCCCGTTACGGCGCTGGATGGGTCTTTGCGGCAACTGGTTGATGTTGCCTCGCTTGTCCGGCTGGAACAGGCGCTGGTCAGCGCGGGCGGCAACCGGGATGAAATCTGGGGCTCGCTTTCGGCGTGGCATCTGCCTGCGGACCTGTTGGATGCGTGGCTGGATGAAGCCGCTAACGGCCTGGCGCAGGCCAGTCTGTCGGCGTCCTGCCTGATCGACTTTTCCTGCGTTTTGATTGACGGCTCGCTGCCTGTGGCGGTGCGGGCCGATTTGGTGGAGCGGACATCGGCACGGTTGGCGCAGCTTTCCCTGACAGGCATCGAAACCCCGGCTGTGCGCGAAGGCTCGGTCGGCAGTGATGCGCGGTCACTTGGCGCGGCGAGCCTGCCGCTTTCCGAACGGTTCCTGGTGGATCGCAACGCTTTTCTGAAAGGCTGACACATGATCCTGTGTTGTGGCGAAGCTCTGATAGACATGATCCCCGCCCGCACGGTTGGCGGGGCGGAGGGGTATGTGCCCCATGCGGGGGGCGCGATCTTCAATACCGCGATCGGCCTTGGCCGCCTTGGGGTGCGCACGGGTATGTTGACGGGCCTGTCCCGCGATCAGTTCGGTCGCCAACTGGCAGAGGCCTTGGCGGCCAGCCATGTGGATGTATCTCAGGTCGTCACCTCAGACCGCCCGACGACATTGGCGTTTGTGCGGCTGACCGATGGGCATGCGACCTATACGTTTTACGACGAAAATTCCGCCGGGCGCATGGTTGCCATCGGCGATATTCCGGCCCTGTCGGATGAGGTTTCGGCGCTGTATTTCGGCGGCATCAGCCTGGCTTGTGAACCCGGTGCCGACGCTTATGCCGCCTTGCTGGCGCGCGAAGGGGCGGGGCGTGCGGTAATGCTCGACCCCAATATCCGCCCCGGTTTCATTCAGGATGTGGAACATTACCGCGCCCGGTTGGAGCGGATGATTGTCGGCGCTGATATCGTCAAGGTGTCGGACGAAGATCTGAACTGGATCTTACCTGCGCCGGTGTCCCTGACAGAAAAGGTGGCAAAGCTGGCGGAGATGGGACCATCGGTCGTTATACTGACCCGTGGGGGTGATGGGGCAACCGGCTATATGGCTGGCGGGCGCGAAGTGCATGTGCCTGCCCAAAAGGTTGAGATCACCGACACGGTCGGCGCGGGGGATACGTTCAACGCCGGGTTTCTTGCCAAATTGTCTGAGCTTGGCGCGCTGCGCAAAGACAGTCTTTCAACCCTTTCTGACGAAACCTTGCGACAGGCGTTGGCCCATGGCGCGCGGGTCGCGGCGATCACCGTCACCCGCGCGGGCGCAAACCCGCCCTGGGCGGAGGAGCTTTAGCACCACCGCGCCGAACGGCGCCCTGCTTCATCAAACGCCGCACATCAGGCGAAAGATTTTCCCAACAAGGACAGGCGGCGCCGAACCCTTTGCGCCCCATCCAACCGGAGGACACGACTATGACCATCAAGGTAGGCATCAATGGTTTCGGGCGCATCGGGCGCGGTATCCTGCGCGCGCTGATCGAAAGCGGCGCGGATGATATGGAAATTGTCGCCATCAATGACCTCGCGCCGCCACAGAACATGGCGCATCTGCTGAAATACGACAGTGTGCATGGCCGCCTGGTGGCCACCGTGGCGGTTGAGGGGGAAACCCTGCTGGTCAATGACCGCCCGATCCGCCTGACGGCGATGCGCAATCCAGCTGATTTGCCGTGGCATGATGTGGACATCGCCTTTGAATGCACGGGCCTGTTCACCACACGTGAAACGGCGGCGGCGCAACTTGCGAACGGGTCCAAACGGGTGCTGATTTCAGCGCCCGGTACAGATGTTGACCGCACCGTGGTCTATGGCGTCAACCACACCAGCCTGACACCGGACGATGTGATCATTTCCAACGCGTCCTGCACCACGAACTGTCTTGCGCCTGTTGCGATGGTTATGGACCGCGCGTTCGGGATCAAGACAGGTTACATGACGACGATCCACGCCTTTACCGGTGATCAGCCGAGCCATGATACCAACCACAAGGACCTTTACCGCGCCCGCGCGGCATCCATGTCGATGGTGCCGACCTCAACCGGGGCCGCCAAGGCGATATCGCTGGTGCTGCCACAGCTTGCGGGCAAGCTTGAAGGGTCCGCCGTGCGGGTGCCGACGCCGAATGTGTCCTTGGTGGATCTGTGTTTCCTGCCCGAAACACCCGTCACGCGCGATGGGGTCAACGCCGCCGTGGCGCGCGCTGCCAAGGGCGAACTGCGCGGCATTCTTTCGTATGAAACCGACCCGATGGTGTCAGTCGATTTCAACCATGACCCCCATTCATCCTGCTTTGCCTCTGCGCAAACAACGGTGACGGCGGGCGGTATGGTGCGGGTTGTCAGCTGGTATGACAACGAATGGGGTTTCTCCAACCGCATGATCGACACCGGGCGGCGGATTGGCGCGTTGCTCTATGCGGATGCGGATGCGGACCTGCAACTGGCCAGCTGATCAGCAGGGCAGGGGCGTTAGCCACGGGTCTGCCCGTATATCTCCTCCCCTCGTCGCCCGCCCCCCTCTTTCCCTGACCGACCCTGCACCCGGTGGGTGTCGGCCCGATCATTGTTTCAAGGACTGACCGAAATGGCCCTGAACCCCACCATCGCGCGTGTCACCGCGCGGATCATCAAACGCAGTGCGGCCACGCGCCGTGCCTATCTTGACCGTATGGCCGCCGCCCGGAGCAAAGGCCCGGCGCGCGCGCATCTGTCGTGCAGCGGTCAGGCCCATGCCTATGCCGCGACGGGTGTGGACAAGGACGCATTGGTCAACAAATCGGCGGGCAACCTTGGCGTTGTGACCACCTACAACGACATGCTGTCGGCCCATAAACCGTTTGAAACCTATCCCGACCTGATCCGCGCGGCGGTGCGCGACATGGGCGGCACGGCGCAGGTTGCAGGCGGCGTGCCCGCCATGTGCGATGGTGTCACCCAGGGCGAAGCGGGGATGGAGTTGAGCCTGTTTTCCCGCGATGTGATCGCGATGGCCGCGGCGGTCGCGCTCAGCCACAACACATTCGATGCGGCTGTTTTCCTTGGCGTATGTGACAAGATCGTGCCGGGCCTTGTGATTGCGGCGCAAACCTTTGGGCATCTGCCTGCGGTGTTCCTGCCTGCCGGGCCGATGGAAAGCGGCCTTGCCAATGATGAAAAAGCGAAAGTGCGTCAGCAATTCGCGGCGGGCGAAGTCGGGCGCGACGTGCTGATGGCCGCTGAAATGGCCGCCTATCACGGTCCGGGCACCTGTACATTCTATGGCACGGCCAACAGCAACCAGATGTTGATGGAGTTCATGGGCCTGCACCTGCCGGGCGCGAGTTTTGTCCCCCCCAGTGACCCCTTGCGCGCGGCGCTGACGGCGGAGGGCGCGCGCCGGGCGCTGGCGCTGAGCGATCTCGGCGATTGTTACACCCCGGTGTGTGATATTCTGGATGAGCGGGCCTTTGTGAACGGCATTGTCGGTCTGAACGCGACGGGCGGGTCAACCAACCTGTCGATCCATCTTGTCGCCATGGCCCGCGCGGGCGGGATCATTCTCGATTGGGAAGATTTTGCCGAATTGTCGGATGCAACCCCGCTGCTGGCCCGAATTTATCCCAATGGTTTGGCCGATGTGAACCATTTCCATGCCGCGGGCGGGCTTGGCTGTGTGATTGGGGAGTTGCTGGGCGCGGGCCTGCTGCACCCCGATACCATGACCGTCGCAGGCAGGGGGCTGGCGCATTACACCAAGGATCCCGTTTTCGTAGATGGCGTGCTCAGCTGGCGCGAGAACGATGGGAAAAGCCTGAATGACAAGATCATCGCCCCCATTGCCGCGCCCTTCCAGCCCACGGGTGGTTTGCGTCGTCTTACCGGCTCCCTCGGTGAGGCGGTGATGAAGGTTTCCGCTGTTGCGCCGGAACATCAGGTTGTTGAGGCCCCGGTCCGGGTGTTCACCGATCAGGATGATGTAAAGGCCGCCTTTCACGCGGGGGAGCTTACGGGCGATGTGATCGTCGTCGTGCGGTTTCAGGGGCCAAAGGCCAACGGCATGCCCGAATTGCACAGCCTGACGCCGATGTTGGGGATCATGCAGGGGCGGGGCCAAAAGGTGGCGCTTGTCACCGATGGGCGCATGTCTGGCGCGTCGGGCAAGATCCCCGCCGCCATTCACGTCAGCCCCGAAGCGGTCGATGGTGGTGCCATTGCAAAGCTGCGCGATGGCGATGTTCTGCGCGTCGATGCGCCGGGTGGCGTGATGGATATTCTGACGGCGGGCGTGCTGGATCGCCCGGCGGCAACTGCCGATCTGTCAGGCAGCCATTTCGGCACGGGCCGTGAATTGTTCGCGCCTTTCCGCAACGCAGTTGGCCCGGCTTCGGCGGGCGCCTCCATCTTCGGGATTTGATCTGTATGACCCTCAAACCATCTGACGCGAGCGCACTTTGCCGCGAAGTGTGCGAACTGGCCCCGATCATCCCGGTGCTGGTTATTGACGACATCGAAACGGCGCGCCCGCTGGCTGAGGCGCTGATTGCGGGCGGTTTGCCTGCATTGGAGGTCACCTTGCGCACGCCTGTTGCGCTGGAGGCAATCCGCATCATGGCGGAGGTTCCCGGCGGGCACGTGGGGGCGGGCACGCTGCTTACCCCCGCTGATGTCGGGGCGGCGAAAGACGCTGGGGCGACCTTTGGCGTCTCCCCCGGTGCCACCGACACCCTGCTGGCGGCGTGTGAGGGGGCTGACCTGCCACTTTTGCCCGGTGCCGCCACCGCGAGCGAGGCAATGCGCCTGTTGGAGCGGGGCTATGACATGCTGAAATTCTTCCCCGCAGAGGCATCAGGCGGGGCACCCGCGCTCAAGGCCATTGGCGCGCCGCTGCCACAGGTCAGCTTTTGCCCCACCGGGGGCGTCAGCCCCGAAAACGCCGGAACCTATTTGAAATTGGCCAATGTGCTTTGCGCAGGGGGAAGCTGGGTCGCGCCAAAAGACCTGATCGCGCGCCGGGACTGGGCCGGGATCGAGGCCTTGGCCCGCGCCGCTGTTGAGTTGGGTACAGGCAAATGACCGATATCTGGCGTAAACTCGAAGACAATCACAAGGCAGCGACAGGGCGCAGCATCGTTTCGCTGTTTGATGACCCCGCCCGCTTTGAAACCTTTTCGGCAGAGGCTGATGGCCTGTTGGTGGATGTGTCCAAAACCAACATTGACCGCAGCGCCCTGTCCTTGTTGGTGCAACTGGCGGAGGGTGCAGGCGTTGCAGCCCGGCGCGATGCGATGTTCGCGGGTGAAAAGATCAACACAACAGAACAGCGCGCCGTGCTCCACACCGCGCTGAGGGCCGATGAAACCGCGCCCCTGTTTGTGGACGGGGCCGATGTGCGGCCCAGGATTGCCGAAACCCTGCAAAGGATGGAGGCCTTTGCAGACGGGGTGCGGGCAGGTGAAATTCGCGCCTCGGGCGGGGAATTGTTCAGCGATATCGTCAATATCGGCATCGGCGGGTCAGACCTCGGCCCTGCGATGGCGACGCAGGCGTTGCGCCCCTATCATAATGGGCCGCGGTGCCATTTTGTGTCCAACATTGATGGCGCGCAGATCAGCGGCGTGCTGGGCGGGTTGGACCCCAAGACCACGCTGATCATCATATCATCCAAAACCTTTACCACCGTGGAAACGATGACCAACGCCAAGACGGCGCTGGCGTGGTTGCGTGATGGGATAGGCGCAGGCGCGAGCGACCATCTGGCGGCGGTTTCCACCGCGCTTGACCTGACCGCCTCGCTGCGCATTGCGCCTGAGCGGGTGTTTGGTTTTGCCGATTGGGTGGGCGGGCGTTATTCGCTTTGGGGGCCGGTTGGCCTGTCGATCATGCTGGCCGTCGGGCCGGAGAATTTCCGCGCGTTCTTGGCCGGTGGCGCGGCGATGGACCGCCATTTCTGCACGGCACCTTTTGCGCGGAACCTGCCGGTTCTGATGGGAATGGTGGGGATATGGCATCGCAATATCTGCGGCTATCACACACGGGCGGTGTTGCCCTATGATCAGAACCTCGCGCGGTTGCCTGCCTATATTCAACAGCTGGATATGGAGAGTAACGGCAAACGTGTTTCGATTGATGGCACCGCCCTGACGCGCAGTTCCGGCCCGGTGGTGTGGGGTGAGGCGGGCACGAACGGCCAGCATGCGTTCTATCAGTTGTTGCATCAGGGCGCGGATGTCATTCCGACAGAGTTCCTGATCGCGGCCGAAGCGCATGAACCAAAGCTGAAAAACCACCATGACCGCCTGAAGGCAAACTGCCTTGCCCAAACCGAAGCCCTGATGGTTGGGCGGACCTATGAGCAGGCCCTGAAAATCGCCGCCGACCTTGGTTTTGAGGGTGATGAACGAAACGTACAGGCCGCGCACCGCACATTTCCCGGCGACAAACCATCAGTGACGCTGGCCTATGACAAGGTAACGCCGTTCACCCTTGGCCAGATCATCGCGCTTTATGAGCATCGTGTATTTGTCGAAGGGGTGATCTGGGGCCTTAATTCCTTTGACCAATGGGGGGTGGAGCTGGGCAAGGAACTGGCAAACGCCCTGCTGCCGATCATCAAGGGTGGTGACGCGCGTGGCAAGGATGGCTCCACCGTCGGGTTGGTCAGGAAACTGGTGAAAGCCTGACGCCGCGGGGCAGGGCAGGCTGGCCCCGGTTTTGCCCAAGATACCCTTGCCGTGGCGGTCTTGCCTTGACGGGTGGGAAGGTTGTTGCCTATCTTTGCAAAAGTTTACGCGCGTTGCGTATTGGTTGTTAAGGGTAAAAAATGGCTGACTCCAAAATCCGCAATATGGATGAATTTGCCCTTGTTTGCGGTGTGTCGCGGCCCACCCTGTCGAAATATTTCAACCAACCCGACAGCGTGCGCGCCACCACGCGGGCCAAGATCGAAGCCTCGTTGAAGGAGCATGATTACCGGCCCAATGTTTTCGCCGTTAACCAAAATCGGCGGATGACCAAGAACATTGGCGTGATCGTGCCAAACCTCGCTGACCCGTTTTTCTCGGAGATTGGCAGAGAGATGGAGCTTGCCTGTATCCGCGCTGGTTACAGCCCCATTTTGATGAGTTCCCACGGCAACCCGGCGATGGAACACGACAACCTGCAATCGCTGAAGGCCCTGAAACCGGCGGGGGTTTTGCTGGCCTCGTTCGGGCGGTCGTCGGACAAGGAAGATATCCAACGATTTGAAGCTGAATTTCCGCTGGTGCTGTTTGATGCCAATATCGAGGACGCGGGGCTGGCCTTTATCGGCACGAACAATGACGAAAGCATCGACCTCATGGTCGAATACCTGTGCCGTAGCGGGCAACCGCCCTGCTTTTTCGAGATGAAAACGCCCACCAACCCCAATGCAAAGAAACGGCAAGCGGCCTATCTGGAAAGCATGGCCCGCCATGGGGAACCGGCCCATATTTTTCAGGCCGATGGTCAGGGCTGGAACTTTGAAGAGATTGGCAGCGTCGAAGGCGGGCGCTTGTTGAGCAGCGGGGCGTTCAACACCAACACGGTGCTGTGCAGTAATGATCGCCTGGCAATCGGGATGTTGTCCGCGGCCTATAACCTGGGCATCAGCGTCGGTCATGGCAAAGGGCGGCACATGCGTATTGCGGGCCATGATGATCACCCGTTTTCGCGCTTCACCGGGCCGCCCCTGACCACCATCGCGCAAAATTATGAGGCCATCGCGAATCGCGCCGTCAAGATCCTGCTCGGTGTGATTGAAGCCGATGAGCGCCCCTCAACCCGCGCGGAAACCTATTTCGAAGCCCGCCTGGTGATGAGGGATTCCGCATAACCCCCCGATAACCCGGCACTAAATCGCCTGAACGCAAAATGTTTACGCGCGTAAAATAATTATTGACCTCGCGTCGTGTTGCGCCTTACCTTCGGGCATCATCCAAATGCAGGAGGAACAGGGATGTCTTTCAGGAATACGCTTCTCGCCGCGACGGCGATGACGCTCGCATCGGGCGCGGCCTTCGCGGATGGTCATGCCACGACGCTGACCATCGCAACTGTTAACAACGGCGACATGATCCGCATGCAGGGTCTGACCGACGACTTTACCGCGAAAACCGGCCATAAGGTTGAGTGGGTTACCCTTGAAGAGAATGTCCTGCGTCAGCGCGTGACCACGGATATCTCCACCAAGGGCGGTGCCTTCGATATTATGACCATCGGCATGTACGAAACCCCGATCTGGGGCGCGAACGGCTGGTTGGTCCCGCTTGATGACCTGTCAGACGAATACAACGCAGCAGACATTCTGCCCGCGATGGCTGGCGGTCTTTCCCACGATGGCACGCTGTTTGCTGCGCCATTCTATGGCGAAAGCTCCATGATCATGTATCGCACCGATCTGATGGAAGCGGCCGGCCTTGAAATGCCCAAAGCACCATCATGGTCATTCATCGCCAAAGCGGCGCGTGCGATGACCGATCGTGACAACGAAATCAACGGCATCTGCCTGCGCGGCAAGGCCGGTTGGGGTGAAGGCGGCGCGTTCATCACCGCGATGTCCAACTCCTTCGGTGCACGCTGGTTTGATGAAGAGTGGAATGCACAGTTTGACACGCGTGAGTGGTCAGACACATTGCACTTCTACAAGAACATGATGACTGACGCGGGCCCTCCCGGTTATGCAACGAACGGTTTCAACGAAAACCTGTCTTTGTTCCAACAGGGCAAATGCGGCATGTGGATCGACGCGACGGTTGCGGCGTCTTTCGTAACCAACCCCAAAGACAGCACCGTTGCTGACAAGGTCGGTTTTGCACTGGCACCTGACAACGGCATGGGCGTTCGCTCTAACTGGCTCTGGGCCTGGGCGCTGGCCATTCCTGCCGGAACGCAGAAAGAAGAAGCGGCCAAGGCATTCATCGAGTGGGCAACATCCACCAGCTACATTGAACTGGTTGCTTCCAAAGAAGGCTGGGCCAATGTTCCTCCGGGTGCGCGCACGTCGCTCTATGAGAACCCCAACTACAAAGCGGTTCCTTTTGCGCAGATGACACTGGATTCAATCCTGTCGGCTGATCCTAACAACTCCACCGTTGACCCATCCCCCTATGTGGGCATTCAGTTTGCAGCGATCCCTGAGTTTGCAGGCATCGCCACCGAAGTCAGCCAGGAGTTTTCCGCCGCTTACGCTGGTCAGCAGACCATCGAAGAGGCACTGGCCAAGGCACAGGCGCTGACCAATGACGCTATGGAAGCTGCTGGCTACCGCTAAGCACATTCCCGCCGGGGGGCGGTTTCTTCGCCCCCCGGTTCACGACTAAATACCCCGACAATCTCACCCCGTTTCAGGTAGCCTTCTGGCTATCAACAGAGGAGGTATGCCGAATGGCGACTAGACATTCCCGATCTGCGGCGCGCCTGATGATGGCCCCCGCGGTGGTTCTGCTCCTCGGCTGGATGCTTGTCCCCTTGAGCATGACGTTGCTTTTCTCGTTCAAGAAATACCTTCCGCTGCGCGGCGGCGATCTGGGGTGGGTTGGGTTTGACAACTATGTGCGGTTCGTCACCTCCAGCTCGTTCTGGCCTTCGGTCACGACCACCTTGATTATCGTTGGCGGTGTGCTGGCCATTACGGTGGTTTTTGGCGTTCTTCTGGCGCTTTTGCTGAACCAGCCGATGTGGGGGCAGGGCATTGTACGCATTCTGGTGATTGCGCCGTTCTTCGTGATGCCGACCGTCTCGGCACTGGTGTGGAAGAATATGTTCATGGATCCCGTGAACGGCCTTTTTGCCCATCTCTGGAAATTTTTCGGTGCAGAGCCGATTCAGTGGCTTAGCCATGCGTCGCTTGAATCAATCGTGATGATCGTGTCGTGGCAGTGGTTGCCCTTTGCGACGCTGATCCTGCTGACGGCGATTCAATCGCTCGACAGTGAACAGTTGGAGGCCGCCGAAATGGATGGCGCCTCGCCGTTCCGGCGGTTCTGCCACATCATTCTGCCGCACCTTGGCCGCGCCATTACGATCGTCATTCTGATCCAGACCATCTTTTTGCTGGCTGTGTTCGCGGAAATCTTCGTTACCACCGGCGGGGCCTTTGGCACCAAAACACTGACCTATCTGATCTTTCAACGCGTGTTGGAAAGCCAGAATGTCGGCCTTGGGTCGGCGGGTGGTGTCTATGCAATCATTCTGGCCAATATCGTTGCCATCTTCCTGATGCGCATTGTTGGCAAGAACCTGGACGCGTGAGGGGGTCATCATGGCACGTAATGTTACGCAACGACGCAAGATCATAAACACATCCGCAGCCTGGGCTGTGGGCCTGATCATCTTCTTTCCGATCCTCTGGACCATTTTGACGAGCTTCAAGACCGAAGGCGTCGCCATTGCTGACCCGCCGATCTTTGTCGGGTTTGAATGGACGTTGGAAAACTATGCGGCGGTTATGGAACGCTCCAACTATATGCGGTTCCTGTGGAATTCGATCATCATTGCCGGCGGCTCCACGGTGCTTGGCATTATCATCGCGGTTCCGGCGGCCTGGTCGATGGCGTTTGTACCGTCGCGGCGAACCAAGGACATTCTGCTCTGGATGCTCTCTACCAAGATGTTGCCAGCGGTTGGCGTGCTGTACCCGATCTATCTGATGTTCATCGAGTTTGGCATTCTGGACACGAAAATCGGTCTTGTGATTGTGCTTATGCTGATCAACCTGCCGATCATCGTGTGGATGCTTTACACCTATTTCAAGGAAATCCCCGGTGAGATCCTTGAAGCTGCGCGGATGGATGGCGCGGGGCTTCGGGCGGAAATCATCTATGTGCTGACGCCCATGGCCATTCCGGGCATCGCCTCTACCCTGTTGCTGAACTTCATTCTGGCCTGGAACGAGGCGTTCTGGACGCTGAACCTGACCGCGGCAAAAGCCGCCCCGCTGACCGCGTTCATCGCCAGCTATTCCAGCCCGGAGGGGTTGTTTTTCGCCAAACTCAGCGCCGCCAGCACCATGGCGATTGCGCCGATCCTCATTCTTGGCTGGTTCAGCCAGAAACAACTCGTAAGCGGCTTGACCTTCGGCGCCGTTAAATAGGGAAAGACTGACCCATGGGACAAATTAAACTCAATCAGGTGACCAAGAGTTTTGACCAAACTCAGGTTATTCCGCCCCTTGATCTGACCATCGAAGATGGGGAATTCACCGTGTTTGTCGGCCCGTCGGGCTGTGGGAAGTCCACGCTGTTGCGTCTGATTGCGGGGCTGGAGGATATCACCAGCGGCCACATCGAAATTGACGGTGCGGATGCCACCAACGTGCCGCCCGCCAAACGCGGCCTTGCGATGGTGTTTCAGTCTTATGCGCTTTACCCGCATATGTCGGTGCGCAAGAACATCGCCTTTCCCATGAAAATGGCGGGCGTTGACCAGGCAGAGCAGGAACGCCGGATCGAAGCGGCGGCCAAGGCGCTGAACCTGACCGACTATCTTGACCGTCGTCCGGGCCAGTTGTCGGGTGGTCAGCGTCAGCGCGTTGCCATTGGCCGCGCGATTGTGCGGGAACCTGCGGCGTTTCTGTTTGATGAACCCTTGTCGAACCTTGATGCGGCGTTGCGCGTTGGCATGCGTCTGGAAATCAGCGAGTTGCACAAGCGGCTCAAGACCACGATGATCTATGTAACCCATGATCAGGTTGAGGCGATGACCATGGCCGACAAGATCGTGGTGTTGCGCGCCGGGCATATCGAACAGGTCGGCACCCCGCTGGAGCTGTACCACCGCCCGGACAACGTGTTCGTGGCCGGGTTCATCGGCTCCCCCAAAATGAACATTTTCGAAGGGGCAGAGGCCGCCAAACATGACGCCGCCTATGTTGGTATTCGCCCTGAACACACCGATGTCAGCACGACCGAAGGCACATGGAAAGGGCGGGTTGGCGTGGCTGAGCACCTTGGCTCCGACACCTTTATTCACGTGCATGACACCGGTCTGGCCGACATGGTGACTGTCCGTATCACGGGCGATATTCAGGTCACCCATGGGGATACGATCTATCTTTCACCGCAGCTCGACAAGATGCACCGCTTTGATGCCAACGGGTTGAGGTTGGATTGATGCAACGGCTTGGGCAATCGCCACTTGTTCCCGCCACGCGATCCTGTCTCGGGCGCAAGACCGCCACAAGACTGGGGCGTGACCGACGCGGGGCGGGGCGGTAAGGGCGGCGGAGATGCTGCGTAAACATATTTTCTAGACGGTGGCCAATGGACGATCTGATCCCCCTTTCCAATGCAACGCTGAACCAGCTTGAAATTGAACGCCCCCGTTATGACCGTGCGGGCCTGACGCCGGGCATCGTGCATATCGGCGTCGGCAATTTTCACCGCGCCCATCAGGCGTGGTACCTTCATCGGCTGATGCAGCAGGGTGATGCCCATGACTGGGCCATTATCGGTGCGGGCGTGCGCCCTTATGATGCGGCCATGCGGGAAAAGTTGCTGGCGCAGGATTGTCTGACCACGCTGATAGAACTGAAACCCGAGGCCACCACGCCAGAGGTCGTCGGCTCCATGATCGACTATCTTCCGATTGAAGACGGCAACGCCGCGCTGATCGCCATGATGAGCACTCCGGCCATTCGCATCGTTGCCCTGACCGTCACTGAAAGCGGCTATTTTATTGATCCGGTCACCAAGGGGTTCGATGCCGCCCACCCTGATATTCTACATGACGCGGCCCACCCCCGGACGCCCAAAACCGCCTTTGGCGCGATGGTTGAGGCGCTTCGCCGTCGCCGCGATGGGGGGCTTGGCCCATTCACGGGGCTGAGTTGTGACAACCTGCAAGGCAATGGCACGATTCTGCGGCAGACCGTTGTTTCGCTTGCGCGTATGTCGGACCCGGCGCTGGCTGACTGGATCGACAGCGCGGCGCGTTTCCCCAATTCCATGGTTGACTGCATCGCCCCTGCGACTGGCCCGGCGGAGCATGAGTTGTGCCGCAGTCTTGGCATTCACGATGCCTCCCCCGTCACGCATGAAGCTTTTCGCCAATGGGTGATAGAGGATGATTTCTGCGCCGGGCGCCCGCAATGGGATGCGGTCGGCGCGACGTTCTCTGACGATGTTCATGGGTTTGAGACTATGAAAATCCGCATTCTGAACGCGGGCCATCAGGTATTGGCCAATGTGGGCGAAACGCTGGGCATCAGGACCATTTCCGAATGCATGGCCCACCCCGGCATCGCGGCGATGTTCAACAAGGTGGAATCTGAGGAAATCGCCGCGACGGTTGCGCCCGTTCCGGGCAAGACGCCGCGGGAATATGTGGCCTTGATCCAGCAGCGGTTCGCGAACCCGCGGATCATCGACACAACGCGGCGTGTCGCCTTTGACGGCTCTGCCCGCCATCCGGGGTTTGTGCTGCCGATCGTGCGTGACCAGCTTGCCGCGGGGCGTTCGGTCGAAGGTCTTGCGCTGGTGGAGGCTTTGTGGGCACGGATGTGCGCCGGGGAGCGCGAAGATGGGTCCGAGATAGAGGCAAACGACCCGATGTGGGATGATCTGCGCCAAGCCGCGCAGGCCGCCAAGGTCCGCCCCCGCGCGTGGCTGGAACAGTCACGCCTTTATGGCACCTTGAATAACGAAGCGCCCTTTGCCCACGCTTTTGCCGCCTGGCTTGATCTGATCTGGGATCAGGGTTGTGAGGCAGCGTTGAAAGCCTATGCGCGGGCCTAGCCTGCGCCGTCACCGGGGTGGCTGATGTGTTCAGCGCCCCTCAGAAAGCATTTTTTTACGCAGCATTTTCATTTGTACGCCGGTGCTGTTACAGCTTTGGGCGATTGCGCCAATATCTGTAGCAGCGAGAGTGTGAGCCAGTTTCATGCAAACACGGGATCGAATGATTGGGTTCTTGTTCAGTGACATTGCCCGTTTCCGGGGCATTGTCTTCGAAAACCTGATGCGCCCTTATGGTCTGACCCATGCGCAGGCCTATGTGCTGAACCAGTTGTTTCTGGAAGACGGGCTGACGCAGACTGAAATTGCCACACGCATGAAAGTTGGCCGTGTCACGGTCAGTGGCCTGCTCGACCGGTTGGAGGCACGCGGCTGGGTGCGGCGCTCGGAAGATGCGCGTGACAGACGGGCCAAAACCGTGTGGCTGTCGGAAAGCGCGAATGGGCTGCTGGAACATATGGTGCGTGAATTTACCAATATGAACGACATCTCCGTGGCGGGCCTGACCGATGATGAAGTGGTGGAAATGGCCCGCCTGTTGCGCAAGGTCAGATCGAACCTGTCCAAGGAACTGGAATAAGCCGCGCACCTGTACCCGTTCATTCTGGTGTGTGCCGGGCCTGTGCGATCATGTTCACCGGGGGAAGACGCTGTTTGATGTTGCCCTGAATTAACCTAATCAGTTAGCGTGCGAACTAAATCGGCTGGCCGTGAAAATGCGACCGACCTGATAGCGCAATGCGGAAGGGTACAGGATGGATTTGACCTATAGCACCGAGGACGCTGATTTCCGGCAGGAAGTGCGTGATTTTCTGGCCAGTCATTTTCCCAAGGATCTGGCTGAAAAGGCGCGCGCCGAAATTCGGTTCAAACGTGATGATTATATCAAATGGCAACGTATTCTGTACGAAAAGGGATGGATCGCGCCGTTTTGGCCAAAGGAATACGGCGGCTGCGGCTGGTCGCCTGTTCAGCTGAACATCTTTGACGAAGAGGTCACCGCCGTTGGTGCCCCCCGCGTCATGCCCTTTGGCATCCGGCTGGTTGGCCCGGTGATCTATACCTATGGGACAGAGGCGCAAAAGGCGAAATACCTGCCGCGCATTCTGTCGAGCGAGGATTTCTGGTGCCAGGGGTTTTCCGAACCCGGCGCGGGGTCTGATCTGGCATCACTGCGCACATCGGCGGTGCGCGATGGCGATCATTATCTGGTGAACGGCCAGAAGATCTGGACGTCTTATGCGCAGTATGCGGACCTGATTTTTTGCCTCGTGCGCACGGATACCACTGTCAAAAAGCAGATGGGCATTTCGTTTCTGTTGATCGACATGAACACCCCCGGCGTCAGCGTGCGCCCGATCCGCACGCTTGATGGCGACCATCTGGTCAATGAGGTGTTTCTGGAAAACGTCCGCGTGCCGGTGGAAAATCTGGTGGGCGAAGAAAACAAGGGCTGGGATTACGCCAAATTCCTGTTGGGCAATGAACGCACCGGCATCGCCGGGATTGGCATGGTCAAAGCAGATCTTGCGCGGCTGCACAAAATTGCCCTGACAGAGCGGCGCAACGGGCGGCCCCTGATCGAAGACCCACTGTTTCAGGCCCGCCTCGCGCGGCTTGAAATCGAACGGCGGGCGTTGGAGTTGACCAACCTGCGGATGCTGACCACGGGAGAGGTTAACGGCGCTTTCCCGTCGATCCTCAAGATCAAGGGTTCGCAATTACAGCAACGCAGCGTGGAGTTGCAGATGGAGGCTGTTGGCCCCTATGCGCTGCCGTGGCAATCGGATGCGATGGAACCGGCGTGGAACGGCACGCCTGTCGGCCCGGCCCACGTGCGCGCCCGCACGCCCACCTATTTCGACCGCCGTAAGACCACGATTTATGGCGGCTCGACCGAGGTGCAGAAAAACATCATCTCCAAAACCCTGCTGAAAACGTAAAGGACCGCTCCGATGGATTTCAGTTACAGTGACGAACAGCGGATGTTGTCCGAAAGCCTTGATAAATTATTCGCGGGGCAGGGGGTGGCTGCGCCCCATGACCCTCTTGATGCCGCGCGCGCAGATCAGTTGTGGCAGGCCTGCGCCGAGGCGGGCCTGATCGGCCTGACCGTGCCCGAAGATCACGGTGGCCTGTCTGGCAGTGCGGCTGATGTTCTGGTCGCGGCCATAGAGATCGGGCGCCACGGCGTGCAGGCCCCGTTCCTTTCAACAGCGGTTGCAGGTGCCGGGGCGCTTCGACTGGCTGGAACGGCGGACCAGCAGGCGGCGCATCTGCCTGCCCTTGCAGAAGGCAAACGCAAGGTGGCCTGCGCGTTTGAGGAACCGGGCGCGCGCTATGATCTGGCCGATGTTGATACGCGCGCGGCGCAAGACGGCGACGGGTATGTTCTGAATGGCGCAAAATCGGTGGTTTTTGGCGGGGACGAGGCGGATGTGTTGATTGTATCGGCGCGCGCGCCGGGCACCGACCGTCACGGCACAGCGGGCATATCGCTGTTTCTGGTGGACGCGGGCACGCCGGGGGTTTCGCGCACTGACTATCGCCTGACCGACGGGCGCGGCGCAGCGGATATAACCCTTGCCGATGTGCATGTGCCTGCCGGTGCCTTGCTGGGCGGCGCGGGCCAAGGGTTCGCAACGATGGAGGCCGTCACCGATCTGGCCGCCGCCGCGGTCTGCGCCGAAGCGATTGGCGCGCTTGAAAAGGTGATAGAGCTGACCACTGAATACCTGCAAACCCGCCGCCAGTTCGGCAAGCCGATTGGCGAATTTCAGGTATTGCAGCATAATTTCGCTGACATGATGGTCGATTTCGAGCACATGAAATCACTGGTGTTCGAGGCAGGCGCCCTTGCCGACAGCCCTGATATTGTTGCCCGTCAGCAAGCCGTTTCAGCGGCCAAGGTCATGGTGGCTGAACACGGGCGGCGCATCTGTCAGCAGGCCATGCAGATGCATGGTGGCATTGGTATCACGCAGGAATACCAGCTTGGCAATTTCGTCAAACGGGTGGCGGTTGCCGATTTTGCCTTTGGTGACGGTGATCACCACATCGCGCGTTACGGGCGGCATATGGCCACCATCGCTGCTGCGCATGAGGCTGGGCAAGAGGTCGGGCATGAGGCTGGGCAGGTAGCGCATCATGGCTGAGCCGAAACTGACCGATCTG
>JBMYXS010000031.1:0-39826 GCA_049608645.1 Pikeienuella sp. | reverse complement strand
GTGGGCGGGGACCATTCGGCATATTCCTGGGCCTGGCCGTCATAGAATTGCAGCGTCTTGTCGTCACCAGTCATAGGAAAGCTCCGATAGCAAGGCAGGGCAGAACGACAGCTGTAAGCAGCAAACGCAGTTTCATCCACCAGACAGGGGCAAGTTTTTTCCACGAATAGATGCCATCAAGCGCCAGCAATGCCGCAAACCCGATCATCAGGTTGATCAACGCATCTGTCAGCAACCCACCGGTGAACACCCCGGCGTTCACATAGAAAAAGCAGTAAAGGGCAGGCAGGACGCTCAAGCCGTACCATATCGGGTGGGAACCTCGTGCCGCAAAGCCCCAGAGCACACCACTCATAAAACTGAGGATCACAACACCATAGCTTGCCAGTAGATCCCGGCCATCTTCGTTCGAGACAATAGGATAGCTGTCACCCATCATAAGGGGAGCGGGCAACTGACTGATTACTGCTGCTGCAAGAAACGGCAACAGCCCAGCCAAACCGAGTGCCAGCGGCCAGCGCGGAATGCCCCACATCAGACACGCTCCAGCGCAAGACGCCCGGCAAGCGCGGCGAAAATGGCCGCGAATCCCCGGTTCATCCAACGCATGACGCGTTGCGATTCCAGCAGCATATCCCGCGCCGCAGCTGCAAATGCGCCGTAAAGACAGAATATCGCAAAGGTCAGGCCCATAAAAACGGCTCCGAGCGTGATCATTTCCATCGTCGCGGCCTCGGGCGCGCCAGATAAAAATGGGGGCAGCATGGCAAGGAAAAAGACAGATAGCTTGGGGTTCAGCGTGTTGACCAGAATCCCACGTCGCGCCGTCCGCCAACCAGCCTCTGCCGTACGCTCGGCGGTTACCGCCAATGCGCCGCCCGACCGCAGGGCCTGCCACGCAAGATACAGGAGATAGGCAACGCCCGCGAACTTCACGACCTGAAAGAGCACCGCGCTGGCGTGCAATACAGCGGCCAGACCCAATGTGGCCGCAAGGAGGTGGGGGAGGATACCAAGCGTGCAGCCGAATGCGGCAAGAATGGCGGCGCGCCGCCCTTGGCCAAGGCCAATCGCAAGCGTGTAGATGACGCCCGCGCCGGGTGCGATGACGACAACAAACGCGGTAAGAAGAAACTGAAATGTGATCATGGCGCGGACATTGCCACCGCCATTTTGGAGCGGCAAGAGCCGATTGTTGCCCCGCGACGTGAAGCCTTCAAAACCGTGCGTGCTTGTCTTGGGGTTGTCGGGCAAATTTGGGAATGCCCGGCAAATGCCGAGCGAAAACTGTGTTTGCCCGTTCCGCAAGGCATGTCGGTGTCAATCCAGCCCAAAGCCCCGCGTTGGTGTTGCTGTTCAAAAAACGGGCACCGGAAATATCCCCACAAACATGGCAAGCCCGACCAGAAAGGCGGCTACGGTTGTGATGAGCTGAAACTTGGCAATACCGTTTTGCACCTTGTCTTTCAGGCTGGAACCGTCGCCTGCGCTCTGGTTTCCGCGATTGGACCACTTCTGCTTGCTGAGGTGGAAGATCATATAGATTTTCACCGACGCGTTGATGATCTGATTGAAGTACAGAATGAACGGCCAGGTCAGGTCGGTGGAACGGGAATAGCGAAACAGGAAAATGCAGAGGATCGTGCGGCTGAGCACAATCCAGATCAGGCAGTGCAACAGGTACATTGGTTCGATGAACAAGGTCAGAATGGCAAGTATTGGGCTCACCATCATCGTCCACATGGCGATGCGCTGATCAACGATACACCACCAGATAAACGGCTGCACGACACGGGGGCCAAGCGCGATGGCCCGCTGTCCGTTTCGCAGCATATTGCCCGACCAGCGGCGAAAGTTCTGAACCATGCGACCTGTGCCTGACCCCTCGATCTGTTCAATCGTGTAAACACAGGCATCGGGCACATAGGTCATCTTCGCATGCCGTGTCAGCAGGTGATACCAGGTGGATTTGTCATCCCCTGAGAGAAAGCGAAACCGCCCCCAGAGCCAATGATCAAGGTGGTCGGCTTCGATGGTGCGGATGAATTTTGCATCCACAATATGCCGCGCGCGAAAGACGCTCATGCGGCCTGTCAGGGTAAGCACCTTATCTGACATTGCGTGACTTTGCATCGCAAGGCGGCGCTGGGCAAACCGCATGGACAGCCAGCTTTGGATCCATTCGGGGCCATAGCAGATCACTTCTTCATTCGTGGTCAGGGCTTGCAAGTCCGGGTCTGCCCCAAACATTGAACAGGTTTTTTCCAGAACATCGTCCCCATAGACCGCGTCGCCGTCCATGAAGATGACAAGGTCGTTGGGGTCGATCTCTGAGCGATTGATGGCACGCAGTATCATGCCGATCGCCATGCGTTTGCCGGGTTGGTTCTGGCGCAAAAACACCAGTTGAGCGTCTACATCCTGCGCATGGGTGCGCACAAAATCGGTGATGATTTCCTCGTCATAAGTTGACCCGGTCCCAATCCAAAGTGTTGTGGGTATCCCTTCGCGGCGGATTTGCCCGATGATGGACCCGATTACCCGGCGTGTGATTGCCGGCTCTTCGTAGTAGGTCGTCATCTGGATATGAAGCCGACCGGGCCGCCAGCCCGATTGCCAGACCGCATTTGCCCGGCGGCGCATACCTGGCCACTTCAACCGACTGTACATTTCTGCCCGAACCGCGTGGGTAAACCACCACCCGAAACGCCAGATGCCGAGCGACCCAAGCACAAAGGTGATCTGGAGCAGATCTGGGTTCAAAAAGTTGTTGGGCCAGAAAACCATAGCCGCGATGAGCAAGGTCAGCAGAATGCCAAACTGCGCCCAAAAGGCGGGCGTCCATTTTCGCAACCCGGTTGGTGAGGGGCCTGAAAGGGTTTTCAGCCAGCCATCGAGGTGCTTCTCAAAGCCGTATACGGTGTCAGGAGCCTGCATCGTTTTCCCCTGGCAGGAGGCGGCCGATCAGGTCGCGTTTCAATTCGATCTGTGCAGGCGCGTTGTTGCGGAACCATTTGCGTGTTTTTTGCAGGCCCATACCGTCGGCCTTGATTGTCACCAGCATGCCAAACTTGTCTGGTTGGATGCTGTCTACACCTGCTTGCAGGTCGACAATCACGCCCTGGGCGCGCTTTGGCTGGCCACGGAAGGTATAGGCAATTTCGGCGGGCATCCCAATGTAGACGCTCATCGCCATCTGATCATCCAACCAGCCAACGGCCTGACGCGGCTCGCTGTCTTCGATTTCAACGACAAGATCACCACGGGAAACAAAGTTACGTTTCACAGTGTGAAGAGCAAAGATCGTGCCGTCTGTTTTTGCGCGTACAACCAACTCATCGGCGGCGGCCTTGCGGTGGCGCAATTCCCGTTTCCAGCGGCGGTATTCAAGGTCGGCATCCTCTCGCCGTTGCTGAAGTTGCAAAAGCTGATCGTGATAACCTCCGGGCCGCATGTCTTCGCCACGATCAAACCGCAGCAATGCGTCCCATGCACGTTGAATGTGTGGGGGGTAGGTAAGCGCGCGCGGCTCATGGCGGCTCCAGGGGCGCCACACGGTATGGAAATCCTGCAAGAAGTCTTCGCGGTAGATATCGCGCTGACTGATATGAAAGGCGAGCGCCTCGGTCGCGGCTTCGAGTCGGCGTTCGGCGATGCGCACGTCCATGCGCACTTCGTCAACTTCGCTTTCCCGGTCATTGTCTTCAAACCGGATCAAGGGGTCGCCAGCTTTGACGGTCTGCCCGACTTCGACAAAAATCCGGTCTACATGGCCTGATTCAGGCGCTGTGTAGCTTTTGATCGGGGCCACAAAACGCGCATGGTCCAATGAGATTTCAGAGAGGCGTGACCAAATCTGCCCGCCGACGAAGCCAACCAGAAACAATGCCAGCAAGGCATAGAACGTCAGGTTCCAGATTGCCCGTAACAAACGCGGTTTGGCTTTGGCGACGCCTTCGGCCTTTTCCTCTGCGGTTTCCCCCATGGGGACAAGGTCAACCGGTGTGTCGAGGCTGGTGATGATCTCTTTGGTCGAGGCCATGCGCCCGCTCAATACACCATTATAGAAAAGTGACAGCGTCTCACGTTGACGAACCGTCAGGCCAGCAAAACGATGACGACCCTCGGTGGTGGATGGTTCGAGAGTGATGGGGAATTGTACGCCAACGCCCTGGAACGGGATGACAAGCTGTACCTCGCCCGCTGGGGCAGATTCGCCGTCAGGTAACTGCAATTCACTGAGCGACCACCGCTCGACATGCACCACCCGCCCATCAGCCATCTGCAACGACAAAGGTGCCGTTACGAGGAATGATAGGTCAGGATGGGGACATTCATGTCTAATGTTCATCGGGTGCTCCAGCGTCTTGGGCGCCGTCTGTCAGCGCCTGTGTGAAGGAGACATATCTATTGCAGCGCGAATCCGCGCTCGCCCAATGGCAGAGATTCACGCGGAAAAGTTTACCTGCCCTATCCATAGGTATAGCGGCGAGCACAGGAATGCCGCCGGGTGGTGCTGAACGCACAAGAAGACCGCCGCAAACCTGTTGCGGCGGTCATGTGGAATAAGGGCGCTGCCTTAGAATGTGTGCGAGCGCAGGGTCGCTGTTTCCGCTGATTTTGCACCCTTCAGGCGAAATTTGATGCGGGTAATTTTGGACATGTCGATCCGATCCAACGCGACCGCCCAAACGTCGCTGCGCATGTTTTGGGCGACACGATCCGACTTGCGGAGCTTGATGCGGGTTTTCTCGTTCTTGCCGTCAATAAGCTCAACGTGGAGTTGCCCGGTGTTAACGCCCGCGATCTGAAGGGTGAGGGCTTGGCCCTTGGCCATTTCGGGCGAGGCGTCGATGCTGATCCATTTGTCTGAGAGGTTGACTGTCTGTGCTGTGCCTTTCGCGGTGCTGCGATTGCTGAGTAATGCACCAAGAATCTGGCGCAAGCCGCTGATATTGGTGAGCGGTTCGGTGTACGGAGATTCCCAAACGACCACGTCGTAGGCTGAAAGATCGCTGCTGCGCACAAAGGCTTCCATCGCACCGGTCATACCACCACCTGATACGGAAAGGTTTTCAACCGATCCGCCCGTGAAATGGGCCAATGCATCAGCTACGCGATAGGCGTCGTTCTGATAACGATTTGAAAAACTTGTACCCACCAGGGCGATGGCCGGGCCATTTGCGGCTTCATCGCCCAGCAGTGACGCCGCATCACCCGCCTTGGCATATGTGGGGGCAGGAACGGTTTCTGCGGCCGGGCGCTCACCACAGACTTTTGCGGCGACGGTGCTCAGCGAGCCTTTCTCTGAATATTCTTCATCAAAGATCAGCGCGTTGTTCGTGCCAGTCATCCCGATCGTTTGCGCCAGTGCCGATGCCGAGGCGGCGGCACCAGTCGGTGTCCAATGGGTGTCACGCTGAAAGTAGAAAGATGCGCCGGTTTTCTCCGCCACGTCCAAAAGGTCCGGGCTTTGAAGGCCTGCTTCATTCAGCGCCTCGATGTAGGCGGAATAGCTCTTGGCGGTTCTATCAGCGTCATAGGTCGATGGAACGCCGGCTGCACTGCGAATTTCGCTTGTTGCTGACAGCGGGCGTGGGGGCGGGGCCATCACGACAAGTTTCACGCCCTGCGCGGCGAACTCTTCGCTGATGCGCTGCCAAAGGTGTGTAACCTCATCCGTGACGGAAAAATCAGCGCGAAGCTGGTCGTCTCCGATGATCCAGCCGGAGCTGGAATCTGAATAGAACGGCCCGCGTTTTTGATATTTCTTGGGCAAGGTTTCCTTGCTGGACAGTGCATCACAATACGGCGCAGCAGTTGCCAGGGTGGGGGCTGCAACAAAGGAAAGGGCAGCGGCGAGGATAAGAGCGCGTTTCATTATTTGGCTTCCTTAGAGACGTAACGTACAGGGATTTCCCAGATGACGATTTTTGGTGGGTTGGTTTGCAGAAGGTCGCCTTCAAGGAACGCCTTCATCGGGGCGAAGGGGCCTTGGCCCTCTTGCGAAAAGTTCAGAACATCGGCTTGCAGGGCTTGTTTGAGAAAGCCTTCGAAATGCCATTCACGCTTGGCGCTGAAACTCGTGCCGATCAGTGCGACATCAACCGGTGCCTCGCCAAACAATCCCATTGGGGCATCGACCGTGGTTTCAAACCGTGAGAGGTGATCTTGCGCGGGGCCGACGACCTGGCGGAGAACACCCGTCGGTGCGTAGGCCAGCAAATCACCATCGAATATTTCGGTGTTGAGCGGCACTGTGCTGACATCTGCGCGGACAATATCTGCGCGGAACAGGTGGCGTCCAATGACAGTGGCAACGCTTTCGGCCCCCAGGGGCGACCAATGCGTGTCGTCCCGCATGAAGACCGGGCCAACCGGCTTTGCAGCTTCAAGCGCGGCCAAGGCATTGACGTGATCGACCTTGTTGTCTTCCAACAGGCGAAGGAACGCAGCATAGCGTGCCTGAACCTGTGACGGCCGATCAAAGCCGAGCTTTTCTTGATAAATTTCGGCCTTGTCAGGCACGGCCACGACCAGCAGTTGAACGCCACGCTTTTCCAGTTCTGTCTGTACGTCTCCAACCTGTTCGGCGGCAGCCTGCATGTTCGCGGCGAAGTCAGGCGATGTTTCAAGCTCTTCGGCAGTGAACATCCAGCCATCCTTGCCAAACAGCGCGCCATCAGATGCCTGATTGAACAGGCCAAGTTTTGTGGCCGCTGAAAGGCTTATGGCAAAGTCCTGCAACGGGTTGGCAGCTTTGAACGCATCTTCATAGCTGGCCTGAAGCGAGCCGGATATGACCGACGCGTCCACTGGCAGCGTGTCTACTCTGGTGTGGCTTATCAGGCCGACGGTTGCGATCACGCCGACGTAGGTTAGCGCCGCAGCGGCATTGAGGGGGGCGAATGTCGTTTGCATGAGGCCAGCCTTCAGAATTGGAAATACAGGAAAGGTGAATGCGATTGCGCGATCAGCGCCGTGGTCGCCGCCAGGAAAAGCGCAGTCCCCCCGATCACATGTGCCGTATGTGAAACCCCGGCGATAAGGCGGGTAAGATATGCACCCTGCGTGCTGATGATGCCGCCGATCAGAAGGGCGAGCACCTCTGTGGTCTGGATCTGCCAGGCTTGCTCAGCGGATACGGCCCAGCCGTTCAAGCCCAGCATTCCGCCATAGACAGCACCCGCTTGGGCCAGTGTTTCTGCACGGAACAAGACCCAACCAATAAGGACGAGACCCATGGTCACTGGCCATGCAATCGCGCGGGGCCATACCGAGGCAGCCGATTTTGCGCCCATCTTGCGTTCAATCGCCAGCCAAAGACCGTGCCAGGCCCCCCAGGCAAGGAACGTCCAGTTGGCACCATGCCAAAGACCGCCAAGAACCATGGTTAGCGTCAGGTTTACATAGGTGCGCACAGCACCACGGCGGTTGCCGCCGAGTGGCAGATAGAGGTAATCGCGAAGCCACTGTGACAGGCTGATATGCCACCGGCGCCAAAACTCCGTGATGGAGCGGCTGATGTAAGGGGCGTTGAAGTTTTCGATGAAGCGAAAGCCAATCATCAGGCCAAGGCCGATGGCCATTGCCGAATATCCGGCAAAATCGAACAACAGCTGGATGGCGTAAGCGACCGCACCGAGCCATGCTTCCGCTGCTGTTGGGTTTGAAAGCGCAAACACACGGTCAGCGATGGGCGCGACGTTATCGGCAATCAGCAGTTTCATCGCGAGGCCTTGCGCAAAGCGGCCGATACCCGCGACGAACTTCTCGACGCTATGGGTGCGTGTTTCAAACTGATCAGCGAGGTCTTTGTAACGAAGAACAGGGCCTGCGATCAGCTGCGGAAAGAGCGAGCCAAAGGCGAGGAAATCAACCAGCCGCCGTGCAGGTGGCGCATCTTTGCGAGCGACATCAACAATATAGCTGATTGACTGGAACGTGTGAAAGCTGATGCCGATGGGCAGGATAATCGCCGGTATCGTCATGTCCGCACCGCCAAATGCGACGCTCAGATCGCTCAGCCCTGACATGACAAACATCGTGTATTTGAAATAGGCCAAGACAAGCAGATCAAACGAGACACCAAGGCGCACTGACCATGTCTTAACCAGTTCATCTTTGGTTGTGGCCGCAATGCTGGCTGCGAAATAGCTGACCAGCGACATCCCGAACACAACGCCGAGATAATCGATGCGCCACCAGCCATAAAAGGCATAGCTGCCGAGCAGGATAACCCAGGATTTCAGCGCACGCGGCATGGCGTAGTAGACAGCCAGGAACAGCGGCAGAAACCCGAACACAAAGATTGAACTGGAGAAGATCATCGGATCAGCCCTTATTTAGCGACTGCGCCAAAGCGGTTTTCGATCAACCGCACGCCGCTTTCGTCTGCCAGAAAGGTCATGTTCTGGCCGCGACGCAGCGAGACATCGAATGTTGCGAGGGGGGCATCCTGCCCTTGCTGAAAAACACCCAGCGAAATGGCAACGGGGTTAACCGCACGCAGGCCAGAATCCATCGGATCGACGGCACCGATCACAGTGACCGAACCATCAGCGAGCCGTAGTTCCAACGCCTGCTTGGTGGCGTTGACCAGGTAAAGCGAAACCTTCGCAGCATTCGCGCGCGGGGCTTCGGAAATGGGATGCAGGGTGCCGTCGTCACCGCGGATGACCGTCAGATAGGCACCTGCATCAATCCCGTTCAGCGCAGTGGCCGAAACAGGTGTATAGGCCAGCTTCTCATCGGCCTTCAGGGTAAAGGTCTTGCCCGCAAAGGTGACCTTGTCGTTTGCACCGAACCCGGCAAAACGAACAAAGCTCGCGTCGCTTGGTGGGGCTTCGGCGTAAAGGCTGGTGTCGGTTGCCAGGGCCGCGGTTGCATTCATCGCGCCGAGGATGGCGATGGCGTAGATTGGGGCGGATGGTTTCATGGTTGTTCTCCGGCGAGGGGGTCAGAAATAGACAGAGAAGCGGGCATAAGCCTGTTTCGCTGTCTCTTGGTTTTGATAGGCAGGGCCGGCCTGAAAGATGCTCAGGCCAAATTCGAATTTGCTTTTCTTGGTGGGGCGCCATGCGCCGACCAGGCTGATTTCGCCGCCAAGAAAGGCAGCGTCACCGTTCGTCGCGCCACGGACCCGCGCGTCAGGTGTTGTCGTCATGGGCTGAATTTGGGAGTAGGCGTGCGCCGCAAGGTCGAGCGAAAACATGCGCGAAGGGCGAATGCCAACGCCAAGGGTCGCAACCGCCATATTGGCGAGTTCCGGCTGATAGACGTAACCGTAGCGGTTGAACTGGGTTTGGCCACCGTCATAGGTCTTGTTGCTGTGCAATTCCGTTTGCGCAAAGCCCTTGGAACCAGCTGCGATTCCGACGGTCAGCTGCGGGTTCCATTCATGCTCCCCAACCTTCTTGATTGCGCGGGCATCAAACCCCACGCCAGCAGGTTGGTTGTTCGCGCCATCGCCAACGACGACGCCTGCGTTGAATGAATAGGAAAGGTCATCGGACGGTTTATCGGCCCAATAACCTGAAAGATGCGCGCGCTTTTCGCCGTCCTGTGCTTCAAGAACCCCAAAAGCTCCAACAGCGTTTGACGTGGAGAGCCGGGCCAGATGGCCAAGTGCGTAAAGCCCGTCGTTGTCTCTGGTGCCCGTAAATGCGCCCAGTTCGATCAGCGTGCCATCGGCCTTATATCCAAGGTGAACGCCATCAACTGCGGCATCTGCAACCCATTTTTGTTTGTCACCAATGCGCAAGCGCCCTGCGCTGACTGTCGAAGTCGCAGAGAGACGGTAAGCGACAAGTGCCTCTTTGATGTGAAGGTCTGCGGTGGTTGTGGTGGCCTTGTGCGTGCCGCGATGGGTCAGTTCAGCTTCGGCATGCAGAAAACCAACGAAACCTTCTGCAGGTTCCGCGCGGACAGCCACACCGACATAGCCTGACAATTTGTCAGATTTGTCATTGAGATTGTCGTCCAGGTTCAGGTTTCGCTCACCCGAATACCTCGTGGAGGCATATGCGCTATACGCGGCCCAATCGGTAAGCTCGGTTTTGGTCTTTTTACGTTTGTCGATATCAAAGACCGGCGCGCCGTAGTGTTTCGCTTTACCTGCGCCAGCAGCGTCTGTTGCAACAGCGGTCAGCGACATGATCGCAGCGGCGATAAGGTTCGCTGAGTGTTTGAGCTGTTTCGACATGACCGCCTCCAAGCGTTGCGTTTCGGTGGGAGGGTTGTCGCTGATCAGCCTTACAGTCGCTATTCAGCAAAGGTTTACTGCCGCGTGCCTTGGCATACCGCCGCTATCCAAAGGGATAGTCGATGGCTGGGAGCAGGGCGGCGAACCAGATCGCAGGCACAAATTACGTGCTGAATGGTTTCACGGTTGGTTCACGCCACATGGTCGAATATCTGAATCTGAATAAGGGGGGGAAGCCATGGAGCACGGTGCGGTGCCAAGGGGCGAAGCGCAGGGCGGCAATGTCGCCGATGCGCATAATACCGAATACAGTGCAGTTCTTGATCGCTATCAGCGATTGGCGCGGGCGATGCTTGCAGCCCGTCGTCGTGGTTCGCCGGGTGCCGACAATCACCGCATCCCAGCGGGGTATACCTATCTTGGGCAGTTCATTGCGCATGATCTGGCGTTCCATGTCTCTCGTTCAGGCGGCTCCTTGCCCGCAGCGCAGGGTGAAGCGGGCGACAGAACGCCAACACTCGATCTCGATAGTCTCTATGGCGATGGGCCAGAGGCTGATCCTTTTCGCTTTCGGGCAGAGCGACATTCAAAAGGGCGTTGGCGCTTTGCCCTTTCACCAGCGGTTTCACAACACAGTCGGCGGTTTCAGATACCGAACCGGGCTGGGGAAGTTGTCATCGGCCAGCCAAAGTTGCGCATCCGCCCACCAACGGTGCCCGATGTGGATATGCCCAGAAGAGCGCGGTGCCCTGCGTGGTTCTCCGAAGATATCGGAGAGGTTGAACGAGACGGCGCGGAGGCTTTGGTCGCGGACCCGCGCAATGATGAAAACCTGCTGATCTCACAGCTTTCTGTCTTGTGGATGAAGCTGCATAACCGCGTCGCCAATGAACTTGTAGCGGGCTATGGTCAGGGGCTAAGCAAAGATCAGGCCCTTTCGATTTATCGCTGTGCTCGTTTGTTAACGGCAAGAGTATATCAGCGTGTGATCTTACATGATTACCTTAAGCGGCTTTTGCACCCTGATGTCTACGAAGCATTATGTGGTGATGAGCAAGGCGACCCTGCGCTCCTGTTGTATACACGCGATCGGGCGGGCGTCTTGCGTGAGCGCGCCAGTGGCGATCGGTTTGATGTGCCGCCGGAGTTTTGGGCCGCTGCCTTTCGCATCGGTCATGTGATGATCCGGGGTATGTATTGGGTGAACGACAAGCTCAAGAACAAGGCAAGCATCGTTGAGTTGGTGGAGCAAACGGGTGTCGATTCACCAATAACGCCGCTCCGCGATAATTGGATTGTGGACCTTGGGCGGTATTTCTTCCGCACCGGGTATGACGGTGGCCCCAACGATCTGTCTGGCGGCTTGTTGGCACCTTTGTCGTCAGGAGGTGCCGTACGGGAGCCGAATTTTAGTCATAAACTTGGGTTGTCTCTGGTCGCCGAGATGGGCGCGGGGGAGGACATTTCCTCCGGTCCGCTGATGAAAACCGGCGGTCTGATTTATGCCGACTTGGCCCGTGGTTTGACACAGCGCCTCGCGACGCCGTCAATGAAGAACGCGGCTGAGTTTTTTGAAATGATGCCGGGTCTTGTTCCGGCAGGAAAGCGTTTGTCGGAGGATGATATTCGTGCGGCACTTTCGGGCTTGGCGCGAGGCGGGCCTGATGCGTTGAAGCCCGCCGATATCGCCGCGCTTTCAATGCCGCAAGACACCCCCTTGCTCGTTTACATACTGGCAGAAGCGCAGTCCGAAATGGGTGGCAATGGCGCGCATCTTGGGCCGCTTGGCTCCCGCGTCGTTGGGGAAGTGATCCTGGCTGCGATGCGAACCAAGCGAAATTGGCGAGCGGAGGCTGATGCCGCAGATGCCGAGTGGCGAATGCTATTCGGGGGGGCAGAGCCACCAAAAACCATGCCTGAAGTGCTGAACGCACTTTAGCTTCCCCGGCACTGATGGTGCCGGGGCAACGACCTGCCGTGCCATGAAAGTGCGGCAGTATATCTTAACCAAACAAGACAGGGAAAATTCAATGAGCCAAGATGTGACAAACCTGAATGATGTCGTCGCGATGAGAAAGGCGGGCGAATTGTTCCGAAATTGGGCAGGCACGCCGTCTTCACGGCCAGCCAACGCCGCCGCCGCGAAACAAGCCCTCGAAGCCGTTGGGGTTCAGTTTGCCTCAAATGTAAACGGTGTTGAGGTGCATTATTACGATGACAATACCATGCATGTGGCCTTACCGCGCGGTGAGCAGGTGGAGGCAACATTCGCGTCATTTGCAACGCAGGCAGGGCGCGATCAGTATTCGCTCCCTCGGCCCTTCGTCAACTTGGCCAGAAAGATCGCGAATGGGGAGGAGTTAACTCAGGCAGAGTTGGACAACTTCTACCATTTCCGCCTTGGCGATTACGCGCTTCAACACTGCGAATAACGGTGGTGCCGGTTGCCGGGGAGGTATCTGCCCGGCAACATGAAACCGTTGTACGCGCCTTGAAGCGGGTGATGATCAGGCTGGAACAGGCAGGCCGGCACCGCGTAACCCCTCCCGCAGGAGACGCCTGTCCGCGGCGCTGGAAATTGGAAAGCTGCGCATGAACCAGCCGGTTATCGCCTCTGGTTCCGGGGGGGCATCCCCCATCCAGTTCTCTCGCGCGGCGTCCAGAAAGGCTTCGCCGGTTTGCCGGGCGCGTACCACATCGCCTGCCTTGGCATAGGCAGCAGCATGCCAGCCCAGCAGATCGTGAATGGCGTCTCCGGCGTGTTGGCCGGCCTCGATGCTTTCACCAAAACGCTTGGCAAAGAACCTGATGCACATGGCATAGCCCCAGTGCTTTGGCGACATTGAGGGGTAAAGCTCCATCGCTTCGTCGGCCATGTTGTTGGCCTTTTCATGGGCGCCGCAAAACGACAACCCATGCGCACATGGGATCAATGTTTGCGGGTTTATCGGGTTCAGTTGATGCGAGAGGCCGAAATGAAGTTCGGCCTGTCCGAAATGCCCCGCCATCGCATGCGACCAGGCGACCGCGATCTGGCATCGGGTATCAAGCGGGTCGAGCAGAACCGCTTTGGTGGCAAATTCCTGCGCTGTGGCAATCCAGTCTGCACGCCGTTCCGTCCCCGGCGCCGCAAGGTGGCGGACATTGTTGATCGACGCGATGGACGAATAAGCGGGCGCGTAATCTGGTGATTTGTCAATGACTTGCCTGAAAAGGCTTTCAGCGCGCTCAAACCTGTCGGGGCGATATTGGCCCATCAGGTTGTTGGCGTTGAGCCAGATGTCGAACACATCTTCCTGCAATTTGTCGACCAGCGTTTCTGCGACCAGACGGCTTTTGACGATGTGAACATTCAGCGCGACTGCAAGGCGACGTACAATGCGCCTGACGGAGGCTCCCCAGTCATCAAAATCAAGCGAAAGGCTTTCAGAAACGACATATTGCGCGGCGGCGCAGTCTTTCAACATCACGGTAAGCTGCAGGCCATCGCTGGCTTCGAAATACCCGGCTTCGATCTGATATTCTGGTGGCGTGTCGGCGTTTGGGTCGAGCACAACCCATTCACGAAACCTCACGAGCGACGCGGCTAGCTCCTGCCGGAACCCATCAACAAAGTAATCTGGTTTTGACCACGGCCCGGCCTGCGAAAATGGTTTCAGCATGATTTTCGGCGGGGTGGTGATGATCTCTGCGACAGGTGTGGTGCTGCCCTGAGGCTCATCTGTTCGGGCCTTTACGATCAGATCCTGAACCGACGCAGAGGGTTCTTCACCCCAGGAATCGTCCAGCGCCTGCCACAGATCATCATAGACGCTGAGGGCGGCTGACAATGATCCTGATGCGATGTGCGCGCGTATCAATATCTCAGCGGCTGTTTCGCTGGTGGGGTCACGCAGGAAGATCACCTGTGCGGCTGCATTCCGTTGGGCCGCGCTTGCGCTCTTGGCTTCGATCAGATTTTGCAAGGCGGCGTTGATGCGGTCGTTCCAGAATTTCCGCGTAACCTGCAGCCACGAGGTATAAGCAGGGTCGAGGTCATCAAAACCGTAAAGGATCTGATCGGCGTCCAGTCCACCCAATGTGACGGTGTCGAGTGCCTCACCAGCCTCAAGCTGTTCCAGCACCAACCCGATATCTGTCGCCACGCCGCCATGGGCAAGGGCGACCTCTTGCCCCTCAGTCAACAGGACCGGAATATCACTTTCTGACAGGGCGACCCGCAAGCGCCGCAAGCATTGCCGCAGGGAGGCGCGCGCCTGTTCTTCGCCGCGTTCGCTCCATAATAGCCCGGTCAGTCGACCTCGTGGTGCGCGTGCTTGCTCGCCCACCGCCAGAAAGGCCAGAAGTGCCGCCGCCTTGCGATTGGTCAGGATAACCGGGGCCCCGGATGCTGTTTCCAGAAAGCATCCACCAATAACATTCAACCGACAGGCGGGTGCACCTGTATGGATAATCTCTGTGGTATCTTTCCCCACGTTTCCCCCACGTTTCCCCGATACTCACCCCAACCGATACGCAATGTGCGATGCGCCCAACATGCAGTTCCGTATCGTCAGATACGATGCTCGCAGACCTGCCGAAGTTCGACAAGGTTAAACCTTTGCGGGCGCTGATAACTTTCTGGTGCCAGCTTTGACGGCGGAACCGGGAGAGGGGTGATTGGCCCATGCGTATGCGGCCGGGCCAAGGCGCATTAGATCGGTGTTGGCCAATCTGATGGCGGGAAGACAGCGCCGGGGGTGCTGCGCGCTTTGGCAAGGCGTTCTGTTGTTTCGGCACCGCGCCCCATTGCCTGCAATCGCGGGGCGATGACGCGTGCACAGGGTATCCCGATAGAGGGCAGCGTCAGGTCAATCACGCTTACACCTTTCCCGTCCCTGCCAAGTCGTTTCAGCAGCTCTTTCTGGGTGAGTGTGCCATCGGGCATCTCTGATTTCCCTGAGTGGGGGTGAAAGATCTTGTGGGCCTTGGCATCATGGGATGTCAGGCGTGATAGCCAGATTTGATCGTGCGGTGCCATTTCCCCTGTCGATGGGCGGCGGGATCTGCTTTTGACCTCTGCCAGCGTTGCTGAAAATTCCATTTGCGCCAGTTCCAACGCGGCCTTGTGTGCGGCTGTTTTTCGATCCCATGCGGCGGCAGCAGCAACGACGACACCTTTACCGTCAGCTTTTGCTGATACCGCTGCAATGACGGGCACGCCGATATCGGTGGTGATGTCCAGAAACCATCGCCACCGGTTGATGCCATTCGCGGCGCTCGGCCCAAAGGGGGCGGCCAAAAGGTGGGCAAGGTCATCTGCACTGCCACCCTGACGGCCGCCGTGCCACCACAGCGCGACAGCGTCGCGTTCGACCAGTTCCAGCAAACCGCTTGCCACCGCGATGTCAAAATGCGGGCCAGAGCCGCATCCCGCGCTGCTGACAGCGGGAAACCGTGTTGCTGTGGTTTGAAGGGGTTTGAGAACCTTGTCGCGGGCAAAGTTCACGGCGGAATGGCTGCTGAGGTCGTGGCCAACGAATGCCGGCCCACCCGGCGCATAATCGTAAAGGGAAAGGCGTTCCGCCGCTTCGCACAAACACCCTTCCAGTGCGGCTTGCGCAGAAAGACCGCGCCCCCCGGCGCTGATGGGCGCCGTTTCTTGTGTCGTCAGTCCAAAATCCGACGGTGCCATGACGACACCCATGAGAAAGGCACCCTCATGTCCCTGATCCACAGTCATCGGGGTGTCGGAAAAGTCAAAGAACTGTTGGCATCGCTCCAGCACAGACAAAAGCCGGATCCGCCAGTCTATAACATCGGGCTTGCCTACCACATGCCCCGCAGCGTCAATGTAGCCGAGGGCGACCAGCATCGCCCGTGTGTCGCAGGCAGGCATATCCATCGCGCCCCGCCGCGCCGCGAGGCGATAGGATGCGGCCAATTTTTTATGAAAATCGGACTCGTTTGAATTCACTTTGCAACCACGAATGCACACCTTTGCGCCGCTTCGCGGGGGGCACCCCGCGGGGTATGGGAATTGAGAGCACGGGCTAAGCCCATGCTCACGTACTACGATCGACTTTCGACGTGACAGATGTGTGAATGACCTTTGTTTGACCGCCGTTTGTGGTGTGCAAGTTATAGGCGCAGTCTGATCTTTGGTACAATTTGGGGCGGCAAAATCGACGTTTTTCCCCGATTTTTCAGGGTTTTGTGTATAAATAGACTTCTCCATGCGCGGAATGCAGAGCATGAATGCCCCCAACAGGGGGCGGTGCGCCCAGGGATTTTGCTGAGGATTTGTCCAAATGACGATACTGATTACCGGCGATGGTGTTGTGAACGACCCATATGCAGTCACTCCAGTGATCGAAGCGGGTCGCAATGGCGAGGGAAGCGTTGGCCTCCTCAACGAAGGAACCGTCGTCACGCAGGGTATCGAAATTGGTTTGCCGATCTTCGCTTATGGGCGTTATCCCAGCGAATATGGGGGTCTGCTTGTCTATCGTGTGAACGGAAGTAGCATCAGCACGAACCTGGAGGTCGGCAGCGCAGAAAACCGCGTTGGTGAGGTGAATTTTGGCGATGCTTCGGTAAATGCACGTGTTGAAATCTTAGAAAGCGCCTCCCTCGTTTCTTACGTCAACAGCCCCCTGAATATCGGCACATCCGGTGGAAGAGCGACCGTCACTGTCAGCCGCGATGGCGCTTTGTTGGCGGCACGCGGTGACGATCGACAGGAAATCCGCATAGGTGAAGGCGCGTTTTCAAACGGCTATTTGCAGATCACTGCAACCGGCGTGACCGAAGCGGGGCTTGTTACTGTTGGCGTCGATGGTGGTTATGGATTGGTTCGTATTGACGGCGCGGGAAGTCGTCTCAACGTCGCTAATAATATCTACGGTGCGGCAATAACGGTTGGTCAACAGGCAGGAACAGGGCGCATCAATGTCTCAGACGGCGGTGCCATTAATGTTAGCGGCGGAAATGCCACTGCAACTGTGCGTGTTGGTGTCAACGAGGGGAGCAGCGGCTCGCTGCTATTGACGGGCGATAGTACGCTGAACATTTCATCGGACCTCCCCGTTTATAGCTATGGTTATGGTTCGCGCTCTTATAGCTCACAGTTAGATGTGGGCGTTTCGGGTAATGGCTTGGTCGCCGCTTACACTGGTTCGTCGATTTCGGTTACCGGTGAAAGCGCGCGGGTGAAAGTTGGCGGCGACCCCGATCTTGATTTCGGCCAAGCAGACCAAGCGCAGATCAATCTGTTCGGTGGCGGGCTTACGATTACCGCAACGAACGAAGGGCAAACCGCTTCGATGGTGATTGGCGGAACAGACGACAATGATGGGCAGGTCATCGTGGCCGACATCACGGTTTTCGATTCTGAGCTTGAGCGCAATGTTACGCATGCGGGCGACCTTCAGATCGGCGGGGGCGCTGACGAAGCAGGCCGTGCGGCAGGCTTGCTCGTGCTTGGTGGGGAAAGCTCCCAGCTTTCGGTTCTGCAGGGCGGTACGGTAAGCGTTCAAAGCGGCGCACGTCAGGCCGCAACAGTGGTTGTGGGCGGCGAAGTGCCACCAAACAGGTTTGAGCAGTACAGCTACTACGGCTACGATCAGTATGAGACAGGCAGCGACAGAACAGGCACGATCGTTGTTGATGGCGATCTGACGTCTTTCCATGTTGGGAATGTCAACTTTGACAGTTTGAACCCCTATGGCGCATCGCGTTCTCTTGATGTGGACCTTGGTGCGTCGGCCAACCTTTTCGTTGGAGACGGGGACAACAACGAAGGTACTCTTGCGGTAACTGGTGGTGCACGTCTTACCGTCGCTGACGAAGGGCTGACGCACATTGCGCGCGGCGATGGATCAGAGGGTACAATCATCGTTTCCGGCGACAATTCACGCGCCACCTTTGGCGGGCATTTGTTGGTCAGCGGCGGTATTGATTTCTTCAACCCCGATATCACGCCGGTGTTTACCGTGTCCGACGGATATGAGGCACCGCTGGTCCCCAATCAGATCATTACGCTAAATGCGCGCGAAGGTGGTGAGGGCCTGTTGGTCGTCAATGATGGCGCGACGCTGACTGCTGATGACATATTTATCGGTTTTGACGGTTCAGCCTCACTCGAAGGTGATATTAACGCCTACATCGAAGTTCATGGCGAGTTTGCGGTTGATGCCGAAGGAATTGATACGCTCTCCCTCGTCGGTGAACTGGAAATCGGCAGCGCCGCGCGTGTCTTCATTGATATTGCCGATTTCGGAGCCGGGGATGGCGACACGATTGAGGTTGATGGCCGCGCAATCATTGATACCGCGACGTCTCTCTTTGTGATCGAGCTCGACGCTGCAACGGATGTGGTCGCTGGAGATGTCTTTACCTATCTGACCGCCACCGAGGGGGTTACGGCTGATACGCGGGTGGTTTTTGACCTGAACCGTGGAATCGCGTTTGAACTCGGCACGGACGGCAGTGCCTTGACGCTCACCGCATTGGAAGATGCCGTTGCCGTCGTTCCCGTGCTGGAGGCCGGCTTTAACCAGCGCATTATTGGGAGCACCAGCAGCGAGGAACTTGTCTCGCTGATTGGTGGTGCGACGCTCATCGGTAATGAGGGCGACGACACGCTTCGCGGTGCCTATAATGATGTGCTTTCAGGTGGGCTTGGGAACGATCTGCTGATTAGCGGGATCAACAATAACCTGTTCGCTGGCCGGGGTAACGATACGATTGTCATTGACGAAAGCGCCGACCGTGTTCGTGCTGGTCTGGGCGATGACCTTTTCCGCGTCACGGGTGATGTGAACACTCTTCTCGGTGGCGGTGGTAATGACACCCTATCGTTTGAGGATGTAGATACAGGCATTCAGTTTGACCTGACGACAGTGGTCGGAAACACCGGCCCGTCGATCACCGTGTTCGAAGCGATTGAAGGCCTTATCGGCACCGGATCAGCGGATACGCTGTTGGGCAGCTCTGATGACAACCAGATCGAAGGCGGCCGTGGCGGTGATGACATTCAGGGGCGCGACGGTGATGATCTGCTAAGCGGCGGCGTTGGCCTGGACACGCTTGATGGCGGTGCGGATGATGATACGCTTGATGGCGGTAGCGGCAGCGACCTCCTGATTGGGGGCGAAGGTCGCAATGTTCTGATTGGCGGAGCCGGGGCAGACACGCTGGACGGGTCCGGAGGCGGTATTGATATCGCCAGTTTTGAAACCTCCACACGGGCCGTTGCACTGGCGCTTGGTGGAGATGCAATCACAGCAAGGGGTGATGCCCGCACCGATACGCTGATCGACATTAACGGGCTTCGTGGTACCGATTTCAATGACACATTGGGCGGCGGTAATCTCGACAATATCCTGCAAGGCGGTGGCGGCAATGACTTGCTGTTTGGCTTTGGTGGGTTGGACTCCCTTGACGGTAATGACGGCGACGACACGCTGGACGGCGGGGAAGACAGCGACACCCTAAATGGCGACCTCGGCAATGACAGTTTGCTGGGGGGCGTGGGCGCAGATTTCCTGTTTGGTGGTGACGGCGACGACACGCTCTTTGGCGGCTTCGATGAAGATCGTGACATCCTTTCCGGCGGTCTTGGCAATGACTTGCTGTTCGCCGCGCCCGGGATCGTGAATCCACTTGAATTTGATTTCATCGATGGCGGTGGCGGCGATGATACCCTTACGTTTGAGAACGAAATTGCGGCTGTCGCTTTTGACCTGAAGGGCGTTGTTGCGAACTCGGGTGCCGGCGAAAATTCCTTCGTTGGCTTGATAGAGAACCTCACCGGTGGGGCAGGTTCTGATGTCTTGCGCGGCGATGATATCGCCAACAAGCTGGTTGGCGGTGCGGGTGTTGACCGCTTGATTGGCCGTAATGGCAACGACACGCTCGAAGGTGGGCTGGACAATGACCTTTTGCGGGCGGGTAACGATAATGACCTGCTTGATGGTGGTGCTGCGAACGACACGCTGCAAGGAGACGCGGGGGCTGATACGCTGATTGGTGGCGAGGGCGCAGATACCTTGATCGGCGGTGACAGCACCTCTTTGGTTGATCAGCTTCAGGTCGTTGATCGCGATGTCGCAAGCTATGAAACTGCAACGTCCCGCGTTCGGGCAGATTTGCTGGGCGGTCTTTCGGGGATTGGCGATGCCGCTGGCGATATCTTCAGCGGGATCGAAGACCTGAAAGGTAGCGATTTCAACGACACGCTGTTCGGGGATAATCTTGAAAACATTCTCGACGGTGGCGGTGACAATGACTTCCTGCGTGGCAAGGGCGGCGCCGACACGATCCTTGGTGGCGATGGCGAAGACACCATTCGCGGCGAGGATGACAACGACGACATTCGCGGTGGTGAAGGGGCCGACCTTGTCAGCGCCGGAAAAGGCAATGACCTCGTTGAAGGGGGGGCAGGTGCCGACACCCTGGACGGGGGCGAAGAGACGTTTGATTCTGACACCCTTAGTTATGAATCATCTGCGTTGGGCGTGGATGTGGATTTGTTGAGTGGGGATGTATCGGGCGGTGACGCACAGGGCGATGTCGTCACAGGCTTTGAGAATGTCACCGGGTCAGCGCAAGCTGACCGACTAGAAGGCGATAACGCCAGCAATAGACTGGAAGGCGGAGATGGCGCCGATGTGTTGGTCGGTCGTGGTGGCTCTGACTTAATACTTGGGGGCGCGGGAGACGACACGATCTCCGGCGGTGGTGGTGCAAATGACATCATCATCGGTGGGACAGGCGTGGATGTTCTGATCGGGAACGGCGGTGGTGACGTTTTTGCCTTTACTGACTTCTCTGACAGTGGGGTTGGCGCAGGAAACCGTGATGTCATTCGCGATTTCAACGTCGCCCAAAATGACCTGATCGACCTTTCCGGCTTGCAATTCGGCCTTTTGACAGCCCCGGTGCCGCAAGTGGGTGAGATTGCGGAGCAACCCTTGCAGTTTGGCGATACGGCCTTCACGGGCCTTGCGGGCGAAGTGATTGCGCGGATCGTAGACCCCGCGACCACTTTGGTTCAGATTGACCGTGACGGTGATCAGATCAGTGACTTTGACATTGAACTGGATGGCGCGATTGAGTTGGAGCTTGGCGTGAACGTGAGTCTCGATTTGATCTGAACGGGGTTTGGATCAGGAGCGTTGAAGGCGGCGCAAAGTCGCCTTTAACGTCGCTCGTTCCTCGGCTGTATAACCCGCCAAAGCTTCACTTTCGTCGATCTTGGCCGCCGCAACCAGTGTGGCCGCCTTTTCACGTCCCGCATCCGTGAGCCGGACCAATACACGCCGTTTGTCCGTTTTTGCAGGCACCCGCACCACGATACCTTCCGCTGCCAAGCGGTCGATCATGCGCGTCATGGTCGGTTGCTTGGCCATGCATGAATGAGCTAGTTCCGAAATCGTCATGGCATCATCAGGGTATAGCGATGCAAGAATGCGCCACGTTGAAACGGCGACACCCTGCTGCGCCAGGCTGTTGTGGAACGAGGCGCTTGCCGCCGCGCTCGCCTGTGCCAGCAGGAAAAGAAGATAATCGTCGGTAAATTTAGCCATGTCGCGATGTTAGGGGAGGGCGCGTGGAATTGCATTCCATGAATCTTCATGCACTGCGTTTTTTTCCGTCGCATTTAATGCCAGCGTCTATGCGGTTCCAGTTTCTGCGATGTTTAGCATCGCGTCGAGGTCAAGTTCAGATTCAAGTTGCGCCGCCAGATCATTCAGCGCGTTTTCGACCGTCTCACCATAAGTGCTCATGCTGCCCGTGCTGCCGAGGTCGCGCAGAAAAGTGCTGCGGAACTCGTCGGCGGCAAAAACACCGTGCACATAGGCCCCAATCGCCCTGCCATCGGCGGATGTTGCCCCCTCTGGCCGCCCTTCGATTTCCAGCCATGGTCGCGCACGGTCTGGGCCATCTGTGCGACCAATGTGGATTTCATATCCTTCAACGCCTTTGCCGCTGACAATGTGCCGCCCGGTGACGCGGGTCAGGCGCTTGTTAGGCACCATCACCGTTTCCACATCGAGCAACCCGAGGCCCGCGTCGGTTCCCGGCGGGCCTTCGATGCCTTCGGGGTCAGAGATAGAGCGGCCCATCATCTGATAGCCCCCGCACAACCCAAGAACATGCCCGCCGCGCCGCATGTGCGCCTTCAGGTCAATATCCCATCCCTGTTCACGAAAGAACGCGAGATCACCACGGGTGGATTTGGAACCAGGCAAGATAACCAGATCCGCGTCACCGGGCAGGGGGAGGCCCGCTGGCACCATGACCACCTCTGCATCCAGCTTCAGCGGATCAAGATCATCAAAATTGGCAATGCGAGACAGAACCGGCACCGCAATCTTGACCTTGCCCGTCCCGCCACCGGAAATATCAAGCGCATCCTCGGCGGGCAGTTTGTGCGCGCCCTTGAACCATGTGGCAACGCCCAGGCCCCGCCACCCGGTATGGTCTGCAATCATCTGATAACCATCATCAAACAGACGCGGGTCGCCACGAAACTTGTTGATTATGAACCCCTTGATCAAGGCGTTGTCAGCGGGGGCGAGAACAGCTTGCGTGCCAACAAGTTGGGCAATAACGCCGCCACGGTCGATGTCGCCAATAATAACGACAGGTACATTCGCCGCCGCCGCAAACCCCATGTTGGCGATGTCGCCTGGGCGCAGGTTCACCTCAGCGGGGGATCCGGCCCCCTCAACCAAGACCAGATCAGCTTGCGCTTTCAGGCGCTCAAAGCTTTCCAGCACCGGGGGCATAAGTGACGGTTTCAGCGCGGAATATTCGCGGGCCTTTACCGTTGCGACCCGCTTGCCCTGCACAACCACCTGTGACCCTGTTTCCGTTTCGGGCTTTAGCAATACCGGGTTCATATCAACCAACGGGTCAACACCTGCCGCCAGCGCCTGCAAAGCCTGTGCGCGCCCAATTTCACCACCGTCAACGGTGACGGCGGCATTGTTGGACATGTTCTGTGGTTTGAACGGCCTGACGCGAAGACCACGCCGCGTGAAAGCACGCGCCAACCCCGCCACCAGCATGGATTTGCCGACGTTGGAACCTGCGCCCTGTATCATTAGGGTTTTTGTCATATGCGTGTTCTGGCCTGATTTGTGGTCTTGTTTTGGGAAAAACCGGTGCGGCTTTGGGGGATAATCGGTGTTTCAGTCAGTTCTGCGCCGATTTCGTCATTGAAAAGCTACCGTTTGCGCCCATTTTTTGATAGGGTAAACAAACAACGCGGACAGCGCCGGGTAACCAGTGTTTCCACGGCTTACTGATCTTGAAGGGCAATCGCATGAGCACGAAAACATATGATCGTTTCATGTATGTCACATCAGCTGTGTTCGTCATTGGAACGCTCGCCATCATTGGTGGTCTTTTCCTCTGACGCCTTGCCGCGCTCCTGCGCCAGAAAGAAGGCACTTCCGACGATCAGTCCAAGATGCAGGTTGCCGAATATTGCCTGAAACGCCGCAATCAGGCGAATATCCGGGCATGGCCTGAAATCACCGTAGCCGAGTGTCGAGAATGTAACGGCCGAAAAATAGGCATAGTCGCGCGCCGCGTGTTCCCCGACACAGCCTGTCTCCAACGATATGCCCCCCAAACGATAGACCAGGGAAAAGGCGATAATCGAAAAGAAAATCGAAATTGTCGTATCAAGCGCGAGCCGCCGTGGGTTTGGTCGAAAATCCTCTGACGTCAGAAAGATGACCCCCACCACAACCCAGAGGAAATAGACGACGGAAAAGACGACGAACGGGACAACGGTTACCCAGTTGTCGAGCGCCTCAATGCCGAGGAAAAGATCCACTGCCGCCAAAAGGCTCAAGAGACACAAATAAGATGAAGCCGCCCTGCGCGCGCGGCTCCATCTTGTTCTTCCTCGCATGGGCCAGAACGGCTGCAATGCCTTAGAATTCCACACCAATCTGCGCTTTGACCCCAGAGCGGAAGGGGTGTTTGACCAGTTCCATTTCGGTAACAAGGTCAGCAATCTCTATCAGCTCTTCCTTGGCGTTGCGCCCGGTGAGGACCACATGGGTCATCTCCGGCTTTTCTTCGACGAGAAACTGCACGACGTCGTTGATGTCGACATAATCATAGCGAAGCGCGATATTGATTTCGTCCAGCAAAACCATCTTGTTGCTTTCGTCGCGGATCAGTTCCTTGGCCTTTTCCCATGCGGCCTGCGCCATTTCTGTATCGCGCGATTTGTCCTGTGTTTCCCAGGTAAAGCCTTCGCCCATGGTGTGGAATGCGCATTTATCCTCAAACTTGCCAAGGATCAGGTCGCGCTCTCCGGTGGACATGCCGCCCTTGATGAACTGAACGACTGCGCATTTCATGTCATGTGCAATGCAGCGGAAGATCATGCCAAACGCGGCAGAGGATTTACCCTTTCCCTTGCCTGTATGGACAATGATCAGGCCTTTTTTGTCAGTCTTGGTCGCCATGATCTTGTCACGCGCGGCCTTTTTCTTCGCCATCTTGGAGGCGTGGCGGTCAAGGTCGGCTTGCGTCTGGTTCGGGGCTTTTTCGTCGATCATTTCATTGGTCCTTTTCAGGGCGCGAAGCCGGGGTGTTTGGGTAAATTGTCGTCAATATGGAGCCAGGGCAAGCGTTCCTCGTAATGCACATGGAATGCTGGCTCAAATGCGGCGGGATTGGATAGTGAAGCGGCGTACAAGTGTATTTCACCTGCGTAATGGTCGGCCTGAAATGCCATCGGCGTACCGCATTGGTCGCAAAAATGCCGCTCAACACCCGGGGAGGACGCCCACACCTTTGCGGTTTTTCCTGTCCATTCAAAATTGGACAAGGGGACGCCAATGAAGGCCACCACAGGCGCGGCGCAATTCCGGCGGCAATCATCGCAATGGCAAAAACAGGCCCAGGTTTCCTCACCCGAATAGGCCCAAGAAACAGCACCGCAGCTACAGCGACCAGTTTTGGTGGGGATCGTTATATTCATCCGCTGATCTGCGCAGATTGGCGTTTGCCCGTCAATATTACCTGTCCGCCAAGGGCCGGGGTGTCAGTCGGTGCACTCTCCACAAAGGCAATTTCGGTCGCCCAGCACCTCGTCGAGCCAATCGACACCGGCGCGGGCGCGCAAACTGCCGCGCAGATCTTCGTGATAGGTGAGCCATATCTCGCGTTTGCTTGGTGCGCTTGCGGCTTGAAGGCGGCGGCGCTGATGAACCATACAGGTTGGCGCAACGCCCCCCATGCCCGTCGCCTCAGCGGCGTTCAGAATGCCATCAAAACTGTCCAGCCGCACAAGCGGGGCACGGCCAAAATGCGCGAACCCCGTTTTCATTTCAGGGGTCCAGTCGAGGTTTTCGGTCAAGCCCACCCAATCACGCGGAGATTCCCCCCGGCGAGAAAAGGCAATCATCGGTATGCTGCACAGGCGTTTGGCGATCAGGCGCCCTTCGGAAGGGCGCGAAAGCCGTAGCGCGATATCCGCTTGCCGATAGGCCAGGCTGACAACATCATCAGAGGCATCCAGCATGATCGTAAGCCCCGGATGCTTGAGCTGAAAGCGCGCAACATGGGGTGTGATGAAATGGGTGTTGATGAATGACAGGCTGGAAATTTTCAGCACACCCGTCAGACGGTCTGATTGTGCCTCTACCTGTGTTTCCGCGGCAATGATCTCCGCTTCGACGCGTTCTGCCACTTCGATCAGTTGCGCACCCAATGACGTTGGCGTCCACTTATGGCCGTTTCTGTCGAACAAGGCTGCGCCGTCCCCCTCCGTTATCTTTTGGATACGGCGGGAAATCGTGGTTTCGCTCACACTCAGAACCGCAGCAGCACCTTTCATGGTGCCAGCCCGACCAAGCGCAAGGATGGTTTGTAAGTCGTCCCAATTTCTCATGGGTTAGATTTAGGGCGCGACAATGCCCCGGTCACGCCCATGAACGCACAGCACCGCGAACAAAATTCGCGTGCCGTGCATTTTTGCAATGACTTCGCGGCGAAAACGCTACCGCGTGCATTGTGTCACCCGCGAGAGCGCCGCCGCTTGCGCCGCCCGCCGCCATCTTCGCTCCCTGCGTCGGCACCCGAAAATGATACCGCCGGCAGTGTCGCAAACTTGTCCAGTTCCGGGTGCGCATCGACCTTGTGTGGCACTGCGATCGCATTGACGAAATGCTCCTGAAACTTGGGTTCCACTGCGGTTTCGATTTTTTCGATGTGCCGCACTACACTTTCGATCTCGCGGCGTGCCGCTGAGTTGAGGAGCGCAATGCGCGCGCCCGTGCCCGCCGCGTTCCCCGCCGAAGATACCTTATCCAGCGGGCAATCCGGTATCATGCCCAGGATCATCGCGTGTTTGGGGGAGATGTGCGCGCCAAAGGCACCGGCGAGAACCACTCGGTCCACCGTATCAACACCTCGTTTGTCCATCAGCAGGCGCGCGCCAGCGTACAAGGCAGCCTTGGCCAACTGAATGGCGCGAATATCTTGCTGCGTGACGGTGATCTGTGTGCCGTTTTCGGTTTCGTGCAAAAGATAGGCGTGGGTGCGCCCATCGGGAATGCAGCGTTGCGTTCCCGCAGCCGTAGCGGAGCCGATGGCACCATCTTCGTCGATAATTCCTGCAAGGCGCATTTCGGCAATCACTTCGATGATGCCGGAACCACAGATCCCGGTGACGCCCCCGGCGCCGGTGGCTTCGTCGAATCCTTCTTCATCGGACCATTTCTCATGCCCGATCACGCGAAAGCGCGGTTCCTTGGTTACCGGGTCAATTTCCACCTTTTCGATCGCACCGGGTGCGGCGCGCTGGCCTGATGAGATCTGCGCACCTTCGAACGCGGGGCCAGTGGGGGAGGAACACGCCAGTACCTGTTCCCGGTCACCCAACATAATTTCAGCATTGGTGCCAACGTCTACGACCAGCACCAGATCATCTGACAGATTGGGTGCCTCACTCAGGGCGACCGCCGCGGCGTCTGCGCCTACATGCCCAGCAATGCATGGCAAGATGTAGATGCGGGCGTCCGGGTGCATTTCCAGATCAATTTCCTTGGCCCAAAGCTGCAACGAGTTTGAAGTGGCGAGCGCAAAGGGTGCCCAGCCAAGCTCCACCGGATCAATGCCCAGCAGAAGGTGGTGCATAACGGGGTTGCCGACCAAAACCGCTTCCATGATGTCTTCACGGCTGATCATGGCTTCGGCGGCAACCTGCCCGATGAGCGCATTGATCGTTTCGCGCACGGCCTTGGTCATCTCAGCCGCACCGCCGGGGTTCATCATCGAATAGCTGACGCGGCTCATCAGGTCTTCGCCAAAACGAATTTGCGGGTTCATCAGGCCAGAAGATGCCTTCACATCGCCCGTTTGCAGATCCACCATATGACAGGCGATTGTTGTGGACCCCACATCAAATGCCAGGCCATAGATTGAACCTTCATAGTAGCCCGGCCAGACCTGTGTGATGCGGGCTGCCCCCAATCCGGCACCCTCGTAAACAGCGCAAGTGACCTTCCATTTGCCGTCACGCAGGGCCTTTTGCAGGGTCTGCAGCGTGCGCAGGTCGCCAATAACATTTGCCAGCCCCCATTGATCGAACAACGCCTGTTGCAGGCGCTCAAGATCACCGGTGGGTTTGTGCATGTCGGGTTCTTCGACCTCGACGTAATAAAGCTTGGTTGCCGGGTCCATCACGATGTCGCGGGCCTCGGCGCGTTTGCGAACGACCTGTTTGTGAACCTGGCTCTCCTCTGGCACGTCGATGACAACATCGCCCAAGACTTGCGCCTGACACCCGAGGCGGCGACCATCAATCAAGCCGCGTTTGGATTTATAGCGTTCTTCTACCTTGTTCCATTCCGACAGCGCCCCTTCCTGAACGGTAACGCCATGTTTGGAAAACTCGCCATAAGAGGGCGTTACCTGACATTTGGAGCAAATGCCCCGCCCGCCGCAAACGCTATCCAGATCAACGCCAAGCGAGCGCGCTGCGCTCAGAATAGGTGTGCCAACCGGGAAATTCCCGCGACGCCCGGACGGCGTGAAAATGACAAGGGGGTCTTGGCTGTTTGCATCATTGCCGGACATATGCGCCTCGCTCTCGAAATTCTGATCTTTGTTCAGTGTTACATGGGCTATAACTGCGGTGCGGCAATTGTCGACAGGTATTATTCCGATTACGACGTGAGCGAACATTTACCAGCAATCAGCGAAAGGGTTTTTCGATGCGAAACATGATCTTCGCGGTTATCGCCATGGCAACAGCGGCGTTCGCGTCAGCGGACGGTGCAGCAGCCGATGAGTGGAAAAAGCTGCTTGCCCCTGCTGATCTCGCGGCCTTGGCGGACGAGCCCCTTATCCTCGATATACGCCCGCCCTCATCCTTTGCGCGCGGCCATATCGAAGGCGCGGTGAATGCGCCTTATGGGTTGTGGCGTGGCCCACGTGAAAATCCGGGGCGGCGGCTGTCGGATGCGGCCTTGAACCAGGTGCTGCGCCAAAGCGGGGTGGAGCGTGATCGACCCGTGGTCGTGACCTTTCACGGCAAGGGCGCAAGTGATTTCGGGTCAGCTGCGCGCGTCTATTGGACGTTGAAATCCGCAGGTATCAGCAAGATTGCTATTCTGAATGGCGGGCTTACGGCGTGGGTGCAGGCCGGATTGCCGCTGAGCCAAACGCCGACAAAGATCGCGCCTTCAACCATTGATGCACAGCTTTCTGATCGATGGATGCTCGACGCTGATGGTGTTCAGGCTGTTCTGGACGGCAAGGTCAACGCCCGCCTTGTGGACGCGCGCCCGTTGGGCTTTTTTGATGGCCGCAACAAACACCCCGCTGCGACAAAGGCCGGCACCCTGCGCGGCGCGTTGCGGGTGCTGCATTCCAGCTGGTTTGGGGAGCGTGGCGCAGTGATGGCCAGCACCCCGGCGGTCGTACGCCAGATTGTGGCGAACGCGGGTTATGACGCCGGGCAGGCCGATGGGCAGATGCTGGTCAGTTTTTGCAACACGGGCCATTGGGCGGCAACCAACTGGTTTGCTTTGTCTGAGGTCGCTGGCATCGAAAACGTGAAGCTCTACCCTGAAAGCATGGTCGGGTGGAGCAATCGTGGTGGTGAAGTGGTTGCGGGGCACGAAGGGTAACCTAGGGCATCGAAATGCCCGGTTTCCCAACGACAGAAAACACCGAAAAACAAGCAATGGCGTGCGGGCGGCTGTTCGGTGGCCCCGCGCGCGATTCGTCGTTGGCGCGCGCATGTGCCGCTTTGGTGTACCCTAAGACCATCGTTTTCAGGCGAATTTGCCCGTTTGAGAGGCAGCAGCGCCAAAGAACAACTTAGATCACACGCATTGTTAAAGTTCTGTTGATCTGCCCTCGACATGACCAAAGGAAAGGCGCTAGTTTCCACCACGCGTTGAGTGTGACGGTCCCTTGGATCGTGTTTCGGCGCGCAAAGGCAAGCATTTTGCGAGCCTGGCGCATTTTTTTAGGAGACCACTGATGACAAAGATCATCGAAGCGCTCATCGACTTCCTGAAGGGCCTCGGGGCACCTGCGCCACAGCCTATTCCTGTACGCGTGAAAGACACGCCGCGCCGGCGTCGGCGTTAATCCTCGACAATTAGCAAAAAAGGCGGTGCGTTTTTCAGCGCGCCTGATATCTGCGCGGGTTTTCTGCGGGGTTCGCGGGTAATTGGTCAGCGTTTAACGGCTTTATTGCTCTGCCGCGGGCGTCCTATGGCCTTTCCAATATTTGAAACGCGCAATCGCGGGTTTGTACCAATGGTTGTATGCCATGCGCACAGCGCATGACGGCCTTTCCCGGATGTCCGTTGTTAAAGGTGCTGCGCCGCACCATCTTCTATTTCAGAAGATAACATACGGAAAAGAAAAGGATCTCTCCCATGGCTATGATCGCAACGAACAGCACTCCCCTCGCATTTGCGAACGGCTTGTTTGCGCGCATTGGAGACGCTTTCTTCAAGATGACAACGCGCAACTACGAGGCCTCCGCAGGCTATCGCGCTGCCCGTTATGCTGCCGCATTGAACGAGTTGTCTGATGAGGAATTGAAGGCACGGGGTCTGAGCCGCCAGCGGATCGTCCCGCACGCATTTTCCGGCACATTTTACGTCTGAGGCAGTGACGAAGGGCGGCATCGCTTGAAAGGGTGATGCCGCGCCGACTTCTTTTGGACATTTGATCAATCGTATTTCGGCATCCCATCCCATATTCAGAGGGTAATGCCGGGTCGTCACTGGCGTAGTAGATTCGCGCTGTGACTTGTTTGAGAGCAGAAATTTGCATCTCGATAACCTTTTGCGCGTATTTTCACCATCAACGCACCTTAACGGTGTTAATGTCCCGTTAACGAAGTTGACCGAAGGTCAGCGCGTGTGGGGCATTTTTTGTTTATGGCGAGTTGATGCGCAAATATTTCTCCAATCAACCGGATGTGCGCGTTGCCGCTATCCGGGCGGGGGTCATTTCCGCGGGCGCTGTCGCGATCCCATTGCTGATATGGCACCTTCTTTCGGGCATGGCGGAAACGCTTGATATTGAAAGGTTTGCACTGGGCGGTGCGCTTGTTGCGTTGGCCGGTGTAGCGGGGATGGCGTTTTCCGGGCGGATGTGGCGCTGGCGCACGATTTCAGGGTTTGAACTGATTTCTGAGCAGGCACCGGATGCCTATTTTCTCACGGAGAAAGACAGCACGCTGATTGCCGCAAATCCCGCTGCGCGTGATCTTCTTTCCAGTCAGAGGGTGCAAGGCGCGGGGGGTACAGGCCACCGCGCAAACATGCTCGGTCAGGTCTTGCAGGGGTGGAGTGATAAGGCCGAGGAATTTGTATATCGCTTGTCTCGCAGTGCGGCGGAAAAATGGGGCGCAGCCGAAAGCCCCGGGGGCAGTTGTTCCGATAGAATCAAGGTACGAAAGGTCGGGCCGGGTCTTTTGATGTGGCGGATCGAAGGTGGCGAACCGGGAACAGCTCTGACCGATTGCGATATTGCATTGCCCGTGGTGCACATAACTGCTGATGGCGTGATACGCAGTGCTTCGCAGGCATTTCTGGATATCGTTCCCGCGTTGCAAAGGGCCATTGCCGAGGCCGCTGCGCATGCTCTTGCTGAAGGGCGAGTGAGTATGACCGTGGACGACGGTGTTGGGTCACATTTCACATTGGCGATTGCGCCAGATTATCGCGGTGATGCCCGCGTCTTTGTCTTGGATCAGCGTGATCAGCGCGGCGAGACGTTGAACAAACTGCTTGAAGATCTGCCCGTTGCTCTCGTGCGTATGGATGCTGGCGGCGCGATCGTTTCAGCCAACGCCGCTGCGCGAAACCTGCTTGGTGCCCGGGCCACCGCGGGTGCGCTGCTGGAGGGGGTCGTTGAAGGTTTTGGCCGCCCGATTGGTGCGCAGGTTCGCGATGCGGCTGCCGGGCGCGGTGCCGGGCGAACAGAACAGGCCCGTGGTCGCGTCGAAGGGCGTGACGTATTTCTGCAAATTGCCCTGACGCGGGCCCCTGATGCCGAGCGCGGAGAGTTGATTGCTGTCTTGTCTGACGCGACGGAATTGAAAACGCTTGAACAACAGTTCGTGCAAAGTCAGAAAATGCAGGCGGTCGGCCAAATGGCAGGCGGGGTTGCGCATGATTTCAACAATTTGTTGACCGCGATCATTGGCCATTGTGACCTGTTGATGCTGCGCACCGATCAGGCCCAGCCAGCCTTTGCTGATCTGACGCAAATCAAGCAGAACGCGAACCGGGCGGCTGCGCTGGTGCGGCAGCTTCTTGCATTTTCCCGTAAACAAACGCTCAAACCCAAACCGGCCAGCCTTTCGGATACGCTGAACGAATTATCGCATCTGCTTAACCGATTGCTGGGGGAGCGCGTCCGGATCGAACTGGACCATGCCTTTGACCTTTGGCCGGTTTGGATTGACGAGCGACAGTTTGAACAGGTGATCGTTAATCTGGCCGTGAACGCCCGTGATGCCATGCCCGAGGGTGGTGCGGTGAGCGTGCGATGCTGGAACCGTGTCCTGTCAGAGCCGTGGCAAAGAGATCGCGCAGCGGTGCCCGCGGGAGACTATGTGTGCATAAAGGTGTCTGATACGGGCACCGGCATGGACGAAGTGACCATGAGCAAGGTCTTTGAGCCGTTCTTCACCACCAAACGGCAGGGAGAGGGCACGGGCCTCGGCCTTTCCACGGCTTATGGTATCGTAAAACAGATGGATGGTTTCATATTCGTCGACAGCGTGCCGGGGCAGGGAACGACCTTCACTATTCTGCTCCCGCGGATGCACGATGCCCCGGAGATCGAAGCATCAGCGCCGTTGGTTGAAACAGGTGATCTGACGGGCAGTGGCTCAATCTTGCTGGTAGAGGATGAAGCGCCTGTAAGGGCGTTCGCGGCACGCGCCTTGCGCCTGCGCGGGTATGAGGTTGTGGAGGCGGACTGTGCCGAAGCGGCCCTGACGATACTCGAAGATACCTCAATGCGGATTGACCTGATGATATCCGACGTTGTGATGCCGGGAATGGATGGCCCAACCTGGGTGCGCTCTGCGCGTCTGGCCCGTCCTGATGTAGGGGTCATATTCATTTCCGGTTACGCAGAGGGCGTGTTCAGAAATGGGATGGAAGATCTGGACAACTATACGTTCCTTGCCAAACCATTCGTGTTGGATGAACTGGCGGCAGCCGTGAAAAAGGCAATGCCCCAAAAAGACGTGAAATTGTAAGGATTGGCAGCGGCGAAAATTCTTTCATCTGTGGTTAACCAAATTAATGTTCCCTTTTTGTGCTGATGTTGATAGGAACGTAAGTGGAACATTTGCGCTGGTGACGGCGCCGGTTGAAACCGATGAGGAAATCCGCGATGACGCAGAATGTATTGGAACTCGCTGGAAGGCGCGACATGGACAAGGCGAAAGCACTCGAATCCGCACTGGCTCAGATTGAGCGGAATTTCGGTAAGGGCTCTATTATGAAACTGGGCCAGAAGGGCGCCACCATGGATGTGGAGGCGACCTCGACTGGTTCAATCGGTCTTGATATCGCGCTCGGCATTGGTGGCTTGCCGATGGGCCGAATTATTGAGGTATACGGGCCGGAAAGCTCAGGTAAGACAACACTTGCACTGCATGTCATTGCAGAACAGCAGAAGCGCGGCGGTGTCTGTGCCTTTGTGGATGCAGAACATGCGCTCGATCCATCCTATGCCCGCAAGCTGGGTGTTGATGTCGATGAATTGCTGATCTCACAACCCGATGCCGGTGAACAGGCGCTGGAAATTACCGACACGTTGGTGCGCTCTGGCGCGGTTTCGGTTGTTGTGGTCGATTCGGTTGCCGCCTTGACCCCAAAGGCAGAGCTTGAGGGCGATATGGGCGATGCCTCCGTTGGTGTGCAGGCCCGTTTGATGAGCCAGGCCATGCGGAAGCTGACCGGTTCAATCTCCCGCACCAAATGCATGGTAATCTTCATCAACCAGATTCGCATGAAGATCGGTGTGATGTTTGGGTCGCCAGAAACGACTTCGGGCGGGAATGCCCTGAAGTTCTACTCTTCCGTACGCCTGGATATTCGCCGTATCTCTGCGATCAAGGACAAGGACGAAGTGGTTGGTAACTCCACGCGCGTGAAGATCGTGAAGAACAAGGTCGCACCTCCCTTCAAGCAAGTGGAGTTCGACATCATGTTCGGTGAGGGGATATCCAAACGGGGCGAATTGATTGACCTCGGCGTGAAGGCTGGCGTGGTTGAAAAGTCAGGTTCGTGGTTCTCCTACGGGGATGAACGGATCGGGCAGGGGCGGGAGAACGCCAAACGCTTCCTGCTGGAAAACCCCCATATGGCGATCGAGATTGAGGACAAAATCCGCGCCGCCCATGGTTTGGACTTTGAAGCACCGCCCGTTAGCGGTGATGATGACGATATCCTGGAAGCGTAACCGCGTTTCGGGGTCCGGAAATGTTGCGCCCGGTCGAAAGGCCGGGCGTTTTTGCGTCTGCTGCCCAGGGACCAAGGCCCTGCGCAGGCCATTGGCCCGCCGATGCGCGACTGGTTTGCGTAGGGATTGTATGGCGCGACGCGCGACTTGATTCTATGTCAGAACGGCCAAAAAGCCATGCTTTCACGCGCGGGGACAGGGTGCTGCTTGTGGACAGTGGCCTTGTCCGCCGCTAAACCCGTCTGAACCAAGAATTACTGCAAATGCGCACGCCCGGAGATCCATATATATGGCCAGTTTGAACGATATCCGATCCACCTTTTTTGACGCGTTTGTCAAAAATGGCCACACGCAGGTGGAAAGCTCCCCGCTGGTGCCTCGCAATGACCCGACGTTGATGTTCACCAACGCGGGAATGGTGCAGTTCAAGAACGTCTTTACGGGGTTGGAGCAGCGCGATTATTCCCGTGCGGTGACATCGCAAAAATGCGTGCGTGCTGGCGGTAAACATAATGACCTTGATAATGTCGGCTATACCGCCCGCCACCATACGTTCTTTGAAATGCTTGGTAATTTCTCATTTGGTGATTATTTCAAAGAGGATGCGATCCCCTTTGCCTGGGATTTGCTGACCAAGGAATACGGCCTTCCCAAAGAGAAACTTCTCGTCACCATTTACCATGATGACGATGAAGCGGCGAACATCTGGAAAAAGCATGCTGGCCTGAGCGATGACCGGATCATTCGGATCGCAACGGATGACAATTTCTGGTCGATGGGCGCGACGGGGCCTTGCGGCCCATGCTCCGAGATTTTCTTCGACCATGGCGACCATATCTGGGGTGGCCCTCCCGGCTCACCGGACGAAGATGGTGATCGGTTCATCGAGATCTGGAATCTCGTTTTCATGCAGTATGAAAAGCACGAAGACGGTTCCCGTACGAATCTACCGAAACCTTCCATCGACACAGGGATGGGGTTGGAGCGGATTGGTGCCGTGTTGCAAGGTAAGCACGACAACTATGACACCGATCTGATGCGCGATTTGATCGAAGCGTCGGCGCAGGTCTCTGGCGTTGACCCTGATGGCGACAAGAACGTGCATCACCGGGTGATTGCGGACCATCTGCGTTCAACCTCGTTCCTGATTGCGGATGGTGTTTTGCCTTCGAACGAGGGGCGCGGATACGTTCTGCGCAGGATCATGCGGCGGGCAATGCGGCACGCGCATCTTCTGGGCGTGCAAGACCCGATGATGCATAAACTTGTTCCTGCCTTGGTCACGCAGATGGGGCAGGCGTTCCCTGAATTGTCGCGCGCACAACCGATGATCGAAGAGACGCTGGAGCTTGAAGAAAAGCGGTTCCAGAAGACGCTCGATCGTGGTCTTGCGCTTCTCGATGATGCACTCGATGGATTGCCTGAGGGGGAAACCCTCCCCGGTGAAACGGCGTTCAAACTCTATGATACTTATGGCTTCCCGCTTGACCTGACGCAGGATGCGTTGCGCGAAAAAGGCCGCGCCGTTGACACTGACGGGTTTGATGCCGCGATGGCAGAGCAAAAGGCAAAGGCACGCGCGGCGTGGTCCGGCTCGGGTGAGGCGGCTGACGCGGCGATCTGGTTCGACATTGCTGACCAGCATGGCGTGACGGAGTTCCTTGGCTACGATACCGAAGTGGCCGAAGGACAGTGCCTTGCGCTGGTCGTTGATGGTGCGGTGGTTTCCGAGATTGCGCAGGGTGGCTCTGGCTGGGCGGTGTTCAACCAAACACCGTTTTACGCAGAAAGCGGCGGTCAGGTTGGCGATGCTGGCGTTATTCGCGTCGATGGCGTGGTCGCAAATGTCACTGATACAAAGAAACTTCAGGGTGTTTTTGCCCATCAGGTCGAAGTTGCCGAAGGCACGCTGAAGGTCGGCGCGGGGGCGGAGCTTTTGGTGGACCATGCGCGTCGTTCAAGCATTCGCGCTAATCACTCGGCGACCCATCTGCTGCACGAAGCACTTCGCGGGCACCTCGGGGACCACGTTGCGCAGCGCGGCTCTCTCAATGATGTTTCCCGGCTGCGGTTTGATTTCTCTCATTCCAAGGGGATGAGCAGCGACGAAATCAAGGCTGTTGAAGCAGAGGTCAACGACTACATCCGCCAGAACAGTCCCGTTACGACCCGATTGATGACACCGGACGAAGCGCGCGAAATGGGCGCACAAGCCTTGTTTGGTGAGAAATACGGCGACGAAGTTCGTGTGGTCTCCATGGGGATGCGCCCGGAGGGTGAGACTGGGGCGGCCGGCCAAACCTATTCGCTTGAACTATGCGGTGGCACCCATGTGTCGGCCACTGGTGACATTGGCCTGCTGGTCATCACGAGCGAAAGCGCCTCGTCATCCGGTGTACGCCGGATCGAAGCGTTGACGGGTAGGGACGCGTTTGCGCATCTTTCCTCACAAGGGCAGGCATTGGCTGAGGTTGCGGGCGTTCTGAAAACCCGCCCTGATGAGGTGGCGTCGCGCGCGCAGGCTTTGTTGGAGGAACGTAAAGCCTTGCAGGCTGAACTGGCTGAATTGCGCAAACAGGTTGCTATGGGCGGTGGCGGTGCTGCTGGGCCAGACGTCAAGGACATTGGCGGTGTCAAACTGATTGCGCAGGCCCTTAGCGGCGTCTCTCCAAAAGATCTGCGCGGTGTGATTGATGAACACAAACAGGCGCTTGGCTCTGGCGCTGTGTTGTTGATTGCGGACGCAGGGGGCAAAGCAGCCGTTGCGGCTGGTGTGACTGACGACCTGAAAGACAATATCTCTGCCGTTGATATTGTACGTACGGCTGTTGAGGTCCTTGGTGGCAAAGGTGGCGGCGGGCGCCCGGATATGGCGCAGGGTGGTGGCCCTGATGCGTCCAAGGCCCCCGAAGCCATCGCTGCTGTCGAAGCGATGATCGAAGGGAAAGCCTGATGCCCAAAGCCTATTGGATCGGACACGTTGAGGTCACCGACGCAGAAACCTATGGCAAATACGCTGCGATCGCGACTGAAGCGATTGCAGCGCATGGCGGAGAGTTCCTGGCCCGGTCAGGCCGCTATCGTCAACTGGAAGGGACAGACCGTGCCCGCAACGTCGTCGCGGTCTTCCCGAGTTTTGAAGATGCCTGCGCCTGTTATGACAGCCCCCGATATCAAGAGGCATGCGTGTTCGCCAAGCAATCCTCGAACCGTAACCTGATGGTTGTGGAAGGGGTGGAATAGGCGTTTGCTTGACTAGCTGTCGACCTTGTTGCCGCTCTGCCGCTATACGGGCAGGGCGGTTGTCTCCTTGATCTCTTCCATCACAAAACTGGCTGACACGTCTGACATGGGAACACGACGGATGAGCCGTTGATACAAGGCGTCATAGTCAGAAATATCCGCGACGCGAGCGCGTATCAGATAATCCAGATCACCTGACATCCGGTAGGCGCCGGTTATTTCGGGCAAATCACGGGTTGCCTGAGCAAATCTCGCGAGCCAGTCGGGGTCATGGTTGTTTGTTCGCACGGCGATGAACACCTGAAGGTGAAGGTTCACCTGCTTTGGATCCAGAAGCGCGACCCGGCCACGGATAATGCCCTCTGCCTCCAGCCGCTTTATTCGTCGCCAGCAGGCATTACGCGACAGGCCAATCCGCTCCCCCAATTCCTCGACTGAGACACTGGCGTCGTGTTGCAGTTCGCTCAATATTTTCCGGTCAAGCGCATCAATTTTTTCCATCTGAGGAAAATAGCTGGGAGATATTCCCAATATCAAGCAAATACTCGCTATCTTTGGGAACAAATCCCGGCGTGCATTGGTGATAGTCCGCCAACCATCTTTGGAGGAGCACCCATGTCACGAATTACAGCCCTGTTTACCGCACACCCCGCATCAGTTGATGAAAGCTTTGGCGAGCATTTCCTGTTTGCTCTGAAATTTTCAATGCTGCTGTTTGCAGCTGCAGCTGCCGCGTTGGTTCATGCGATCTTGCCATTCATGTTTGAAAAGACGGCCAGCAAAATCGTAGCCAAACTCTATGCGCGCACGCATAATCGGGGGCAATAGACAGACAGGGAGGGGGGCGGAGCATGTGCAGATGGGCAGCTTATATTGGTGACCCGATTTATCTCGAAGAGATTGTTACCGCGCCGGGGCAATCGCTGATCGACCAATCTTTGCATGCTTCGGAATCGAAAACCGAAACCAATGGCGATGGCTTTGGCCTTGCGTGGTATGGGGAGCGTGAAAAGCCGGGGCTTTACCATGATGTCTTGCCCGCGTGGTCAGATGGAAATTTGCGTAGCCTTGCCCATCAGGTCCGCTCTCGCCTGTTCCTCGCGCATGTGCGCGCCGCTACAGGAACCGCGACCAGCCGTATGAATTGCCACCCCTTTGCTGTGATGAACTGGACATTCATGCACAATGGCCAGGCGGGCGGGTACGGCTCGTTTCGGCGCAAGGTCGATATGAGCATATCGGATGCCTGCTACAACCACCGCCATGGCACCACCGATAGCGAAGCGATCTTCCTCATGGCACTGGGGGATGGTCTTGCAGACGATCCAAAGGGCGCGCTGGAACGCGCCACGGGTCGGATGGAGGCGATGAGCCGCGAAACCGGCGTGACGCCCCATATGCGCATGACCGTGGCCATGTCGGATGGAGAGAGGCTCTATTGTGCGCGATATGCCTCAGACAGGTTTGCGCCGACGCTCTATCATCGGCGCTCAGAGTTTGGGCGGGTTTTGGTGTCCGAACCTTTGGATCGGAAACTGACCGATTGGGTCGCCGTTCCCCCGGCGAGTTTTGCGGAAATCACACCCGACGAAGTGCGTCTTTCCGACTTCAAGCCCAGCGTTTGAGCTTTGGTATCCGGCGGGTGAACAACCAGGCGACAGGGCGTATCCAGCCTTCCTTGACCATGTTGTCGACGACATAGGCTTGAAACGCCTTCACATCGTCACCCTGATAGGTAAACGCGCCACCTGCGTAGCAATACGAACAATATTCCGCACTCCGCCCCCCATCTGCGTCGGTGCCACCACCTTCCGGGTCTTTGGTCAACGGCATGTCACAGCTTTGGCAATGTTGAGCCATGGTCTCCTCCTGATACGTGGACTTAGGTTAGCATATCGCAATGGCGTGAAATACTGGATTGAGCCCAAGCCTACATATTCTGTTCGTTGGCGAAGCTCGCTTCATAGGCTGCTTCACATAGCCCAAATTGGTTGGCAGCGGTTTGCCAAAACTTCACAGCGGCCAAAAACCGCGCAGCAATAAATGATGCAACCGCTTCTTCAGCGTCGCCTCCTTTTTCCAAGTCGAAGTAGCGATCATCAAGCGCATCTATTTGAATTTGTGAAACGTTATGCCATTGAATTATAGAATTTTTCGGAAGAAGTCGCACGGCCTCGTCCGGCAATTTCGCCAGTATCTCTACCAAGATGGCCATTACTTTCGCTTTGGCGTCGGGAAAGCATGCGGAGTTGATTTGCTCCGCAAGGTCAGGATTCGTCGTTTTCAACCGAGAGATCATGATGCAACCATATGGCGTTAGGCTGCGGACACAAAGGTCGAACGGCAGCTAAGTCCGCACAGCGACGTTTTTGCCAGACTGGGATGTATGTCTGCTTCGACATTTAT
>JBMYXS010000030.1:0-39851 GCA_049608645.1 Pikeienuella sp. | reverse complement strand
TCGCAAACGCCGGGCGGTTCATTTGAGAGGGGCTTCACATTCCGGCGCGAAGATTTCGGCTTCGAGCAATCCCAGACGCCGCGCCACAACGATGGCCTGCATACGCGAGGTCACGCGTAGTTTGCGGTACACGTTCTTGAGGTGAAAATTCACCGTATTTTCAGAAATCAGCAAGGCACTCGCGATGTTCCGGTTGGTCTGGCCATTGGAAACATATTCAAGGCAATCAAGTTCCCGTGGGCTTAGCGGGGCAAGGCCCTCTGCCTTGCTGATGGCCGATTTACCCCCGCCGCGAAACGACAACAGCGCCTCCATATAGTAAGACGCAGCTAGGGCGACATAATCCCGCGTATCTGCAAATTTCTGCACCGCATCCGCGTCATCGCCGCGCTGATATACGGTAACACCCTGCATCACGCCAAGATTGGAAAGCGGTACACACCACGCCCGTTTGACCCCGAACCCGGCCAAGATGCGGCGCTGCCAGACGACTGAGGTGTTCTGGGGGGTGCGCTTGAGAAAATTGATGTATTCAAATGGGGTAATGCTGGCGCACATTTCAGTCAGGCCGGGGCAAATCTCTGCCATGCCTTTTTCCAGATAGGGGCCAAGGATCTTCAGATCGTAACTGGCCACCACGAAATTCTCCGGCGCGCGCACCGCCATACGGGCATCAAGCACATGGCTGAACGCGTCATAGGCGATGTAGCCGCATTCCAGCATTTCAGCGCGAAACAAGTCGTTCAGTGCACGTTCTGTCGCTGCATCGGCCATGCGGGCGATCAGATCATCAACGGTCTGCAACATCTCGCGGCCTCCCTCTCCCATCCTATAACACATCCTGTATCGACCAGCGCGTATCCTGCACGGGAGGAAAATTGTTACGATATTGCAATTCCAGACGCACCTGCCCATCCAGCCGCTGGGGAAAGCCAAGGCGTAACGTGCCGCCGCTTGCCCGCCATTCTGCAATGCGGATCAACCGGCCTGCGGCGATCGCCTGTTCGGCGTCGGCGTTGAACCGCCCTTCCTCAAACACGCGGGGGGGGCCATAGTCGCGCGCCAGCTCAGACAGCGCGTCGGTGAAAAGGTCTTCCAGATCGTCGGCATTGCGTGTGAGGTCAGTGTTGACCACCACGCCCGCGGCGTCCAGCGTGGCACCATTCACACTGGTCAGAATGACCAGTTGCTGACGTTCAAACGTGCTGTCGAAGTATTTTTCCTCAAACACGAAACTGCGGCCAAAGGGGGTTGCGCCAAGCACGTTGGCATCTTCCAGCAGGATGAACGCCTCATCAATCGGCGCACCAAGTGGCAGCGTGTCGAGCTTCAGGCGGGCGCCGATTTGCCCGGCACGAATAACATCCTCCAGCTCTTCGCGCGGGGTGGGTTGATCAAAGGCAGCGTCTGAGGCGCGGGGTTTGTGAAAGAAAAATGTATAGGTTGCGCCGACTTGAAAGCTATCGGTGTTTTGGGCGCTGCGCGGCGCGCGGCCATCGTAACTGGCGTCAAAACGAAACGCGTGTGGCCCTGTGCGATAATCATATGTCGCAGAAACACGGGTGGTATCCAGCGCGGCGGCATTCTGCTCCGGGCGCTGAAAAAGGCGGTTGGCGTTGAAAGAAAATGTGTGCGCGTCCTTGCGGTAAGAGGCACCGACACTCGGCCCCAGGTCAACATCCCGCCCTGCGGCGCGGTCAACGTCGCGGGCCGTCATGCCAAGGGTCAGCGCGCCGCCACCGCCCAATGCTTCAAACCGCTGCGTCAGGTTCAGGTTCGCCTGACGCGTGGTTGTATCAGCCGCCCCGACGCGATCATCCCGGTCATCCACAAGCAGGCCAAAACTGGCGCTCATCAGGGGCGTGACCGCCGCATTGATATTCACGTTGGCCACAAGGTTAAGCGTTTCACTTGCACCGTTTGATGTTTTGGTTTCCTGCGCGAACACATCAGCGGAGGCATTCACCGCCGTCAGACCCCAGAAATCAGGCAATCCACCACTGACATTCAGGCCCAATGTGCGGGTGCGTGTATCAACCGCTTGTGACAGGTTATCGACGGTTTCAACCGCACGGGCCCGCAGGGCGACGCCATTTTCAAACCTGATACCCGCTTCGGTTTCCACCGTCTGTCGATCGCCCTGCACCGCGCCCGCGATCGGGGCGAATGCCTGTTCGTAATGCTCAAACAAACCACGATAAAAATACGGCCCCACATCGCCGCGGGCCTCAAGAAAGCCGCCAAAGCCTTTCCTGTCACCACCGGTTACCGCATCCCCGAAGACATACCCAAACTCACCATCCAACAGCAGGCGGTGATCCTGGCTCGGGGCAAGGGTGATCCCGCCTGCCACACTGACGGCGGTTTGATCTTCATCCCCACCCGAAAGCGATATGTCACCGTCACGGCGCGCCTGAGAGGCATTCAGCGAAACATCAACATCATCCCACGACATCAGCCACGACGCGCCAAAATGCTGTTCATCGTCAAAGGCCTTCTCATCGCGGAACGTCTGGATGCGAGAGCCTGCAAAGACCTGCATCGAATGGTTTGCCCCGAACAGCGTGAGCGGCGGTTGCACCTCCGCCGACAACCCCTTGAGAGAGGTATTGATCGTGCGTGGGGTAAAGAACGTGAAAATATCCCCAGCAGAAAGACGAAACGGCAATCGCCCCTCTCCGTTGGTCCATGTCAGGCTACCACGCTCAGGGGTCAGCCCATCAAATTCGGATCGTAGGTCAGAGCGCGTGGCGGTGCCGAAAAACTGCCCTTCGACCACATTATAGGGAGAGTATCGGCGGTTGAAATTAAGGTTAAGGTCACCAAACCCCTGAAACCCGCGTTCCCGGTGGGGGCTGTTGGCTTTGTCGCCACGGGCACTGAAATGATCGAGCCGCAGCGTCGTGGAGCCTTCGACCTCCCATTCTGCGACCGGGTCATCTTCGTGGGTAAGCTGATACGGGGCCTGTTGCGCGATGGCCGTGGTCGCCATGATCGAAACTGCAAGAACGAGGCCAGAAGCAAGGGTGCCAGCGGCAATCATGGTGGCGACCGTGGGAAGGGCCGCCACCACTACCGCACCTGCCCACAAGGCGTTCAGGAAACGTGAAAGGGGCATATCGTTACCTGAGCGGTTCTGTGACCTGAAAACGGATCTCGTTCACGCCGGGGGCGCTAACAAAACCCAGTGTCGGGTCGTTGATTGTCAGACGGGTAGACATGGTCGCCGCAACGGTGGAGACACGGTTAAGCCCCCCCGCCCCATCGGGCACGATACCCTGTGCGAGCGTGGCGACACTGCGCAGGCTTTCAACCTCCAGCCGGGCATCGCGTGGCACTTCGGTAATCATTGCGCGCTCAAAACGGGCCTTGTCGAACTTGCTGTCACTGATCTTGTCGGCAAGGCCGGGGCCGTTCCACGCGCTGGCGAGTTCCCGCGCCGCGTCCGCCACCTCATCCCGTGGCACATTGGCGATCTCCTGCACCATCTCGGCCCCTTCGGGCAGATCGGCCTGCGCGCGCTCAGGGGTCGGGATCGGGTCAAACCCGCGCATTTGTCTGGCCCCACCGGGGGCGCTCAACATCACTGCCAAAGCGATGAGCGAGATATAGGTAAACGGGTCACGCCAGATCATTGTTCAGCCCTCCGTGATTGCAAAAACGGTGAAGGTGAAAATCGGCGTATCGACGATCGCCTGCACCTGACGGGGCGTGCCGAGCACATCCACCACATCAATGATGTCGGACCGGCCAGCCACCCTTTGGATGTCGATATCAAAGGTGAAAACCCGCCCGGTATCAGGGTCGCGCAGCCGCAGGTTTCGCCGTCCTAACCGAAAGAAGTTGGGGTTGCCCGCGTCGCCCACGCTGACCAGTTGCCCGTCAAGCCGGATCGCATCAAAGATGAACCGCCGCCCCACCAGATCGGTGCGGTCGATTGCGGTATCAATCGCGGGATAGGTGAAAAACAACATGTCGCCATTGGTGTCGGACAACAGCTGGCACACCCCGGTCAGCGCATCGAAATCAATGGAGCCATCCCCAATATCCTCAAAGAAATTGAAGTTGTTCACAAAGGCCGTGAAAACGCCGGACGTTTGCGTGGCCGGGTTGCACACATCCCCGTTGCCGCCGCCGACATTGATGTTCTGCTGCCCCTGAATCAGGGCCAGCAAATCAGCCACGGAGCCAACCACCTGACCGTTGAAATTGAGCAAGGGTTGCTGCTCGTTAAAGGGGTCGTTGCCCGAAATATTCTGAATTTCGAGGATCTTGAAGGTTCGCTCTCCCGTGCCTTGCAATTCTGCCGGAAGACCAAGGGCGGAGCGCGCGCTTTCCAGACCCGGAAACAGGCTTTGTTGATCAGCGTCCAATGGTTCATTCGCGTGGGATGCTATCGCGCCCAACACCGCAACCCCGGCAAGGCCCATGCGCAGCGGGCTGGACCGGCGCGCTGCAACGCTGAATGGCCGCCCCAATAGGGGCAATACCCTAAGCACAGTCGCACCCTGACGCGGGATGCGTGACCCGTGTTCAAGGCAAAACGCTTTGAATTTTGACCAACGCGTCATGGCTTACTCCGTCTGGCGCGCGACGGCTGCCGCGCCCTTGTCCAAAAGGGTCAGTTCCACGCGGATCTCTGCGCCGGGGGTGAAACCCGCCTTGACGCCCGTAACCACGTTGAAACAAAAATCGCCCGCTGCCTCCCGGCGCAAACGTGTGACGCGCTGCGCCACTTTCAGGGGGTCGGTGGCCCCGATGATGCTCCAGACGCAAATGGTCTCGCCAAGCTCAGGCACCGGCGCGCCGCGCACCGCGGCGGCGACCTCCATCTTGTCGGCAAGTTCCACCAAGGCCTTGCCCGCACGGTCAAGTTTCTGAAGAAACGCGTTGGCGTCTTTTTGATTGCCGCGCCGTTCCTTCAGGTCGTCCCGTGCGGCATCGCGTTCTGCCTTGCAGTTTTCCGCGCTGGCACCGCTTTTGGTGCAATCCTGCTTCAGCGCGGCAAGCTGGCCGAAATCCTCTACCTGTTTCTTGTCCACGACCTCCGCCACTTGCCGAAACGGCAGAATGCGGATTTGCGCGGGCAAGCTGGCCATGACCCCAAGCATGGTGGCGATGACCTCTTCGCCCTCCATGATTTCGACCTTTGCCAAGCGTTCGCTGGTTTCAAACGTGGTGACGGCGCCGTTTTCACCGGGTTCAAATGCGGTGTCCTTTGGCGCGAACCCCCGGCGCGTCCACCGTGCGTGATAGCGACTCATGTCTGCCGGGCCGCGAACAGAAAGTGTGAAACGCCCCTTCTCGCGCAGCAATCGCAGCGCGTTTGATGTCACCGTCACAGGTGGCGCGCTGATTTTTGTGGCGACGCCTCCGGTCAGGGCGCGGGCAACGCCGCCTGCCTCCCCCGCCTGGCTTTCGATCAGGGCCGCGCCAATTTGCGGGGAAACCTCAAACAAGGCAGGTGCGCTGAGTGAAAAACGAGTGCGCCTGAGGAACCCCTCGTTGGAGGAGGACAAGAGCCCATCAGGCCGAAAACCGCTCCCCACCGCTGCGCGGGCCAGCGCCCGCTGCAAGCTCACCAAATCGCCCTCATCGGTGATGAAAGACGCATGTGCGGACAGTTTCACCGGGTTTGCAGGAAAAGTTGACGGAAAAAACGTGTCTATCTGTCTTACCGGCGCGGCGGTAATGGCTGAAAGCGCCTCTCCGCGAATGACGCGCAAATCAAGGCCGCCAAGCGCCCGGCCCTGCACGATCAACCCCGCGTCATAGGTAAATACCTCACCAAACGGGCTTGTCATGCTGATCTTGATAACCGGGCGCAGATCACCGCCGGGGCGAAAGCGGTTTGTTATTTCGGTCTTGCCATCCCCCCGATCAACCGTGCCGGAGGTACTGGCCCATCCGACCGGACCGCCAAAACTGAGGGCAAGCCCCGCCTCGTCAAAGTCAACCGGTCCCTGGATGGTGACAACGGTTTCGTAGTCTCGCCCGACAAGCAACGCCCCATTTTTGCCAAGGCCTTTTATTTCAACGGAAATACGGTTGAGCGACAGGGCGTGACGCACCTCAAACGCATCATTCAACGACCATGTCACCTCTGTCCCGCCGGGCACCGCCGCCGGGGAGAGGGCCAGTTGGCCCTTTGGCATCGCGATAAACGGGCTGACCCCGGCCATTCGGACCGTGACGGAGGTTGGAAACTGACGCAGGCCATCCGATTTGCTCTCGGCCGCGCCATCGAAATAGGTGGCAACCGGGGCTGGTAATGGCCCCTGAGCGCCTGCGCCCATTGTCAGACTGCCAATCGTGGTCTGGCCTTTGGAAAAGAAATTGAGCTGTGGCGCGTTACCCGCATTGGCAACGTCAAGCTCCGGCAAGCCGAAGGCGACAAATTTGATGCCTTTGACCTCGGCGCTGATCTCGCGGGTTTCCTTGGCGGTGTCCACGCGTATCAGTTTGTTCACACTCACATACCGCCCGCGAGAGGCGTCATATCTCTGCCCGCAATACGCGCCTTCGGTTTCAAAGACGGTATGGGACAGGGTGATCTTGCCCACCCCGGTTTCAGGTACGGTCAATAGGCGCCCGTCTGCATCACCAGTGATATTGTCAAAGGCAATGCCGCCGCCCGTGGTCGTTGACAGCACCTGTCGCAGATCGGCCCCCTGCCCCTCTACGGAAAACGCGGGAACCGATTGCACGCATTTGGGTCGCCCCTCCGCCTGTTCGGGGGCTTCAAAGCGCAGGCAACATTCACCATTGCTGACCACGCGTGCAATCGAGGCAGACGCCCGTGTGGTAAGCTCCTGCGGCAAGGAAAATGCCAATGCGGTGTCACGATCAACAGCCACATTGCCCGGCACCCGCGCGTTCCGTGGTGTCGCGGTGCCAAATCGTGACACAAGCGACAGGTCGCGAATGCCGGTCAGAAAATACGCCCCCTCCAACGGCAAGGGGTCCACATCGAAGGCGGCCTCATCGGCTTCGCGGATAACACGCAGATCTTTGGGGCCTTTGCCAGCGAAGCTCTGGAACAGGGCATCGGCGGTGGCCTCGCCGTCAAAATCGTCCGGTCCATCGGCCTTTTGACCCTGTTTCAAACGATCCAGCCTGGCCCGAAAATCAGCCAGCTTTCGCTCCACATAGCGCGCGGGCGCTTCGATCTCCGGGTCGGGAATGATCACTTGCTGGGCCAGAGCGGACGGCGCGAAGAGGCCGGCTGTCAACATCGCAACAAAGGGGAAAAGCCGGGTCATTGTGCTGCCTCCGCCACGGCCAGATCACATTTTTCGCGGGCCAGCGCGCGAACCTCTTCCGAAGCATCCCCCTCTGCCAGCACGGCGCGCATCCGCACGCAATCAGCCTCCTTGTTGCCTTCGGCGGCAACACGGCTGAGCACGATAAGACCACGTCGCGCATCATCGGTAATGGCCCCGACCGCCGCTGACAGTGCACCGGGGCGCTGGCTTTCGAGCGCGGCAAGTTCCTTCAGCGCGCTGGCCTTGCTGGCGACGCCTTCGTTGACCTTGGCAGCGGCGGTGGCGGCTTCTGCCTGCGCTTGTGGCAGGATTTCATCGAGGTCACGAACCGCCGCATCGACCCGCCCGCTGACGTCATCCACACGGCCCTTGGCAGCCTCCGCCGCGTCTTTGAGCTTTTTGTGTTTGGCGACCTGATCGGAAATATCAATCACATCATCGCCCTTGATCGTGTTGGGGAAGTTTTTCTGGCGCTGCGATGGAATGGTGAATTTCAGCTGCGAGGAATCGACCCCCGGCAGATTGTCGAGCAGCATCCGGTCCAGATCGACGCCTTTTTCAATGAAAAGATTGGTCCGCGCGAACAAGGCGTTGACGATCTGATCTCTTGCCGACCCGCCTTCGTTTACAAATGTGCTGGTAAATTCATCATAAGCGTCCTGAAATTTCCTGGCATCCGCAACGGCATTTGGCCCGGTGAATTTTTCGAACCCGCCGGGGTCAAGAATGCCGACCACCCAATTATCGCCGCCCTCATTTATGAAAGACAGATTGTCGAGCTTGCCATCGGTGTTGATGATGCCTTTGGCAAGCAACTCCTCGCGCATGTTTTTGATGGCGGCCGTTTGGCCCTTGGTCAGCTTGCCGCCTTGTTCGGCAAGCTGTTTACGCCCGCTTTTGGCGAACACCGCTTCCTGCACCTGCGCATCGACGATGACCGGCTTGCCGTTCAGGTCAAATACCTTGTTCCCATCCGCATCAATGGCCTGCACCCTGCCCTTTGCCCCTTTTAGCGGTCGCGAGGGGATGACACGAACCGCCTTTGAATTGAGATTGGCGCTGAGCAACCCTTCCAGCGATTGGTTGTCTCTGGCCGCTTCCAGAATCTTGGCAGGGTCATTTGTGTCTGGGATCAGGCGGAACACCTTGGGCGGCACATCGTCGGTGACAAAGGCGGTTGCCGTCTTGCCCTGTCCGACCTCCTGTCCGGTTATGCGAATATCCTGCCCGTCCGGCCCTTTGATGGTGCCGATATCGACAGGGGTGCCATCCGGCTTTGGCGGCACATCCGGAACCTTGTTCAAGCGATCAAAATTGAACGCCCCACCAGCATCCACATCGGCCTGAATGGCATCCTGCGCCGCCTTCAGGTCAGCGCCCGCCGCCGCTGCTTCGTCAGAAAGCTTGCCAAGCTCGGCCTGTTTTTCGGCGAGCTTCCTGGTTCCGGCACTATTGCTTTGCTTGATTTTGGCATCGTTGATCTTGGTCAGTGCGTTATCAAGTTTACCCAGTGCCTTTTTCGTTTTCAGCCCGTCGTTGAGTGTCTTGAGGGCGCGCACGCTCTTGCCGATCCCGGCTGTAACGACCTCTTCAACGATTATGGCGAGGATTTCGCTTTGAACATCTGCGGTACGTTCCAGCCCGGTTTCCACATGCCCGAGCATTTCGGCGATATCGGCCCCGAACTTTGCACGCTCGTCACCGGATAGTTCCTTGAACCGCTCCTCCACCTTGTCGATGTCGATGGAGCCATTACCAAAACCGAGCGCGGCAAGGGCCTGTTGGGCCTCTGCCCCCTTTTCCATATCAGCGATGGCCTTGTTGAAGGCATCCTTGAGCTTTCCCACGTCTTCGGTGAAAGAGGCATTGGTGTCAGCGTCAAGGTCAAATGACTGAATTTGCATCTCGCCCAGCATCGCAAGCGGGTTGCCGCCGAAATCCACGATCAGTCTCTCGCCAAGTGACGCCAGCCCCTTCGCGGCGGCGACCAGCTTTTCACGCGCCTTGTCGCCCACCTGAAAGATTTCCGAGGCTTCCAGTTCAAATGCCGTGTCGCGCAGGAACAGGGCATAGATCTTGATCTGTTCTGCGGATGCCTTGGCCTTGATCAGGTTGATATCAGCGTCAAAATCCCTGAACGCGACCGGATCGCGCTTCATGTTGAATTTATAGCCAAAGTCAGGAACCGGTTCGGGTTTGAATGCCTCTATCCGCGGTGCCGCTGTCAGGACGAAACCCATGCCGGGGATGCCCCCGACGGTGTTATCGGGCCCCTGCACAAAGAACGGGTCCACCGCGCCGCCGACCGCCGTACGCTGGGCATCGCCCTCTATCGGGCCAAGGCAATGTTCCACACGCCGCGACAGGGCCAGTTCCTCAACCCGGTCACGCAGCTTGCGGTAAACGTCGCGCGCCGGGTCAACGCCGTTGGCGATTGCCGACTGGAAGGCATCGTTCAGGGCGTCAATCTTGTCCGGCCCGAACAGATCAAGATAATCGCCGCGCCGGGCCTCATACTCGGCCTTCAACTCCTCAAAGCGGGTCTGAAATTCATCCCGCGTCTTGCGAAGCCTTGCCGCGCTTGCCTCATCCTTGGCATCAAAGAACAGTTTCGCCGCCGCGGCGCGCACCAGTTTATCAGCGTCCGATACGGGCGGTTTGGGGTTCAGATGTGCGGTCGCCAGCGGGCCAAGCCCCACCCCGTCGGGAATGTCATTTGGGCCAAGCACACCGGCGTCATTGGCTTCGGCGCGAAGGCGGGAGAACGCGGTAAAGAACCGAAAGCTCAACCCGTCGGGCACCGTGGTTGGCAAGGCAAAATCGCCAAGAAAGCTGACCTGTCTGTCCTTTTCGCGGGCATAGTCGCGCTCTACCTTCGAAATCGCACCGCGATAGGCCCGCCCGGCGGCAACCAGTTCATCAAGTAACGCGCGCGTCGGGTCGCAACTGATTGTCAGTAACGCTTCCATTCGCGCAATTTCAGCATCGCGCGCGGCATCCGCCGTGCTGTGCTGTGCCGACAGGAACGTAAGAACCAGCGCAAATGCGCCGCCAAGCCACCGATACGCCATATCCTAAACCCCGCCGCCCGTGGCAACGGCGCGCCGCGTCTGGCGCAGGGCGTCGCGTAATTCAGCAATCTCAGTCGCGGCACCCCGCATTTGCGCAATCAGCGTCTTTACATGGGAGGTCTGAAAACAATCGGGCAGCACATGAATCTGTGTTTCCCCCCCATCAGTTACCCCGGCTGGCCGGAACGCGGCCACATCACCCTGATAGGCGCGCAGCCCTGTAATCGTTTCCACTTCAGCGAGCGCGCCTTCCTCTTTCCGGGTCAATGCGCGAATTTCCGGGGGGGCATTTTTGGTTACGGCCGCCAGCGCATCATCATAGGTACGCAGGCGGCGGGTTTGGTCACGCTCTTGTTGAATGGCAGGTGTTTTTGCCAGGGCCTTGCCGGCATCCACCTGACGCGAGAGCACGGAGCGGCGGCGGTTCAGCTCCGCCAATACAGCAACAACATCGGGGGTGACATCCGCGCCGCAAGACCACCCTTCAACGATCACCCGCACCCCCAGCGCCGTTTCGCCGCCTCTGGGTGAACCTGCGATGGTGACACTGCTGTCAGGGGCGGCAATCGTGACCGTATCGGCCATCGCGCCGCCCATTATTCCAAACGCAATTCCAGCGCCCAGATAGCGGGCCGCCGTTGCGACGAAAACAGATGGATCAAACACAGGTTTTTGCACGAGAACTCCCACAGCCCCACCGCGAATTTGGCGATAGGGGGGAGGCTACGCAGCCCTGCTGACAGCCGGAACTACCAGAGTTGGTAGGTTCGCGTTAAACCCTCTTTTTTAAGGCGGGCGTGTTCGTAGCGGGCGTGATGGTGACAGGGGCTCCCGCGCGGGCATCAGGCCCAGGGGGCAAAATAGCGGTTTACATGGCCGTTACCCGAAAGGCTGAGCGCGTTCCTGATCTCTGTCTTTGAGAAGCCAGCGGCAGCAAGATTATAACCGCACAAATGGCGCAATTCCGTAGGGGAAAACGGGGCCACATTTGCCTTCCGTGATGATACCTCGATTATGTAATTGACGGCCTGTCGCTTGATCGGTCCGCCCTGCTGCGACCGGAACAGCAAGGGCGCAGGCGTGGTTTCATCAAGAAGGTTGGGCAAGGCCCGGATGATCGACGGGTGGAGGGGCGTATAGGCGCACGTCTTTTCAAAACAGCGATGAACGAGATATCCGTTTTTGACATGCTCCGGGCGCAACTCGATCAGCGCCCGCACTGACAGGCCGTGTCGAAACAATAAGGCAATCAGCACAAAATCCCGCAGGCCATAACGATTGTTGCGCGCGGTTTGCAACAGGCGAAAGGCGTCGGAATTGCGTAATATCAGATGATCGGGAAGCTGCTTACGTATCCCGGCAGTGTCAAAATTCGCCATGGCCTAGGCCAACGCTCGCCAAAGCGCCAAAGTGTCGGCCCCGTCCCGTGTGGCCCCGTCCCGCTTGGCCCCGTCCCGCTTGGCCCGGTCCCGTGTGGTTGGGTTCTCGGCGGGGCCTAGCAGGTCCGCTGCCAGAACATCCCACTCATGGCGCTTCAATACCGGATGGGACGTTGGGCCGTAGGCTTCCGGGCTGGCGCATAAGGCCGGCAGGACCTGTTGCAAATCGGCCTTGTCGCAATCGCTCAGGGTATCAATGCCGAACTGACCGGGGTGAAAGCTTTCGGACAGCGCCCCTTCGGCAAAAATCACCTCATGCTGGGCAAACAACAGGTGGAAATACTCAACCTCTCCCCCTTCGATAATGCGGATATTGGTGCCATCGCACATATGTTTGGCGGCCACCAGGGCGCTGGGGCACCCAAAGAGCAGGTCAAGTCGCTGATGAGTGACAAGCATTCTGTGCGGTTGTGACACCCGCATCGCGCGTTCATTCCCCAACACACCCTCTGCGATCTCAACCGGGGCCAGCTTTCCGACAGCCAACGCCTTTTTCCGGCCAATCCAGCGTAATGGTTGCGGCCCGTGTTCAAGCGTTTCAACAAGATCGTCATGCACCAGGTCTTCGACCGCGATATCGCCCCTGGGTGTACGAATGCGGGTGCCACGGGCAAAACATACGACGCTGAAATTGATGGTTTCGAAATTTTCGAACGATATACGGCCGACGCGCCCGCTCTCATCTCCATCGGTGATCGTATAAGTACCGATTGAATTGACGGGGCCAGTGCCCGGATCGAATGAGCCGTCAAGAATTTGGGAAAGGGTCGGCTCACCCGGTCCCCCAAATGCGATTGCGCCGCTGCCGTCATTGGGGGTGTAGACGCCTATTGCGCTGTTGCTGAGGTCGGCAATGTCAGCGGCAATATTGGGGCGAACAACCGCGTCTGTCAGCGTGATTTCATCGGCCTCTGCGGCATCTTCTTCGGCAATGAAAGTCTCTACACTGGTGACGGTGTCGGTGGTTTCATCGACTGTCTTGACCACCGTGCCATCGCCGTCATCGCTGATCGTGGCGGTGACCGTTTCCAACGGCTCCGGCCCATTGGTGAAGACGATGTTATCGACGGTGAAACTCTCGTCACCAGCACGCTGATCGGCCGAAATTCCGACGAATTCCAGATCCTGAAACACCGCCGCGAATTCAGCCTCTGTGGGGGCGATGCCTGTTGCCAGATTGGTGAAGTCTGATGCGTTCAGGTCGAATGACTGAACACCGCCAGTGACAATACCGCCCGATGCCTGGCTTGTATCGGATGCGACAAATGTTGTGCCATCGCTTGCGCGGATGAACAGGGCGTTGCCGACAAAGGCATTTGGTGTGCCCGGCGACGTATCGCTACTGGTAAATGCAAAGGAAACGGACCCGCCAACAAGGTCGGTCTGATCGCCCGCGAACGATGCGGGTGTGACGATGAGCGGGAATTCCCCCGGAATATCCTCATCGACCGAGGTGATGTTACCGTTTGCGTCACTGAAGATAAGTTGTTGGGGGGTCCTGGAACGTCGCTGTGTCTTGATCGAATGTGCGCCACCCCAGATCACCTGAATCAAAGGCGAATGTGGTGGTGTCGGCAACGCCGTCAGTTAACGTGGTGGAGCTGGTGACATCATAGGTGTCTGTGCCCGCGCCACCATCAATGCCATCGGTGCCGGTGCTGGCAAAGAACGTATCATCGCCCCCATCACCCGCCAGCGTATCGTCACCAAACTGACCATCTATGGTGTCATTGTCATCGCCACCGCTGATGCTGTCGTCAAAATCCAATGGCGTGACATCAGCGGCGGGGATGAAAATATTGGCGCCATTAAAGGCGTCAGGTTCGGTGTCATTGTCGAAAAACAAGCCACCAGCGGTAATTTCATCGGGTGGAGAGCCGTCGTTTTCGTTGAACTGAAGCAAAAGTGCGGTTTCGTTGCCGTTTTGATCGAGGCCCGTCGCCGTAAGAATGCCCGTGCCTTCGATCGCCGGGTTTGCAAAGGCAGTCTGCTGAACCACAGCTTCGTTAACGGTAATCGTGGTGCCATTCTCATCGGTAAATGAGAAGGAAATCGTTTCACCTTCCTGAAGTTCCAGATTCCCATCCCTGATGATGAGTTGAAGGTCCGAAACATCGTTGGAACTGACATTGGCGGTATGCAGGTCGCCAAACCCATTCGCGGTGCCGTCACCGACATTGGCACCTGTTGCATAGCTGAAAACGATGTTGCCCGTCGGCGTATAGGCCACAGAAACGGTATCGGTATCACCGCCATCACCCTGAAGGCTGTCATTTCCTGCGTCGCCCTGAATGGTATCGTTGCCAAAATTGCCGATCACCGTGTCATCACCGGCGCCGGCATCAATCAGGTCGTCACCCCCGACCAGTTGCAGCCCAAGGTCGGTATCGTCGGTCAGTTCGGTGGTAAGCTGGATATCGTCAATGCCAAGGAATGACCCTGCCCCGTTTCCTTCGTCATTCGGGACGAAAAGGATTTGGTCGTAGGACCGTGTGGCCGTGAAATCGATTACGAACTCTGTCCATTCCGTCGACGATGTGATCACGGGCGTTGTGCCCAACAAATCAACATCCGGGTGCGCTGCGATGGTCTCCGAGCTTGTGGTGCCGTTGGCCGGGGCTATGTCGTTATTGCTGGCTGTGGATTCCGCCGAAACGCCCAAAATGCTGAAGGAACCGGGCTGTTGGAAAATCTGGTTGGGCGTCGCCCCGCCGTGGATCATCACATGGGCAAGGAACGAGATGCTGTGATCTTCGCCGGCCTCCAGCGGTTGATCCAACTGGAGCGAGACAACTTCCTGAATTGAATCACCGTCAGAATGGAGGCCCGAATAAAACGTGCCATCATCCGCTGCGATCGCATTCGGAAACTGCGGCGCGCTGTTGGAGTCCCGGAAGAACCCTGCCGTTCCGGTGAAATTCTCCAGCGGTGATGTGCCCGCAGGATAGGATTGCGCGAAACTGTCGGCACCTTCGACGACATTGGTGGGGTTTTCGAACCCTTCTTCCTGAATGGTATGAACAACGGTGCCATTGCCGTCGCCATCAATGAAGTCATTGCCGTCACCAGCATTGATCGTGTCGTTCCCATCTCCGCCTGTGATGGTATCAGCGCCCCCGCCAGCGGTTAAGGAGTCGTCACCAATCCCGCCACTGACCGTATCCGCGTCAACACCGCTGGTAATGTCGTCATTGCCCGCACCGCCCTGTATGAGATTGGCACCATCGCCACCATCAATCGTGTCGTTGCCAGCATCGCCATCAATGGTATCAGCGCCCGTGCCACCCGAAACAGCGTCGGCCCCGCCTCCCCCAAATATGGCGTCTTCATCGGCACCGCCATCAAGGCTGTCGGCACCCTCGCCGCCCAGCAGCGTATCGTCCCCCCCGTCGCCTTCAAGCCTATCGTTGTTGCCCAGCAACGACGGGTCATCGAGGGTGATCGAAACATTGTCGACCTTGCCGTCGCTCCCATTAGTATTGCCTGAAAAGGCCGTGTTCGTGATCACGATCGAAGACGTGTCGCTGACGGCTGTGAATGAAAAAGCAACATTCTGGACGGAGCCGTCATTTACGGTCTGCGTCTCGGAGGCGATGATATTGCCCTGATCATCCAAAATCTGGATGAGAAAACTATGGGAGGCGATGCCCCCGTCATTCTCGATCAGGTCAAGCGAGACATTGTGCAACGCCCCGTTGGCGCTGTCGAATGTCTGCGTGATCATGTCGCCCGGCGGGCGCCCGCCCGCGTTGAAGATGATCAGATTCTGCAAGAACAGCGGCAGTTGACCATCACTGTTGCCATCAATCACGGTCCACGCTGAGTTGTCATCAAACGTGCCGTTGGCGATCAGGTTGCCTGCCGGATCCGCGCCACCGTCCCCCACCAGCAGATCGTTGCCCGTTCCCCCAACAAGGCTGTCGTTCCCAGCGGCACCAGTGATCGTGTCATCGCCGGCAAGACCACTGATCGTGTCATCAGCGATGCCACCCGTCAGGGTGTTGTCGCCGCCATCACCATTTATCGTCGCCATACCCAGAGACCTCACACTTACCCAAATTGTGGGTCCGCGATGCAGCGAATGTCGAAAGATGGAGGGCCAGAAAGCGAGACCTTGCGAAGTTTGCGGCTTGTGTGGGGCGCTTGATGGAAGCGGATTATTCCGCGTCTCAAACTCCGCCCTGACCGCCTTCCTTGGAAATCCCGACCGACCCGGCCGCATTGCGAACCCGAGGCAACTATTGCGAGGGGAGGGCCGGGCCAAAAAGCGCGTAAAAATCCGCATATATGCCAATCAGGAATGGCTTATTCGCGCGTACCTGATGTCACTTTTGGGTGATATTCTGGTTTGGAATGGGTCAGGAAACCTGTTCCTGATGCATTGTTGGGCCGCTGATATTCCTTAATTGAATGGCTGAAACAGCGTTCGAGACATCGGAGCCACCCTGGCATGAAACTGCTTCACAGACTTTCGCTATTACAGATGCGCCTGATCGTGGAAGTTGAGCGTCTTGGCACAATTAGGTCTGCATCGGAGCTGTTGTGCCTGTCAGCCTCCGCCGCGTCGAAATCATTGCTGGATGCCGAAAGGAAACTTGGCACCCCGATTTTCAGGCGTAATGAGCCAACCTTGCGCCCGACTGCCGATGGACAGCGATTGATCCGCCGTATCGCAGAAAGCCTGGCCATTCTTTCAGAGGCTGATGCCGAATTGTCAGAGGAGCTGAGCCGCTCCAGCGAAGAACATTTTGTCGGCCTCAGCCCGATCAGCGGCTCCAACCTGTTTACGCTTTTGTCTGTCGCGCTTCAGCAGAATGCCGATGACCTGAAGGTGAAATACCATATGGGGTACGAGGCTGACTTGCTTGAACTGCTTCGGGAAGAAAAGCTGGACCTGATCGTGCTGGATGAGCCACCCAAGAACCCGGACGGCCTGATCTTCCATGTGATTTCCCGTGACGAATTATGCGTGATTGGCACCAAGGCAGCGCCGGGCACGGTTTCGCTCCGCGATTTGCAGGATGAAAACTGGGCGATCCCATCCCGCCGCCTGCCCAAGATGCGCGGTGCAATCGACGAGTTTTTCATAGCCGAAACCGGCAGCGCCCCGCGAAACTATGTGGAGTCAGATGACATCGTCACCAGTCATGGGCTGGTCGGCAATCGAAAATACTATTCCATAGCGGCGCTGAAATTCTGCCTCGCGAATGCATCGTTAACGGTTTTTCAGCCCCACCCCATCATCATCCCAAAATCAGATCACTCATTGGTTCTGGTCTATCAGGACACAGCCACAAACGCGCAACGATATGAGCCCGTAGCCGCACGGCTGAAACAGACCGTGAAGATGGTCTATGAAAACCCCAACGCTCTGAAACGGTTAGAGGATTTCAGGATAGAGGCCGCAAGATGACCTTTGGATTGTCGGGGCTGGAATCCCTTTCTGTCAAACATCTGGCCATTATTTCGGAACTGGCGCACAGCCGGTCTGTCAGCGCAGCCGCGCGCGCACTTGGCTATAGCCAACCGACAGTTTCAAAGGGCCTTGCCTATGCGGAGGCACAGATCGGGTATCCGCTGTTTGCCCGCTCCGCGCGCGGTGTCGTGCCAACAACCCGCGGCATGACCCTCGTCAGGCACGCCAACCTGATCGTGCGCAACCTGCAAGCTGCGGCAGAGGAAATCACCGGGCAGGGAGAGGCCGCAAAACTGTCGATTGGCCTTCACACCGGACCATCGGCGTTCATTCCGGCCAATTTGTTTGGCAGTGTCCATGTGGGCGGCGATTTTAACGCGACGGCCCGCTATGGCACGCATATGGAAGCGATGGCCATGCTGCGCGAAGGGCATGTGGACATCTTCTTTGGTGATGTATCTTTGCTTGAAGATGAGTTCGTGCGGCAGGACCTGTTCGACGACACATATGTCATTGTTGCCAAAAGCACCAAGCGTAACCGCGAAACCTTACTGACGCCCGCGGATTTTTCGGCCAAAAGCTGGGTTCTTCCCGAAGAGGGGTCAAAACTGCGCCGCATGTTTGATCACTACACAGCGGTCAATGGCATTGAAATAAAGGGAAAAACCTTCACCACCAACAACGAGGCGGTGCGCTTTACGCTCTGCGCGATTGCGGATTATGTGATGTTGTGGCCGGCAAAAATGGCCGCGTTTCTCAGCAGTTCTGATCTTTGGATAACCAGCCACGAAATTGATGGCGCGGCGTTTACCTTTTCGGCAGCCTATCGCGCGGACCACCCCAAGGTCACCGATATCGAAAAAGGCGTTGCGCGCATTGCGGAGATCACATCCGCGGCCCCCTTTGCCACCACTGGCAATTCAGATCGTGCACCAGACAGCTAAAACCTGCGGGGGGCTGCTAAGACCTGCGGGGCGCTGCGGTTTTCCGCCCGCTGAACAGGCTCAGGAACGGTGTTGCCCGATACACAATCGGTGAACCAGTGTGGGGGTCGCGTAGCCGCTCAAGTTGGAGACGACCGTTTCCGCACCCTGTGCAGGTTCTTGCGGTAAGCCAATCGGAAAAACTGGGGTGCTGGCCCGTCGCATCTGGCCAGGCATCAACGCGGATGGACCAGCGATCCCTGCATCTGTCGCACCGCACGCAGAGCATCGCGCCGTCAACATCTGCGGTTTCTATAGTTGGCTCGATATCCGTTAACGCCAGCGTATCAGGCGGCATGATGGGTCTCCGCATTCCGATCACCAACGGGCATCGGCACAATTTCGATAATCACCGGGGCAAGGGCGATTTGGGCCTGGGCAACTGCGGCGATCTGGCTGTCTCTTGATGGCCACCCGAGGCTTCTGGCACCGGCATCTGAAACCGAAACCCCGTATTTGATGCTGGTCGGTCGATCTGAAGCACGCCAGACTTCGAGAATTTCATCAGCGATTTCGGCCTGAAAACGCGCAAACTCCGCCAATTTCCAGATTGCTGTCTCATCAGGCTGGCGCGTGCCGGAGAACCAAACCATGACCATATCAACATCAACCGAAAGCAGGGTGGCCGCCGCCTCAAAGCTCAGCCCGCAACCTTGCATCATAAGCCCGAATAATTCCGAATTTCCGGTTTTCATCGGCTGTTCAGCACCAGCGACGTTCAGTCGAAGTTACCGCTCGCATCGCCATATCAATGGGCCCCTTTCACACGGCCAGAGGTCGTATTGGCTGCGCTTGGCCAATGCGCCCGCTCATGTTTGGGCGATGCTGTTCTTTCCTCAAGCGCAGAGAATTCAGGGGCTATGCCAAACCCTTATGGCCCGTCAGTGAAAACCAAAGCGGGGAGAGGCAAACATGGCGGTTTGCAAAGACCAACCTGTGTTGGACGCCGGGGCGCAGACAACGACCGGCGCGTGGTCAGCTATCAATCGCTTCTTTCATCCAGCGTTGAAGATGCATGACGGGGTGCTCCGAGTTGACCCCGCCGGCCGGGTCTACCACCAATGGGCCGGGCTTGTAGCCGCGTGACCCAAGCCCGCGCTGCACGCTTTCAACCAGGCGAATATCTTCTGCCACCGTTGTTTCACGGTCTTGAATGGCAAGTTGGCGAACCTTTGCATCCTCCTCGCCCTTTATCGAATACCATCCCCGCCAGACCACGACATGCTCGGCATCAACCGCGCGCCAGTGATAGGTGTTCAGCACATTGCCGGGATAGACTTGGAACGAAAACATCGGCCACAGGAACCAACTGGAGTATTCATATTGGTGCGCAAACCCCGAATGCACATCATAGGTCATATCCTCAAGGTTCTGGCATTCTGTGGTGTGTCGCAGGCATTTGCCCTGCGGCTGGATGTCATAAGTCTCCGGCTTGACAACACCATTGGCGAAGGTCGGGTGGTTCAGTGAGCAATGATAACACTCGGAGTAATTCTCGACCGAGACTTTCCAGTTGCACCGCTCCGGGATTTCGACCCACTGCAGTGGCTCAAGGTCGGCCCAATGCGGCACCCATTCTTCCAGTTCCGCGCGGGCGTTGGGAAACCAGTCTTCCATCGGGGCCGCGTCGGGGTCGAGGTTCACAAAAACAAACCCAAGACATTCTTCCGCGCGCACTTCGGTGAGGCATATTCCGGATTTGTCAAAACCCTCTACCGCGCTGATGTTTGGCCCGGCCCGAAGCGCGCCCGTCAGCTCGTAAGTCCATGCATGATAGGGGCAAACCACGACGCGGGTTGTGCCCGTGCCGCTCACCAGCTGATGGGCACGGTGCTGGCACACGTTATAAAATACCCGGATTTTGCCGTCGCGCCCACGGATCGCAAACAGGCTTTCGCCAGCTATTTCAAACGTCGCATAGTCACCGGTATTGCGGAGGTCTGACGCATGGCACCCAAATTGCCAGGTGCGCGCCAAAAGGCCCGCTTTTTCAAGCCGGAACACCGCCGGGTCGGTGTAATAGCGCGCGGCCAATGATCGGACGGGGGCGGTCATGGGGCCTCTGCGTAATAAAGGCCAAGCTGATGACGACGCTTGTGGAACGTCTCAACCCGCTGCGGGATTTCTTCGCTCGCGACGGCGATAACAAACGATAACAACGTCTCCAGCAAGGCAATGGTACTGACAGAGGATGGAAAGAACTGCGGTGTTTCGACAGACACAACAAAACTGTGGTCTGCCATCTGAATGATCGGGCTGGCGGGGCTGTCTGACAGGGCCACGATTTTCACGCCCTGCTCGCGCGCGATTGACACAGCCTCTACCACTTCGGACCGATATGGTTTGCACGTTACCGCGATCAGGACATCGCGCTGGTCTGCCCATGCGAGGTCGTCAACAGGTGTTGAACCGGGGCGCGGGATCGCATGGAATTCGGTCATGCCGGTCGATGCCAAATAAGTAAAGTTACAAACCACCGAGTTGTTGACCCCTACGCCCAGGGTGAAGACGCGGCGTGCGCCCCAAATGGCCTCTGCCGCTGTTTTCAGGTCTTCGGTTGAGATGTTGGCAAAGGTTTCCTCGATGTTTGACATCACATCGCGCACCATATCAGCGTATAACCCGCCAAGGTCGCCGGATTTTGAAATATCCTGCAACCAGCGCGCACGATCGGGGAAATCAGCGGCGCCATTGCGGATGGCATCGCGGAACGGGGCGCGGAAATCCTCATACCCCTCAAATCCCACCTGACGTGCCATGCGCACGACCGTATTTGGTTTGACGTTGGCCGCCTCGGCAATTTCACGCACGGTCGAAACCCCCACATCACGCGGGTTTTCCAGCACATAGGTGGCCGCTTTGCGGGCCTCTGGTGTCAGATCCGGCAGTTCGCCTGCAAGGCGGCTCAGAATTGTATTTGATACATTTGTCCCATTCATGGTTGACGATGGTACTTTTGTACTCTTACCTTGTCGAGAGAAAAAATGGTCTCGATCGAGGATGCTACCTTGGGCTCAGAATTTCCAACCACCGCGCGTGTTGTCATTGTCGGCGGGGGCGTCATGGGCGTTGGCCTTGCCTATCACCTCGGTCACGAAGGCTGGGGCGGCGAGACGGTTTTGCTTGAAAAGGCAGAGCTGACCTCAGGCAGCACCTGGCACGCGGCAGGCCAGATAACGCATTCCACCTCCAGCTTTGGTTTGGGAAAATGCGTTGATTACAACATCGGGCTATATTCCGGTGGATTGGAGCGCGAAACCGGCCAGCCCGTCACATGGCATGGCTGTGGGTCGTTTCGGCTGGCCTATACCAACGATGAGATGGACTGGCTGCGCCATACGCTTTCTGTCGGGCGGTCTTTGGGGTTCAATATTGAACTGGTCGGCCCCGATGCAATCGCGAAACGGCATCCTTTTTACAATCTTGATGGGGTTTTGGGTGCCTTGCATACGCCTGACGACGGGCATGTGGACCCCACGAATGTGACGATGGCCCTGGCCACGGGCGCGCGTCAGAACGGCGTGCAGATTATTCGCCGGTGCCGTGCGACCAACATCACGCAACTGCCTTCGGGCGAATGGCAGGTTGAGACTGAAAAGGGCACGATCACCTGCGAACATGTGGTCAACGCGGGCGGCACCTATGCGCGCCAGATGGGTGAATGGTCCGGGCTGCAACTGCCCATGACGTCCATGACGCACCATTATTTCGTGACTGAACCTGTGCCAGAGTTCGAGGCGCTGGAGACAGAGTTACCCGTCATTCGGGATGACAAAAAGGTGTCGGGTTATATCCGGATGGAGCAAAACCGCGGGCTGATCGGGATTTACGAAAAGGAAAACCCGAACGCCGTCTGGCACGACCATTGCCCGTGGGATTACGAAAACTGGTTGTTTGATCCCGATTATGACCGGGTCATGCCCTATCTTGAGGAAAGCCTGAACCGGATGCCGATTTTTGCGGCGCTTGGCATTCAACGCGAGGTGCATGGCGCGATCAGCCACCCCCCGGACGGCAACCCCCTTATTGGGCCAGCGCCGGGGGCGCGCAATTATTGGTGCTGTTGTGGAACACAAATTGGCATCGGCTGGGGCCCCGGCCTGACCCGCGAATTGGCCAGATGGATGGTCCATGGCGCGGCAAATATCTCCATGCGCGACTATGACCCCCGTCGTTTCGGCAGCTATGCAACAAAGGACTGGCAGGTCGTGAAAGCAAAGGAGGATTATTGCCTGCGTCACGAAATTCCGTTCCCGCATTTCAACCGTTTGGCCGGGCGTCCGGTCAAACCCTCGCCCCTGTACGAGATATTGAAATCCAAGGGCGCGGTACACGAAGAGGTTTTTGGCTTTGAGCGTCCGCGCTTTTTTGCCAAGGGGATCACACAGGAAGACCATTATTCGTTCAACCGCACAGCCGTGGACGACATGGTCACAGCCGAGGTAAGCGCGGTGCGAAACAAGGTCGGCATCATGGATGTAACGGCCTTTACCAAGGTGCTTGTCGAAGGCCCCGGTGCCTATGCGTTGCTTGACCGGTTGACAGCGAACCGCATGCCCCAAAAGACGGGGTCGATTACGCTGACGCACATGCTCAACCGTGCGGGGCGGATTGAGTTGGAAACAACGATCGTGCGCATGGCTGATGAGCGATATTACCTTGTTTGCGCGGCATTTTTTGAACAACGCCTGCTCGACCATCTGGCACAACAGCGCGCGGGAGAAGACGCAACAGTCACCTCGCTTTCGTCCGCGCGGTCCGCGCTGTCGCTGAATGGCCCAAGGGCGCGCGATGTCCTTGGTGCCTGTACCACCGCCGATCTTTCAAACGCGGGCTTTCGCTGGCTTTCAGCACAAGAGATCACCGTGGCCGGCCATCCCGTCTGGGCCTTGCGCATGTCCTATGCGGGTGAACTGGGGTGGGAATTGCATATGCCGCAGGCGGGTTGCGTTGATGTCTATACCGCTCTGTGGGGGGCCGGTCAGGCGCATGGCATCGCCGACTACGGGTCATTTGCGATGAACGCGATGCGGATGGAAAAAGGCTTCAAGGGGGCGGGTGAACTGACCAATGAAGTCACCTTGGCAGAAGCTGACGTGTTGCGTTTTGCCCGCACAGACAAGGCTTATCTGGGCCGTGACAGGACGCTTGACACTGATCTGCCGTGGGTCTGCGCTTATCTCGAAATTGACCCCGACGGTGTGGCCGATGGCCATGGTGGCGAGGCTGTGACCCTGGGCGGGAACGTCGTGGGATCAACCGCGTCAGTCGCCTATGGGCCGACCGTCGGCAAGATCCTCGCCTTTGCCTATGTCAAACCCGAAGCTGCCAGGCCGGGAACCGCGCTTGAGGTGATAATTCACGGCGCCGCCCGCAACGCCCGCGTTCTGGGCGCGCCTGCCTACGACCCGGACAACCTGAAACCCAGGGCAGATGCATGAAAATCACGCGCCTTTCTGTTTATCACGTCGATCTGCCGCTTGAGCACCCCTATTGGCTTTCGGGCGGGCGGCTGAAATTTGAAGTGCTTGATGCAACATTCGTCAAGATCGAAACCGACGCCGGGCTGACGGGGTGGGGTGAAGGTACACCATGGGGGCATACCTATGTTCCCGCACACGGCCCCGGCATACGTGCCGGAATCGAAACGATGGCCCCTTTCATCATCGGGCTTGATCCGCGCCGTGTTCTCGATGTTGAACGGGCAATGGATCTGGCCTTGCCCGGACATCTTTATGCCAAAAGCCCGATCGACATGGCCTGCTGGGATATTGCCGGGCAGGCCGCAGGCTTACCCATCGCTGACCTGATGGGCGGGGGATCACGAACGCCACGGGCCATTGCCTCCTCCGTTGGGGCCAAGACCGTTGAAGAAACCCGCGCGGTCATCGACCGCTATCGCCAACGGGGGTACATCGCCCATTCCGTGAAAATCGGCGGCGACGTGACCCGTGACATTGCGCGGGTGCGCGATGTGGAGAACATCAGACGAGACGGCGAAATCGTGCTCTATGACGTCAACCGTGGCTGGACAAGGCAACAGGCGTTGCAGGTTATGTCTGCGACAGAAGACCTGAACGTGATGTTCGAGCAACCCTGCGAGACACTTGATGACATTGCCGCGATTTCAGGGAAACACGCCGCCCCTGTTTCGGTTGATGAGGCGCTGGTCACCTTGCAGGACGCAACCCGCATCGCCCGCGATGGCCTTGCCGAAGTGTTTGGCATCAAGCTCAACCGTGTCGGTGGGTTGACCAAGGCTGCACGGTTGCGCGACGTCGCCCTTGCCCATGGCATAGATATGTTTGTGATGGCCACAGGCGGGTCCGTGCTGGCGGATACGGAGGCGCTGCATCTGGCAGCAACCATCCCCGATGCCAACTGCCGCGCGGTCTGGGCCTGTCAGGACATGCTGACCGTCGATATCGCAGGCGGGCGTGGGCCACGCAACAGGAACGGCCACCTGCATTTGCCAGAGGAACCGGGTCTTGGTGTTCACCCCGATGAAGATGCGCTTGGCCCCCCCGTCGGAGTTTACCCATGAAAATCTCGCGCATTACGCTCTGGGCTGTCGATCTGACCAGCTTTGAAACCTATTACATGGCAGAGGGAAAGACATGTGACACGGTCAAGACCCACGTGCTGTGCCTTGAGACAGACACAGGTCTGAAAGGCTGGGGAGAGGTTTGCCCGATCCCCCATTACCTCCCCGCTTTTGCAGATGGTGTACCGGGGGCAATCGCTGAAATGGCCCCGGAAATTCTTGGCATTACGCCGACAGGAATTGATGCGCCAATGCGCAAGCTGGACGGTTTTTTGCAAGGTCACAGCTATGCAAAATCCATCGTCGATATGGCGCTTTGGGATCTGTTCGGAAAGGTCACCGGGCTTCCGCTTTATCAGCTTTTGGGCGGGCGAACGCGGCGGGATATGCCGCTTTATCATTCGATCACCTGTATCGCACCAGAGGATATGGCGCGGATCGCACGAGAGGCCTACGCAACCGGTATTCGCCAGTTTCAGGTCAAACTGGGGGCGGATACTGATTGGCAGGCCGATGCCGAACGGCTGATCCGGGTGCGAGAGGCTGTCGGCAACGGGCCGTTGGTCTATGGTGACTGGAATTGCGGTGCCAGCAAATTGCAGGCGACGCGCACAGGTCGCGCCGTGGCCCATCTGGACATCATGCTGGAGCAGCCCTGCAAAACGCTCGAAGATTGCGCCGCCGTGCGTCAGGCAACGGGCCTGCCGATGAAAATTGACGAAGGCGCCTTTGACCTTGCCTCACTGTTGCGTGCCGCTGAGTTGGGTGTGCTCGACGCTGTTGCGCTTAAACTGTCAAAATTCGGTGGGTTATCAGCCATGGGCAGGGCGCGTGATTTGGCCGTGCATCTTGGGGCTGAAATCTGTGCTGAATGCACTTGGGGGTCCGATATCGTCACGGCGGCGTCGCTCCATTTTGCGGCGTCCACGCCACGGGGAGCGTTGCTCAACACTTGTGATTTGTCGTCCTACGTGGGGCCACGGATCGCGCCTGATTGCCCCACCCGGATTGATGGCCGCATTGCCCCGCCAGAAGGCGCGGGCCTTGGCGTTACACCTGATCCTGCCATCCTTGGCGCCCCGGTTCTGGAACTGGACTAAGACATGCAAAGACTGACATCCCAATCCGATTGGATCGCACGTGCTCAGGCGGTTTTGCCCGCAGGGGGCTTTGGCAATTTTGACCCCGGCATTATGATCGCGCGCGGTCAAGGCAGCCGCGTGTGGGATGAAGACGGGAAGGAATACATCGATTATCTGATTGGGTCAGGTCCGATGCTGCTTGGCCACGGCCACCCCGAAGTGATGGAAGCCGTGCTTGAGCAACTCCCCAAAGGCATGACGTTTTTTGCCAATAACGCCAAAGGTGTGGAACTCGCCGAAGCCATCGTCGAAGCGGTGCCCTGTTGTGAACAGGTCAGGTTTGTTGCCTCGGGTGGCGAAGCGGACATGTATGCCATCCGCCTTGCCCGCGCTCATACCGGGCGCAGCAAGATCCTGAAATTCGAAGGCGGTTATCATGGCATGAGCGCCGAGGCCCAGATGAGCCTTGCCCCCGCAACCCACGTGAATTTTCCGCAAGCTGTGCCAGATAGCGCGGGGATCCCGCAGGGTGTAGCCGAGCAAATGCTGATCGCACCCTATAACGACCTTGCCGCTGTCGCGGAATTGCTGGCGGGGCATTCCGACATTGCCGCCATCATCGTCGAGCCGTTACAGCGGATCATTCCCGCAGTGCCCGGTTATCTGCAGGGGCTTCGCGATTTGTGTGACAAGCATTCTGTCCTGCTTATTTTTGATGAAATTGTCACCGGTTTTCGGCTGGCCTACGGCGGGGCACAGGAACGCTATGGCGTGGTGCCTGACATTTGCACGCTCGGCAAAATCATCGGCGGTGGTTTCCCGCTCGCGGCTCTGGGCGCACGGGCGGACATCATGCAGCATTTCGACAAGGCAATCGTGGGGGCTGACAAGTGGTTGATGCAACTTGGCACCTTGTCAGGGAACCCGATTGCGGCGGCAGCCGGCCTGAAAACCATGGAAATCCTGCGCCGTGAAGGCAGCTATGAAACCCTGCGTGAAATCGGTGGCACACTTCAGCAAATGCAGGTCGATGCCCTGAACGAAGCAGGTGTTCCCCATCAGATCTGCGGGGATGAGACGCTTTTCGATATCTATTTTACTGAAAAACCCTGCCGGGACTATCGGTCAGCCCAACATGACAACCCAGCGCAGAACGCCGCCTACAATACCGCATTGCGCAAGCGCGGTATCTTTAAGTCGCCGGGCAAACTTTACCCGTCACTGGCAGTCTCGGCGGACGATCTGCAAAAAACGCGGGAGGCCGTTTCAGCCGCCGTGCGGGAAGTCTTTCCATCATAAGGAAAGACACCTAACCCATAGCAAAATAGGCGGATTTTTGCTTTTTGGCATAGCATAGCACCATAGGCATGGCTGATGCGCGCTGCGCAGTGTCGATGGGTGTCAGCCAATGATGCTTATCGTGCCATTGCCCGTGGCGAAGCCTTGTCATCGCAAGGTTCGGCACTTTTTTGCACCAGCATCACAGGGGGTAAGGCCCGATCACGACGGCACCGGTAACCGGCGTTTTCGGTTGCGCGCGGCGGCTGTCTTTGCGGGCTTCATTGCGCTGGCACAACGTATTTATGCCACGGACAACGCTAATCAGGTCTTGATGGACCAAACAGGAGGCGCTGGACGTGTCTGAATTCCTCACCAAATCGCGCGCGCGCAATATTTTCTACGGAGGCTCCCTGTTCTTCGTGATCATATTTGTGGCGCTCACCGTACACAGCCACAAATATGTGGTCGAAGTTTCAACCGCCGGCATGCCCCTGACCGAAGAGGTCGCCCTGGGCAAGCGTGTGTGGGAGCGGCACAGCTGCATCAACTGCCACACCCTGCATGGGGAGGGCGCATATTTTGCGCCCGAGGTTGGCAATGTGATGACACGCTGGGGTGTGCTTGATGACCCCGAAGGCGCGTTTGAGACGCTTAAAGGCTGGATGGAAGCACAACCAAGCGGCATCGAAGGCCGCCGCCAGATGCCCCAATTCAACATCACGGACGAAGACCTTCGCGGTCTGGCCGAGTTCCTCCGCTGGGCTGATCAGACAGACACGCAGGGTTGGCCCCCGAACGAGGCCGGATAAGGAGAGCACCCATGAAATATGCATCTCAGAAAGTTGCCTACGCCTACTTCTTGTGCGCGATGGCGTTGTTCGCCGTTCAAGTTATCGGCGGCCTGTTGGCAGGCTGGGTTTATGTCTCGCCCAATTTCCTGTCGGAGCTGTTACCCTTCCACATCATTCGCATGATCCACACCAATGCGTTGATTGTCTGGCTGTTGCTCGGCTTTTTCGGCGCGGCCTATTTTCTGGTCCCCGAGGAAAGCGAGCGTGAGATTTATTCAGTGAATCTTGCCTATGTTCAGCTGGCCTTGCTAATGGTGGGCACGCTGGGTGCGGTTGGCAGTTATCTGGTCGGCATCCACGGCGGGCGGGAGTTTCTGGAACAGCCGCTTTGGGTGAAAATCGGCATTCTGGTGGCGGCGCTGATCTTCCTGTTCAATATCTCCATGACGGTTCTGGCCGGGCGCAAGACCGCGATCACCAACGTCTTGCTCATGGGGTTGTGGTTGCTGAGCCTGTTGTGGGTTTTTGCCTTCATCAACCCTGAAAACCTGTCGCTTGATAAGATGTACTGGTGGTTTGTCGTGCATCTGTGGGTCGAGGCAACCTGGGAACTGGTGATGGCGTCCATCCTGGCCTTTATCCTGCTGAAATTGACTGGGGTTGACCGGGAAGTTGTCGAAAAATGGCTGTATGTCATTGTGGCAACGGCGCTTTTCTCCGGCATCCTGGGCACGGGGCACCATTTCTATTGGATTGGCCTGCCCGCCTATTGGCAGTGGGTCGGCTCGATCTTCTCCACGCTTGAGGTGATCCCGTTCTTTTTGATGATGAGCTTTGCCTTCGTCATGGTCTGGAAAGGGCGGCGCAACCACCCCAACAAGGCCGCGCTGTTATGGTCGCTGGGGTCATCCACCGTGGCGTTCTTCGGCGCGGGGGTCTGGGGCTTCTTGCACACCTTGCACGGCGTGAACTTTTACAGCCACGGCACCCAGATCACCGCGGCGCACGGGCATCTTGCGTTCTTCGGGGCCTATGTGGCGATGAACCTTGCGATGTTCAGCTATGCCATGCCGCTGCTGCGGGAACGCGCGCCCTATAACCAGGTGCTGAACATGGCGTCGTTCTGGCTGATGACGGGGGGCATGGCGTTTATGACCTTCGTGTTGACCTTTGCCGGCACAATCCAGACCCATATGCAGCGCGTGGTTGGTGATTACTTCATGGATGTTCAGGATGCCTTGTCGGTGTTCTACATCATGCGGTTTGGTGCCGGGGTCGCGGTTGTCGCGGGGGCGCTGTTGTTCATCTATGCCATGCTGGTGACACGACGGACGGAGGTCATCGAACCCGGTGAAGCCGCCGTCACACCGGGAGAATGAGCATGAATGCGCCCGCCCCTGATCTGCATGTGCCATTCTATCAGCCAACAGGTGATGAATGCGCGCTGTTCGAAACCGCGCAGGCCAACGGTTTGCCCCTTTTGCTGAAGGGGCCGACCGGCTGCGGCAAGACACGTTTTGTCGAACATATGGCCGCGCGCACGGGGCGAACGCTCTACACCGTGGCGTGCCATGATGATCTGTCAGCGGCTGATCTGATCGGGCGCTATCTGTTGCGGGGCGGGGAAACCGAATGGGTGGATGGGCCACTGACGCGGGCCGTCCGCGAGGGCGCGATCTGTTACCTTGATGAGGTGGTAGAGGCCCGCAAGGATGTAACCGTCGTCCTGCACCCGCTGACGGACAATCGCCGCACGCTGATGATCGACCGCACGGGCGAGGATCTGCGCGCGCCCCCCGGTTTCATGTTGGTGGCCAGCTACAACCCCGGCTATCAGAACGTGATGAAGCGCCTGAAACCATCGACACGGCAGCGGTTCCTGTCGATGACGTTCGGGTTTCCTGACCCCAAGACCGAAACCACCGTCATCGCGCAGGAATCGGGGTTGGACGCAGCGCGCGCGGCAACTCTGGTGCGGCTGGCGGGCCAGATTCGCAACCTGTCGGGAATGGATCTGGAAGAAGGCGTTTCCACAAGGTTGCTGATTTATGCCGCCACACTGATCAAGGCGGGGATGGGCGTCAACACAGTGCTGGAAGCCGCCGTCATAGAACCCTTGACCGATGATGAAGATGTCAAAACCGCGCTGCGCGACCTGATTACCGTGGTTTACGGCTGATCATATGGCCCTGCGTCCGCTCGACTTGATGGAGCCAGAGGAAACGGTTGGCAATCTTTGGCATGAATTTGCCGCCGATCTGGGCCGCGAAGCGGCTTATCCCGACGCGGCTGCAACCCTTGCGGACCTGCGTCAAAGCCTGTTGTTCCTGTTTCGCGCCCTTGGCGGGGCGAGCCGTGTTGAGATTGCGGAGGCCCCTGCCCTGCGCTCCCGCCATCGGTTGGGGGCGGTGCGTAAGCTCGGCAATGCTGATCTGGTCGAATACCGCGCGGGGTATGATGGAGAGCGGTTGTCGCTTCCCCCTGTGATCGCCTGTTTTTCCGAACAACGATTGAACCGCGCGACCTATTTCTGGCTGACGGCAACCGCTGCGCTGGCTGAAATGACCGGTGGGCCGCCCGATCCGCCGGGCACCGATCCACGCGCGGCTGGGCCGCTGGCGGGTGATTGGGCGCAGGTTGAGGCAAATGTTGCGGCCTCCCACCTTGTTTATCAGCACTGTCCGGGCCTGCGGCGGGACTATGACCTGATGCGGCAGGCGGTGCTTGCCGCCCGCCCTGATCATCGCTTGCCGGTTTTCGAAGAGACGGTGGAACAGGCCATTCGCGGCCATCTTGGGGGTCAGCCCATCACCCCGGCTATCAACATCCCGGCGCCAAGCACAGGCGCGCCGCGTGGCTATCACCATTTTACCCCGGTGCCGTTCTGGTTGTACTTTGGCGCAGCCGGGCAAGACGGGCTTGCCGAAACCACCCCGGATGAGGCCGCAAACCCGCCCCCCGCTGCCGCCGCTGCAAGCCGCAAACTGGGCCTGCGCAAAGACACATCAGAAGCGATGCGCAAGGATAGCCTGATCATCCATCGCTTTGAATCAATCCTGAGCTGGGTTGAAAGCATGAACCTCAACCGCAGCGTTGATGATGACGATGATGAAAACGCGCAAAAGGCCGCTGAAGATCAGGACAATATCACCCTCTCGCGCCATGACCGCCGCGCGGCGACACGCCTGCGCCTGCATCTTGACCTGTCGCCCGCCGATGCGGCGCACGAACGGCTTGCGGGGGAATATACCTATGATGAATGGAACCACCGCAGCCGCAGTTACATGCCCGACCATTGCCGTATTCTGGACGCCGATGTTGTGCCCGACCCGGCGAACGCGCTGGTTCCCAATGCCCGCCGCCTGCGCGAAGTGCGCCGCCAGTTTGAGGTGATGCACCCCAAACGCATCATGCGCCCGCGGCAACTGGACGGCACCGAGCTTGACCTTGATGCCGTGATCACAGCCCAGATTGACCTGCGCGCAACAGGGCAAAGCAGTGACCGGATTTACCAGAGCCGCCGTCAGATTGACCGTGACCTGTCAGTCGGCATCCTGCTCGACACGTCCCGCTCAACCGAGGCGGCGGTGGATGATACATGCGTCATCGACGTGGCGCGTGATGCGCTGGCCGCCCTTGCAGGGGGGATAGATGCCGCCGGAGATCGTTCGGGGATATGGGGGTTTTCATCCCTGCGCCGCGATCGGGTTTTCCTGAACCGGTGCAAAGCGTTCGATACGCCGTTCTCACAGGATGTGCTGGACCGTATTTGCAGCATGAAACCGGGCCATTACACCCGCCTTGGTGCCGCCATTCGCCATGTGAGCGCGCAGCTGCAGGAAGAGGGCAGCAGCCATAAACTGTTGCTGATCCTGACCGATGGCAAACCCAACGACCTTGACCATTACGAAGGCCTGCACGGTATCGAAGACAGCCATATGGCCGTGCGGGAGGCCCGCAACAACGGCCAGACCGTGCATGGCATCGTGATTGATGAAGATGGGCAAGACTGGTTCGCCCGCATCTTTGGGCGGGGCGGCTTTACCCTGTTGCCACAGCCCGATCGCCTGACGCGCGCCCTGCCTGACATTTACCGCTCTTTGACGGAGGATACCTGAACATGCGCCGCTTGACCCTCGCTACGCTATTGCTGTTCTCGCCTGTGCTTGCCTGGGCAGAGGCTTATGACCGCCCCATCCCGCAGGCCCAGTCAGCGACCGCGGAATTCTGGTTTCTGGTCGCCTCGGTCGCGCTGATTGCGTGCCTGTGGCTGGTTCACAAACTGGTTTCGCTGAAATGAGCCAACCGCCGCCTGCAACGGGGTGGAGTGTTGGGCGCATCACGCTGGTTCTGTACCCTTTTGGGGCGGGGGCGATGGCGCTGAACGTCTATTTTGTATCGCTCATTCTGTCGTGGGTGGGGCTGGAGGTGATCACACCGCTGCGCGCCCTCATCATCGCACTGCCGCTCGGCATTCCGGCAACCTGGTGGTTCGCGCGGCACATCAAAACGCTGATGCTGCGCGCCGATGCCAAACAGGGGTTTGGCCGCTAGGCCGATGGACCGGGTTTGTCAGCGCATTCAAGAAACACCCGCAGCTTGCACGTCCTGCAAATGTCATCATCGGCGGCGGCCACCGCGGCGCTGATCGCTTCGCCCTTGTTGTTGTGCAGGTTTTCAGGCCCCAGTTCATCAAACACATGCAACCGGTTCAAGATACGCAGCGATGGCGCGTTGGTTGTAAAGATACGGAAATCGGCCCCCGCCTTGCGCGCCCGCCGGATTTCCTTCAGCAACAGATCAGCGCCTGAAAGGTCGATTTTCCACAGGCCCTTCAGGCCCATGAGCTTGGTCTTGGGGACCTTGCTGCTGGCTTCGGCGTCGCGGAATTGCTGCTCTACATTTTCGACGGATGCAAAAAACAACGGGCCATCGACGCGCACTACGGAAATCTGCGGGCATTCAGGCAGGCCATAAGTGGCGACATTCTTGAACACCCGGCGCCCGTTCAGATCGGTTGGCGACCCCACCGCCACCACGGGATGCGCGCTGTCATAGAGGAAAACACAGAGCGAGGTGATAACCCCAACGACAATGGCCAGATCCAGTTCGGTAAACACCCCGGTCAGAAAGGTCGCGGCCAGAATGGCGGTTTCACTGCGGTTGGAGGTCAGAACATGGCGGATCTCCTCAAAATTGATCAGCCTGTACGACACAAAAAGGATAACACCCGCCATCGCCGGAACCGGCACAAATTCCAAATAAGGGGCCAGCACCCACAAAAGCGCGACCAGAAACGCAGCGGCAAAAGCGGTTGATACAGGGGTTTGCGCCCCGGCATCCGCATTCAGCCCGGACCGCGTGAACGAGCCTGACCCGGCATAGCACTGAAAGAACGACCCCACCGCGTTCGACAGCCCCTGCCCCACCATTTCCTGACTGGAATCATAAGGCTCATCCCGGCGCAACGCGAAAGAGCGGCCAATGGAAATCGCCTCCAGCAGCCCCACAAAAGCCACCGTCGCCGCGACGGGCAACAACTCCGCCACCAGCCCGAACGACAGGTCAGGCGCGCCAATCTGCGGGATGATGGAATGAAGCGGCGAGAACATCGCCACACCCGCGGCCGATGCATTCAACAGCCACGCCACCCCCGAACCCACGGCCAGCGCAATGATGTAGGAGGGCACCTTTTTGCTGAACCTCGACAATACGATCAGCGTCAGGATGGTCACGCCGGAGATGATAATGGCGGTGGCGTTGACCTCTCCCACATGCGTTGCAACATGGCGGAGCCGTTCAAAAACGCCGCCCCCCTCGCCCTTTGCAAGGCCAAGCGCGCCCCCGATCTGACTGGCCGCAATCAACAGCGCGGCAGCGGCGGTAAACCCGATCAGAACCGAATGGGAAATAAAGGATATCAAACCACCCAGTTTGAACATGCCGGCGACAATCTGGATCACGCCGACCATCAACGTCATGGCAAATACCATGGCGATATAAGTTTCTGTGCCCGGTGTCGCATATTGCGACATGGAGGCAAAGATCACCGCCGAAATCGCCGTGGTCGGGCCAGACACCATGATCATCGACGAGCCCCAAAGTCCGGCAATCAAGGCCACGACAACGGCGGTGAACAGGCCATATTCGGGCGGCAGCCCGGCAATGATGGCAAAGGCAACGCCCTGCGGCAAAACAATGGCCGCGTTGGTTACGCCCGCAATCGCATCAGCCCTGAGCGTGCCGCCATTCACCTGACCAAACCACGGGCGGACCGGGTTCAGTGAGGAAAGCAAAGCGGTCAGCCGGTGTTGCATGGGGGCGTTTCCAACTTGTTTCTTAGGCCGACAGCCCGAACGGATCAGCCTTTGTTCTGCTCTTGGTCGGCCTTCAATGCGGCAGCCAGGTCAGCTTCGGTCGGGAAACCGATGATGATGCCCGCCTTGGCTTCGTTCAGGTCAGCGCCGCGCCGTTCGATTTCAGCGTCAGACATTGTTGTACGCTGACTGGTGCGGCGGGTCCATTGGAAGAACAACCGCTGCAACCGGTCACATTCGGCCTGGTAATCGGGGTTGCCGCCAAGGTCATTGAACTCATCAGGGTCGTTTTGCAGGTCAAACAACATGGGGCGGAAGTGTTCGGCAAAGACATATTTCCAACGCCCGTCAAACACCATCGTCAGCTTTGCATCCGCAACCGAAACGCCAAGGCGACGGCGGGCCTGCCGGAAAGAATAGTCATATTCCGAAATGACGAAATCCTTACCCTTGGTGCAGGTGCCGTTCATCATGGGTCTGAGGGATCTACCCTCGACGATGTGGCTGACATCGTTGCCACCAAAATAGTCGAGAATGGTGGGCAGAACGTCGATCGCCTCCACCAGCGCATCGGAAACCGTGCCGCGTGTCGCGTCAGCCTCTTTGCTGGGGTCAACGACGATCAGCGGAATGCGCGCGGACGGGTCGTGGAACAGCTCTTTTTCGCCCAGCCAGTGATCACCGAGGTAATCACCGTGATCCGAGGTAAAGACGATCATGGTGTCATCGGTAAGGCCCTGCGCATCCAGAAACGCCATCAACTCGCCCATCTGGTCGTCGATCTGTTTGATCAGACCCATATAGGCGCCAATGACCTTGGTGCGGGTCGTATCGTTGGTGAACGCCTTGGACACACGCTCTTCCATAAAGGCGCCAAACACGGGGTGCGGGTCATTTCGTTCGGCATCACTCCGCAAGACGGGGGCATGCGTGTTCTGCTTGTACATATCGTGATAGGGGACCGGCACGATATAGGGCCAGTGAGGCTTGATATAGCTCAGGTGCAGACACCACGGCGTATCACCAGCTTCGCGGATGAAATCCATCGCGCGGCGGGTGATATAGGGGGTTTCGCTTTCCTCATCGCTGGCACGGGCCGCAAGGTCGGAATTATCAAGGAACCAGCCGCTCAGGATGTTGCCATCCTCGTCTTCGCCGCTGTTGGCCACGGTATCCCAGGGGTTTTCATCCTCCCACCCCTGTTCTTTCATGTAGTCATCGTATTTTGGGTTGCGCTTGCCGTATTTCGTGCTCGGGTGCAGGCCGTCGTCACGCTCATAAGGTTCAAAGCCACATTCGGACACGAGCGCGCCGATGGTGCTGTCGGGCGCAAGGCCGAGACGCTTCATGCCCTCGGCATCGGCGGCCATATGGGTCTTGCCGCAGAGGGCCGTGCGCACGCCCAAGGGGCGCAGATGGTCGCCCAATGTCATTTCCCCCACTTTCAGGGGAATACTGTTCCACGTTGACCCGTGGGAGCTGACATAGCGCCCGGTATAGAACGACATCCGCGACGGGCCGCAGATGGTTGATTGCACATAAGCACGGTCAAACCGCACGCCGCGCTTGGCCAGTGCATCAATGTTGGGCGTGTCCAGATCAGGGTGCCCGGCACATGACAGGTAATCCCACCGAAGCTGATCACACATGATGAAAAGCACGTTTTTTGACATAAGACACCCCGGCAATACTGGTGTGGTAAAAAGGAAATTACGGGTGCGAAATGGCCGGGGCTGTATCAACCCCGGCCAGATGCATCAGCCTTTGGCAGCGTCAGGGATCGCGACGCCAAGTTCGCCCAATGCCCGCAGCGCACCAGGGTGCAGCGGCAGGTTGATATCCTTGACAGCAGCCGCGGGCGTAACCGCGCGCAGCCATGGTGCGCTTTCGCCTGCCTCTGCAACGCCAGCGTAGAACGCTTTGGTCATCTCATAGATCATGCCCTCATCAGCGGTTTCGTTGGTCACGATGCCAACGGTTACGCCAAGGGTGGTGACATCACCTTCGTTGACCTGGTTTTCACCATAAACGCCCGCCGGCAAAACAGCCGCGCTGAAACCGGGGCGGCCCACAAGTTTCTGCACGCCTTCGGTTGCCAGCTTGTCAGCAGGAATGCCGAGGAAGCGGATCTTGTTGGTCACGGCAATCTGCGTCAGCGCCGGGCTTGGGGCGTTGGTCGGGTTGCAGTAGACATCAAGATTACCGTCCTGGAACGCGGCGGCGGCGGCATCCCAGCCGAGCTTGACCGCTTCGTAATCGGTGCCCTCTTCCAGACCAGCGACCGCCTTGAACAGGCGTTTCATGGTTGCAAATGCCGCGCCGCCGGGAGGGCCGAGGAAAACGCGTTTGCCCTTGATCTGATCCATCGACGTGATGCCGGAGGAATCATAGACCGCGATGTGGTACACACCCATGGGGAAGTTCAGAACCGTGCGCAGCTTTTTGACCAGCTCAGGTGCCTGATCAATCTTGGCATACATGGCCGCTTTGCGGCGCATCAGCGCGTGAATGGCAGGCGAAGACATGCAGAAATCGCTGCGCCCCATGGCAACTTCGAGCACGTGGCGCGTCGCAGCACCCGTTGCGTTCAGCTGAATTTCGTAGTCAGGCAGCGTGCTGTTGATGGTGTTTGCGAATGTGGTCATCACAAGGTTGGGGCTGGTGCCCGGCCCAAGCGTGGACATGCGCAGCAATTCCTTGGCAAAGGCCGCACGGGGCAGCGCGGTCAATGCAGCGGCACCTGCGGCGGTGCCGATCAGGGAACGACGTGTCAGATTGATGTTAGTCATGGGTAGTCCTCCTCAAGTTTAAGATTTTTCCGGTGTCATGAAGTTTCCGAACCGAACGACAGACCACAGCGCCGCCGTGGCTGCGACAGCCACCCACGCGACAAACGGCCCAAAGAACAACAGCGCAAAGGCAAGGCACAGGCCGATTGGCGCGAACACCGCCTTGCCTTTGCCGGGGTAACAGGCGCGCGAGATATGCAGCACCGCAAGGGTGACAAACAGAATGGATTGCGCCGATTCCAAAAGCGGATACCCCGTGCCCAGCAGCATCGCTGGCTGGTAGATGAACGCAAACGGGATCACAAAACCCGGCAGGGCCAGCCGCGATGCCTCCACCGCCGTGCGCATGGCACCAGCCCCCGCAATCGGCGCCGCCGCAAAGGCCGCAAGGGCAACAGGCGGGGTGATGGCCGACAGAACGCCGAAATACAGCACGAACATATGTGTGTGGATGATCGGCACGCCGAGTTTCTGCAACGCCGGGCCCATCACCAGCACGATAATCAGATAGGCAGGCACCGTCGGCATACCCATGCCCAGCAGCAAACACGCCAATGCCATCAGCAGCAGTGAAATCACCAACTGCCCATCAGCGTAGCTCGCCACGAGCGAGGCAAACCGCAGGCCAACGCCCGTCAGGTTCAGGATACCAATGATGATCCCCACCGCGCCTACGATCACCACCAGTTGCGCCGAAATCATCCCCGCAGAGCGGACGAACTTCAGCCATGATGGCAAATCGGCCAACAGGCCCGGTTTCAGCGCAAAGCCAAACACGATAGCAAAGGCAACGCCGATAACCCCGGCATAGGCAGGTGATGACCCGCCAACCATCGCCACCACAATGGCGGTCAGCGACAGCATGAACACGATGATCTGCGCCACTTCGCGCCAGCTGAAATTCATCTTGGGCCGTTCGCTGACATCAAGGTCCATGTCGCGCGCGGCGCTGGATGTGGCCATGAACAGGCCCGCGTAATACAGCAAGGCAGGCACGGCAGCGGCGGCACAAATCGTCAGATAAGGCTCACCCGTTATGTCAGCCATGATGAAGGCGACGGCGCCCATGATCGGCGGCGTGATCTGCCCCCCGCTGGAGGCGGCGGCCTCTACCGCGCCGGCAAAATGGGCCTTGAACCCGCGTTTCTTGATCAGCGGAATGGTGATCACACCCGTGCCGACCACATTGGCAACCGCGCTTCCTGAAATTGTGCCAAACAGGCCGCTGGCAATCGTGGCCGCCGCCGCAGGGCCGGACCGCACCCGCCCCGTGGCCGCAAGCGCCAGCTTTACCAGCACCTGATCAATGGTCAGAAATTCCAGCACCGCGCCAAAGATGATGAAAATCAGGATGGTTGATACAACCGTCGCCATCGGGCGGCCAAAGACGCCATCGAAAGAATACCACAGCACCTGTATCAACTCTTCCGATGTCATGCCCGCATGGCGCATGAAGCCCGGTGCCATATGCCCGAACGCCCCGTAAATCAGCACAAAGGCTGCAACACAGGCCATGACAAGACCAACGGACCGGCGCGTCAGCTCGATCACCGCAATCAGGCCCAATATGCCCAGCCAGATATCGGTAGAGGTCAGGAAATACAGGCCCGTTTCAATCTCTGCCGCGGCCCGGAAATACTGATAGACAGCCACACTCAGGAAAGCGGCGGTGATCAGCGCCAGCATCTTTCCAATCGGGCTGTCGCTGCGTTCGATCTGCGAAAGCAGGATCAGCAAACCACCGGCAATCAACATCCCAACCCGAAGATAGGATTCATTGAAAACGCCAAAGACGGACACATAGAAGACAACAACGATAATCAGACCAGACAGGAGCAGGTTCAATCCGGTCACGGATTTTGAAAGCATGTTTTGCATCGGTCCCCTCTTCCTCAGAGCGTGGCGGCGGCAGGCCTGTTGCCCACCGGGTTCGCATTTCAAATTAGCCCTAGACAGGCCGCCCCGTTTGGTCGACGCTGCGTTTCACTAGGTGGAACAGGATGAGCAAATTAAATCGCTCCGTAGAGCGCAGCATGAAAATTCTGGAGGTTGTCGCCGGTAGTGGCGTGTGTTCATTGGCTTTTTTGGCTGATCAGACAGGCCTGCCCAAGGCTACGATCCTGCGCATTTGCGCGACCCTGGTGGGCCAAAGGTGGCTGAGCCAAAGCCGAAGTGACAGCCGTTACCGCATCGGCTCGCGGTTTCCCCGCCTGAGCAACGCGCCTGATTCGATTGATGCGCTGGTAGAGGCCGGAAGCGCGGAAATCATGGAATTGTCCGAAGCAACAGGCCTTGGCGTTGATCTAGCCGCCGCAATCGGGAACGGGCGGGTCGAAATTGTCGACACCACCCGGCGGTATCGGGAGCATGGCATTTTCCCCGATTGCATCGGCTATCGCCCGTCGCCGTTTCGGTCTGCCTTGGGGTGCGCCTATCTTGCGTCCCTCGGACCGGATGAAATGCAGCTCCATTCCACCAGTCTGAGCGCCAACACCACCGGCAAGGATCGCGCGGCCGCACTGCGGTTACCGGAAACGCTAAAGGGTATCCGCGCACTGGGTTTTGCAACGCGGGAGCATGGATACTGGGGCCGCGCGGTCGATTATGGTGGCATTCCCAGCGCGATCAGCGTCGCCATTCACACCACAGATCAGGTCGTCGGGGCCGTCAGCCTCGTCTGGCTGGCCGAAGCCCAAAGCGTGGAGGCCGTGGCCGAAGCGCATCTGGCGCGTCTGAATGCTACCGCAGCGGCGATTGGCACCAATCTGGCTGGCAACATGGGATGAGCGGCAGGCAAGCCCATCGACCGCCCGCAACCCGTTTTCCGCGCGCCCTGTCAAACACATGCGTCGCCGCGCCCGTTTCAGGCCCGT
>JBMYXS010000029.1:0-40919 GCA_049608645.1 Pikeienuella sp. | reverse complement strand
GCCTTGGCGCTGCCGAAATGGGCCAGCAGGGCGCGTTTGCGGGCGGGGCCGATGCCGGGGGCTTCATCCAGCGTTGTCACGCCGATGGCCTTGGAGCGTTTGGCGCGGTGGGCACCGATGGCAAAGCGGTGCGCCTCATCCCGCAGGCGTTGGATGAAATACAGCGTCGGGTCCTTGTGGGGCAGGGCAAAGGGTTGGCCGCCTTCGGGCCTGTGAAATTCTTCCTTGCCCAGATTGCGTTCTTCCCCCTTGGCCACGCCGATCATGGGCACGCCCTTGACGCCAAGGTCCGCCATAATCTCCCTCACGGCGCTAACCTGCCCGGCGCCGCCGTCGATCAGCAACAGGTCAGGCCAATCGCCGGTTTCGCGGTTCGGGTCTTCTTTCAGCAGGCGTTGAAAGCGGCGGGTCAATACCTCTTTCATCATGCCGAAATCATCGTTGGTGGCGGCGGTCTTGATGTTGAACTTGCGATAGCTTTTCTTGTCGAACCCTTCTGGCCCCGCAACGATCATCGCGCCAACGGCGTGCGCGCCCTGAATGTGGGAGTTGTCATAAACTTCGATGCGGTTTGGCGGGGCGTCCAGCCCGAATGCCTCTGCCACCCCGGCCAATAGTTTCGATTGCGCGGCACCTTCGGCCATTTTGCGTGCCAAAGCCTCCTGCGCGTTGCGGGATGCGTGATCAACCAGTGTGCGTTTTTCGCCGCGCGCCGGTTTGGCGACAACGACCTTGCGCCCAAGCGAGACAGAGAGGGCCTCGCCGATCAACGCAGCTTCCTCAACCTCATGGCTGGTCAGGATCAGGCGCGCGGGGGTTTTGCCGCCATAGAATTGGGTCAGGAACGCGGCGAGGATTTCTTCCTCTGACACACCCGCTGATGTGCGGGGGAAATAGGCGCGGTTGCCCCAGTTTTGGTGACTGCGGAAAAAGAAGATCTGAACACAGGCTTGCCCGCCTTCCTGATGAACGGCGATCACGTCGGCCTCTGCCACCGTTTCGGGGTTGATGCCCTGCGTTGCCTGAACCTGTGTCAGGGCGCGAATGCGGTCGCGGTAAATCGCGGCCTGTTCAAAATCCATCGCCTCAGACGCGGCCTGCATCTTGGTGGCCAATTCCTCCTGTACGCGGGTGGAGCGCCCCTCCAGAAATCGTTCAGCATCGTCGAGCAACGAGCGATAGCCCTCGGCCGAGATCAGGCCCGTACAAGGCGCGGCGCAGCGTTTGATCTGATGCAGCAAGCAAGGGCGCGTGCGGGCCTCGAACACGCTGTCGGTGCAAGTGCGCAACAAGAACGCCTTTTGCAACTGGTTCAACGTGCGGTTCACCGCCCCGGCAGAGGCAAAGGGGCCGAAATAGCGCCCCTTTTGCTTTCGTGCGCCACGGTGCTTTGTAATCTGCGGATAGTCATGGTCGCCGGTAATCAGAATGTGCGGAAAGCTTTTGTCATCACGCAGCAGCACATTGTAGCGCGGCTTGAGCTGTTTGATGAGGTTGGCCTCCAGCAACAGCGCCTCCATCTCCGTTTCCGTTGTCACCAGCATCATGGTGGCCGTTGCAAGGATCATGCGCTGAATGCGCGGGCTGTTACCCTGGAGGCGCGAATAGGAGGTGATACGATTGCGCAGGCTGCGGGCCTTGCCGACATAAAGAACATCGCCGCGCGGGCCGAGCATTCGATATACGCCGGGTTGGTTGGGCGCCTGCTTGAGATAGCGTTTTACAACCTCAACACCTGTCGCCGCGCCGGAGGGCGCGTTGCTATCTTCATCGAACCCGATTTCGGGCGCGGTGTTTTCGGTGCTTGGGGGCGTGCTCGTATCGATCATATCATCTAAATGGCTGGACACTGCGCAGGGATCAACAGGAACCGGGTGAGCAAAAGCAGATTTGCACATAGAATCGGGAAGCTGATTTTTGCGCTTGGGCTTCGCCAGAAAATGTCCGCCATGAATTTTGAAACGGCATTAGTGCTTTGCTTCCAAGGAGATATTCCCAAGCCTTTGGGCGATGCTGAAATCACCGAATCTGGCGCGGTGGGGGGCTAGTCGAATGTCGATATGGGATCAATGGTTTTCATATCCCCCGATCCTGTGGATAAGTCTGTTGGTTAATTCGAACGACTCGCAATTTATGTAAGTATCGTAAGCGCCTCCCCTCTGTGCCTAAAAAATAGGCACAAATGTAAGTCTTTGAAATAAAACAAAAAATTAACTTGTCGCAGTCAAATCGCGTGAATCAGCTTTTAATGCGCGGGAAAATACCAAGTCGACCTGTCAAGTGGATTAGTCGAGTTTTATCGCGCAAAATCGCACACCCGGTAACCCATTGGCGAGGCTGGCAAGCTCACTCAACCCCGAGGATATCCGGCGTTTTCCATCCGAGGTGCTGCCCGCCATCCATTGCCAGCATTTGTCCCGACAAAGCGGGGGACGCGAGGATGAACCGCATCGCGGCAACGATGTCTTCGGGGTTGGAGCCACGTTCCAGAACGGTCGCAGAACGCTGTTTGGCGAAATGCTCTTCGGTTTGACGACCGCCGCGCAGGGTCGGACCGGGGCCGATGCCATTTACACGAATGCGGGGGGCCAATCCCTGTGCGCCAAAGGTGGTAAAGGCGCGCAAACCCATTTTGGCTATTGAATAGCTCAGGAACATGGGAGTGGGTTTCAGCACCCTCTGGTCGATCATGTTGATCACGCATCCCGTTGCGATGGGTTCGCCGGCCGCGTCCGTGCCAACCTCTGGCGCTTGGGCTGCAAAGTCCTGCGTGAGTTTTACTGGCGCGCGGAGGTTGCTTTCGATTGCTCGGTCCCAACTGGTGCGGGTCATGCTGTCGATGTCGTCAAACTCAAAGATCGAAGCATTGTTTATGAGACAGGTCAGTGGTTGGCCAAGCGCCTCTGCCGCGCGGCCCACCAGTGCCGCTGTTTGTGCTTCATCCAGCAGGTCCGCCTGCAGGGCGACGGCCTTGCGGCCCATGGCGCGGATTTCAGCGGCCAAAGCCTCAGACTCATCGGATGATGAAACATGGTTGATCGCAACATCCCAGCCGTCTTCGGCCAATGCGATTGCCATTGCGCGGCCAAGGCGCACTGCGCCGCCTGTGACCAATGCAGCACCGGGTTTCATCATGTGGTATTCCTTTTGATCAGGCGTGGACGCCCAAGGGGGTAACTGCGAACACCAAATAGGCCAGATACACGCCAAGGAAAATCACACCTGCGAGACGACCCATGTCGCGCTTGAGGAAAATGAACGGCGCCATGGCGAGGGTTGCCCCCAACATGATCCAAAGGTCCATTTCCATAAACCCGGCAGGGGTTGGCAATGACCCGAAAAAGGATGACGCCCCCATGACCGCAAGGATGTTGAAAGTGTTGGACCCAATGACCCCACCGAGCGCAACATCTGCTTGGCGGCGTACGGCGGCCATGACGGTTGTCGCCAGTTCGGGCAGTGACGTGCCGATTGCAACCAGCGTCAAACCAATGATGGCTTCGGGTACGCCCCATGCCACAGCCACATTCTGAGCGCCTTCAATCAAAAGGCCCGCACCAATGGGCAGAAAAATGAGACCAGCACCCAGAATGGCAAGCACCTTCCACATGGGGGCGTCTACGGGTGCTTCAGCCACTTCGTCAGGAAGGTCAGCGTCAGGTTTGTTACGCGAGCCCTGATAGGTGCTGTAGAGTATCGCAATCAGCAGGACGAGGAAGGCCACGCCAACCCAGGCTGTCATGCCACCCATGCCGCAAACTGCAATGAACAGAACCGTTACCGCGAGCATGGTCAGGAAGTTCTGCCGTGACCCCGGCGGCGACATGACGATCGGCGTGATGAGTGCGGGGACACCAAGCACAAGAAACACATTGGCGATGTTTGAGCCAACGACGTTACCATAGACAAGGTCGCTGGAGCCGTTGAGCGTCGCTTTGACCCCGACCAGAAGCTCTGGCGCGGAGGTGCCGAACGCGACAATGGTCAGGCTGACCACCAGCGCAGAAACGCCGAGTTTCAGGCTGAGTGCAACGGCACCACGAACGAGTGCATCGCCCGCGAACACCAAGAGCAGCAACCCAACAACGATGTACACATAATCCATAGATACTCTTTCGGTTCGGGTAATTGGCGGATGGTGACGGGCCTAAGGTGTTGGCGCGCTATCGCAGGCGCATGTTTCCCCTTTTGGAATGAAAGCGCCGCACGTTCTGCAGGGGGTCATTTCGTCGGGTTGTTTTGCTTTTGCCGCCTTGGGCTTTGAACTGCCCCGGCCACGCAAGATTGTCTTGGGGCCAGTGGCACTGGCCGCGCCCATGCGGGCCACGACGAATACGCCAACCACGACCCCCACAAAGATCAGGATTTTTGTCAGCACTGCCTGTCCCCCCCTTCGAGCCACGCATAGATTATGCGCAGGGCATGCCCCCGCATGCACGTGACCCGTTACAACCCAAATTGCGCGCGTAAGGCGCGTTCTTCAATAGCATTGCTCACATCTTCTACGCCCGGTGCCCCGAGACGTTGAAACAGCGAGCGTTTCTGTCCGACCACATTGAACCTGACCTTGTCGCCGAATGTTGCCTTCATCTTTGGCACAAGATGGGCGACCCCGTCTATCAGTCCGACGTCATGCGCTTGCTGACCAACCCATACATCACCGGTAAACAGATCCGCGTCGGCAAGTTTTGCGCCGCGGCGGTCTTTCACCTGACGAATGAAGTTCTGATGGATCTGTTCCTGCAAGGCCTTCAGACGTGTGATGTCTTTTTCCTGTTCAGGTTTGAAAGGGTCGAGCATTGATTTGGAACCACCAGCGGTATGCACGCGCCGTTCCACCCCATATTTTTCGATCAATCCCTGAAAGCCGAAACCAGCGTAGATCACACCGATGGAGCCGATGATGGAATTGTCATCGGCGTAAATTTCATCCCCCGCTGTCGCCAGCCAATAACCGCCCGAGGCGGCCACATCTTCGCAAAAGGCGTAAACCTTGACGTTCCGTTCCGCCGCCAATCGTCGAATGCGGGCGGCGATCAATGCGCTTTGTGTGGGGGAGCCACCGGGGGAGTTGATCGCCAAGGCCACCGCCGCCAGCCGCTTGGGTGCAAAGGCCCGCGCAATCTGCGGGGCAAGGGCGGCATCATTCAGACCGCTGCGCAGCCCGCCGCCACCGATGGCACCGGACAAGCGGATCACACTGATTAGCGGTGGACGGGCGATTTTATCTTTGAGAGTGCTAAGCATAAACGCTACTTAGGCGCGACGCTGACGCGCGGCAACGGCCTCGCTTGCGATTCTGATGGGTGCAACCGCGATGAGTGACAAGACAGACATGCCGGAATCAGGGGCAACCGACACCCAGCACCTGATGGACAGCCGCGACATTTTGCAGATGCGCCTGGCGGAACTTCGTCGCCAGCACCGTCATTTGGACGATGATATTTCAGCGTTGTCGGGCAGCGCCGCCGTAGATGCATTGGAAATTCGCCGCCTGAAAAAGCAAAAACTCTCCCTCAAGGACCGCATCGCCACGATTGAAGACCGGTTGACGCCTGACATCATTGCCTGAGGGGCGTGGTGTGCTTGAGCGTGCAAAAAATATGGATGGCATGGCGAAGGCGCAACAATGCTTGACGCAGGGGCCGTCATAAGTAGGGTGCGCGCTTTCCGGTAGGAGCATCAAAATGGCCGAACCACTCGTAGGTATAATTATGGGCAGCCAGTCTGACTGGCCCACAATGCGGGAGGCCGCGAGCGTACTTGATGAACTCGGCGTGGCTTATGAGGCCAAGATCATTTCCGCCCATCGCACGCCCGACCGGATGTTCGATTATGCCGAAACCGCCGCTGATCGCGGGGTGCGGGTTATTATTGCGGGCGCAGGCGGTGCAGCGCATTTGCCGGGCATGACAGCGGCCAAAACGCGGCTTCCTGTTTTGGGTGTGCCGGTTCAATCCAAAGCAATGAGCGGCACTGACAGCCTCCATTCCATCGTACAAATGCCCAAGGGCATTCCTGTCGGCACGCTTGCCATTGGCCCGGCAGGTGCGGCGAATGCCGCCTTGCTGGCCGCAGCGATGTTGGCGACGACTGATCCTGCGCTTGCTGATCGACTTGATGCCTGGCGCGCGGCGCAAACCAATGCTGTGGGGGATACACCCGTTGACTGACATGCTCGCACCCGGCTCGACGATTGGTATTCTGGGCGGCGGCCAGCTTGGCCGAATGCTGGCCACTGCCGCTGCGCAACTTGGCCTGAAGGCGCATATCTATGCCCCCGAAGGGTTCGGCCCCGCCGCAGAGGTTGCAGGTGCGTGGTCACAAGGTGCCTATGATGATGCTGAGGCTTTGTCGGCCTTTGCAGGTGCCGTGGATGTCGTGACCTATGAGTTTGAGAACGTGCCGGCCGCAACCGTGGACATTCTTGAACCACTGGTGCCTGTGCGCCCGGGCCGCAAGGCATTGGCAGTCGCACAAGATCGTATCATCGAAAAGACATTCCTGAATGATATCGGGGTCGCAACGGCACCATTTGCGGGTGTGAACAACGCCGCTGACATGGATGCGGCGATGGCCATGATTGGCGCGCCTGCTATCCTGAAAACCTGTCGCATGGGGTATGATGGCAAGGGCCAGGCGCGGGTTCTGACGCCGTCTGATGCTGCCAAGGCCCTGTCCGATATGGCTGGCGCACCTGCGATCCTCGAAGGGTTCGTGCCGTTCGCGCGCGAAATCTCGGTCATTGCCGCGCGGAGCGTTGATGGTCAAATCGAAGCCTATGACCCCGGCGAGAATGAGCATGAAGGCGGCATCCTGCGCCGCACAACTGTACCTGCTGCGCTGTCGCCTGAAACCCATGCCGAAGCGATGGCGATTGCCGGTCGTATCTTGAACGCGCTCGATTACGTCGGTGTGATTGGGGTGGAGCTGTTTGAAACAGACGACGGTGCCTTGCTGGTCAATGAAATCGCGCCGCGCGTTCACAACACCGGGCACTGGACGATTGAAGCCTGCGCAACCGATCAGTTCCAACAGCATATTCGCGCAGTTGCCGGATGGCCGCTTGCTGCCGCGCAGCGCCATGCGGTTGCGGTAATGACGAATCTGATTGGTGATGATGCCGAAGCGTGGGCGTCACTCGCGTCGGAGCCGGGTGCGGCGCTGCATCTATATGGTAAGGGTGAGGCGCGCCCCGGCCGCAAGATGGGTCATGTGACGGTCGTTAGCCCCCTGAAGGGCTAACTTCGCACCTTTGCGCGCGCTGCGATCAACAAGGCGCGGCAAGCCCAGGTTCAAATCCCGCTTTCAAACCCTGCCTTCCGGCTCTGCCCTGTGTCAGGGCAGGTCGAGGCGCGGCAGGGCTGGCTGCTACCCTTTCCGGCCCGGAAGGCCAACAGGTGTGCCTGTGCCGCCGCTTCCGGGGGCCTTGATGCCGCTCAACAACATTTTGGGGCCAGCCAACAGGGCGCTGGCGAGTTTGTTGTCGCGCACTTGGGCTTTGACCTTTTCGAACTGCATTACGCCAGCGATACGGCGCGTGAGGAACGCCCATGTTGCCTCTGCGCCCTCGCTTTCATCACCCAGCCAGTAAAGCAGTGTCGCGGAATAGACCCCGCTGAGGATCGTGCGTTTGGAATACCAGTTATAATCGGTGGAGCTATCGCCAAGCGTTGTCCAGATCTTGTCGGCAGTGCCCCAAACCAGTTTGGCACCTTCGGCTGCATTTATCGGCAGCGCGAACAACGTCACGCCCCTGCGCACCGCTTCTCGGTCAAGGCCCGCAATTTCGATGCGTTTGCGGACTGCGTATTCGATGCGCTCCGAGAACCGCATTGCCGAAAGGTCCTCAGCATCCAGCGCCGCGACCATTGCAGCATCCCCGGCGCGATGAAAGGCGATGGCCAGATCAATGCCACCACGGGGTGCCGCGCTGCGTGCCAACCCGTCATCAAGCCCCGAATCAGTGATCGCCGCCTCAAATGTATCGCGTGTCCACCCATCGAAGGCGACATGGGGCAGGGCCGCAGCCAGCAGTTTCGCCCGTGCATCAGCGATATGGTCGCTTTCAGTCTTTGGTTTTGACGTCGTTTCCATTGAATGCCGCCTTTCATGTGGTGGACTCTCAGCGAAGGCGTGATATAAGCCCGCTTCCTGCGAAAGCAATAATCCTATCACTTAGAAAGGTGGTGACGTAAGTGCAGGTTCTGGTTCGCGACAACAATGTCGATCAGGCGCTTCGGGCGCTGAAAAAGAAGATGCAGCGCGAGGGGATTTTCCGTGAAATGAAACTCCGCCAGCATTATGAAAAGCCGTCCGTTAAACGGGCGCGCGAAAAAGCCGAAGCTGTCCGCCGTGCGCGGAAGCTCGCACGCAAGAAATTGCAGCGCGAAGGCATGCTTTGATCGGTATGTGAATGCTGGGGTTCGCCCCAAACCAGACGCTGACGCGTCTTCATTGAAACCCCCTTCGGCTTGCCGGAGGGGGTTTTTCTTTGTGGTGGGGTGCGCGTGCATGTCCGCCCCCTCAACGTCCGCAGTTGGGCACACGCCAGCGTCGTGGCCGTTGCTGGGGCGCATGAAGCCGACGATGTGTCGTGCGGCAGGTGGTTGTGGTTTCAGGTGGCCGTTGTTTGTTCCGGGCCAAAAAGAAAAAGGCGACGCGGCCAATGTGGGGACGCCGCGTCGCCTTCTTACATATCGCACGCTGGAGGGATCCTGCGCCCGGATTTCATAGAACCCTGACTTGCGGCACATACTCACGCGCTTGCCCTCGGTTCTTGATGATGAAGATGCCACAACCCCGTTTGCGGGCAATTCCAAACTCACGAGAAGGCGCTTTGCCTTCTTAGGTGGCGATTATTCGGCTCAAATCGTTCGTTGGGCACAAATACACTGTGTTTTCTGCGAATTGTGTGGTAGCCGCCATTCATGCTGCATGAATGGGGGCCATAAATTCGATGAAATCAGTGGGCGGAGCGACGTCGGCGAGTGTCATACTCGCATTTGCGCTGGCTGCGGTTCTGGCGGCGCATGAGGCAAACACGCAACCAGACTGGTCGCTGGTCGGGGTGTACGTATATTGGATGTGCCGCATCGGCATGGCGTGGCTGATCATGATTGGCGCGCATGCTGCGCTTGCCCAGGTCATGTCGGAGGGGTCTTCCCCGATTGCCCATGCAGGTCTGGCAACAGCTTTGTCGTTTCCCCCATTCCTTATGGCGATTACGACGATGGATCTGATCCTTGGTGATCCTGAATTGTTGCGATCATCACCGGATGTCATTCTCAATACCATCGGGCTGGAAGCGGCTGCATTGATTGATAACCACCTGACGGTGGCCGCTGTCTTGCTGGCACCTTACGTACTGGCAGCAGGTCGGCGTGCTGACGTTGAAACCGCTGGCCGGGCACCAGGTCCCAAAGCGGCGGAGGCTAACGCCGAAGAACCTGATGAAGCGGCGGCGGCGTCAGCGGCGGAACCTGTGTCCGAAGAAGCTGCGATAGAACGCCCCGGCCTGCTTTTGGCCTGTCAGCCGCCGTTGCGGGGTGACTTGCTGACCGCCGAAGCGCAGGAACACTATGTGCGCCTGCGTGCGACGGAACAGGGTGGGCTTGCGCTTTATCGGTTTGGTGATGCGGTGCGTGACCTCAGCCGTTATCGCGGCATGCAGATTCACCGCTCCTATTGGGTGGCTGACCGCGCTGTGGCGGCCATCATCGGTCGGCGCGGCTCCATGAAGCTGGAATTGCAAGACGGTGAAATCGTGCCTGTGTCGCGGCGCTACGAAATTGAGGTAGAGGCCCGTTATGGCATGTTGGAGCGCAAGGCGGAACCTGTCTGACCTTAGCCGTCAAAGCGCATCTATCCAGTTTAGGGCGTCGACCCCGGCCCCATGAAGCCTTAGATCATTGTGCCGCCCACCCGGGTATTCGATGAACGCCTTTGGCTCCTTGGCCGCAGTGTACAGGGCGCGTCCCTGTTCGATGGGGATGACCCTGTCTGCATCACCATGCAAGATCAGTAAGGGCGTGCCGATCTGCGTGATCACATCAATGCTGGCGTATTGCTCGTCCCACATCAGGGTGCATGCGGGCACCGGAACACGCGCGCGAATAGCATCGCAGAGGCGGGTGAACGGCGTTTCAAGCACGAGCCCGGCTTCCCCGTCTACCTTCGCTGCAAGCCATGCAGCGATGCCGGAGCCGAGGCTGGCCCCATAAATCACCCGGCGCGTATCAGGGACAAGTTCATCAAGCGCGCGCCAAACCCGTATTGCATCAGCTTTGAGAGCCCCCTCCGACGGGTCGCCGTCCATGCCCCCGCCGCCGCGATATGTCATGGCAATCAGGCCGAAGCCGCGCAGGGCAAATTCCTGGATGCGCGGGCCATTGCGCCCAAGGTTGCCGGCGTTCCCCATAAAATAGACGATGACTGGCTTGCCTGGATGTGGCCTGACGCGCCAGATCTGGGGGCCGTCGGGCAACGCGATGACATCAGCGCGGGGCAAACCAACGTGCTGGGGTTCAAATGGTGTCGGGTCGAAAGGATAAATAAAATCGTGGCGCCACAAAATTGCGGCACCTAATGAAATCAGACAGACAACAGCTAGCGGTGCCGCGATGGCAAGGCAGTGGCCAAGCCATCGCCGCACGGCTTAAAGCCCAAGAATGCCCGCGATGATGAGAACCACGATAGAGACGATTGCGCCCCAGGTGCCTACTTTGATGAAACCTTCGAAGGTCTTTTTCTGAACCGTGATGTCCATTTCGCCGTGTTTGTGTTCGCTCATGGGAAAACCCTCCAAAACTTTGTTGATCCGTAATTATGCCGAGGCGTAACCGCCGTCAACGCAGCACGCGCTGATGGCGGCGAAGCGCCGCGCGTCTGAAGGGGCTTATGCTCGTCCGGGTAGCGCCTGCGCGCGCCACCCGACCATGCCATCTGCATCCGCGGGTGCCGGGGCATCATGGGGAAAGAAGAAATCAAGCTGCAGCTTTGCGCCCGGTGTTACTGAATAGGGTTCAAAATCTGTAACCCCTTCGGCGGCAAGCACCAGATCATCGAGGCATGCCAGCCCGGTGAAGTCTACGTCTTTCGCGAGCATCGCAACGGCGGCATCGGCCATGATCTCTGGCGTGCGCGACATGGACGCAACTGCCTTGCCACCAAGCAGATTGCGCACGGCTGCTGTGTCGATCGCGGTGCGTGGCCAAAGGCAGTTCGCAGCGATCTTGCCCTTGAATTCGGCCGCCCAGCCCATTGTCAGGATCGACATGCCGTATTTCGCAAGGCTGTAGGCGGAGTGATTTTTGAACCAAACGGGGTTGAAATCGAGCGGCGGCGACAACGTCAAAATGCGCGCATGATCGCTTTGCAGCAGGTAGGGCAAGCAGGCTTGCGTCACAACGAAGGTGCCGCGGCTGTTGATGCCCGTCATCAGGTCATAGCGTTTCACGGCGGTCGCAGCTGTTGGCGTAAGTTGAATCGCAGAGGCGTTGTTCACAACTATGTCGATGCCCCCAAAATGGTCAGCGGCCTTATCAACGGCGAGTTTTACCGCGTCTTCATCACGGATATCGCAAATCTGCCCAAAGGCGCGCCCGCCTGCGGCTTCCACCGCTTCGCAGGCTGTGTGGATGGTCCCGGGCAATTTTGGGTGTGGCTGGTCGGTTTTGGCCGCAAGCGCGACGTTGGCCCCCTGTTTGGCGGCGGCCACGGCAATCGCTTCACCGATGCCCCGGCTGCCGCCGGACATGAATATCGTTTTTCCACGCAATGCGCCCATGAAGGTGTTCCTTATGTCGGAGCCTGACCAGGATAGAACAGGCGATAGTCTTCGGCATATCGGTCTGCAGCCAGCGCGGTCAACGCTGTGTCTTGCCCAAAGAACGTCGAAGGGTCCGTTACGTTGCGTCCTTTGGTGCGGTGGGGCAGGGGTGGCAGCGCACTACCGTTGCGGTCTGCTAGCATCTTGGTCAATGCGGCCCAATCTTCGCGCAAGTTCTCGAACCGCCCAATGAAATCCGGGCGATGCCCATGTGGCATGGAGAGGATTGCCGCTTGTGGACGGTAATGGATGTTACAGCGACGGTCGTTGCGCGCGGCGACATGGTGCACAAATTCCGCGAAGGTCGTATCCGCAGTAAGCCCCTCCATGGCCATGCCCCTGGTCAGGTTGTTGGCAGCGATTTTAGAGCGATAGCATGAGGCTAGGCGCGATAGCGGATCACGCACAAACGCAAAGACGAACAGGTCGGGAAAACGGCGCTGAAGCGTGCGTGCGTCGATGAAATGCGCGTCTGGTGCCAAACCGCGCCAGTTGTTGTCCTTGCTAAAGCCCCTTGGCGGAAACCGCCGCTCCAGCCCGGCTGCGTGGGCCAATGTGCGCTTTATCAGCGAATTGGCCACTTTGGGCACCCGTCCATAGGCAAGGCCCAGTGCGGGAATAGCGATGAAATGCGGTTCAGCCTTCAGCAAATAGCGCAGTTCAGCCCTCTTCCAGCTGACGCGCGAGGTCAAAGCCGATGCGCGTTGGGATTTCGGTTTGCTTCGGGGCCGCCCGCAACATTACGTTAAGTTGGCTGACGTGCTGAACCAGCTGTGTGCGCGCGCCGGAGCCATCATTGCCGTAGAAGGTGATCAGGTCAGGCGCAAAAAAGCCTACGCCCTGTATGTGGATCGTGCCGACATCGCCACCGGCCATGCCCATGCCAACCTCTTCATCGCTGTTAAGCTGCTCCTCAAAATTCTTGATGTAGAGGATAATACGCTCATAAGCCCATTCAGCAGGCGATTTCTGTTCCTGTGGCTTGGCGGTCACGCCCTTGGGCAGCGGTGTTTGCTCAGCGGTTGGAGCACCGGGCCTGGAATGGGCAACACGCGCGTTGGGCATTGCGGCGGCTTCCATTGCATCGGCGGTATTTTCAATTTTGTCTTCGGTCATGTCACTCTCCCCTTAAGCGAGCCAGAACCTTACCACGCCATCATCATCAAGGCGCTTTTTAGCTTCCCCGGTGGCGAACATGTGATTGACGTGGGCAATCGACTCCGCCATCGCAAGGCCAAACTCCCCCGATTTGATTGAGCGTTTGAAAATTGGCTCAAAGCATTCAACAGCACTGGTCGGTTTGATCAACACTTTTCGCAGGCGCCGAATGGCACCGTGGTGGTTTTCGATCAGCTGGTCGAGCCGCTTGGGCACGCCGGTGAACGGGCGGTTGTGACCGGGCAGCGCAAGCGTCCGCTCCGTCGCGTAGGGTTTGAATTTCTCGCAGGACTCCAACCATTCGCTGACCGGGTCGGCCTCCGGCTCTGTCGGGTAGACACCCAAATTCGGGGAAATGCGGGGCAGGATCTGGTCACCGGCGATGACAAGATCGTCTTCCTGACACCAGAATGTTGCATGTTCGGGCGCGTGCCCGTTCCCCATGAGCACGAGCCATTTGCGACCGCCCATTTCGATTACGTCATCTTCCTTGATGCGATAATAGCCGCTGAGCGGTTCAGTAATGGCGGAAAAATTCCACGGCCCCTGCGCAATGGCCTCGTCTATGACCGATTGCGGGGCACCGGCACGCCGCATATGGGTAAGGCGCTCGGCCGTGACCTCTTCCTGATGATCCAGTTGCAGCGCCCGGCAAAACAACCATGCGGTGCGTGTGGTCCAGAGTTTGGCCCCATGCTCAGTCTGAAACCAACCAGCGAGGCCCATATGATCGGGGTGATGGTGGGTGCCGATGACACGGGCAACCGGTTTCCCTGCCAAGGGCCCGGCAAGCAGCTTTTCCCAATGGCGTTTGGTTGTCTTGGTGGAAAACCCTGTGTCGATGATGGTCCAGCTATCGCCATCATCCAGCGCATAGATATTGACGTGGTCCAGCGCCATGGGAAGTGGCAGGCGGAGCCATAGGATCCCGTCCGCCACTTCTATGGCTTCACCCTCGCCGGGGATATCATCTTCGAATGGGTACCGCAGGCCTACCGCGAGTGTTTTCGCGCTATCGCGGCTCAAGACGCCAGCTCATCAGCCGATAGCGCGTAAAGATCTTCCGCACCGGCCGTGGCAGATGCAAGCAAGCCAGAAATTTGCGGCATCAGGTGTCGGATGTGATAACGCGCAAGAGGCAGGCGGCCAGCATCCTTTGCCGCGCCTTTCAGCAGATAATGCCCGCCCAGCAGCAGCGCCCATGCGCGAAGATAGGCTGCAGCACCGGCAAAACGGTCGTTGATGGTTGGCGCGTTCAGCAAAGCCTCGGTCGCCTCAGAAACCTGAGCGTGGGCACTCTGAACAGCTGCGGCAAGCGTTGCTGTTTCGCTTCCCGCTGCGGCGGTGTCTGCTGCTGCGGCGATTTCGGCCAGCATCGCACGGGCCGCGGTGCCACCGTCGCTAAGCTTTCGGCCCACGAGGTCCATCGCCTGTATGCCGTTGGTGCCTTCGTAAATCGCAGTAACGCGTACGTCGCGGCTGAATTGCGCGGCGCCTGTTTCTTCGACGAACCCCATGCCGCCGTGAACCTGCACACCAAGGTGCGCAACCTCATTCCCTGTGTCTGTGGAAAACGCCTTGCAGATCGGCGTCAGGAACGCGGCGCGCGCTTTCCACGTTGCGCCATCATCGCTGGCCTTTGCCATGTCGAGGCTGAACGCGGTGTCGAGGCATATGGCACGGGCGGTTGCCGTAAGGGCCTTCATGGTCATCAACATGCGGCGCACATCGGCGTGGTCGATGATTGCACCGGTGCCGGCCTCTCCAAGTGGCGTTTTGCCTTGTTTGCGTTCCATCGCAAAGGCGACTGCCTTTTGGGTTGCTGCCTCTGCCACGCCCAGTCCTTCGACGCCAACACCAAGGCGCGCGTTGTTCATCATCGTGAACATTGCCGCAATGCCGCCCCCCGGCGCGCCAATGATCCAGCCCTTGGCATTTTCGTATTCCATCACCGCGGTGGGAGAGCCATGCAGGCCGAGCTTGTGCTCCAGGCTGATAGGCTTGAGCGTATTGGCAACACCGGGGTTGCCGTTTTCATCGGGAATGAACTTGGGAACGAGAAACAGCGACAGACCCTTGGTGCCCGGCGCGCCATCGGGCAGGCGTGCCAGCACGAGGTGGCAGACATTCTCTGCCAGGTCATGGTCCCCCCATGAGATGTAAACCTTTTGGCCCGATACCGCGAAGGTGCCGTCGTCATTGGGAACCGCCTTGGACCGCAGCGCGCCCACATCGGACCCGGCATTCCCTTCGGTCAGGTTCATGGTGCCCGTCCAGGTGCCTTCGATCAGTTTGGGCAAGTACAATTCTTTGATGTCGTCGGAGGCATGATGCTCCAACGCTTCGATCTGGCCTTGTGTCATCAGCGGGTTAAGCGACAATGACAAACACGCCGAGGACATCATTTCGTTGACAACCGTCTGCACAGTGATCGGCAGCCCCATGCCGCCATATTCCGCCGGTGCCGCCACAGATACCCACCCGCCGTCTGCAATAGCGCGGTAACCCTGGTCGTATCCCTTGGAGGTGCGAACCACCCCATTTTCCAACCGCGCCGGGTCAAGGTCACCATTGCGTTGCAAGGGGGCCAGTGCGGATTCGGACATGCGCGCAGCTTCGGTCAGGATGGCAGAGCGCAGGTCGGCGGTCGCTTCTGCGTAACGGGCGGTGTCGGACAAAACGCCCGCGCCAACAACGTGGTCCAACGTGAATTCAATCTCGGAGATTGGTGCGCGATAGGTCATGGGCGTCCTTTCTTTCAGCGTCGGTATTCCGGGTCAGGCTACGCTGATCGTGCCGTTACAGGCGAATTGCTTTGGCCCCGTTGATAAAATCCACCCGCGTGAGGGTCAATGTGGGTTCTTGGCCGCAACAATCCATGCCAGTTCTGTTGTTAAGCCTTCGAAAAGGCTCTGCGGTTATCTTTTGTCCAGCATTTAGAACAGCGTGCGATTCTTTCGTGTGATTTTCCTGTGTTCGACCAGAGGGGCCAAGAAATGGCGCATATGGTAAGATGACGGTGCCTGTTGATCGCTTGAGGTCTGTTGATCGCTTGACGGGGCAACGCGTACCGTCGTCGCCTGGCGGGGCGTCCGATGCTGTTGTTACAGCTGCTGACACCGCTTTTTCCCCATCGGATCATGCCCAGATCAAGCGGATATGCCGCATGATCGGTATTGTTGGTTTTGGCCTGATCGGCCTGCGCATTCTTGCTGACGACAAAATCGTCGTGGCGATTACGGGCGGGTCGGCCTTTGCCGCCGTCGGCATTCTTTTGGCGCCGGAACTGATGCGATTCGGTGCCTCTGTGCGTGGTGTCGTCTGGGCCGCTTTGCTGACGGGGCTAACCGGGCTGGCAGTGGTGTTGAGCGCCGAAGGGCCCAGCGTGTCGCCGGCGGCCCCGCTTATCTTGCTCGCGCCCATCGTGATCGCCTTGGCCTTAAACGCGCAAGACGCAGTGCGCGCGGGCGGGCTGTCGATTGCGACGATCGTCGTGGTTTTCGTGCTGGAGGGGTTGGGCCTGACCAGTGGCGCTGACATGGTTGCAGGCCGGGACATGATTTTAAAATGTGCTGTGTTGGTTTCGATGCTGGCGGTGCAAACTTTCATCCTTGGTCGATTTGCGCAAAAGGTGCGCCAGACCAACCGAAGTCTCGCCAAAGCGCATAAGGCGGCAGAGGCGGCAAATATCGCCAAGTCTCAATTCCTTGCGACGGCGAACCATGAACTGCGCACGCCGTTGAATGGTGTTATCGGTATGGCGCAGATTATCCTGACGACACAGCTGTCACCCAAGCAACGTAAGATGGCAGAGATAATGGACAGTTCCGCCGTGTCGCTGCTCAAGATGCTTAATGATGTGTTTGACGCCACGGAGGCGAACTCCGGTCTTTGTCCCGTGTCCAGCGCGCCCTTCGATGTAGAAGATGTCATAAAGGCAGTGGTTGCCGCGCATGAACAGCAGGCCTGGGACAAGGGTCTGGGCCTGAAGTTGACGATAGACCACGCCGCACGCGGCAATTTTGCGGGCGATGCCATGCGCATTGAGCAAATCCTCACCCGGTTGTTGGAGAACGCTATCAAATTTACTGAAACTGGCGTTGTGCTGGTGCGTCTGTGTCGTTCGGGAAAGGGAGAAACGCAGTTTCTGATCAGTGATGCCGGGCCGGGCCTGTCAGCCGAGGATCAGGAACAGATTTTTGATCAGTTCCAGCAAGTTGACCAATCTGAAACCCGTGTTTTCGGCGGGCTTGGCCTTGGGCTTGCCACCTCCCGGACATTGGCGGAAATGATGGGGGGGTCTTTGTCAGTTCAAAGCGCCCTTGGCGAAGGGGCGACATTTACCCTCTCGCTGCCGTTGCGCCGGGCATATGATCGCGCCCTAAAGGAAAAACTGGCCGGATAGCCCTAAGCGACTTGTCCTGCGGCCCAGCCCGATGACCATGCCCATTGAAAATTATACCCCCCGAGCCATCCGGTGATGTCCACCGCTTCGCCAATGAAATACAAACCCGGGTGGGTACGTGAAGCCATTGTCTTGGCATCCAGGTCATCGGTATCCACACCGCCGAGCGTGACCTCCGCTGTGCGGTAGCCCTCGGTCCCCAGCGGGGTCAGCTTCCACTGCGCTGCGTGGCTGGCCAACGCCGCCAAACGCTTGTCTGACATATCAGCGAGGTTGCCTGTGGCATCGTTTTCACTGGCCAGAAGTGTGGCGATTGCCTTGGGCAAGCGTTCGGCCAAAGCCGTCGCCGGTGCGCGGCGCCCATTCACGGCGCGTGCGGCTTTCAGATGTCCGAACAGCGCATCCGCGTCATCGAAGGCAACGGAAATCGCCTCCCCCTCCCGCCAGTAGGACGATATTTGCAGCATCGCCGGGCCAGACAGGCCGCGATGGGTGAACAGCATCGCCTCCTCAAACTGTGCACCACCTGCCACTGCTGTGACCGGGGCAGCAACGCCGCGCAATGGCGCAAAGACTTGCAGGCGATCGGGGTCAAGCGTGAAGGGTACCAACCCTGCGCGCGTTTCGGTAACCCGCAGCCCGAACTGCTGGGCAACTTGATAGGCCCACCCCGTCGCGCCCATCTTGGGTATGGATTTCCCCCCCGTCGCAATGACCAGGGACCGAGCCGCAAATGTGCCGCCATTTGTCTTTACCTGATAGCCCCCGGCAACGGCGTGCACCGTTTCAACGGCGCAGGACAGTTTCAGGTCAGTTCCAGCCCGACCCGTGCTGGCCATTTCGGACCGCAGCATGTCGATAATCTGCTGGGCACTTTCGTCGCAAAACAACTGCCCCAGCGTCTTTTCGTGCCATGCGATACCATGGGCTTCGACCATCGCGATGAAATCCCACTGGGTGTAGCGTTTCAGTGCTGACAGGGCGAAGCGGGGGTTTTTGCCCAGATACGCCTCGGCGCGGATGTCCAGGTTGGTGAAGTTGCACCGCCCGCCGCCGGAGATGCGAATTTTTTCGCCGGGTTTCTTGGCGTGTTCGATCAACAGAACCTTGCGGCCACGGCGGGTCGCTTCGGCCGCGCACATCATGCCAGCGGCACCCGCCCCGATGATTATGACGTCATAGTCCTGCATACGAAAACCCCGCGCCGATGATGGCGCGGGGATAAGGCGTCAAGCGGTGGGCGGCAAGCGTTGCGTTGACGGCAAGGCCCAGAAATCGGGCCGTTTGCCGAAAACAGCCGCACTCAGAAATCTGTCGGCGCGCCGCCTTCTTCCTTCCTGCGCGCCACGAAGGCCTTGAGTTCATCATCTATCGCGGGGTCGATGCCGGGGCCTTCAAATTCTGCCAGAATGTCCTTCCAGACCTTGTTGGCGCGCTCTGCCGTCCATGTGGCGCCTTTTTCTTCCCAGGCTTCGTAGTTCGACCAATCCGATAGGAATGGTGAATAAAAGGCGGTTTCGTACCGGTCCTGGGTGTGTTGCGTGCCAAAGAAATGCCCGTCCGGGCCAACTTCGCGAATGGCTTCCAACGCTAGGTCTGCCTCCATGGTGGAAACGGGCTTCAGGTATTCCTGAATTTGCTGGATCAATTCGCAATCCATCATGAATTTCTCATATGAAGCAATCAGCCCCCCCTCCAGCCACCCGGCGGCGTGGTAGACAAGGTTGATCCCCCCGGAAACACAGGCCCAAAGCGAATTTGCGCTTTCCCACATGGCTTGCCCATCAGGCGCATTGGCAGCACAGGCGTTGGAGGCACGCACGGGCAAATTGTAATGCCGCGCCATCTGCCCCGCCATCTGCGTCGCGCGCACATATTCAGGCGTACCAAACGCTGGGGCACCCGTTTTCATATCGACGTTGGATGTAAAGGTGCCCATGACCACCGGCGCGCCGGGTTTCATGTATTGAAACAGCGCAATCGCGCACAGGCATTCCGCGACCGATTGAACAGTGGCCCCGGCCAGCGTCACGGGGGCCATAGCTCCGGCAAGTGTAAAGGGTGTGACTGTTACAGGCTGACCGCGTTTGACGTGCCGCATCGCGCCGTCGAGCATGGGCCAATCATGTTTGAGCGGCGATGAAGAATTGATGTTGGTGTACATATGCGGCGCGGCTTCGAACTCATCATGGGTCAAACCGCCTGCGATGCGCACCATTTCAAAGACATCTTCAACCCGTTCCGCGCCCAGTGAATAGGCGTGGCAGACCTTGTCAGTCAGCGTCAGCTTGTCATAAAGGCAATCAAGATGCCGGACCGACGCGTGGATATCCACCGGTTCCACCGGGTAACCGCCGGCCACGTGGATGCAGTTGAAATACTGCGTGAATTTCATCAGGTCGCGGAAATCTGCCTGCGTGCCGGGGCGACGCCCCCGGTCGAGGTTCATCGAATTGGGCGGTGACGAGACGTTCACAAACGCCATGTGGTCGCCACCGATGGTAACGTGTTTGTCCCGGTTACGGGGGGTCATCGTAAATTGGTTTGGTGCCTTGGCGACCATTTCCATGACAAAGTCACGCCCCATGCGCACGTTGTCACCTTCAACGATGCACCCTGCCTGTTTCAGGATCGCCCGTGCGTCTTCATGCAGAAACTGAACGCCAATTTCTTCGAGCAGGCGCATCGCCGCATTGTGGATTGCCTCAACCCCATCCGGGCGCAGGGGCGAGGTGGGGTGGTCGGTGTTGATGACAGTTTGCCAGGGCGACTGGTTGATCGCGACCGTGCTTTCGCGCCGCTGATTACCTGCGCGCCCGCCGCCGCCGCGCTTGCGTGTTCGTTTGGAAGGGGTCGTGTCGCTTGTCATCGGTTTGCTGCCTTTTGTTACCCGCACCAAAGGTTATGCCAGAAGCGACCCTCGCATACCTTGAAGCGACATATCAGGTCGGGTTCAGGCGATGGGCGAGATAATCGGGCAGATCAGCGACAGAGGGCAGAACAATGTCTGCCAAAGGGGCAAGATCACGTTCTGTTGCGGGGCCTGTCAGCACGCCCACCACCAAAGCGCATTTGGCGGAGAGGCCCGCCTCAAGGTCGTGGATGCTGTCACCGACCATGACCACTTCGCTTGTGTTTGCGCCGATATGGCTGGCGAAGGCTTCGGGCATTCCGGGGCCGGGTTTCAGGCCCCACCCGCTGTCATAGCCTGCCACGAAATCAAAACGATCGGCGACGCCCAAGGCCTTGATATGCGCATGCGCGGCCTGCGCGCTGTCGTGAGTGCCCACGCCAAGCCGCGCGCCGCCTGCCTTCAGACGGTCCAGCGCATCAGCGAGACCATCAACCGGGGCAATGTCACCTGCGCCAGTTGCGGCGGCCCTGCGGTTGGCATCGTCCTCAATGGTGCTGGCATCAACGCCCGGTAACAGATCTGCCATCAGGCGTGCGATTACATCGCTGGTGTCTGCAACAACGGGGGAGCCAGGCAGAAAGCTGCGTGTTGCAACGTCAAACCCGACCGCCCGACCAAGCGCGATGCGCAATTCCTGATCAGCACCGGCGTAATCGTCCAGCATATTTTCAAACAGACCCCGCCATGTCGCGGTGAAGTCAATCAACGTTCCGTCTTTGTCAAAAAGAACGCCTTTGATGGTGGTGGTTGAGGTGCTGGCCATGGGGTGCCTTTCTGTCGGACGGTATCACCGAACAGACTTGGCGCGCTCGCGGCGGGAAGGTCAACAGCACACGCATTGCATTCGTATGGCGGCTTTGGTGTTCTGCACAGCAAATGTCGGCCGTGTCAGGCCGGATGCAGCGGAAGGCAGGATTGTTATGTCAGTTTATCCCGATACGGACAGGGGCGCATTCCCCGTTATTTTGCCCATGACGACACGTTGGCGGGATAACGATGTCTATGGGCACATGAACAACGTGGTCTATTACGAGTACTTTGATACTGCTGTTAACCAATGGCTGGCATCCAGCGGCACACTTGATGTGCCAAATGGGCCACTTGTTGGCTTGGTTGCCGAATCATCTTGCCGTTTTTTGTCCGGCGTGGGGTATCCCGAACCCGTTGAGATTGGCGTCTCAACGCTGCGAATCGGCAACAGTAGCGTTGTTTACGGCCTTGCCCTGTTTGCGAAGGGTGCCGAAACCGCATCGGCGGTGTGTCGTTACGCCCATGTTTATGTCGATGCTGAAACCAGACGCCCCAAAGCGTTGCCAGATGCGATGAAAGTCCAGCTTTCGCGTATCAAAGCAGGCGTAAATGCGGCGTGACTGTGACCCTGATCGTTCAAAGCGTTGCATTTGCGCATCGCGCCGCTGAAATTGCATTTAGAGCCTGTTCAGGGGCCGCCGCACATTGAGTGCGTTGTTGAAATCGCATGTGTAACATGCAAAAGACAGACATAGCAGTCGTTAAAGGTTGCTTAAGGGTTCAGATATGGGTGCGCCATGCTCGCGGCCCGATAACAAATGACGGAGAGAGGGATGAAGATGATTTCCCGTACAGTCCTCGCCGGCGCCGCACTGGTAGCCGCAGGTTGCACCAACATTCCGGGCGCCAACATAGGCGGCTACGGCACCAACGCCTTCCTGAGCGAAAGTCTGCCTGGTGGCGACTTCAACGCTGAGTTGGCCAAACAGTATCAGGGCGCAGCAGCCCGCAACGCTTCGCAGGAAGTTAACTGGGCAGACGCTGCCGGTTACTACGACCGCTCACGCGCAGCTTCCGCTGGTGGTGTTGCACCGTGGAACCCAGCTGACATGGGCATCGGCGGCGACGCTGCTTCCATGTTCGGCGACGTAAGCTCGACGATTTCTGCTAACGCAGCATCCAACCCAGTTGCTTGTGCTGAAGCACAGGCGTTTTGGGACCAGTGGCTCGAAGCTCAGCTTCAGGCTCCAGGCGGCTGCCTCGACGCAGACGAAACCCGCGCGAAAATGGAAGCTGCACTCGCAGCTTGTGGCGGTTCTGACCCAGTTGGCGATTACATCGTTTACTTCGGCTTCGACCGTTCAGACCTGACATCTGCCGCTCGCGGCGTGATCGCTGACGTTGTTTCAGCTGTTCAGGGTGTTTCCAACCCAATCATCTCGCTTGTTGGCCACGCCGACACGTCGGGCAACGCGAAATACAACGTTGGCCTGTCTGAGCGTCGTGTGAACCGTGTTGCTGCTGCTCTCGCAGACAGCGGTGTTGCAATGGGTGGCGTCACCCGCGCAGCGCGCGGTGAGTCTCAGCCAGCAGTCGCCACCGGCGACGGCGTTCGTGAGCCTCGCAACCGTCGCGTGAACATCACGCTCGGCAACTAAGTTGCATTAACGCTGATTTCGGTCAGCGTTAAGGATACAGACCGCCCCGCGATTAACGTCGCGGGGCGGTTTTCTTTTGTTCAAGGACTGCGTCCTTCGCGCGCCCCCTTTCGCAACAGGGGGCACCGGACTATGTCTGAGGCAAGAGATTTTCGCCTGAGGAGATACCATGCGCCCCGACTTCGCCCGCCCGACCTATGACGCTCGTGATTCAAGTGCCGGAGGGGGCCTCGGCGATCTGCCCGAATGGCGGCTCGAAGATCTTTACCCCGGAATGGACAGCAAGGAACTGCGGTCCGATTTTGAGTGGTTGAAAACGGAAATTGCGGCGTTTGCCGGCGACTATCAGGGCAAATTGGCAGACCTTGATGGTGAAGGGCTGGAACAGGCGATCCGGCGTTATGAAGTTATCCAGAACAAGTCCGGGCGCATCATGTCTTACGCCGGTCTGCTCTATCAGCAAAACTCCGCCGATAGCGACCGGGCTAAATTCCTGTCTGATTGTGATGGGGAGCTGACTGAAATCTCTGCACCATTGGTGTTCTTTACGTTGGAGTTGAACCGTATCGACGATTCTTCGCTGGCGCTGGCCATGCGGGAATCTGCGGGCCTTCAACGGTATCGCCCCTGGTTTGAGCGCCTGCGCTCGTTCCGGCCGCACCAGCTTTCTGATGAACTGGAAACCTATCAGCATGACATGAGTGTGGTTGGTGCCTCTGCCTGGAACCGTCTGTTTGATGAGACGATGGCTGGCCTGACTTTTGATGTGGACGGGGAAGAGCTGAACGTAGAGGGCACGCTCAACTTGCTGACCGACACGGACCGTGATCGCCGCGCCGCGGGTGCCGCCGCGTTGTCGAAGGTCTTCACGCAAAATCTTGGCCTGTTTTCGCGCATCACAAACACGCTTGCGAAGGAAAAGGCGGTTGAGGATAAGTGGCGCAAACTGCCAACGCCGCAGGCCGCGCGCCATCTTTCCAACCATGTGGAGCCAGAGGTTGTGCAGGCCCTGCGCGACAGCGTGGTGGCGGCGTATCCAGATCTCTCCCACCGTTATTATGCGCTGAAGGCGAAATGGCTGGGGCTGGAGAAGATGCAGCACTGGGATCGCAACGCGCCCCTGCCCGAAGCGTCGGGCGACCCTATTGCATGGGATGATGCGCGCCAGACCGTGCTGGATGCCTATTCCGGTTTTCACCCGCGCATGGCCGAACTGGCCGCGCCGTTTTTCGACAAGGGCTGGATCGATGCGGAGGTAAAACCTGGTAAATCCCCCGGCGCATTTGCCCACCCGACTGTCACCGACGTGCACCCTTATGTGATGCTGAACTACCTTGGCAAAACGCGGGATGTGATGACCTTGGCGCATGAGCTTGGCCACGGCGTTCATCAGGTACTGGCAGCAGGGCAGGGCGAATTGCTGAGCCGTACGCCGCTGACGCTTGCTGAAACGGCGTCAGTGTTCGGTGAAATGCTAACCTTCAAGAAGATGCTGAACGCAGAGACCGATCCGGCCAAACGCAAGGCGTTGCTGGCGGGTAAGGTCGAAGACATGATCAACACCGTTGTTCGCCAGATCGCGTTCTATGATTTCGAATGTCGCCTCCATGCCGCGCGGGCGCAGGGGGAACTCACCCCCGATCAGATTTGCGAAGTCTGGATGTCTGTGCAGGCAGAAAGCCTCGGCCCCGTGTTCGAATTTGCAGAAGGGTACGAGACCTATTGGACCTATATTCCGCATTTCATCCACTCCCCCTTCTATGTCTATGCTTATGCGTTTGGTGATGGTTTGGTGAACGCGCTTTACGCAGTTTACGAAGAAAACCCCGAAGGGTTTGAGCAGAAATACTTCGACATGTTGGCGGCCGGTGGCTCCAAGGGTCACAAGGAACTGCTCGCGCCCTTTGGCCTTGATGCGTCTGACCCTGCGTTCTGGGGCAAGGGCCTGTCAGTGATTTCTGGCATGATTGATGAATTGGAAGCGATGGAGGGTTGACCGGCGCGGTGAAGGCAGGGCGGAAGCGGACCTATCGGCTAAGGCCCTGGGGGCGACCTATCGGTATTGCCGTTGGGGCGCTCATGGCCGCGCTGACATCTGGCCCACTTGCTGCCTTCCTCAGCCGTGGTGGGGCATTTCTCGACAGCTTGGGTGTTTTTGTCGTTCTTTCCGCTTCGTTCGATTATTTTGCTGAAAACGCGATTTTTGTCGTGTTGCATTTGATGATCGTCTGGTGGTGGTTGTCGTTCGTCAAATATCGATCACGCACAGCGTTTGCGTTGACCGGACTTGTACTGTCGGCCTACCCGGTTTCGCTTTTCATTGGTCGGAACATTGCCTTTGGCGAAATGCCGGGTGCCGACGTACTTTTGATTGTCGGTGGGATTGTGGCGGCGCATGGGCTGGCGGGGGCTTTGCCGATGCTTGCGCTGCATTTTGCAGCCTATCGCCGGGATGCCTGACAAAGTGGCTTGCTGGCGCGAAGCATTTTGCTTGCGATCGCAGAAAGGACTAGGGTGCCGCAGGGGACAAGGCCCCTTATGTTTGCGGGAACTTCCAACGCGATGAGCACCTCTGACTTTTACAACATCTACCACCAGAACATGGCCCGTGTTGCGACGGCGACGCCTGCCGTGCGGGTCGCTGACCCGGTTGCCAACGTGGCAGGCACGATCGCCATGGCTGAGGCTGCGCATGATGCGGGCGTCGCTTTGCTGGTATGCCCTGAACTTGGCCTGACAGGATATGCCATCGACGACCTGTTGTTGCAGGAAGTTGTGCTGGATGCTGCCGCCGAAGCGGTTGGCACACTGATCGAGCAAAGCCGGGCGTGGACGCCGATCATCATGGTCGGCCTGCCACTTCGTGTTGAGGCGCGTGTCTATAATGTTGCCGCCGTGATCCATAAGGGCGCATTGCTCGGCATCGTCCCCAAAGCGTTCCTGCCCAATTACCGGGAATTTTACGAGCGCCGTCATTTCTCCCCCGCTTCTGATGCGCAGGTGAGCGAGGCGTCAATCGCGGGCCACACTGCGCCCTTCGGCACGGACCTGATTTTCACAGCGACGGACATGCCCGATTTCACCATTGCGGTGGAAATTTGCGAGGATGTCTGGGTGCCGAACCCGCCTTCCTCTGCCGCTGCCATGGCGGGGGCGACTGTCATTGCGAACCTTTCGGCCTCCAACGTCACCGTGGGCAAATCCGATTACCGTCATGCGCTCTGCCGTGTGCAGTCGGGGCGGTGTTTCGCAGCTTACCTTTATTCAGCTGCCGGTCATGGCGAAAGCACGACAGACCTCGCGTGGGATGGTCATGCGATGATCTATGAAAACGGCTCTCTTTTGGCGGAGTCGAAGCGGTTCGCGGATGAACCGCAGCTGATCACGGCGGATGTCGATTTGGATGTTTTGCGTCAGGAACGTATGCGGCATTCATCCTGGGCCGATAATCGCGGTGAAAAGGTGTTTCGGCGGGTGCCGTTTACGGTGGCCCCCCCAAAGGGCGACCTTGGCCTGATGCGCCAGACGGATCGCTTTCCCTATGTGCCGAATGATGACAGCAAACTCGATGAGTTGTGCTTTGAAGCCTATAACATTCAGGTCGCTGGCCTTGTGCAGCGTCTCGAAGCATCCCGCATAGAAAAGATCGTCATTGGCGTTTCCGGTGGTCTCGATTCAACGCAGGCTTTGCTGGTCGCTTGTCAGGCGATGGATCGGTTGAAACTGCCGCGCACGAATATTCTGGCCTATACGATGCCGGGGTTTGCGACCTCCAGCTCCACCAAATCGGCGGCCTGGGATCTGATGCGCAGCCTTGGCGTCAAGGCAGAGGAAATTTCGATTGATGCGGTTTCCCGCCAGACGTTGGAGGATATCGGCCACCCCTATGCTGAGGGTGTGAACGATTACGATGTGACGTTTGAGAATGTGCAGGCCGGCGCGCGCACGGCGACTTTGTTTCGCCTTGCCAACCACAATGGCGCATTGGTTTTGGGAACGGGCGACCTTTCCGAATTGGCGCTGGGCTGGTGTACCTATGGCGTTGGCGACCACATGAGCCATTACAATGTGAATGGCTCTGTTTCCAAAACGCTGATCCAGCATCTTATCCGCTGGGTTGCGGCCTCTCACAAGTTTGGTGAAGACGCATCGGGCGTGTTGTTGCGCATTCTGGCGACCGAAATTTCGCCGGAACTGGTGCCGGGTAATGGTGATACGCCAAGCCAGAAGACCGAAGATGTGGTCGGCCCGTATGAATTGCAGGATTTTAACCTGTATTGGATCAGCCGGTTCGGCCTGAAACCGTCCAAGGTGGCTTTCCTGAGTTGGCATGCGTGGCGCGATAAATCACGGGGGGCGTGGCCACCACATATGTTGGCCGACAAACAAAACGAATATGAGCTGGCGACCATCCGCAAATGGCTCCGCTCGTTCCTCTGGCGGTTCTTTCAAACCAGCCAGTTCAAGCGGAGTGCGGTGCCGAACGGGCCAAAGGTGATGAGCGGCGGTTCATTGTCCCCGCGTGGTGACTGGCGCGCCCCGTCGGACAGCTCGGCAGCGGCATGGATTGCCGAGTTGGAGCAAAACACACCAGAAGCCTGAGCAGCGGGTCATACGATCGCTGGCCGCCCGTCAAAGGCGCGGCGGCGGTCAGGGGGCGTTTCCGGCGCGTGATACTTCAATCTGCATTGCTTCAAAGGCGGCAAAGCCGAAACTGGTCATAAAGGCAACATCAGCAGCATCGCGGCCGACGCCGATGATTGCCGTTTCGCTCGGCGCGCTCATCTCCGTAGGATCAACCAAGCGCCACGCACCGTCGAGGTAGACCTCCGCAATCGCGTGAAAATCCTGCGGCGAGACATGCGGGCCGTAGACGCTGGCCATACGTGCAGGAATTGCGGCAGAGCGGGCAAAGGCGATCAGAACATGGGCATAATCCCGACAAACGCCGCGCCGCTGCATGAAACTGTCGACCGCTGTTGTTTCGGTATCGCTGGCACCGGGCGCATAAGTGAAATTATCCGCGATCCACCGGCTGACAGCGGCAATCAGGGCGCCACCTGTCAGGGTGCCAAAAATCTCTCGGCGGGGGGCATCGAACATCTCGCCCTGACAATATCGCGAAGGCATGAGGCTGGAAACGGCATCGCCTGGCAGATCGGTCAGGGGTGTCGCGTTCAGCATCGTCAGATCGACATCACCGCGTGTAACCTCAACCATCGCTGAATAGTTACAATCGAAAAATCCATCGGCACGAACCAGACGACGCGTGCCTGCGTTGTGTTCGGCCTCGACACACTGATCATCGCGCAGGCCTTCAAGTGTCTGGGCATGTATGATCTGCCCCGGCACCTCCGCCGCTTCGATTTGAAGGATCACATTCGCAGGCTGAGCAAAGCGAAACGCGAGATGGGTGTTTATGGATATCGTTCTGTTCATACCCACACCCTAGGGGCCAAAAGCAAAAAAGGCCGCCGTTCAGGCGACCTTTTTCATCTTATTGGCGTCTATTTTAGCCAGCGATCAAACCCATACTCTCAAGTTTGAGCATGACATCATGGGCGCAATCATCTGGTGATACGTTGACGGTTTCGCAAACCAGCTCGGCATTTTCAGGTGTTTCATAGGGATCGGAGATACCTGTGAACTCTTTGATTTTGCCTTCGCGCGCCAGTTTGTAGAGGCCTTTACGGTCGCGGCGCTCACATTCTTCAACGCTGGTCGCTACGTGGACCTCGATAAAGGCACCGTATTCCTCAATCATCTCACGCACCTTGCGGCGGGTTGATGTGTAGGGCGCGATGGGGGCGCAGATGGCAATCCCGCCGTTCTTTGTGATTTCCGAAGCCACATAGCCGATACGCTGGATATTGATGTCGCGATGCTCTTTGGAGAAGCCAAGTTCAGATGACAGGTGCTTACGTACCACATCACCATCGAGCAGCGTTACCGGACGGCCGCCAAGCTCCATCAGTTTGACCATCAATGCATTCGCGATGGTTGACTTGCCGGAACCGGAAAGGCCGGTGAAAAACACCGTGAAACCCTGTTTCGCGCGCGGGGGTTTGGTGCGGCGGAGCTCTTCGACAACCTGTGGGAAGGAGAACCACTCTGGAATGTCCAGGCCTTCCTGTAGGCGGCGGCGAAGCTCCGTGCCGGAAATGTTCAGCACTGTTGCGCCTTCGGCCACTTCATCAGCGGGCTGATATTCGGCGCGGTCCTGCACATAAACCATGTGCTTGAAGGGAACCATTTCGATGCCAATTTCGTCGGCATATTCGGTGACCATATCCTGCGCGTCGTAAGGGCCGTAGAAATCTTCACCGGCGGAGTTTTTGCCAGGGCCAGCATGGTCGCGGCCTACGATGAAGTGGGTGCAGCCGTGATTCTTTCGGATCAAGGCATGCCAAAGTGCCTCGCGCGGGCCGCCCATGCGCATGGCAAGGTTCAACAAAGACATATGCGTCGTGGACGCTGGGTACTGATCCAGCACCGCTTCGTAGCAGCGGACGCGCGTGAAGTGGTCGATGTCGCCCGGCTTTGTCATGCCCACGACGGGGTGGATCAGCAGATTGGCCTGTGCTTCACGCGCAGCGCGGAAGGTCAGTTCCTGATGTGCGCGGTGCAACGGGTTCCGTGTCTGGAACGCAACAACCCGGCGCCAGCCCATCTTGCGGAAGAATGCGCGCAGTTCATTTGGCGTGTCGCGGCGTGCGCGGAAATCATAGTGAACCGGCTGCTGAATGCCGGTGATCGGGCCACCGAGGTAAACATCGCCCGCCTGATTGTGCAGGAAATTGACAGCTGGATGCGCGAGGTCATCAGCGCCGTAAACCTTTTCCGCCTCAAGCGCCTTGTTGGGTTTGTAGATGTCTGAGACAGACATGATCGCAAGGATCACACCTTCCTGATCGCGGAGCGCAATATCTGTTTCCGGTTTCAGCTTGGCGGCAAAGTCTTCGGAAACGTCCAGCGTGATCGGCATTGGCCACAGCGCACCATTCGTCAACCGCATGTCGGATACGACCGAGTTATAGTCAGCCTCGGTCAGAAACCCCGTCAGCGGGTTGAAACCGCCGTTCATCAACAGCTCCAAATCACAGATCTGGCGCGGGGTGAGATCCCAGCTTACAAGCTCGCCTGCTTCGATTTTCAGTTTCGCGGCGCTTTCGGCGGAAACGTAAAGTTCAGTGATCGGCGCGGTATTGGAGGACGTGGTCGTGGACATGGGGACAAATTTCCTGCGATTTTTCATAAGCGGACGTGTTTGTGCGCCTTTTGCGCTGCAAAATGTGAAAATTCAATGTCCACAGCGAGGCTAACGGGGAGAATCGGCCTTATTTTCCATGCTTGTTGCGCAACCCTGCCCGGCGTGTGATGCAAGTCATGCGGATCACGCGACGCGCGCGTCATGGAGATGTGTTCTCCCGTGGGTTGCCAGGTTGGCTGATTAACCCCTTTTAGTACCAATTTTTCGGCGTTTTAATGTGTCGGTTGTCACGGGGGAGATGCCGCCGCGCTTCTGTTGCGGTATAATTTGTGATTATATTACGCCTTCAGCAGAAATGTCTTATCTTTAGATCAAAAGGTTACCGTGACATGGCAAGGCGCATCACTGCAGTTCTGAGTTTACTGTTGCTGACCACAGCAATGGTGCCTGCACAGTCAGCGGAAGTCGGCGTTCTGGCCGCAGTGAACCGCGATATGACCGGTGCACGTCCGTCAGAAGCGCCACGGCAGATTTTCCTTCAGGACAAGCTGGTCTCCAACGAAAAAATAGAAAGTTCCGCCGATGGTGGGGGGCAGGTTCTGTTTTTGGATCAGACGTCGCTTACCATCACCAAGAACAGCCAGATAATCCTGGACAAATACGTGTATGACCCTGCCTCCGAATCTGGTGAGATGGGCATATCCGTTCTCAAAGGCGCGATGCGCATCGTTGGGGGCAGAATTACCAAGAAAAAGCCCGCGTTGATTCGTACGCCATCTGCAACGATTGGTATTCGCGGCGGCATTGGTAATGTGACGGTGCGCCCGGACGGTTCCACGGTTTACATGCATGTGGCTGGAATTTCCTCCACCATCGAGGGCGTTGGCGACGAAGTTCTGACCATCACCCGTGAAGGGGGCGTCGCAGTCGTTCAGGACAGTGGCGAAGTTGAATATGCTGGGGTGGCTGACCCTGAAACCGTCGATGCCATCTTTAATCAGAAGGCAACAGGCGAAGGCGACGGTCAAAGCACGGAAGGTGAAAGCGGGCAAACCTCCGGCAATCAACAGCAAGAACAACAACAGCAGCAACAACAACAAGAACAGCAGCAGCAACAGCAGCAACAGCAAAAACAACAGCAGCAAGCCGCGGCCAACGAAGGCGCGGAGCGTGTTTCCCAAGAGAACTCTGGCAATGGTGACGCCCAGGATGAAAGCCCCGTCTCAACCCAGGGGGAGCGTCAGCAGCGGAATGATACAAGACCTGATGTCGAGATCGAAAACGACAGCGAAGATGAACAGGCCGACAATGTCGCTCAGGAAATCGCGCAGGGCATTGATACTCAAATCGATCAGTTGTTTTTCAATGGAACCTATAACCCGACCCTAACCGGGGGTGCCGCTGCTGGTGTCGCGAACAATCTGACTTTTCAGATGGTTTTTTCGATCAAGGATGAGCAAGGCCTGGTGATTGTCGAATTGCCTGACGCGGCCCTGAATGGACCGGCTGGAGGGTCTGAGACCATTGACGGGCAGGCGATCACAGCTGATTCCTTCATCGTTGGTGGCCCCGACTTGCAGGCGCTTACGGGGGGACCGGGCACGTTGCTCGGCGGAGATGCCTCTGGTGTCACACTGGCAATCGCGCCGAATATCTCTGTCAGTGGTGATCTCGATATTGATTACACCGGAACATCACTTGTGAATGCCGATAGTCTGACCGCAGCGATTGACCCGCTTGCCGGGGTCGCGGTTGATACGATCAATGGCGCGACCGTTGAAGAAATCGTAAACGGTTTCCCGGGAACGTCCGGGCAACCATAAACAGGCGATTTTCAGAGTTTCGAACCAGTTTTTGGTTTGATGAGGTGTTTTTGTGCAATAATCTGCAAACAAGACAGTTAATGCCGCATGATTTCCGCGGCTTGGAAAATGTGTTTCGGGGGTCGCAGGATGAAAAATTATCTGTTCGCTTGTATTATCGGGCTATCGGGTGTTGCAGCGGAGATAGCTGTACCGCAGGTGGCGCAGGCAGAGGTTGGCGTATTCGCCGCCGCGAACCGCGATCTTACGGGTACGCGCCCTTCGGAGGCACCGCGCCCGCTGTTCTTGCAAGACAAGGTTGTCGCCAACGAGCGCATTCTGGCGACTAAAGATGGCGGCGGGCAGATCCTGTTTCTTGATCAAAGCTCGCTCACGATCTCACCCAACAGCGATATCGTCTTGGACAAATATGTTTATGACGCCGACAAGGATTCGGGGGAGATCGGCCTAACCGTCCTCAAAGGGGCTATGCGTTTGGTTGGTGGGCGAATCACCAAGAAAAACGCGGCCCTGATCCGTACGCCCACGGCGACGATCGGTATTCGTGGCGGCATGGGCAGTGCGTCGGTTGGTGACGATGGCACGACCCGTTACATGCACATTGCCGGGATCTCCTCGACCATCGAAACCGACAATGGTGAGCTGACGATCACACGCGAAGGCGGCTATGCAGAGATTTCACCCAATGGTGACATAGAATATCTCGGTGTTGCGCCGCCGGGGTTTGTGCAGTCGGCCTATTCGGGGCGCTCTGCCGGGCAGGGTAATGGCGGCGGCGAGGCTGATACAGACAGAACAGCCGAGGGTGTCGATAACGTCGAAGATGTTGTCTCTGCCGATGAGGAGGCGACAGAACAGCAGCCGATTTCAACCAGTGGTGAGCAACAGACCGCTGCTGACGATTCCGCCTTCGATACCGCCGAAAATGATGCTAGCGACGAGTCGAACGAAACTCTGCTTGATGAAGTCGGGACAGAGTTTGATCAGGAAATCGACAGTCTGTTCGTGACGGGCACGTTTGCGGCAACAATCATTGCTGACTTTGATGGTAACGGTACGCCCGGTGTGGCGGCGAGCGATGAAACCTTCATGTTTGCCTATTCAATCAGCAGTGATCAGGGTGTTGTTCTTTTCGGCCTGCCGGAAACGGGTGATGATCTTTCTGTTGATGCTGAAACACTGGCGGACATTCAGGCCGTTGGCCTTGATACGGTTCTCGCGCGGGCAGGGGCGAGCAGTCTGTTGAATGAAACCGGTGTGGATGGCTTCATCGTTTCCGGTTTTCCTCTTAGCGGTGTTTCAGCCGCAGTTGATCCGTCAGCGGTGCTTGTGAATGCAGAAACAAGCGGACTGGGGCCAGAGGATATCGTCGACCCGATAATCGTGGAGCGGGACAACGTGCCGGGCGTTTCGCAGGGCGAAAGCTTTGCCGGTGGCGGGCTTACGGGTGTGCAGATGTTTATTAATGAAAATCGGCGGCTCACCGGAAACTTTGAAATCGAATATGATGGCCGACCTGATTTTGACAGTCTTGATCGGGTCACAGGCAACGTCGACCTGCCACTGACTGAGGCATCCGGCTTTGCTGGTGATATTGATGGTGCGGTTGATGATGTTCGCACGCTGATGGAAGAAGATGACATTGGAGGCGACCGCGGGCCTGTCCTGCCGGATCCGAATACCTGATGTGGAACTGATCGGATCACCGCCTGACGTCGCGATGATCTGAGGGGGTTAACCGGCGAAGACCGGGTGAAATATGCTCTGAGGGGGCGAGAAAATGACGTGGATGAAACGGACAATGCATGCGGGGGCAACGGCTCTCAGCTCCACTGTCTTGGCAGTGATGCTATTTGCAAACTCGGCAACGGCGCAGGTGTCTGCTTCCGAAGAAAAGGCGCTGCGCACCGAACAGGCCGCGTTGTTCGCGGAGATGTTTGAAAAGCCCGATGATCTGGATTTGATGTTCAAATACGCGCTGACATCAATCCGCCTTCTGGATTTTGAAGCCGCGATCTCCACGTTGGAACGCATCCTGATCTTTAACAGCGATTTGCCCCGTGTGCGGTTGGAACTGGGCGCATCTTATTTCAGAATCGGGTCATACCCGGTCGCGCGGCATTACTTTCAGGATGTGGCGGCGGATCAAACCGCGTCAGCCGACTTGAAAGCCCGCGCCGCCCGGTTCCTCGCTGAAATTGATAACCGTACCCAAACGTCCAGCTTCTCAGGCGTGTTCTCGCTAAATGCCCTGTTCTCTACGAATGCGAACAACGGCCCGGGCAGCGCGGAATTTGTAATTAACGGTCAGGCCGTTGACGCGATTCAGGGCGATGATCAGGCGCAGACAGACATTGGCGGCTCGATCACTGGTGTGGTCAGTCACCGTTACGATCTTGGTGGCCCGGATGAAGATTTCTGGCGCACGGATCTGGCGTTCGTGACGACGCGCTTTGCGGAAACTGATGCAGGGTCTGTCGATGTGGCGGTTCTGCGGTCTGGCCCACGTCTGTCGATTGATGATGATCGCTATGGGATGAAGTTGCGCCCCTATGCGGAGCTTTCGCATGCACGGAGTCAGAACAAGCCGCTCCAGACGGTTGCGTCGGCGGGGCTGGAGTTTACCAACACCCTCGATCAGCAAACGTCGCTGTTTTCCAACGCCTCGGTTGGTTATCGCGACAATCACCGTTCCGGTGCTGAGCAGGACGCCGCGCTTCTGAAGGCCAGTTTTGGTTTGAACAGGTTCGTGAACAGTGACCTGACAGTGCGCGGTCGTGGCTTCGCCGAGTTTGATGCGCCTCAGGAAAATTCCAATGGTTCAATCATGGTCGGGGTGAACGGATCTGCCACATATCGTTACGATAGCGGGTTTGAGATTGCTGCACGTCCTTGGCGTTTGACGGGATCAGCCCGTGCCAGCTATCGACACTTCTCTGACCAGGACCAAACGGCGGGCAAGCGGCGCGAAGATATCGACCTTCGGATTGGATTAAACCATATCGCTTATCTTTCAGATGGTTTGGCGCTTTCGGCAAAGGCCGAATACAAAATCCGCGAATCAACGCTGGCCCAGTTTGAGCTTGATGGCCTCAACCTTTCGCTTGGTTTGCAGTACGGTTTCTAACCAATCAGGGGCCAATTTGGGCTTTGGGTGGAATTGGTCGGGAATTGGCGTCGTTTCTGGCACCATTCCTGTCGCGCCACTCGGTCGACAGTCGCGCACGGTGGCCTTAGAGTCGTGACAATAATGTAGTTAAGGGAGCGGCTCATGGCCCCGTTGGATGATCGCAAAGGTGTCTGGAAATCAGGCAAAGGCAAGGGCCGCAGAACGCCAAAAGGGCGGCAGCTTGACGATCAGGCGCTCGCGGATGTGCTGGCGCTGCTTGGCGATCGCCCCCGGCGACGTGACCTGCTCATCGAACATCTGCATCTGATTCAGGATGAATATGGGTGCCTGTCGGCTGCGCATATGCGCGCGCTTGGCGAAGAAATGCGTATGGCGCAGGCTGAAATTTATGAAGTGGCAACCTTCTATGCTCACTTCGACGTGGTGAAAGAAGACGAAACACCACCGCCCGCCCTGACCATCCGTGTTTGTGACAGTCTCGCTTGTGAGCTTGCTGGTGCGGATGCCTTGAAGGCCGCACTCGAAAGCGGTCTTGATGCCTCTGAGGTACGCGTGCTGCGCGCGCCTTGTATGGGCCGGTGTGATACAGCACCGGTGCTGGAGATCGGGCATAACCACATCGACCATGCGACGCCTGAAAAGGTAAATGCCGCGATCGCCGCGAACGACACGCATGCGCATATTCCAGCATATGAAACATACGACGCTTATCGCGCCGACGGTGGCTATGCTGCGCTGGAAAGCCTGCGCGCCGGGTCAAAGACCGTAGATGAAGTGCAGGACGAAATTCTGGCCTCCGGCCTGCGTGGTCTTGGCGGTGCAGGGTTCCCGTCCGGGCGCAAATGGTCGTTTGTGCGTGCTGCCGAAGGCCCGCGCTACCTTGCGGTAAACGGCGACGAGGGGGAGCCGGGCACATTCAAGGACCGCTACTATCTGGAGCGTGTGCCCCATCTTTTCCTTGAAGGTATGCTGATCGCGGCATGGGCGGTAGAGGCTGAGACATGCTTTATCTACATGCGCGATGAATATCCTGCTGTGCTGCACATTCTGGCAACGGAAATCGCCGCCCTGGAGGCCGCTGGCGTGGTGGAGCCGGGCTACATTGATCTTCGTCGCGGCGCAGGTGCCTATATCTGCGGTGAAGAAAGCGCGATGATCGAATCCATCGAAGGCAAGCGCGGCATGCCCCGCCACCGTCCGCCATATGTGGCGCAGGTTGGTGTGTTTGGTCGCCCGACGCTGGTGCACAACATCGAAACCCTGCACTGGATCGCACGAATCTGCCGCGAAGGCGGTGAAATCCTGTCCTCCGTTGAAAAGAATGGCCGCAAGGGTCTGCGTTCATTCTCCGTTTCGGGGCGGGTGCAAGAGCCTGGCGTCAAACTGCTGCCGGCGGGGTCTACGATCACTGATATCATCGAAGCCTGCGGTGGTATGCTCGATGGGCACACGTTCAAGGCCTATCAGCCGGGTGGCCCTTCTGCTGGTTTGTTGCCTGCATCAATCAACGATGTGCCGATGGACTTTGATACATTGCAGCCTTTGGGCAGTTTCATCGGGTCGGCTGCCATCGTTATCTTGTCCGATCAGGACAGCACGAAAGCAGCGGCGCTGAACATGCTGCGGTTCTTTGAAGATGAAAGCTGCGGGCAGTGCACGCCTTGTCGGGTTGGCTGCGAAAAGGCGGTCAAGCTGATGCAGGCCGACACATGGGATCAACCCTTGCTGGAAGAGCTTTGCAAGGTGATGGAGGATGCTTCCATCTGTGGGTTGGGGCAGGCGGCGCCGAACCCCATTCGCCTGACGATGAAGCATTTCCCGGACGAGGTGTGACCCGGCTAAACCTTATATGTGGTGTTCTGGCGGGGCTGTTCGCAGCCCCGGCCTGGGCGGTTGACCCCGACATCTGCCATTTCGGTACGCCACCGGCAGGTGCGCCAAAATCGGAATACTCAGAGACAAACCCCTTCCTGGGTTTGGAGCAGATATTGGGCGACATTTACATCAACCGCGCCTTGTGCGGCCATGATGTTTCCCGCGATCAGCGGTTTTGGCGTAGCTATTATGAGGTGTTCGGGTGTTCCGCCACCTCTGACGCTGGACGCACGGTAGAGCTGTGGCTGGCTGATGCGCCCTATTACTATGCGCGGGATTTCAATACATTCGCAGAACGCTACCCGGATATTGCCAAAGCCCGTTGTGAGCGCATGGCCACGTGCAAGATTCCGGACAGGTTCTCGTTGACGGAGCGGGGTTTCGTTTCCTGCCCCAAGGAGGGTGAATGAAATACCTTGTTGCCGCGTTGATGATGTTGGGCGCAGCCCCCGCTTTCGCAGCTGAACCAGATATTTGCTATGCGGGCGAATTGCCCGAAGATGCGATTATCACAGAGCATTTCAATGCCTCTCCATTTCTGGCCATGGATAGAACGCTGACCGCGCTGTACATTCCGCGCGCGCTGTGTGGCTTTGACGTCAAGGCCGATATTTCGTTCTGGCGGAGCTATTACACCGCCTTTGGTTGCTCACCTGACAGCGAGGTCGCCCGACTAATGGAAGCGTGGTTGATTGATGCGCCCGGCGCTATGGCGGCTGATTTCGCCACAGCGAAGGCGCAATCTCCCGAACGTGTTGCGGCACTGTGTAAGCGGGTTTCGGACTGCGTGGTGCCTGAAACCTATGACATCAAGGGCGACACAGGGCTTTATTGCCCGTCCTTGGGCGAATAATGCACCCGAACCCTGCCTTTCGTCGTCCGGGAGATGACCGAAACATCGCCTTTGCGCGAGAGCGCGGCTTTGGCGTTCTAACGATTGCTGGGCCAGATGGGCCGCTGGCGTCGCACATTCCCTTTGTGCTCGATAAAACGGGCGGTACGCTTGCGGCGCATGTGGTGCGCTCCAATCCAATTTGGCGTTTGTTGAAAGATGGTGAAGCGCAAGCACTGATCGTTGTCAGCGGCCCGGATGGATATGTGTCCCCTGACTGGTATGAAGCCGATGATCAGGTGCCGACGTGGAACTATGTGGCGGTGCATTTGCGCGGTGCGCTTAGGCTGTTGCCGCCAGAGCGGTTGCGCGATCACCTTGTTGATATTTCTGCTGAATTTGAACCCCGTCTGTTGGGTAAGCGCCCGTGGACGTTGGATAAAATGAGCGAAGAGCCTCTGGCGCGCATGATGCGTACGATTGCGCCGGTTGAAATGTCGATCACTTCGATTGATGGCACGTGGAAACTGAACCAGAACAAACCCGACGACGTGCGTGCGCGGGCGGCAAAGGCTATTCGCGGTTCTGACATTGGCGTGGAATTGGATGCTCTGGCTGCGCTGATGCAAGACCCGCCACCCTGAAACGCCGCTTGCGGCTGACGGGCTTTCTCCCCATCTTGATATGCAGGAGGATTACCCATGCCAGCACCAGCTGCACTTGCGCCCATTGCCTGGAAAGTTGCCCAGATCGGAGCGGTCGCCGCCGTCAGCTTCTATGCCGCGCGCCGACAGCGCCCAGTGGGGCCACGAGACATTTGGCAGGAAACCGCGCTGAATGAGGCGGACGAAGGGCTGGAAACAGAGGCAACGCGCGATGAAAACGGCACGCGCCTTTCGGCGGTGGGCAAGATCACACGCGGCATCAGGCTTGGCCGGAGTGGCCCGGGGATCGAGATGGAATTTGCGTCAATCTCACGGCTGAGATTCCGGAAAATATAGAAATCAGGGAGTGTAGAACATGAAGCTGCTGCATGCAGGGCCATCGCCCTTTGTCAGAAAAGTTATGGTTTTGTTGGAAGAAGCAGGCAAGACCGCCGATATGGAGCTGGTTGATGGCTTTGGTGCGCCGACTGCGCCAAACGAGAACGTCACCGCTGCGAACCCGCTTGGCAAAATTCCCTGTCTTGTGCGCGACAATGGGCCAGCGATCTATGACAGTCGGGTCATTACCCGGTTTTTGGACAATCATTACGGCACCGGGCTTTACCCCGAAGGCGATGCAATTTGGGAGACCCTTACACTTGAAGCCCACGCCGATGGGATGATGGAGGCCGCTGTTCTCTGTGTTTACGAAGTGCGGTGCCGCGAAGAGGGTGACCGCTCAGCGGCATGGGTTCAGGCACAGCGTGACAAGGTCAACCGTGCCCTCGATGCGTTGGAGGCGCGTTGGCTCTCCCATCTCAGCGGCCCGGTTGGCATGGGGCACATCGGTGTTGGCTGTGCTTTGGGGTATCTGGATTTCCGCACCGAAATGGGTGGCTTTGGTGACTGGCGCCAAGGGCGACCCGGCCTTGCGGCGTGGGGGGAAGAATTTCTGGCGCGTGCTTCGATGGTGGCAACGGCCCCCGCCTAACCTATTGTAAAAAAAGAAAAAGGGCGCGGAGAAATATCTCCGCGCCCTTTCTATTTGTGCCTTGGGTTAGCTGGGATCAGCTAACCAGATCTTCGGTTACACCGCTTGTTGTGTCGAGCAGGTCATCAACGATGTTGCTTGCAGCACTGACCGTGCCGGAAACCGCGTCGAGTGCTTCTGTTACCGTATCGCCTACACCATCCAGAAGATTGTCGAGGGCGGTTGCGGTTTCGACCACTGAAGTCTCGCCATCGCCGTAGGCTTCGTAGGTGTCGAGCACCGGTGAAATGCCCGGCAGCGTGCCATCGAAGAAGATCGTATCGAGCGTGAAGTCAAACGCCTGATCCATCTGATCCAGCTCTCCGGCGAGGTTTGCATCCGCATCGTCGAGGCTGCCAGGCGCAAAGTCGATGCCGTTGCTGGCTGACAGCACGTAAACGATGTTGACCGTCGTGTCATACTGGTCGTCAGCGTTAGCAATCGTCATCCAGTCATTCGCAGCAGAGATACCGGAGTTGTAGATCTGCGGGCCGTTGCCGGTTGTTCCGTCAAAGACGTCGGAAAGATCGGCGCCTGCTTCAAACATGACGTTGCCATCTGCATCGGTCATGGCATGGGCACTGGTGAACGGGAAACCAGAGGTGGTGTCCAGCGCACTGGCGTACATGCCAATGTCGATATCATCGCTGAGGTTCAGGTCAGCCAACTGGTTGGAGATCTGCTGAACCGTGTAAAGTTCGGCATCAAGGCGGGTAGCGGCAATGGCGTCGCCATTGAGGTTCTGATCTTCAGCATCGACATCGGCGAACAATGCGTCATCGCTGGGGCTGAATACTGAACCAGCGGCAGAGCCTGAAGCGTCGATGATGAATACGACGTTATAGCTGACGTTCCCCTGGCCGGTGCCGCCACCGCCACCTGGGCCGCCACCATTTCCGTCGATACCGGTAACCGTCAGCGTGACATTGGCTGTGTCAGTGCCGCCGTTGCCGTCAGATACTTCGTAGCTGAAGGTCACGGTTTCTTCTTCACCTTCATCAAGGGCCGCAAACGCGGAACCCGGATCAAGTGAAATGTCGCCATTTGCATCAACGATTACCGAAACGTCATAGCCGTTTTCATTTGACGTAAGGTTGATCTCGTCCCCAACGAGCGAAGCATCGCCGTTGATTGAGATGATTGAGATATCATCCCCATCTGCATCAGTCGCATCAACCAACAGGTTGCCGGTAACGCCGGGAACGCTGCCATCGGTCTGCTCTTCGCTGGTGAAGCTGACATCCTGCGCGTCCGGCGCGATGTTTGCACCGTTCAGCGTGAAGGTGACCGTCGCTTCGCTGGTCGCACCATGTGCGTCAGTGATTTCATAGCTGAAGGAAACGGTATCGCTCTCTTCTTCGCCCAATGCGACGGCATCTGCGCCTGGTGTCAGCGAAACGCTGCCATCAGCTTCGACGACCGCTGTGACCGTGATGCCGAGGGTATCAGTCTCAAGCTCGATCTCATCGCCAACATTCGCTGCACTACCGTCCACTGCAGTAACGGTGATCGCATCACCATCCGGGTCGCTGTCATTCTCAAGCAGATCACCCGTGATCGTGGCAAAGCCGAGTGGCCCCTCGTCAGCCGACAAGAAGTCATCCTCAGCAACAGGCCCTTCGTTGGAGCCGTTCACGGTGAGGGTAACGGTCGCTGTGTC
>JBMYXS010000028.1:0-41488 GCA_049608645.1 Pikeienuella sp. | reverse complement strand
CGCCGTCCATCTGCGCCGCACCGGTGATCATGTTTTTCACATAGTCAGCGTGGCCTGGGCAGTCGACGTGTGCGTAGTGACGGTTTTCCGTCTCATACTCAACGTGAGCCGTGGAGATCGTGATGCCACGCGCTTTTTCTTCGGGCGCGCCGTCAATCTCGTCGTAGGCTTTGAACTCGCCGAACTGCTTCGTGATCGCAGCCGTCAGAGTCGTCTTACCGTGGTCAACATGACCAATCGTGCCAATGTTGCAGTGCGGCTTGTTCCGCTCAAACTTTGCTTTCGCCATGGTGGCCCTCCATCGTGTCTGTGGTTAGCGACGCCGAGGCGCCGCCAGAATTTCGGTTATTAAGATCAGGCGAATTTCGCCTGGATTTCCTGACTGATTGCCTGCGGTACAGGCTCATAGTGGTCAAACTGCATCGTGAACTGTGCACGGCCCTGAGACATAGAGCGCAAGCTGTCCACATATTTGAACATGTTCGCGAGCGGCACGAAGGCGTTGACGACGTTTGCAACGCCGCGCACTTCCTGACCCTGCACCTGACCACGACGGGATGTGAGATCGCCGATGACCGAACCGGTAAACTCTTCCGGGGTCACAACCTCTACCTTCATGATCGGCTCAAGCATTTTTGCGCCGGCCTTTTTCATGCCGTCACGCATTGCTGCGCGTGCTGCGATTTCAAATGCCAGAACGCTGGAGTCAACGTCGTGGAAAGCACCGTCAATCAGGGCAACTTTAAAGTCGATCACAGGGAACCCTGCGAGCGGACCGCTGTCCATGACCGAGTTGATGCCTTTTTCAACACCTGGGATGTATTCCTTGGGAATAGCACCACCAACGATCTTGCTCTCGAAGCTGTAACCTTCACCAGGCTCCGTAGGTGTGATGACCATTTTCACGCGCGCGAACTGACCGGAACCGCCGGACTGTTTCTTGTGCGTATAGTCAATCTCAGCTTCGTGAGAGATCGTCTCACGATAAGCCACCTGTGGTGCACCGATGTTGGCTTCCACTTTGAATTCACGCTTCAAACGGTCAACGAGGATGTCGAGGTGCAACTCGCCCATGCCGCGCATAATCGTCTGGCCGCTTTCGAAGTCAGAAGACACCTGGAACGATGGATCTTCTGCTGCGAGACGCTGCAGACCCTGAGACATTTTCTCCTGGTCGGCTTTTGTCTTTGGCTCAATCGCGATCTCGATCACCGGATCGGGGAACGTCATGGTTTCCAGAACCACCGGATCGTTTGCTGCGCAAAGCGTGTCACCAGTCGTCGTGTCTTTCAGACCAGCAAGCGCGATGATGTCACCAGCAAATGCTTCGGTGATTTCATCCTGCTTGTTGGAGTGCATCATAACCATACGGCCGATGCGCTCTTTCTTGCCTTTGGTGGAGTTCAACAGGCTGTCGCCTTTGTTGAGCATACCAGAGTAGATGCGCGTGAACGTGAGCGTCCCCATGTAAGGGTCGTTCATGATCTTGAACGCGAGGCCCGAGAACGCCATTTCATCGTCTGCGTGACGTGGAATGTTACGTGTCTCTGTCTCATCGCCAGGCTTAAAGCCCATGTACGCAGGCACATCGAGCGGGCTTGGCAGATAATCTACAACAGCGTTCAGCAGCGGCTGAACACCTTTGTTTTTAAAGGCAGAACCACCAAGCACAGGAACGAACGCCATTGAAAGCGTGCCCTTACGGATCAACGCACGGAGCGTCGCCACATCGGGTTCATTGCCTTCAAGATAGGCTTCCATCACATCGTCGTCTTGCTCAACAGCAACTTCAACGAGTTCGGCGCGCATGGTTTCGGCACGATCTTTCAACTCATCGCGGATCGGCTGTTTGACCCAAGATGCGCCGAGGTCGTCACCTTCCCACACCCACTCTTCCATGGTTACGAGATCAACGGTGCCCTCGAGCTCCGTTTCTGAGCCGATGGGAAAGCCGATTGGAATAGCCACTGAACCGGTGCGGTCACGAACCATCGCAACGCAGTTGTCGAAATCAGCGCCGATCTTGTCCATCTTGTTGACGAACACGATGCGAGGCACGTGATAACGATCAGCCTGACGCCAAACCGTTTCGGTCTGAGGCTCAACACCTGCGTTGCCGTCAAGCACGCAAACCGCGCCATCGAGAACCGCGAGCGAACGCTCAACTTCAATAGTGAAGTCAACGTGACCTGGGGTGTCGATGATGTTCAGGCGGTGCTTTGCAGAATCTGGCTCGACGCCGTTTTCCGTGCGCTCCCAGAACGTGGTCGTGGCAGCAGAGGTAATCGTGATGCCACGCTCCTGCTCCTGCTCCATCCAGTCCATCGTCGCGGCACCATCGTGCACTTCGCCGATTTTGTGGGACTTGCCGGTGTAGTAAAGAATACGCTCCGAGCACGTCGTCTTCCCGGCGTCGATGTGCGCCATGATGCCGAAGTTCCGGTAGAGTTCGAGCGGATAATCGCGAGCCATTGGATCGGTCCTGCTTTTAGCTTGTTACCAACGATAATGGCTGAACGCTTTGTTCGCGTCGGCCATCTTGTGGGTGTCTTCACGTTTCTTGACAGCTGCGCCGCGGCCATTGACCGCATCCATCAGCTCACCAGCGAGACGCTCTTCCATGGTGTTCTCGTTGCGTGCCCGGCACGACTTGATCAACCAACGGATTGCAAGTGCCTCACGGCGCTCAGGGCGAACTTCAACTGGCACCTGGTAAGTAGCACCACCAACACGGCGGGAGCGAACCTCAACAGATGGCTTGATGGCGTCGAGCGCCTCGTGGAACACTTCGATAGGCGCGCGCTTCAGCTTGCCCTCTACACGTTCCATTGCGGAATAAACGATCCGCTCTGCGACCGACTTTTTGCCGTCGATCATCAGGTTGTTCATAAACTTGGTCAGAACACGATCACCAAACTTTGCGTCTGGCAGAATTTCGCGTTTTTCGGCGCTATGGCGGCGTGACATGGCAGCCTCTCCTTACTTCGGACGCTTCGCGCCGTATTTCGAACGACGCTGACGGCGGCTTGGAACACCCTGCGTATCGAGCACACCACGAAGGATGTGGTAACGAACGCCTGGAAGGTCTTTCACACGGCCGCCGCGGATCAGAACAACAGAGTGTTCCTGAAGGTTGTGACCCTCACCGGGGATGTAGGAAATGACCTCAAAGCCATTCGTCAGGCGCACTTTGGCAACCTTACGAAGAGCCGAGTTCGGTTTCTTTGGTGTCGTCGTGTAAACACGTGTACATACGCCACGCTTCTGAGGACATGCCTCAAGATGCATGGATTTGTTACGCGTTGGCTTTGGCTGCCGCGGCTTGCGGATCAGCTGCTGGATCGTCGGCATTGGGTTCGCACCCCGTCATTAACCTAACATAAGCGCCCCGGAAAACCGGAACGCGCGAAACGCCAAGAGCGGCCAAAAGACCGTCTAGGCGGGAAGTCAGAGGATCGAGGCAAAGCCCGGATCTTGGTCGCCAGTGAGTGGCTTAATTCTGGTCCCGGAGAGGTCTCCCTCGGGTGGGATGAGCGGCTTCTATGGCGAGGGGCGACTCATGTCAAGCGAGTCGGGCGGTAAGTCGGCTCTACGGTCCAACTTCTGTTCCCGAAAGCGCATTTTTCGGAGAGAGCTGGCCCGGCGGCTTTGCTTTGGGTCCGGTCCCAATGGCGATCGCCGCGCCCGAGTTCAACAGCCGGACTTGAACATCATATTGACTTCACGAAAAATGAGCACTCCCACCGACAACCAGGAAATTATCGTCGGAAAACTCATCTAGAAAGAAATGATGCTCCTTTAGCATTGCAAGCAAATCCCCATCACCTAAAGACATTACCAAATACGGGCGCACGGTATCTGAACGAGAAGCCACATTCACATCTCCAACTCAGCCGCCGGAATAAACGCAAAGAACTCGCCACCTGACCAGACGCCGAACATCTCCACGCCGTCCACGTCTTCCACGTCCCCGACCTCCACAAGCCGGTAATAGCTTTTGCGGTCGATCAGGGCTTCGAGGTTGCGGCGGATGTTGACGTAAGGGCTTGGCTCGCCGGTTTCGGGGTCACGCACCACGCGGATGGGGTGTTCCGGCCCGGCCTCCGCCACATCGTCAACGTTGGTGGTGAAGGTCAGCACCTGATCGGCCCCCTCCCCTGTCGCAGTGAAATCAACGGCTACGAAAGGGGCGTCATCAACGGTGATTCCGATTTTCTCGACCGGTGTGACCAGAAAGTAATCGTCGTCGTCCTTCCGCAGGACAGACGCGAACAGTTTTACCAAAGGCATGCGCCCAATGGGCGTGCCGAGGTAATACCACAGGCCGTTGCGCGCGATCCGAATGTCTAGATCTCCACAAAACGGTGGATTCCACAGGTGAACGGGCGGTGGCCCTTTTTTCCCGTTCCCCCCCGCGATGGCCGACAATGTCTTGGCCAGATCATCAGGATGGGGTGTGACTTTCTCAGCACTCATTCTCACGCACCCGTTATTCGCTTTGCCTTTCACTCTATATAGTCTCACCATGCACGAAGAACCAATGGCCGCATTCAGCGGCGCGATGATGACGGAGACGGCGGCGACATGGCGGATGCGGATATTCTGAACGAGATCGAAGCTTTGGGTGAGCGGCTGAAGGCTGCCAAGCAAGAGATCGGCAAATGCATCATTGGGCAGGAAACGGTTGTCGACCTTTCCATGAACGCGCTGCTCTCCGGTGGGCACGCCTTGCTGGTCGGCGCACCGGGCTTGGCGAAAACCCGGCTGGTGGAAACACTGGGTGTTGTCATGGGCCTGAATGCCAAACGCATTCAGTTCACGCCAGACCTGATGCCAGCAGATATACTTGGCGCTGAGGTGCTTGAAGAGGGTGACAGCGGGCGCCGTTCTTTCCGCTTTATCGAAGGGCCGATTTTCTGCCAGCTTCTTATGGCTGATGAGATCAACCGCGCCAGTCCGCGCACGCAGTCCGCCCTTTTGCAGGCGATGCAGGAAAAGCATGTAACGGTCGCCGGGCAGCGCCGCGATTTGTCGCCGCCCTTTCATGTATTGGCCACACAGAACCCGATTGAGCAGGAGGGCACCTACCCCCTGCCCGAGGCGCAACTTGATCGGTTTTTGTTGCAGATCGATGTGGGATTCCCCTCTCCCGAAGCGGAGCGAGCGATTCTCATTGCAACCACTTCTGCGGATGAAGCCGTGGCTTCACCCGTTTTCTCAGCCGACGAATTGATTGCTGCGCAACGTCTGGTACGCCGTATGCCCATCGGTGACAGCGTGGTCGACGCCATCCTGCGCCTGGTCCGGTCCGCACGTCCGGGCGAGGAAGAGGCATTTGATTTCATTGACCGCACCGTTAGCTGGGGGCCAGGCCCCCGCGCTGCTCAGGCCCTGATGCTGGCCGTGCGCGCGCGCGCACTGATGGATGGCCGCCTTGCCCCTGATCTGGATGATGTCTTGGCGCTCGCGCGCCCTGCCCTTACCCACCGCATGGCACTGACCTTTGCAGCACGCGCAGAGGGTGACACGGTGGAACGGGTGATTGATGCCATCGCAGGTCGAACCTTGGGTGCCGCAGCAGAGGCCGCCTGATGAGCGTATCTGACAGAGGTATTGCGTGCTGATGGCTAAGCTCTCGCAACAGACAGGTGCCGGGTGGCTTCGCCGTGACGGTGAGCGTATCTCAGGCGCTTTGCCCCCCCTGTTGGCGGAGGCTGAACGACTGGCCGCATCGGTGGTGCCCGGTGTGCATGGCCGCAAACAGGCAGGGTCCGGCGAGACCTTCTGGCAATACCGCCATGCGCAACCCGGCGACCCCCATCAGGCCGTTGACTGGCGACGCTCTGCGCGGTCGGACACAATGTTTGTTCGTGAAATGGAATGGGAAGCGGCGCAAACCGTTTCGCTCTGGCGCGACGATGCGTTGGCGATGGATTTCAAATCTGACACGACCGCCCGCTCAAAAGGGGAGCGCGCCGCATTGCTGACAATGGCGTTGGCGGTCTTGCTGATCCGCGGCGGTGAACGTGTCAGCCTTTTGGGAACAGATGCAGCACGCCCCGCGTCCGGCGAAACACAACTGATGCGGATGGGGGCAGAATTGACGAACCCCAAGGACCAGAGGCCAGATTACGGTGCGCCCCCGAAAGCCGATTTCGCACGCGGCGGGCGGGCTGTCTTTTTCTCTGACTTCATGGGGCCGCGTGATGATATTTTCCCCGCGCTCACCCACGCAGCGGAGGCAGGCGTTTCCGGTGCCTATGTCCAGATCATTGACCGCGCAGAGGACACATTCCCCTTTGATGGGCGGGTGATTTTCGAAAGTATGGCGCGGGAAGTGAAGTTTGAAACCGACCGCGCGCGCGGTCTGAAAGACGCCTACCGCGACCGGCTTGCGGAACGGCGGCGTGATCTGGAACTGACCGCGCGGCGATGCGGGTGGCGTTGTCTGATCCATCGTACCGACGAAAGCCCGCGCAAGGCGTTGCTGTGGTTGTATAACGCTGTCGGTGGGGGGCGCCGCTGATGTTGTCTATTGGATCTCTCGCGTTCCTTAACCCGTGGTTGCTGACCGCGCTGATTGCGTTGCCGGCTCTTTGGTTGTTGCTGCGAGCCACACCACCTGCCCCTGCGCGAATGGCATTTCCCGGTGTTCGGCTGCTGCTCGGGCTGGAAGATCCGGAAAAGACGCCCGACCGCACACCATGGTGGTTATTGCTTTTGCGGCTGGTAATCGCGGCTCTGGTCATTGGCGCCTTTGCGGACCCGGTCCTGAACCCCAGAACAGGCGTTCGTGGCGAAGGGCCATTGGTCATTGTCATGGATGGCGGCTGGGCCAGCGCCCCCGATTGGGAGGCGCGCCGCAGCGCCGCGATGACAGCTCTCGATCAGGCAGATCGTTCAGACCGCCCTGTATCGCTGATCACCCTTTCGAGTACCCTGCCGCCGGAATTTTCGCTGAAATTGCGGCCCGCCGCTGAATGGCGCGGCGTGGTGGAGGCTTTGCTGCCCGAACCCTGGGCACCACAGCGCGCGACATATGCACAAGCGATTTCCGCTATGCCCTCTCCCTCTGGTGCCGGGGTGCTTTGGATCACTGATGGCCTTGCTCATGGTGACGAAACCGGTAGTGCGTTGCTGGCTGAGGCACTGGCCGGGCTTGGCGCGTTAACAGTGGCCCAGCCTTTCCGCACCGCTCGTGGGGTGTCGGCTCCGCGATTGGAAGGGGGGCGCATGTTCGTATCTGCCTTGCGTGCGGAAACAACGGGCGAGGAAACCCACAATATTGCCCTCTTCGGGCACACCCCGGACGGGGGAGAGCGGCGCCTGGGCGCTGTAACCGTTGCGATCCCGGAGGGGGAGCAAACCGCAGCCGCCGAAATCGACCTGCCGCTGGAACTGCGTAACCAGATTGCGCGTGTCGCCCTGCTTGGCCCGCCCAGCGCGGGCGCAGCCGCCCTGACCGATCAAAGCGTGCGCCGCCGCCGTGTCGGCCTTGCCGCGGGCGGTGGTGAAGACGAAGCCTTGCGCCTTGTCAGCAGCCTTCATTACCTGCGAACAGCCCTCGGCGCTTCAGCCGAACTGACCGAAGGCGGCATAGAAGGGCAACTACTGGCCAATCCGGATGCCCTTTTTCTGGCAGATGTCGGGCGACTGTCAGATGCTGAGGAAGCCGCACTTGTGGAATGGGTCGAAAGTGGTGGGCTCTTGGTCCGCTTTGCCGGGCCGCGTATGGCACGCGGTGCTGACCTGACAGGTGAAGCGGCCGTCACCGAGGACCCGCTGCTTCCCGTTACCCTGCGCGGTGGCGGGCGTGCGGTTGGCGGGGCAATGGCGTGGGGTGCACCGCAAGCCATTCGTGAATTTGCCCCCGAAAGCCCGTTTACGGGCCTGACCGCCCCGCGAGAGGTGGTCGTCAACACGCAGATACTGGCGCGTCTCGGGCCAGAACTAGCCGCCCGCACCTGGGCCGCCCTCGAAGATGGCACACCGCTGGTTACGGCAGCGGAACTGGGCGCAGGCCGCGTTGTTCTGTTTCACGTCACCGCCAACGCCGAATGGTCCACACTTCCCATCTCGGGTCTGTTTGTGCAGATGCTGGAGCGGCTGATATCGCTGTCGGGGGCGGGCGGGGGCGAGCCGCCCCTCGCGGAGGAGCTTATGACGCAGGTCTCCGAAATAGATGGGTTCGGCCGCATCGCCGCAGCATCTGGCGATCTTACAGCGGTAACCGCAGACCGTTTGCTGACGGCCACGCCCGGACCGGACGCGCCACCCGGGCTTTATGCAGGGGAAACGGCCCGTGTTGCCTTTAACATCTTTGCGGGCGACGCCATACCGCCCTCACTTGTTCCGGCACCGCCATTGTCTGCCATCACAGAGTTGTTGAACCAAACAAGGGAACGCCCCCTCGCTGCATGGCTTTTGTCTAGCGCGGTGATTTTGTTGATGATCGACCTGCTGGTTGCCCTTTGGCTTTCGGGGCGCCGTCTACGTTTTGCAACGATGACAGGCGCGGCGCTGCTGGCAGCCCTTGTCAGCACGCCCCCCAGCCCGGCGGCGGCACAGGATATCGAACGCGCACTCGCGGCAGCAAATGACACTGTTCTGGCCTATGTGCTTACCGGTGATCGGCAAGTTGATCGCTTGTCAGAGGCCGGTTTGCGCGGGCTATCCAATGTCTTGGCCGCAAGAACAGCTATCGAACCCGGTGAGCCGATGTCGGTGGACCTGTCCGTCAATGATATCTCATTGTTTCCGCTGCTCTACTGGCCCGTGACCGATACGCAGGCCGAACCCGGGCCAGAGGCTGTCGCCAAGATCAACACCTACCTGCGGTCTGGTGGGATGATCGTCTTTGATACGCGCGATGCGCATTTGGCCCCCCCCGGCCAACCCGGCCCCCACACCCGTGCCCTGCAGCGCCTGGCGCGCGACCTTGACCTGCCGCCTCTGGCCCCGGTGCGCGAGGACCATGTGCTGACGCGCACCTTTTACCTGCTGGATCGTTTTCCCGGTCGCTGGACAGGCGGACAGGTATGGTTGGAGGCAACAGCCCAGCGCCGCGCAAACGATGACACAGCATTGATTGCCGACCCGAATGACGGCGTATCGCCGGTGATCATCGGGGCGGCTGACTGGGCAGCATCATGGGCGATAGACGAAAATGGTGATCTGCTGGTTCCTGTCGGTCGCGCAAACGGAGCCCGCCAGCGGGAGATGTCGTTTCGCTCTGGCGTGAACATGGTGATGTATGCCCTCACGGGTAATTATAAATCCGATCAGGTGCACGTACCTGCACTGCTCGAAAGGTTGGGGAATTGAGCCAGACACTGATCTTTGACCCGGTCATCCCCTGGGTAATGCTGGCCATAGCTGGCACCCTATGCCTTGGTCTCTGCCTTTTGGCGGCGCACCTCAAGGCACCGTCCTGGTTACTACGTGGCCTTGGGTTTTCAGTGCTCTTGTTGGCATTGGCGAACCCTGCGCTGGTGACAGAGGTTCGGCGCGCCCTGCCCGATATCGCCGTTGTGGTCATTGACCAGAGCGAGAGCCAATCCATCGAAACCCGTGCCGACGAGGCCTCCGTGGCCGAGGCGGATATCCTTGCGCAACTTGATGCACTGGCCGATACGGGCGGTGATGCCCCCCTTGATGTGCGCATCGCACGTGTCAGCAACGATGGCGGCCCGGTGGGCGATGAAGGCACCACGCTCATAACGGCATTGAACAAGGCCATGGCGGATGTTCCGACAGAGCGTTTTGCAGGGGCTGTCCTGATTACCGACGGGCGGGCGCATGACCTTCCCGAAGTGATCGCTGAAGACATTTACCCCGCCCCGGTACACGCCCTGATCACAGGGCGCGATGATGAAGTCGATCGCCGATTAACGATCCTGTCCGCGCCCGCCTTTGGCATCGTGGGGGAGGACGCGACCTTTCGCATTCGTGCTGACGGCCCGGCCGGAAGCGCGGTTGTTCGAATTTCCGTCGATGGGGAACCAACGCTGGAAACCCTGGTCCGCATCGGTCAAGACACTGAATTGACCCTGCCTATCACCCACGGCGGCGGCAATGTCGTCGAAATCGTGTTGGAGGCGCTGCCTGATGAACTGACGGTGCGCAACAACCGCGCGGCGATCACCGTAAACGGCGTGCGCGACCGCTTGCGTGTGTTGCTGATCTCGGGCGAACCCCACGCGGGCGAGCGTACATGGCGCAATCTGCTTAAGGCGGATCCGTCGGTTGATCTTGTCCATTTCACCATTCTGCGCCCCCCTTCCAAGCAGGACGGTACGCCAACTTTTGAGTTGAGCCTCATCGCCTTCCCCACGCGGGAGCTTTTTCTTGAGAAGGTTGATGAATTCGATCTGATCATCTTTGATCGTTACCGCCGACGTGGGGTTCTCCCCTCACCTTATATCGCCAATATCAGCCGGTATGTACGTGATGGTGGTGCAGTGCTGATATCCGCTGGCCCATTCTTTGCGGGCGTGGAAAGCCTGTACCGAACGCCGCTCGCCGACATTTTGCCCGTCGAGCCAACGGCGGATGTAACCGAAACCCCATACGCCCCCCGGATTACCGAAAAGGGCGAACGCCACCCGGTCACATCCGGGCTTGCGCGCTACACCGGGGCGGCAGAGGGGGAAACGCCTAATTGGGGTCGCTGGTTGCGGCAGATTGATATGACCACACGCTCCGGGGCTGTCATAATGGACGGGGCCGACGAAAAGCCGCTGTTGGTGCTTGATCGGGTTGGTGAGGGTCGCGTTGCGGTTCTGGCCTCTGATCACTCCTGGCTCTGGTCGCGTGGCTACGAAGGCGGGGGGCCGCAGGCCGAACTGCTCCGCCGTCTTGCCCATTGGCTTATGAAAGAGCCTGAACTGGAGGAAGAAGCCCTGGTGGCTACAGCACAGGGCGCAACGCTGACGGTTGAACGCCGTTCTGTCGAAACAGAGCCGGAGGCCCTGACGATCATCTCCCCCTCCGGGGCGCGAAGCGAATTGCCCTTTGCCGCGGTCGGACCGGGGCGCTGGCGCACGATTTTTGATGCGGAAGAACAGGGCCTGCACAGGCTGTCGGATGGCGAATTGGCGTCAGTCGCTGCCATCGGCCCCCCGGCCCCGATTGAGTTTGAGGCCCCGCTTTCCACGACTGCGCTTTTGCAGCCGCTGGCGAATGCCACAGGGGGCGGTGTTCTGCGGCTCGCGTCGGGCGTGCCTGATGTGCGCCGTGTCCGAGAGGGGCGCAACGCCGAAGGCCGCGGCTGGATCGGGTTAACCAAACGGGGCGCCTATGCGGTGGATGATGTGCGCCTCACCCCGCTTGCGCCCGAATGGCTCATGCTGTTGCTGGCATCCGCTTTGATGATTTTCGCGTGGAGAGTTGAAGGGCGCTAACGCCCATGTTCCGCAGTACCAAAACTAAAAAACGGCACCACGCCAGAAAGCAGGTGCCGTTTTTTTTCATCTGCCATTCAGGCCACCCGAAGGCGGGCCCTAGTCGTCGCGATAAACCTTTTCGCGGCGTTCGTGGCGTTCCTGTGCTTCAAGGCTCAACGTGGCAATCGGCCGGGCGTCCAACCGTTTCAGGCTGATCGGATTTCCGGTGTCATCACAATAGCCGTACGTATCCTCATCGATCCGCCGCAGGGCGGCATCGATCTTGGAAATGAGCTTACGCTGACGGTCACGGGTGCGAAGTTCCAGCGCACGGTCTGATTCTTCGGATGCACGGTCGGCAACGTCAGGGATGTTGCGCGTGTCCTCTTGCATCTCCTTCAGCGTTTCACGGCTTTCGTTCAGAATGGAATCCTTCCATTCGACCAACTTATTCCGGAAGTATTCTTTCTGACGATCATTCATGAATGGCTCGTCATCCGAAGGGAAATACCCGTCATCTACGTTTGTCTGCATGTTCATGAGGCGGTCCTGCTCCATAAATTTCGACACGCCGGCTGACCTCCCGCCAGCGATTGCGCAGGGTATAGGGTGGATAATAGGGAAATGTCACGTAAATAGAGTGAGATTATGAGTCGTTGTTAACGATTGTGACGACACCAAACGCAGAAAGAGGCGACGATGCGCTTTGACGGAACGAAAGACTATGTAGCAACCGACGATCTGACGGTTGCCGTGAACGCAGCGATTCGGCTGGAACGGCCGCTTTTGGTAAAGGGGGAGCCCGGCACCGGTAAAACCGAACTTGCCCGGCAGGTGGCATCCTCGCTCGGACTGCGGTTGCTGGAATGGTCGGTGAAATCCACAACCCGTGCGCAACAGGGGCTTTATGAATACGATGCGGTTAGCCGCCTGCGGGACAGCCAGCTTGGCGATCCAAAGGTAGAGGACGTTTCTAACTACATCAAAAAAGGAAAGCTGTGGGAGGCGTTTACCGCCGAAGATCGCGTGGTGCTTCTGATTGACGAAATCGACAAGGCAGATATCGAGTTTCCGAACGACCTGTTGCAGGAACTCGATCAGATGTCGTTCTTTGTCTACGAAACCGGCGAGACGGTAAAAGCTGAACAGCGCCCCATCGTGATCATCACTTCGAACAACGAAAAGGAATTGCCCGATGCTTTCCTGCGCCGTTGTTTCTTCCACTACATCCGGTTCCCGGACATGGATACGATGCAGGCGATTGTCGATGTGCATTTTCCAGACATCAAGAAATCGCTCGTCAACGCGGCTCTCACGCAGTTCTACGAAATCCGCGAAACAACCGGCCTGAAGAAAAAACCTTCAACATCAGAAGTTCTGGATTGGCTGAAACTGTTGATGGTCGAAGACCTTTCTGCCGCAGACCTGAAGGCCGATGCAACAGATGCCCTACCCCGCCTTCATGGTGCATTGCTGAAAAACGAACAGGACGTTCACATGTTCGAACGCCTTGCCTTTATGGCGAGACGCCAGGGCCGCTGACACCCAGATCTGCCCTTCCAAAAACGGGCCTAATGCAAAAAAGGGGGCGGTGACCGCATGTCACCGCCCCCTTTTTTGTTGCTTGCCGTAGTTCAGCTTAGCGCAGCGCGGCAACGCCAAGCGGCACGGAAAATTTGCGGCACCAGATGTAAACTTCGTTGAAGTCATCGACGTTCACCGATGGTGGCACGATATAGACCTGCACGCCTGTTTTGCTGATTAGCGCGCCCAGATCCGACGCGTCAGCATAAACCCCGTCGGAGCCAAACCCAACCCGCGGGTCCGGTGCGCCATCAAGGCTGAAATCTGAATCGAGAATAACAACCGCGCCACCATTTGCGGTTTTGACGATCTTAACACCGCCCGTCGTGATGTGGTCAGACGCCCCCGTGAACGCCCCCTGCTTGGCAATGCCAGCACCACCAGCGCTGGCCACGGTCGGTGCAACGGCGACCGCTGCAAGACTTGCGGAAATGAGGGCGGCCCGGCCGAGTTTAGCAAAAGACAGTTTCATCTTGATCGTTCCTTTTGGTTATCGGCCCCCCTGACGGGCACCGGTATTGGTCGTTACCATTCCTACATGGCATTAGGAACCAATCGGTTCAAAACACATTCGCGTGACTTGTGGACCAAACGGTTCTTAATTATAAGATGCCCGGTCAGGAGGTCCCCAATGGCACGTCCACGCGAATTTGATGAAGACGAGGCGATAAAAGGCGCGATGAGCGTTTTCTGGCAGCTTGGCTACGATGGGGCCTCAATGCCTGATCTGCTGGCGGGCATGAACTTGACGCGCGGCAGCCTTTACAAGGCCTTCAACGACAAGAAATCTCTCTTTCTTATCGCTCTCAAACGGTACGAGCGCGAAGCCGTGGGGCCCGCAGTCACCTTGTTGACCGATACACGTATCAAAGATGGCGCACAGCGCATCGCGGCCTTGTTCGAAACCATACTCGACGCGGTCCGGCAGGGTGACAGGCGCGGTTGCATGTTGTGTTCTGCCGCCGCGGGACCGGCTGCTTATGACGACGACATTGCCCATGACGTGCACCAGTTGATCAGCCAGATGCAGCAGGCATTCACACGGTCACTCGAAGCATCGCCAGCTCATCGTCACCTGACCGCCACGGAGCGCGAGCACCTTGCGGCATCACTGACTACCCAATACGCCGGGCTGCGCACGCTTGCACGCTCCCGCACACCCCTGTCTATGCTGGCGCAAAGTGTTGCCGGACTTTCCGCGCAGCTGCGCAGTGGGCAATAGCCAACCAGCGCAGCCCTCGTTAAAGTAAGCAGAGCGTGCGGAAACGCCCACGCGAATGCCCAGTAAACGGGCAAGAGTTTTGTTCGTTCCTGCCTGAGGTTTTTCATGCTTACCATCCGCCCATTGCAAACATCTGATCATGCAGACTGGCACCGCATGTGGACGCGGTATCTGGAATTCTATGAAACAGAAGTTTCGCAAGAGGTTTACGAAACACTCTGGGCGCGCTTGCTGGGCGACGACCCGCAGGATTTTGAATGCCTTGTTGCGGAACATGATGGCAAACTTGTTGGCCTGACCCACTACCTGTTCCACCGCCACGGCTGGAAGGTGGAGAACGTCTGCTATCTTCAGGACTTATATGTCGACCCCGAGATACGCGGAACGGGCGCTGGCCGCGCGTTGATCGAGGGCGTTTACAAGGTCGCTGACGAAAGGGGGTGCCCCTCTGTCTATTGGCTAACCCAGGATTTCAACGAAACCGCGCGCAAGCTTTATGATCGTATCGCGACGCTTACCCCATTTGTGAAGTATTCACGTTGATACGGGCATTCCTTGCAGCCTTGTCGGTGGCGGTTCTGGCCGCCTGTGCGCCGGTCAGTCCCCTCGACAGAACTGTTCCCTACAAGTTGGCAGAACGCCCGGACTACCCCGGCTATGGCACAGGTATCGCCACGCAGGACATTCAGTGGAATGCCGCCACCCTCGCCGCTGATTTCGGAGAGCTGATTTACGTCACTGAGTGGGGCCATGAGTATGAACGCCTGCTCCGCTGGGAAAAGCCCGTAACCATTGCGATCGAAGACCCCGTGGTCAGGGCGCAGGCAGATATCCTCAACGACCTGATGGCGCGGGTCAAAGCGGTTGCGCCGAACCTGCGCGCCACGGTTTCGAACGGACCAAAAGGCGACATAACGATACGCGCAGCCCCCAAAAGCGAGATGCGAAAACAGGCGCCAACCGCATTGTGCTTTTTTGTTCCCGTCGATGCGACGTGGGATCAATACGTCGGCGGGCTGCACCGCACATCGGGGAACTGGAACTCAGCCGAGTCGCTGGAGGCGATCACCATATTCGTACCCGCCAATGCGCCACCGCATGTCTATCGGGCCTGTATCATCGAGGAAGTTACACAAGCCCTCGGCCCACGCAACGATATATATGGCCTGGAAGATTCTATTTATAACGACGACAACCTTCACACATGGCCAACCGCCTTCGACCTTTTGATGATCGCTGTGCTTTATGACCCTGATTTGAAACCCTTTGTGAAACGCCCCGAAGCAGAACGTGTCGCGCGGGAGGCTTTCGCGTCGGGCCGCTATGGCCGCATTGGCACCAAAAGCCGCAAACGCCATCCAAAGGAAAACCGATATCTTGCTTATCGTGATGAATTTGCGGCGGAAAAGACAACCGAAAAACGATATGCGGTCGCCCAGAAACTCATTGAACTGGCCAAGACATTTGACCGTGCCGATCATCGGCGCGCAGAGGCGCAGCGCCGCGCAGGCTTCGTGAAATATGGCGCGGGTGACTTTACGGATGCGGTGGTTCATTTTCGTCAGGCGGTAAAGGATATGCGCACCGCATTGGGCGAAAACACGCCCCGGTTCGCGCGGGTACATTCCGATTTGGGACTGGCGTTGATGAAGCTTGGCAACTGGCAAGAAGCCGATGCCGCCTTTGGTGCCGCTGCACCGATTATGGCTGCATATGGCATGGACCTGGAACTGGCGCATATCTTGCACCTCAAATCCATCACCGAATTTGAACTCGGCAAAACCGCAGAAGCCCGCGCAACAGCACTTCAGTCAATTGACTGGGCAGCTTATGTATTCGGCGCAGACAACAAGCGCGTGAAAAACTGGCGAACAGCGCTGGTCGATCTCGGGCCGCTGGGCTAAATGCAGTTGCAACAGACGAACCTGAAAGGCTCCGAATTATGTTTCCACTTGTCGCAACAGTTATCGGTTTTGCCTTTGGATGGTTTCGCGCAGCGCGGCGCGGTGGTGTTACGGCCGACAAGGTGCAATATGCATTTGGCCATGCGATGGCATTTGGGCTGGCTGCCTTCGCTTTGGCGGCGCTGCTGTTTCAACTGGGTCTTCTTAGTCCGAGTGCCGAGGGTTAACCATGTTCAATTCCTTCTTCCTCGCTTTGCGCGAAGCCAAGGTTCCCTGCACGCTGCGTGAATATCTCACGTTGCTCGAAGCAATGAACAAGGGCGTGGCGATGTACGACGTTGAGGAATTTTATTTCCTCGCCCGTGCTGCGCTGGTCAAAGATGAACGCCACCTTGATCGCTTCGATCAGGTCTTTGGACAATCCTTCAAGGGCCTCGAAACCGTTGGCGGCACCGAGGGGCAAGAGGCGGTCGACATCCCCGAAGAATGGCTGCGCAAGCTGGCCGAAAAGCACCTCTCCCCCGAGGAAATGGCCGAAATCGAATCCATGGGCGGGTGGGACAAGTTGATGGAGACGTTGAAAAAGCGTCTCGAAGAACAGGAAAAACGCCACCAGGGCGGGTCCAAGTGGATCGGTACAGCCGGCACATCACCTTTTGGTGCCTATGGCTACAACCCCGAAGGCGTACGCATCGGACAAAAGGAAAGCCGCCACCGCCGCGCCGTGAAGGTGTGGGACAAGCGCGAGTTCAGAAACCTCGACGACAATGTCGAAATCGGCACCCGCAACATCAAGGTCGCGATGCGCCGCCTGCGCCGCTGGGCACGTGATGGCGCGGTGGAGGAACTGGACCTGGACAACACGATCCGCTCCACCGCTGAAAACGGTTACCTCGACGTAAAAACGCGACCCGAACGCCGTAACGCCGTGAAAGTAATTCTGTTTCTGGATATCGGCGGATCAATGGACGGCCATGTAAAATTGGTTGAGGAGCTGTTCTCCGCCGCATCAACCGAGTTCAAACACATGGAGTATTTCTATTTCCACAACTGCCTTTACGAAGGCGTTTGGAAAGACAATGCCCGCCGCTGGGATCAGCAAACCTCCACACACGAGGTGCTGCGCACCTATGGCCCGGATTACAAAGCCGTTTTCGTTGGAGACGCTGCGATGAGCCCGTATGAAGTTGTGCAACCGGGCGGCGCGGTGGAGCATTGGAACCAGGAATCGGGCGAGGTCTGGCTACGCCGTGCGCTCGACCATTGGACATCTGCTGTTTGGATCAACCCCGTCAGAGAGAACCTCTGGGGCTATACCCACTCCACGCAGATGATCCAGCAGATCTTTGCTGACCGGATGTTCTCCATGACATTGCAGGGCATTGAAGGCGCGATGAAGGAACTGTCGCGCTAAGGCGGTAAGGTGGCTAATGCCACCATCGCCACCCGCGCGTGCGTGTCAGCCAGCCGCCAAGGCTCCAATGGTCGCGCTTTATGAGCAACACCAGCGCAATCAACGCGCCCAGCACCGCCAGATCAATCACCGGGTTTCTGTTCACAGGAAACCCCTTTTCGTTAACGGCAAAGGGGTCGAAAAACCGCTCCCATCGGCGGGTAACGGTGAAGAAGTGCATAACCAGAAGTGCCGAATAGCTAAAATACCGAAAAATGCCGACGATCGCCAAGGCACAGACCAGAAGTTGCACCGCCGCCATGCCGTAAATCTGGGTGAATGAAACGTCGACGCCGTCTATCCACTTCGCAAGCTGTTGATATTGCTTAGGTGTGATGACCTTGTGAATGGCCCACAGAAATATGAACCACACCAGACCAGCCCGCATAATCAGCAGCGCCGCACCATCACGCCAGTCAGCTTTCATCACGTCATAGGCTCCATCAGCTCAACAGTCTCGCCATCGCGGACAGCGGTGTAAAAACAACTGCGCCGATTTGTGTGGCAGGCCGGCCCGGTTTGGCGAACCTTGATCAACAGACAATCCTGATCGCAGTCGAACCGCAACTCCACCAGTTCCTGACGATTGCCCGATGTCTCGCCCTTTCGCCAGAAACTTTGCCGTGATCGTGACCAATAGGTTACCCACCCTGTCGCCAATGTGTCGGAGATGGCGGCGGCGTTCATCCACGCCAGCATCAGAACCTCCCCCGTTTCCTCGTCTTGTGCGATCGCGGGGATCAGACCTGCGTCATTAAAGGTCAGTGTTTCAGGGTCAAATGCAGACATTTTCGGCTCCTTCTCCGTGCCCGCCCTTTTACACATGGGATGGCGACGCTATCTAGAGGGCAACCGCAGGAGGGTGGGATGGCCGAAACTGACCTGATACAGCTTTATTCAAAGCGCATTCTTGCGCTCGCGGCTGATATTCCTTTGACCGAACCACTGGACGCGCCAATGGCGACGGTGAAAAAACGCTCGCCGCTCTGCGGGTCCACTGTCACTGTTGCGCTGTCGGTAGAAGACGACACGGTCAAAGGCTTTTCACAGGATGTGAAGGCGTGCGCTCTGGGACAAGCCAGTGCGGCGGTTCTGGGCGGGCTTGTGTCCGGCATGACCCGCGAGCAAATCGCCGAAGGGCGCGACGCATTGCGCGCGATGCTGAAAGACGGCGCAGCCGCCCCCACAGCCCCTTTTGACGGGTTGGAGGTGCTCTCCCCCGCAAAGGACTACAAAAACAGGCATGCCTCAATCTTACTGGCTTGGGATGCCACTATCGCAGCGTTTGACGAGGCGATTTCTGCAAAGGCCAGCTGAAAACTTTCACCTTTCGCGGTGGCAAAAACATCTCGCGCGCCCGCACACAGATTAGATCGCCTCCCGCTTCGCTCGCGCTCCTTCAGGCAAGCCAATGCCAGTGCAAAAGCGCCGGAGCGCCTCCTGCCCCCGTCGCAAGGTAAGCTGGCCCATCTGCTGCGCCGCGATGATGGCGGTTGCTGTACTGTGGGCAGTAGCCGCGCTCTCGAAAGCGCAATTTTGCCAAAATCCCCAAGAAACAGGTCCGCCACTCAAGAAACACGCTATCTGCGTTAATAAAATCTTGGCAATTCGTGCGCGAACAAAAAAAACCGCGCCCGAAGGCGCGGCTGAGTTAGGAGCATTCGGCCCCTCTCTGTGTGAGGGTGGAGCGCAGCGGGGGGACAAAGGCCCGCGGCAAGGAGGGGAGAAAGCTCAGGCGTCAGAAAAACTCGGGCAATACCTTGCCCACAACATCAGGCGATCGCGGTGGCCGCAAATCCGAGGAACACGATCCCCACCAGCGCCAACAGACCAAGGGCATCGGTCAGGGCTTCACGGGGTTGAGCGGCGGCAACTTCAATCATGCGGCTGGCGGCTTTCATCGTTTGATCCTCTCATGTTCTCATCCGTTAACCAAATGTTCTCTTTTTGATTGCATTTGTAAAGAACATTATGAGAACACCAGATATAGCGGCCTACCCCCCCTGCAAATACTGGATGGCCGCATCACGGTCATGGAGGTACAGCAACACGCGCAACGCCAGCCCGCGTTCACCGTTCAATTCAGGGTCAGTTTCGAGAATCAGTCGCGAATCATCCTGCGCCCACCGCATCAATTCAGTGTCTTCCTCCACATTGGCGATGGAAAACTTGGGCAGGCCAGATTGCTGAACCCCCAAAAGATCACCTGCGCCGCGCAGCTTCAGGTCTTCTTCCGCGATGCGAAACCCATCGTCGCTGTCACGCAAGGTCGTCAAACGGGCCTCTGCTGTTTTTCCGAGCGGTGCGCCGAATAACAACAAACAGGTCGATGCCTCCGAACCGCGCCCGACGCGGCCCCGCAGCTGGTGCAACTGCGCGAGGCCAAAGGCTTCGGCGCGCTCTATCACAATGATTGTCGCCTCCGGCACATCAACACCAACCTCAATCACAGTTGTCGCAACCAGAACCTTGGCTTCGCCAGCCTGAAAACGTGCCATTGCAGCGTCTTTTTCTGCGGGCGGCATCTGACCATGAACCAAGGCAATCGCATCTTCACCAAGCGCCAACCTCAGCGCAGCGGCACGGTCTTCGGCTGCGGTCATGTCGGAAAGCTCACTTTCCTCAACCAATGGGCACACCCAATAGGCGCGCCGACCCTGCGCAACAGCAGCAGCCAGCCGCGCCACCACGTCATCGTAGCGGCCGAGCGAGACAAGCCGTGTTTCAATCGGCTGTCGCCCCGGTGGTTTTTCATCGAGCACCGAAACATCCATGTCGCCATATTGCGCCAGCGCCAGTGAACGGGGGATCGGCGTGGCGGTCATAACAAGCATATCGACGCCATCACCTTTCGCGCTCAACTCCATTCGTTGACGCACACCAAAGCGATGTTGTTCATCAACAACCGCAAGCCGTAAGGCATTGAATTCAATATCTTTCTGAAACAGGGAATGCGTGCCGACTACGATATCTGTTTCACCGCTCGCCAATCGCGCCAGTTTTGCAGTACGGGCAGCGCCCTTGTCGCGCCCGGTCAGAATATCGAGGGTCACCCCAGCCAGTTCAGCCATCTCGCTTAGGGATTTGTAATGCTGGCGCGCCAGAATTTCGGTTGGCGCCATCAAGGCACCCTGCCCGCCCGCTTCAACCGCATTCAGCAGCGCGAGCATCGCAACCAGCGTTTTACCAGCCCCAACATCCCCCTGCAAAAGCCGCAACATTTTCAGCGAAGACCCCATATCGCCGGCAATTTCAGCGCCCGCGCGCAGCTGCGCGCCCGTCGGCGCATAGGGCAATGCGGCAAGCAGCTTATCGCGCAGCCTGCCATCTCCCACAGAAGGCGCCCCTTTACCCCGCTTCATGCGGGCGCGCGCCAACGCCAGAGTGACCTGATGCGCCAGAATCTCATCATATGCGAGGCGGCGGCGCCCCGGTGCCTGGGGGGAAAGTGCCTCGCGCCCCTGGGGGCTGTGAAGATCGTCAAGCGCGACACGCCAATCCGGCCACCCCTCCCGCGCTTTGAGGTGAACATCCAGCCATTCGGGGAGCGGTTTTGCCAAATCCAACGCCCCCTGAACCGCCTTGGCAACCGCACGTGTCGCGAGGCCTGCTGTCAGGGGGTAAACAGGTTCAAAAGGCGGCAACCCCTCCGCCTCAGCTCGTGTCATAAGGTGGTGGGGCTGGGTTATTTGCAGGATGCCGTCATAGATTTCGACCTTCCCGGACACGACGCGGCGCTGGCCCATCGGCAGCTTGCCCCGCAACCACTCCTCGCGCGGGTTAAAGAACACGAGCACAAATTCTGCGCCCGCATCCTGAACCATAACCCGATAGGGACGTCCGCGACTGCGGGGCGGATGATGCAGGCCGACTTCCACCTCCACCGTTGCAATCTCACCCAGTGGTACGCCCGCAATCGAAGGGCGCACACGCCGATCAATCACGTTATGTGGCGGTGTAAACAACAGGTCACGCGGGCGCGTCACACCAATCTTTTCGTATAATTTTGCCGTTTTAGGACCAACGCCCGGCAGTTTCACAACATCGCCAAAGAGCGGCCAAAGGATTTCGGGGCGGGCCATCAGGTGGCAATCAACGCAAGCCAGCCATCCTCGGTCGTCGTTTCCACGCCAAGGTCTTCGGCCTTTTTCAGTTTTGAACCGGCACCCGGCCCAGCCACCAACAGATCAGTTTTCTTGGAAACGGACCCCGCAACCTTTGCGCCCAATGCTTCTGCGCGCGCCTTTGCTTCTGCACGGGTCATCTTTTCAAGGGTGCCTGTAAACACGACCGTTTTACCGGCAACGGGGCTATCACTGGCGGCTTGTTGCACAGGTTCAATCGTTAGTTGTTGGGTCAACGCGTCAACGGCGGCCCGGTTGGTTTCATCGGCAAAAAACACCACCAAGGCTTCGGCCATCACACCGCCCACCCCGTCTATGTTCAAAAGGTTGTCCCATGCGGGGCCTTCTTGTGGGGCAGCTTCGTCAATAGCGGTGATGAAACTGTCCCATTCACCATAGCTGCGCGCGAGCATCGCGGCGGATGTGTCACCCACGTGGCGAATGCCAAGACCGAAGATCAGCCGATCAAGGGGAATGGTCCGTTTCTCTGCGATCCCCTTGAACAGGTTGGCCGCTGACGTTTCGCCCCACCCCTCACGGTTCTTCAGCTGTTGCATACCTGAGCCAAAGCGTGCCTCCAGCGTAAATATGTCGGCTGGCGTTTTGATCCATCCATCGTTCCAGAAGGTTTCGACCTGTTTTGCACCGAGGCCTTCGATGTCAAAGGCCCCCCGAGACACGAAGTGCTTTAGTTTTTCCAACGCCTGCGCCGGGCAAATAAGCCCCCCCGCACAACGGCGCACGGCCTCCCCCTCACCACGAATGGCGGGCGAGCCACATTCAGGGCAGGCATCGGGAAAAACATAGGGCGCGGCGGTATCTGGCCGTTTCGACAGGTCAACGTCCATTACCTTGGGGATCACATCGCCAGCGCGATATACGGTGACGGTATCTCCAACCCGAAGGTCACGCCCTTCTCGAAGGGGCTCACCCTTTGCACCGCGGCCCGCAATGTAATCTTCGTTGTGCAGCGTGGCGTTGGAAACAACGACGCCACCAACGGTTACCGGGCGCAGCCGCGCAACCGGGGAAAGCGCGCCCGTGCGGCCAACCTGTATGTCGATCCCTTCAAGAACTGTGGTTGCAATTTCAGCAGGGAACTTGTGGGCGGTTGCCCATCTGGGCGCACGACTGACAAACCCGAGACGTGCCTGATAATCAAGCCGATCGACCTTGTATACGACCCCGTCGATATCATAGCCGAGACCAGCGCGCTGTTGCTCAATCGAGCGGTAATGAATGAGCAAATCATCAATGGTAACCGCACGATGCATCAGCGGGTTCGTCTGGAACCCCATTTCGGCAAGGCGTGCCACTGCCTCTGATTGCGTTTCGGCTAGCGGCTCAGACAGCACCCCCCAGGAATAGGCAAAAAATCGCAGCGGCCGCTTAGCCGTGATGGCGCTATCCAGTTGCCGAAGGCTACCCGCCGCCGCGTTACGCGGGTTCGCAAAGGTCTTTTCACCCGCTGCGGCGTTCCGCTCATTCAGGGCCGCAAAATCAGCGTGGGACATATAGACCTCGCCGCGGACCTCCAACACATCCGGGGCATTAGCAATCTTTTGGGGAATATCAGCAATGACAAGCGCATTGCGGGTGACGTTTTCGCCCATCTGCCCATCGCCACGTGTGGCCGCAACTTTCAATGCGCCCAGCTCATACCGCAACGACAGCGAAAGGCCATCAATCTTAGGCTCTGCGGTGAATGCCAATGGCGCATCCCCACCCAGGCCAAGAAACCGGCGAATACGCGCATCAAACTCCGCCACCTCTTCGTCGGAAAAAACATTGCCGAGTGAGAGCATCCGCGCTTCGTGGCGCACCTTGGAAAAGCCTTCAGCCAGCGGCGCGCCAACGGCATTGGCAGGGCTGTCCGCGCGGATCAGGTCAGGAAACCGCGCCTCCACTTCCTCATTACGGCGGCGCAATGCATCATATTCGGCGTCAGAGACCGTCGGCGCATCATCCCGGTGATAGGCGAGGTCATGCGCCGCAATAACAGCGGCCAGCCGTGCAAGCTCTGCCTGGGCATCTGCCTCAGACAAGGCGTCAACTGGCTTGGTTTCAACCGCAAGATCTTCATTCGGTTGATTCGTCATGGCCGCCCTTTCGCTTAGATCAGGCGGCCAAGGTTTCCTGCGCGCCCGCGTCCGTCAAGCGGCGTTCGTGCGCCACCACAGACAGAAGCACACGCCGTTGGATCAGGCGTGGGCGTGCAGGGGCTCCGGCATTTCGGCCCCAACCGGGTCACGCAACACATACCCACGGCCCCATACCGTTTCGATGTAGTTGGCCCCCCCGGTTGCCGTTGCAAGCTTTTTCCGCAATTTGCAGATAAAGACGTCAATGATCTTCAGTTCTGGTTCATCCATCCCACCATAAAGATGGTTCAGGAACATCTCCTTCGTCAGGGTAGTGCCCTTGCGCAGGCTCAGGAGTTCCAGCATCTGATATTCCTTGCCTGTCAGGTGAACGGGCTGCCCGCCAACCTCCACCGTTTTGGCATCAAGGTTCACAGCGACCTTTCCGGTCTGGATGATGGATTGCGCGTGACCCTTTGACCGACGCACAATCGCGTGGATCCGGGCAATCAATTCATCACGGTTGAAAGGTTTGGTCAGGTAGTCATCCGCGCCAAACCCAAACCCGCGAATTTTGTCATCCGTATCTGTGAGGCCAGACAAAATCAGGATCGGGGTTTCAATTTTCGCAAGACGCAGCTGACGCAACACATCATACCCGCTCATGTCCGGCAGGTTGATGTCGAGCAAGATGAGATCGTAGTCATAGATCTTCGCCAGATCGATCCCTTCCTCCCCCAAATCGGTGCAATAGGCATTCAGGTTTGCCTTGTTCAACATCATCTCAATGCTTCGAGATGTCGACGGATCATCTTCAATAAGCAGTACCCGCATAACGTGCTATTCCCTTTTTCCAATTCTTAAGGTTGATAATACGTTGATGGTTAAAGGTAAACATTACGTTACCCGCACAGGTAGATTTCAAATCCCTCCAGCACCCTAGGATTGAAGTGAGGAAACCGCGAATATTGACAGAAATCACCCGCCAGCGAACAAATACTTCCAAAAAGCAAAATTATGTGGGGTAAATTAGCACCCCCACACAGCCAAGGGGGTGAGCGAAAGCGCAGTGTGCAGATCAAAACAACAAGAAAAGAATCGTTAATGATCAGCCGATGTTAACTTTCAGCCCTTCGACAACCGCAGAAGGGCGGCTCCAAAAAGCGTTAACATCGTTGACACAACTTTCATCAGTTTCAGCGGTTCCTTCAACGCAACCACACCGATCAAAAGTGCAAAAACAATGCTTGTCTCCCTGAGTGCGGTTACCAGGGCAATCGGGGCGACCGTAAACGCATAAACAACCAGACCGTACGCGATGAATGAGGCCCCTCCACCAATCACCAATACACGCCACGCCCGAAAGGCCCCCGTGATCAAACCCGGAGAGCGGACACGCATGAACGCGGAGAACAAGGCCGCATTCCCCAATGCGACCCAGCCGTAATAGCCAAGTGGCGTACCAGCAACGCGTGCGCCGATGCCATCGGTGATGGAATAGGAGGCGATGAAACAGCCCGTTATGACAGCCAATAGTGCGGCTTTCTTGTCGCCACCACCATCCCCACGGACAACAAGGCTCAGGCTCATAATACCACAGGCAATGACGGCGACTGCCAAAATCTCCAGCCCTGAAAGCACAACGCCCAGCACCAGAACCGAATAGGCCACCACAAGCAACGGCGCGACGCCCCGTGCAATGGGATATACCTGCGTAAGATCACCTATGCGGTAAGCCGCCAGCAAAAAGGCCTGATAACCAAGATGCAGTGCAATGCCCAAAAGCAAATAGGGCCAGCATTCAACGGCTGGTGCCGGAACAAATGGCAGCACGGCGGCGGCGGTAATCCCCTGTCCGATAACGACAGCAGCCATCGCCACCCCCTTATCGGTGCCGCCTTTCACAAGGGCATTCCAGACAGCATGGAGTAGCGCAGCTGTCAGAACGAGCAAAAAGACCACGCCGCTCACATTGTCATTCCTTTGAATTGCGCCTGTCCGATGGTGACTTGATCACAAACCACCTGTGAACCCAAACCGAGCCAGTTGGTAACGGTCACCCTTTTTTGCCCACTGAACCGTTACCTGTTTTTGATAAGCCTTGAAAGATGAATGGCTTTCGACGTTTCTCTTTGGTCAACCCTGGGGCAGATCAAAACACTTCGGTATTGTGGGCTGGCACAAGTTTCGCTTAGCTTCTGCCCGATACCACCCTAAACAAAGGCTGCCAAAATGGGCCATCTTGCACAGTTCAACATCGCACGCGCCCGTTGGGATCTGAATGACCCCCGTATGGCCGGGTTCATGGATAATGTGGCGCGCGTAAACCAACTGGCCGAACGCAGCCCCGGATACGTTTGGCGACTGGAGGATGAAACCGGGCCTGAAGCCCCGCAGTTCCCCGATGAGCCGCGCATGACATTCACGCTTTCGGTTTGGGAAAGCCTTGAGGCCTTGCGCCATTTCACATTCAACACCATCCACAAACAGTTCCGCGCACGTACATCTGAATGGTTTGAACCACTGGGGGAAGCTTATCTTGCGCTGTGGCCTGTTGCAGAAGGCCATCACCCGGATGGCGTTGAGGCGCTCACCCATCTTGCCCTGCTACGCAGCCAAGGGCCGAGCGCGCATGTGTTTGGCACAGAATCACTGATCAGGCCCGTTTGACCGTCTGCTAGTTCACCACATAGGTTGCCTATTGCGCGGCGAGGGCGCGTGCACGCCGTCGCATCGCGATGAGCGCCTCTCCCCCGTCTACGCCTAGGGGCAGAACGACCGGGCCTGTTGTTGTCGGCACCCAGACGATATTTTCCGCAGCCTCAAAGGGTGGTGCTACGACGCGAAGGTCGCTCATCAGGCGCAAGGTCGAACAGCTGTCAGCGTCAACGATCGCAACACCCGACGCCCGCGCGCCGGTCAATATCCGGCGACCATCCGGCGTGAAGGTCAAATACCGGGCAGGCAGGTTTTTCAACTGACATTTCAGGGCTGTATCGCTTTGATTAGCCATCGTCACGCTGACCACATCCTGATCGCCAGTCAACAATATGTCATCCACGGGTGACCAAACAGCCGCGCCTTTGCCGCCCGGTGCCGCCCCGATTTTCCGGCCCGTACGGGTTGAGAAAATGTCTATGTCCGCCGTCGCATCAATGTGCCGGATCGCGAACGCGCTCGCGCTCGCGCTAAAACCGAACCAGCTGGTCACCGTCGGGGCCTGCGCGACAACGGTTCGCGCACCTGTTTCGACGTCAATGACGTAGAACTCATCATCATGCGGCGGGGCCTGCTTTTCGATGCGCAACAAGGCAAATTCGCCGGATGCGGACAGCTTAAGTGCCCCATCAGTGCCTGCAAAGCGAAGCGTGTGCGATTGCGCCGCGCGGCGCAGCGCAAGCGAAAGCCCACCGCTCTCCCCAATCGCCAAATGCGCGATGGTTTCCCCTTTTGTATCAAAATCCAGTGTCTTACCGCCGCGACTTTCAAACAGCGGTTCAGTTTTTTCGGTGCCTTCTGACGTGATGATCAGCCGTCTGGCACCCCGCTGATCAATAATGAGGCCGCCCTCCTTGATACGGGTTTCGGGGTCGACTGCATGCGGTTCTGACACAGCCCCGGTCGTCAGGTTGACCACACGCATCAGTCGCAGGTCAGGCTGGCTGCCCAGAACCAGCAAGCGGTCCTGCCCAAACAGGCTTGTATTTACATTGTCGAGGCCGGTTGCAATCGACAGTCCCGTGGCCTGCCCGTCCAGCGAAAGCACCCGGATCAAGCCATTAGCGAAGACAGCCGCAACGCGCGGGCTGCCCCCGTCTGACGCTACGCCATGGAAGGCCTTTGCGTTACGCACATCGACAGGGCCTTTTGCCATTCGTGGCGCGGCATCCCATAGCCGAATTCGGCCATCAGCCCCGGCGGTCACCAACCTGTCACGGGCACCCAGTTCAGCCGCCGTTACCCCTCCTTTATGCATTGCACGCCGCCAGACCGCGCCGGTTGTCGAGGCAACGACACCATCGTCGCCTGATGGGCACAGAAAAAACCCTGCCCCGGTTCCCGGTCGCGCCAGCGGAATAACATCGCCGGAGCGGCAGGCACTCAGCAACTTTGCCGGCGCACCTGGCTGCAGAAGTGTTGACGGTCGCGCCTTGCGGCGGATCAGATAGGGGCCACCCTCCGCAAGAATGGCCGCGCCATTGGCATTTCCCGGCACTTCGATCGGGGTCAACACAACGCCACCTGGCGCACGCCAACGCAGCAAACAGGCCCCCCGGCCCATACGTGGCAACAAAAGCGCAATTTCGCGCCCGTTGGGGGATGTCATAACCTGCGGCGCGATGATCTCCCCGCTTGCTTGCGCGGCACGTATCGCCCGTTCAGTTACGCCAGCCGCTTCATCAGGGCAGACAGGCGCACCGCCAGCGCGGCGCAGCTCTAGCGGTGTTGCCGCGCCGACGCGCCACAAATAAAGGCCCGGACTGCCACCATAACCACTTGGGGGGTCTATCACCGCCAACAGGTGACCCGGGCCAACAAAAGCCAAGCGCGCGCGGTCAGACGGCAGGCGAAGCGCCCCGGCCAACGATTGCTCTCCACGGCGGAACACCCCTATCACCGTTTCAACGCCCGCCCCCGGCCCGAGGTCAGCTGCAAACAAGGCACCATCGGGTGAAATCACGCCTTCGCTCAAGCGCCCGAGTGGCGCACGAATAACCGTCTCGGAAACGACCTCCGCCTCAGCCAGTGCAATATTGGCAAAGTGCAGCGGCACAAAGGCTGCTCCCGTTTCATCGGCTTGCGGCTGGCCTGGTCGTGCTGTCCACAAGGCATCGCCATCGGGCGACACGCGCGCCACAACGCCAGCAGAGGGTTTGTTAATTTCCGTAACCTCACCAGCACCGGGGTCAATCAACCATGCGCCCCCTTCTGCTCCAGTTGCTGCGATAACCCCACCATGAAGGAACGAAAGGCTTTGGATGTCCGCCGAAGGCGAGGCGATATCTGCCAGCAATCGTGTTTCCAATGCAGCACGCGCAAGCGCAACCTCAGCGCGTGGACCGGGTGGAAAACCATCAAACGCAGTGGCCAGCGCCGCATAGGCTGCCCGGTCATGCCGCTGGTCCAGCGCCGTCACCGCGCGATCAACCGCCGCCTCGGTGAGCGCAGCAGCCTCGGCGTTGTGTCTGATGTTTTGCAACATCAAACCTGCGCCCACAATCACGCTGCCGACGCCCGCCACCAACGCGACACGGGCCGCGAAGCCCAACCGACGGCGTCTTTCAGCCTTGGCGATTTGCTTGACCGACACACCGAGCGCAACAGAAAGTGCCTCCCGCGATGCATCTTCCGGCAGGCGCCGATCTGGTCGACCCTCCACCCTTCTTGCACCGATAAGGGCCTCGGGCAGGCAATCTTCGTCTTCAGCCCCGACAAAGCGTCTTGCGCCCGGTTCCCCCGAAACGATGAACGCCACATGCTCCCCCGACCCAGGCGAACGTGCGGTGGACGCATAAGCAGGGGAGCACACATGAATTGTCACCGGCGCAATATTGTCTCCGTCAGCATCATCGGCGCCAGATGACCCCGATGCCCCTGATGCCTCCAGCGTTACATCAGGCAGCAAAGACGCAAGCCGACGCAGGCGACGCGCCCACCGTTCATCAGATGGATGAAATTGAATAATCAGTCTGGCCTGAGCCACACTCTGTCCCCTTTTGGGATCACCGAAAAATCGGTACAGATCCCTAAAATCCAAATTTGTTTTGCCCCAAGGCGAAGATGGCTGAGCCAGCGGGCAGGCGCAAGATGTTCACCGCAGACGATAGAGCCGGAACCGCCCATATTTCTTTGCGGTATCACGTTCACCAACATATTCGGTCGATGCAGGCGCGTTCGGGTCCAGCGCCAGTTCTGCAGCAAACTCCTCCGAGACGAATACGCGCCCTTCGGTCGTAATCGGCTCGATACGAGCAGCACGCGCGACCGCTTCTCCAAAATAGTTGCGCTCTGCCGTGACAGGTTCAATCTGACGATAAACAACGCCAAAATGCATCCCGAGGCGGATTGCCAGATCTTTGGGCAAGCCAAGATCCGACAAGGGCAATGCCGTCATTCTGTCCTGCAGGCGACGCGCAAAAAATGCAGCGGGTGACGGGCTGGCAAAAACCGCGAACACACCATCCCCCCAGGTATTCACAAAAGACGCGCAATCATCGCCATATTGCGCAGAGGTATCATCCAAAGCCTTCGCGACCGCTCCCATCACCTCGGACACAAAGGTCGGAAGTTGCCTTTCATTCAGCTTCGAGAAATTTTTGACATCCCCAAACACGAGCGCCGCTGCCTGCCTTGGCGGATCAGCAATCGGGCCTTGCGGTTGACGTGATGAGGCGGGTGCGCGGGCACCAAGATCGGCCACATCCACCTCAACCTGTTCATGTTCGCTGGCTTGCCATACCCGCCGATCAGCCGCCGCCCCGGCAACGCCGCCACTGTCTTCGCCATCCCATACCACCAGCTGAACCGCGTTTGCGTTAATATTGTCCGCGTGGAGAATGGCACTGCCCATGGCAAGATGCGCAACCGCCGCAAAGGCGTGCGCATCGTCACCGGTTGCATCATCTCTGGTCAAGAACCGTAGCTGTGTAAGATCATGGTCAAGACATGCGCGTGCACGGGCCACCCATTGCGCCCCAGCCGGTGCAACAGAAAGCGCAAAAAACGCTGCCTCCCTGAAAGGCAAGAAGACAACCGCAGGTCGCCCAGCCGCCAGTGCCCATTCCACCACCAGAATGTCAACGCCAGAGGCAAGCGAGCCATAGACGACAGAGGGGTCAATCTCCGTCAGGGCGGCGTTTACCCGTTCGGTCAAAGCTGGTTCATTCACCGCAAGCACGCGCCCAAAGTCAGCACCGGGCGCGGCAATCATGTGCCCAGAAAAATGCAAGACCGGGCCGGGGCGCAGCGCCGCCAAGGCCGGGTGATCTGGCGCCACCCGCGTAAGCTGTTTAAGGGTCGATGCCTGCGCCGACAGTCCCGCATCCGCCTGGGCCATCGCGGTCGCAAGCGCCGCCCGCGCTTCATCAGCAGGGGCACCGGTGGCAATCAGCAATTCGGCCCGCGTTGCCCAGGACCAATAGTTGTCTTGCGGCTCCGGCCCGGACAATGCTTCGACCACATCGGCCACCGCGGCCATGTCATCAATCTCGCGGCTGAGCGAAACGGCATTGATGCCGTTATATTCATATTCCCCCCATTCGCTTGCCGGATCATGGCCTTTGGCAATGGTCAGATATTCATCACGGCTTTCGCGCAACAATCGCGCCTTGTCGGCGGCGTTATCTGCTGCGAACCCCAGATCTTTGCGCAAACGCGCATTCAGCGACCGCGCGCCGGAGGCTAACGCCTCATCCAAATGATATTCATAGAACTTTTCCCGCGCCTCTTCGGAGGAAGCAATCCGAGCCAGCAGGATAACCTCTTCAACACGGATCAGATCCCGCAGTTCATCATCCTGCGCAAGGTCGGCCTGCTCTCGCGCCAGATCAATCGCTGAAAGCAGCTCACCCTTTGCCGCAAGGCCACGTATGTCTTTGATCGGGTCCATATCTGTTATGCCCTGTCTTTCGCTTTATGCCTGACAGGGTCGCTGTGACGCTTCACCACGTCAAGGCGGGGATTGCGCAGCGTTCATGGCGGGGGCATCCTGCACCGCAATCAAAAGGCGCCTCAGATGATCGACGAAGACGAAAAAGACCTTCACAAACGTATTCTTGCCGCTATCGACGCAGGCGATTATCGGCCCGGCGCGCGCTTGCTGGAAACGGAACTTGCCGATCGCTTCAACGTCAGCCGCACCCCTGTTCGCGAGGCACTAAGGCGCCTCGAAAGTCAGGGCGTTGTCACCCATGAGGCGCGCAAGGGCGCAGTGGTTGCCACGCTTGACTACAACCAGTTGGGAGAGCTTTACACCGTGCGCGAAGCGATGGAGGGGCTGGCCGCGAAACTGGCGGCGCGTCATGCCTCCGGCGCTGAAATCGCTCTGCTCCATGAAATGATTGATGCTGACGAACGCGAGACGGAGCCAGGCCGTATGGCGCAGGCCAACAAGCGTTTCCACCGCCAGCTTCACCTTGCCAGTCACAACCGCTATCTGATTCAGACACTGGACCCGATACGCCGCTCGCTCGCGCTGCTGTCGGGCACAACTTTTGAGGCACCGGACCGCCCCAAATCATCAAACGAACAGCACCGCGAAATCGTCAATGCCATTGAAGCGAGGGATGAGGCCGCCGCCTTTGACGCCGCGCAACGCCATATCGCAACAGCCTACGCCGTGCGTCTGCGGTTGGATGCCGGCGAATAAGACAACACCGGCGTCTTGGCTTTCACATCTCTTGCCGACGCATGGTCAGGGCATCAACCGATGCGCCATTGGCGCGTTCATAATACCCTTTGCGCCGCCCAATTTCCTCAAACCCGGTGGAGCGGTATAGCGCGATTGCTGCGCGGTTATCGGCAGCTACCTCAAGAAATGCTTCCCGCGCACCCACTATCGCCAACCCACCAACCAGCAGCATCCGCCCATAACCGCGCCCTTGTGCCATCGGGTCTATGGCAATCGTCAGCACCTCTGCTTCATCCAGCACCGGACGCATTAACAGAAAGCCATGATCAACGGTGAAAAGTGCGCCGCCCTTTGTCAGGCTGCCAATCTCCGCCGCTGACCAGCCGCGCGCCTCCGGCTCAAACGCGCGGGAATGCAGTGCCGCGAGGCGATCTAACGTCGCTTCGTCAGGCCGCAAGAGATGGGCAATCATGGGAGCAGCGGCGGCGGTGCTTCTGACGGCAGCGCGGCGTTAACCGGGCGCAGATAACGGGGCGCAGGCCGAGGCGCATCACCATCGGACAACTTTTCAGCCGCAACGCGTGCCAGCGCCGCGAGATCAACCGCGTCAACCTCCACCACCGTACGTCCACCAGCGAAGGCCGGCAGGTCTGTGCGGTCTATCGTGGCCGCCGTCGTGAGAGTACCCGCATCATAGTTCGCGGCATGAACCGACGCCCCCCGCCCCGGTAAGACAATACAGGCATCATCATGCCCGACAGCGCATTCAAAGCGATCAACCCCGATGGAGCGCGCGCCCAGCGACAACGCCAGCCCCCGCGCCGCCGCCACACCAATGCGTGCACCGGTGAAATTCCCCGGTCCCGTGCATACAGCAACAGCATCAATGCTCGATAAGTCGTGACCGTCCATCATTTCCCGGATCATAGGGAAAAGACGTTCTGCATGCCCTTTTTCCATCGCCTCGGCCTGCGAGGCGATCACCTCACCATCACAGACCAGCGCGGCAGCGCATACGCCCGCCGTCGCATCAAAGGCAAGGATCATCATAAAGGATCAGACGCCGACAGGGCGTACTTCGGCAACTTCGGGCACGTAATGCTTGAGCAGGTTTTCAATGCCCATTTTCAGCGTCATGGTCGAAGATGGGCAGCCCGCACACGCGCCACGCATGTGAAGGTATACAACACCTTCCTCAAACCCGTGGAAGGTAATGTCGCCACCATCCTGCGCCACGGCAGGGCGCACGCGCGTATCGAGCAGTTCCTTGATCTGATCAACGATCTGCGCATCCGGGCCATCATGGGCCGCGTGATCTGCGCGTGCATCTGTCATCATAACAGGCTGGCCAGAGGCGAAATGCTCCATGATCACACCAAGGATCGCGGGCTTCAGATGCGCCCAATCCTGATCACCCTTTGTGATCGTGATGAAATCGGGGCCGAAAAACACGCCTTCGACACCTTCAACGCGGAACAAACGCGCCGCGAGAGGTGAGGCAGATGAGCTTTCCTCTGTCGGAAAATCAGCCGAGCCTGTGCTCAAGACCGTCTGCCCGGGCAGAAACTTCAGGGTTGCTGGGTTCGGGGTAGATTCAGTCTGAATGAACATCTCGTGGCCTCCGGCGCTTAGGAGCCCTCTATGTGGACCTCCACGCACCGGAAATCAAGAATGATTCTAAACTAGAGCGCGCACTGTGGCCAACAAATCCCGGTCACACCCCGTCAACAGACCGCATCAATCTGGTCCGCGCTCAGATTGCCGGAAACGATGGTGACCGGCACGGACATCGCACCAGACATACGCCCCGCAAGCGCCGTTACAAGCGGCCCCGGGCCTTCGCTGCTGTCGCCAGCGCCAAGAACAAGCACACCAATTTCCGGGTCGTCCTTGATCTGCGCCAGGATCTCGTCGCGGGCCACGCCCTCTCGGATCACAAACTCCGGCAACACGCCTGCCAAGGTTTCAACCTCGTGGCTGAGGGTTGCGAGGCGTTCTTCAGCGGCCTCGCGGGCTTCGGCGCGCATCACCTCACCCACCCCGACCCAGTGCTGAAACTCCTCTGGCGCGATAACATACAGCATCACGACGCCACCACCGGTTTTGGAAGCACGACGAGCGGCAAAGCGGAGTGCATTCATGCATTCCGGTGTTTCATCCACAACGATCATGAACTTGCGCATGGGAACCCTCTTGGCCAATCGCACGGTTGATCACAATGCCGCAAAGGTGTGAGGCCCGCAATACAGTTTGCATCAGCCTTCGGGCCGCCCCGCATCGTGGGGAAGCTGCAAACCGTAACCCGATACAATTCGGCCCCAAAATGCTGTATTAACGAATTATACCTAGCCAAAGATGGAAACCGTAATGCAGATCATTCCCTTAACGGGCAATTTAGGTGCTGAGATTCTGGGGGCGGACCTGCGCGACGAAGCACAGTTTGCCGACATCCAGCAGGCCTTTGCCGATTACGCTGTCGTCACGATCCGTTCGCAAGACATTACCCCCGATGATCACCTGACGTTTGCGCGGCGCTGGGGAGAAATCAATGTGAACCGTTTCTTTTCGGCTTTGGAAAGCCACCCGGAAATCGCAATCGTGCTCAAAGAACCTGAACAAACCGGGGCGATAGGGGAACAATGGCACACCGATCATTCCTATGACCAGGTGCCTGCGCTCGGCTCTATCCTGCACGCTATCGAAACACCCCCATATGGCGGCGACACGGTGTTTTGTGCCATGGCCGCCGCTTACGAAGGGCTGTCGGATCGCTTCAAGGCGATGATTGGCGAACTCCACGCCTGGCATTCTTCGCGCCATGTCTTTGGCGCAAGCCAAGCCAAATCAGAGGCCGCAAAAACGGGGCGCATTGGCAACGCTGAAAAGGCCACGCAAGACGCGCTGCACCCCGTCGTGATCCGCCATCCCTTGTCGGGTCGGCCCAGTCTGTTCGTGAATCCGCAGTTCACAACCCACATAGATGGGCTGAGCGCACCTGAATCAGATGCGATTCTGAGCATGCTCTATCAGCACTGCCAACGCCCAGAGTATCAGTGCCGTGTCAGGTGGCGTACAGGCGATGTCACAATGTGGGACAACCGCGCGACGTGGCACAAGGCAATCAACGATTACCAAGGCCACCGACGCTATATGCACCGGGTCACGGTCGAAGGCGTGCCGCTGACCGGGATTTGATGCGGCCCCTTAACGGCTCCGCAACAATCCGACATGCTTGTAGGTCGCATCGATAATCGGTTCCGCGATGGCAGCGGCCCGGTCGGCACCCTGCCCGAGTGTGCGGTCAATTTCAGCCGGGTCGGCCAGCAGGCTGTTCATACGGCCTGCGATAGGCGCAACCATTTCGACAGCGAGATCAGCCAGCGCAGGTTTGAATTCACCGAACTGCTTGCCGCCCCATTCGGCCAACACCTGATCAACCTTTTGATCAGAAAGCGCGGAATAGATCCCAACGAGGTTTTTCGCCTCTGGTCGCTCTGCCAGACCTTCAGCTGTTTCTGGCAAAGGCTCCGGGTCTGTCTTGGCCTTGCGGATTTTCTTGGCGATCGTGTCAGCATCATCGGTCAGATTGATGCGTGACAGGTCGGAGGGGTCAGATTTTGACATCTTTTTGGACCCATCGCGCAAGCTCATCACCCGCGTTGCTGCCCCTTCGATAATTGGCTTAGTCTCAGGAAAGAACCCCGGCGCATCAAAGTCGTTGTTGAACTTGATCGCGATGTCGCGCGTCAGTTCCAGATGCTGCTTCTGGTCTTCACCCACGGGCACATGCGTCGCGTGATAAACAAGGATATCAGCGGCCATCAACGCCGGGTAGGCGAACAGGCCAAGCGAAGATTTTTCTGCGTTCTTGCCTGATTTTTCTTTGAACTGGGTCATCCGCTGCATCCAGCCCATACGGGCGACGCAGTTGAAAATCCACCCCAGCTGCGCGTGTGCGGGCACCTGAGACTGATTGAACAGAATGGATTTAGCAGGGTCGAGGCCACAAGCCATGAACGCGGCGGCCAGCTCGCGCGTTGCGCGCGTCAGCTCTGCCGGATCCTGCCAGACCGTGATCGCGTGCTGATCCACCATGCAGTAGATCGTTTCATAATCTTCATCCTGCATCTGCACAAAACGCTTCACCGCGCCAAGGTAATTGCCCAGGTGAAGGTTGCCCGTAGGCTGTACACCGGAAAAGACGCGGCGCGTATGCCCGCTCTCGCCCTGTATGATCTCATCAGCCATCATCGGTCTCCTTCCTATATGCCACGCGCGGGGTTATGACCGGGGGCGTGATATGGGTCAAGGAGTGGCCCACATCGAAGGCGAAACACCGAGAGGCAAATCAGCATGACCAACGCCAGACAAGACGGCCCCCCACCCTTTGTTTGGGCCATTGTTGCGGTTTTCTGTGCGGCGCACCTGATCATGTGGTTGATGGCAGCAGGATACATCGGCTCCCTCGAAATTTACCGCGAGATATATGTTACCTATGCTTTTTGGGACATTTTGTTCGAGGCATGGTGGCATGGCGAAGACGTGCCGCTTGATATCCTGGTCCCCTCATTTGTGACCTATTCATTCATCCACAGCAGTGTTCTGCACCTTGCCATGAACTCCGTCATTTTTCTGGCATTGGGCGGGGCCATTCTACGCGCTGTCGGAACACTTAGGTTCCTGGTCATTTTTGTCGGCACCGCGGCGGCAGGCTCAGCAACATTCGGCGTATTGGCAGAAGCACAAGGGCCGTTGCTTGGCGCATCTGGCGTCATATTCGGTTTCTTTGGCGTTCTGAAACAGTGGGAATGGCGCTACATCGCGATTACAGGAACGCCCGCCAATCGGTTTTGGGGTACGATCGCCGGGCTTGTGCTCATCAACGTGGCACTGGCGTTGATCCCGGTTCTGTCTGGCAACCCCGGTGCCGGATTTGGCTTGATTGCCTGGCAGACACATTTAGGTGGTTTTATTGCAGGTTGGGCTTTGGCGAATATACTTACGCCAAACCACGCCGGACCTTCCCCGATCTGACCACAGCGTGCCGCGAACGAAAAAGGGGCCGCAGCGATAACCGCTGCGGCCCCTTTTGTTTTCTGGTCAATGCCCCCGATCAATCGATGATCAGGTTATCATCCTTGTCGCCGCTGTGATCTTCGATCACCGCAAACGTATCTCCCGACGCTTCTGCCGGGGCCGCAGCAGCCGCTGCTGCCGCTGCCTCAGCTTCACGTTCGGCAATAACCTTGCGGTCCCGTTCTGCTGCGATGGCTTTGATACGCATTGTCGCGCCGCCGGTACCCGCTGGGATCAAACGACCAACAATGACGTTCTCTTTCAGGCCGATGAGCTTGTCGCGCTTACCCTGCGTAGACGCTTCGGTCAGCACCCGCGTTGTTTCCTGGAAGGACGCAGCGGAGATGAAAGAACGTGTCGACAGGCTGGCTTTGGTGATGCCGAGAAGGACAGGACCACCCTGAGCGCGCTTATAGCCCTCACGGTCGGCCTTTTCATTGGCTTCATCAAACTCGATACGGTCAACCTGCTCACCTTTCAGCAGCGTCGTTTCCCCACCGTCAGAGATTTCCACCTTCTGCAGCATCTGGCGAACGATCACTTCGATATGCTTATCGTTGATCTTCACGCCCTGCAGTCGATAGACGTCCTGCACCTCGTTCACGAGATAGTCGGCAAGTGCCTCAATCCCGAGAATGGCGAGGATGTCATGCGGTGCCGGGTTGCCTTCAAGCAGGTACTCACCCTTCTGGATGAAGTCGCCTTCCTGAACCGCGATGTGCTTGCCTTTCGGGACGAGGTATTCGACCTTTTCGGCATCTTCATCGACAGGCACGATCGCGATGCGCTGCTTGTTCTTGTAGTCGCGACCAAATTCAACGTGACCATCAATTTCTGCGATGATCGCGTGGTCTTTCGGACGACGAGCTTCGAACAGTTCAGCAACACGTGGCAGACCACCGGTGATGTCCTTGGTTTTTGCGCCTTCACGAGGAATACGCGCAACCACGTCACCGGCCTTGATGGCCTGTCCGTCTTCAACCGACAGAATGGCGTCAACTGACAAGAAGTAATGGGCTGGATTACCGTTATCCAACTTGATCATCTCATCGTCTTTGCCAATCAGGCTGACCGCAGGCTTGAGGTCAGCGCCTTTGGGCGTGGAGCGCCAGTCAGAAACAACGCGCTGGGTGATACCCGTTGCGTCATCGGTGTCTTCGCGAACCGAGATACCTGGAACCAGATCAACCAGCTTGGCAACGCCCGCCTTCTCCGCAATCACGGGGAGGGTATAGGGGTCCCATTCGGCGAGGCGCTGGCCCCGTTCGATCTGATCACCCTCTTTCACCAACAATTTCGAGCCATAGGCCAGTTTGGTGGTGGAGCGTTCCTTGCCATTCTCGTCGATGATCGCCAGCACCACGTTACGGGAAACCGCAACCGTGTCGCCATCAGCGTTTTCGAGCAGGTTCGGGTTGCGGATTTCCAGCTTACCTTCGTGGCCGGATTCCACAAACGACTGGTCGTTAACCTGCGCCGTACCGCCAATGTGGAACGTACGCATCGTCAGCTGTGTACCAGGCTCACCGATGGACTGCGCAGCAATGATGCCGACAGCTTCGCCGATGTTCACTGGGGTACCACGAGCAAGGTCACGGCCATAACAGGTCGCGCAAATGCCGTCGTCCGCTTCACAAGTCAGCGGCGAACGGATTTTGACACTGACAACATCGGCCTTTTCGATTTTCATCGCGAGGGCTTCGTCGATCAGCTCACCACGCTTGAGGATCAGGCTGTCATCAGCCGGGTCAAGCACGTCTTCGTTGGTGACACGACCAAGGATACGCTCTGACAGGGACGAGACGATCTCGCCACCATCTGCGACCGCTTCCACCGTGATACCAGTATCTGTGCCGCAGTCGATGATCTTGATGATACAATCCTGCGATACATCCACCAGACGACGCGTGAGATAGCCGGAGTTTGCCGTTTTCAACGCCGTATCCGCAAGGCCCTTACGCGCCCCGTGGGTGGAGTTGAAGTACTCAAGAACGGTCAGACCTTCCTTAAAGTTCGACACAATCGGTGTCTCGATGATCTCACCAGATGGTTTGGCCATCAGACCGCGCATAGCAGCCAGCTGACGCATCTGCGTGGGGGAGCCACGCGCACCGGAGTGGGACATCATGTAGACTGAGTTCGGCTCCATGGTGCGCCCGTTCTCGTCGTGACGAACAGCGGAGATTTCCCCCATCATTTCATCAGCAACCTTGTCGGTGCACTTGGCCCAGATATCGACAACCTTGTTGTACTTTTCGCCCTGAGTGATCAGGCCGTCCATGTACTGCTGCTCAAATTCCTTAACCGCATCACGGGTTTCGTTAACGATACCCCATTTGGTGTCAGGAATAAGCATGTCGTCTTTACCGAACGAAATACCCGCTTTGAAAGCCTCGGTGAAACCGAGAGTCATGATCTTGTCACAGAAAATGACGGAGTCTTTCTGACCAGCGTTACGATAAACCTCGTCGATGACCTCTCCGACCTCTTTCTTCCGCAACAAGCGGTTGATGAGGCTGAAAGGTACAGCTGCGTTTTCTGGCAGAAGCGAGCCGATTTTCATGCGACCCGGCGTCGTTTCCAGGCGTTCCATCACCTTATTGCCGTCGTCATCAACCGTCTCGCGGCGGGTGATGATTTTGGAGTGGAGCGTGACAACACCCTGCAACAACGCGTGCTCAATCTCCGCCATGTCAGCGAACTTCATGCCTTCACCCGGCTCTTTGTCTTTCTCAAGCGAAAGATAATAGATGCCAAGGATCATGTCCTGCGATGGCACGATGATCGGCTTGCCGTTTGCAGGCGAAAGCACGTTGTTCGTGGACATCATCAGAACGCGGGCTTCGAGCTGCGCCTCAAGCGAAAGCGGTACGTGAACCGCCATCTGGTCGCCGTCAAAGTCAGCGTTGAACGCAGAACAGACCAGCGGGTGAAGCTGGATGGCTTTCCCTTCGATCAGAACCGGCTCAAACGCCTGGATGCCAAGACGGTGGAGCGTAGGCGCGCGGTTGAGCATGACCGGGTGTTCCCGGATCACCTCATCCAAGATGTCCCACACCTCGGGACGCTCTTTTTCAACCAGCTTTTTCGCCTGTTTGACAGTGGACGAATAGCCCTTCGCTTCAAGCCGCGAATAGATGAACGGCTTGAACAGCTCCAGCGCCATCTTTTTCGGCAGGCCGCACTGATGCAGCTTCAGCTCAGGCCCGGTCACGATGACCGAACGGCCGGAGAAGTCGACGCGCTTACCCAAAAGGTTCTGCCGGAAACGACCCTGCTTACCTTTGAGCATGTCCGACAGCGACTTCAGCGGGCGCTTGTTGGCACCCGTGATCACGCGGCCACGACGACCGTTGTCGAACAGCGCATCCACGGATTCCTGAAGCATACGCTTCTCGTTGCGGATGATGATGTCCGGCGCACGAAGCTCGATCAGGCGCTTGAGGCGGTTGTTGCGGTTGATGACCCGGCGATAGAGATCGTTGAGGTCAGAGGTTGCAAAACGGCCCCCATCGAGCGGCACCAGCGGACGCAGCTCAGGCGGGATCACAGGTACAACAGTCAGCACCATCCACTCAGGGCGGTTGCCGCTGTCGAGGAAGCTCTCAACCAGTTTCAGACGTTTGATGATCTTCTTTGGTTTCAGCTCACCCGTGGCTTCGGACAGGTCTTCGCGAAGCTGATCACGCAGCACCTGAAGGTCGATGCCAGCCAGCATTTCGCGAACCGCTTCCGCACCGATACCGGCGGTGAAAGCGTCTTCGCCAAAGCTGTCCTGCGCATCGAGGAACTCTTCCTCGGTGAGCAGCTGACCAGCGGTCAGGTCCGTCAGGCCCGGCTCCATCACGACATACTGTTCGAAATAGAGCACACGCTCCAACTCGCGCAGGGTCATGTCGAGCATGAGGCCGATCCGCGATGGGAGCGACTTCAGGAACCAGATATGCGCAACAGGCGCTGCCAGTTCGATGTGGCCCATCCGCTCACGGCGAACTTTCTGCAGGGTAACTTCAACGCCACATTTCTCGCAGACAACGCCGCGATACTTCATGCGCTTATACTTACCGCAAAGACATTCGTAGTCTTTGATCGGGCCAAAGATACGCGCGCAGAACAGACCGTCACGCTCGGGCTTGAACGTCCGGTAGTTGATGGTTTCGGGTTTCTTGATCTCGCCATAGGACCAAGACAGAATCCGTTCCGGGCTGGCCAGCGAGACCTTGATCTCGTCGAAAACCTTCGGCGGCGTCAGCGGGCTGAACGGGTTGTTCGTGATTTCCTGGTTCATCGGGTTCCTCAAAGGGCTGGCG
>JBMYXS010000027.1:0-42104 GCA_049608645.1 Pikeienuella sp. | reverse complement strand
GGTATGGAGCCTCAGCCGCATTAAGTTGGCATGCCATTCGCCACTGAAAAAAAACGCCCCGCCAGTTTCATCTGACGGGGCGTTTTCTTTTGCTCACTGGTGATCAGATCAATCGGCGCGTTAGCGACCTGTGCTGATGTAAGGCAAGGTACCTGAACAGGTGATTGCGGCCTAAGCCGCTTCACGCGCTTTCTTGACGACTTGCCAACCGGGGCGCTGGCTAACCCGTGCGAAATAGTCAGCAACCGGGCCTTCGGGAATTTCAAAGCCCGCGCCACGTGCCCAGCTTCCTGTATGCCCCAGATAAATGTCGGCAATGGTGAAATCTTCACCCATGATATAGGGGCCATCGCCCAGGCGCGCCGCGAGGCCACGCATGGCCTTTGCAAAATCATGCTCCAGCATCGGTTTGATGGCATCGAGGGCATGGAGGTCTTTTGGCGGAAGGAAGCTGTGCTTGGCCAGGGTCCAGGGCGGGCATTCAACCTCATCTTGCGCAAAGAACATGATGCTGGTCAGTTTTGCGCGCTCCTGAGAGCCGACAGGGTAGGTCAGTTTCCCATGCTTGTCGGCCAGATACATCAGGATTGCGGCGCTGTCAGACAGGGCAAAGTCACCGTCAATCAGGACCGGCACTTTCCCGCCGACGTTATGGGCCAGAACCTCTGGCGTGTGGGGCATGGCGGCGACAAATTCATATTTCTCCCCCAGTTCTTCCAGCATCCAGATAACGCGAGCGGCACGGTTTTTCGGAGATCCGATGATCGTATACATGACAGGCAATCCTTGCGGTCAGGGTTTACTCACCCATTCATTTGGGCTTCGGGAATGACCGTGCCGCTGATTGCTCTGGAAATGCAAGGCTGCAAAAGGCGTAAAAGGGAAGGGCGGCGGACCCGTCGCAACCGTCGGGGTGGATGATCCTTGCGAGCCTGGAGAACCAGGTGGGCACCAGATGAGTAAGGCCAGGGCCAAACACAGAGCCAGCTCCCGCAAGAAAGATTAAGGCCACCAGGATTCACGTCCCGGCACGGGAAGGACAGCATCCGCCTGTCAAGACAAATAGGCACTTCACCAGCGAATGGAAAGAGGTAGCTCTATCAAGATTCTTTTTTGTTGTTTTCCGCTTTGTCCGGTTCCGCCGCTTGAGCGGGCAACAAGTTGTCGAGGCGCGCGGTTGCGTCATCCATGACCTGGCGCAGAATGTCCGCATCAGCTGCGGGCAGGGCGCCTTCTTCTGGTTCGGGGGCGCGGCTGGCGTTTTGCTCTGCATCGTCAAGTTTGTCCGCGAGCATCAGCGACGTCATCATAAACAAGCGCGCTTCTGAAAGCTGTCCGCCGCCGGCCATAAGCGCCTGTGCTTCGCGATCCACACGGCGGGCGACTTCGGTCAGGCGCGATTCCTCACCCGGATCACAGACCAGTGTGTAGGATCGGCCTGCGATCGTGAACGATACTTCAGCCATTTGCGGTGCCTCCGCCAAGTGTTTTCAATTCACCAATGGCGGCATCCAGCGCCTCTGCCGCTTCTTCACGCAGTTTGGCATCATCTGAACGCGCCGCTTCTAGTGCCGCGATTTTCTCAAGCGCCTCATCACGCTCTGCTTTCATGTCTTCGGCCGCTGCGATGGCCTCATCACGCGCCCTTTCAACCTCGGCAAATGCTGCTTCAGTGTCGGAGTTGTCGGCCGGTGCCTCAACCGCCTGGCGAAGCGCAGCATTTTCGTCCTGTGCGGCGGAAAGTGCGGCGCCAAGCTCTTCCGAATGGGTGCGCGCCTCTGCCGCTTCGGTCTGTGCGGTTTGCCCTTCAGCGGTGAGGCGTTCAATTTCAGCCTGCTGGGCAGTCAGTTTTTGGGTCGCGGTTTCCAGCTCCTGCTGCTGGGCTCTCAGGCGCTGACGTTGCCGCCGCGTGTTGCGCACCGCCTCATGCGCCGCGGCGCGTTCTGTTTTCAGGTGCGTCTCCAGCGCGGAAACCGCATCCAGCAGTCGTTCAGCCGATGTTTTCAAGTCTGGCATGCGGTATCCTCTGGCCTCGTTCTTCATGCGCCTTTTTTTGGCGTCGGGCTTTGCGAATCGCACATTCGCACCCTTGTTGCTGCGACACTATCCCAACTGTAGCGAATTACGGCAATGAAGCGCCTCTGTCCCCTTGACCCTTCGCGCCGCATTCCGCGATAAGCTGAAGTGACCGCAGCGCAAGCAAAGTGAGACATTAAGTGGATATCAGCACCCTCCGCGAGACCCATCCTGAACATTGGCGCCTCGCTACCGCGCTTCGCGTCCTTGCCATGGACGCAGTGCAGGCCGCCAACTCTGGCCACCCCGGAATGCCGATGGGCATGGCCGACGCTGCAACAGTATTGTTCCGCAATCATCTGAAATTTGACGCAAGCAATCCCCATTGGGCTGACCGCGACCGTTTCGTGTTGAGCGCGGGCCACGGCTCGATGCTGCTTTATGGTTTGCTGCACCTGAGCGGTTACGCTGATTTCCCGATGGATGAGATCAAGAAATTCCGCCAGATCGGCGCTCGTACTGCGGGGCACCCGGAATTTGGCCATGGTGCCGGGATCGAAACGACCACCGGGCCGTTGGGGCAGGGGATCGCAACAGCGGTTGGCATGGCTATGGCCGAACGCTCCATGGCCGCCCGCTTTGGCCGCAATATTGTTGACCACAACACCTATGTCATCGCCGGTGACGGCTGCTTGATGGAAGGCGTCAGTCACGAAGCCATTGGCCTTGCAGGTCGTCAGCAGCTCGGCAAACTTGTCGTGCTTTGGGACGACAACGGCATCACCATCGACGGTTCGGTTGCGATGTCTGACATGACTGACCAGCCCGCGCGTTTCCGTGCCAGCGGGTGGGAAGTGTTCGAAGTTGATGGCCACGATCCTGTCGCGGTTGATCATGCGCTCAGCGCAGCGCGCGACAGCGGTCAGCCTACGCTGATCGCTTGCAAAACCCACATTGGTTATGGCGCGCCAACCAAACAGGATAGCTCCAAAGCCCATGGTTCACCGCTCGGTGCGGATGAAATTGCGAGAACCCGTGAAACTTATGGCTGGTCAGAAGGCCCATTTGAAATTCCCGCTGATGTCGCCGCCACATGGGCACAGATCGGCGCTCGCGGTGCCGCTGAACGGGCAACATGGGAAGAGCGTTTCGCGAAATTCTCAGATCGTCGTCAGGCAGAGTTCAACCGCGTTATCGCTGGAGAGGCCCCTAAACGCCTCGGATCAGCCGTGCGTCAGTTGAAAAAGCAGATCAGCGAAGAGCAACCCAAGATCGCAACACGCAAAGCGTCAGAGAACGCTCTTGCAGTGATTAACCCGGTCACACCGGAAACCATCGGCGGTTCAGCGGATTTGACCGGCTCGAATAATACGCTGACCGATGGTTTGGGCGCGTTCACGCCTGAGAACGCCGCGGGCCGCTATGTCTATTACGGCATTCGTGAGCATGGCATGGCCGCCGCAATGAACGGTATGGCGCTGCATGGTGGCGTTACGCCTTACGGTGGCACGTTCCTCGTGTTTGCGGACTATGCCCGTGGTGCGATGCGCCTGTCGGCACTGATGAAGCAGCGTGTTGTTTACGTTCTGACCCATGACAGCATCGGCCTTGGCGAAGATGGCCCAACCCATCAGCCCATCGAACAGATCGCGATGATGCGTGCGACGCCAGATTTCACCGTCTTCCGCCCGGCGGATGCTGTTGAGACGGCCGAATGCTGGGAATTGGCCCTGACCCTTGATGGCCCAAGCGCACTTGCCTTGACGCGCCAGGGTTTGCCAACGGTCCGCACCACCCACACCAACAAGAACCTGTGTGAGCGTGGTGCCTATATTTTGGCTGAGGCAGAAGGCAAACGGCAGGTTATTCTGATGGCCACCGGGTCTGAGGTCGAAATTGCGCTCGCGGCCCGCGATGCCTTGCAGGCTGAGGGCATCGGAACACGCGTTGTCTCCATGCCGGCGTGGGAGCTTTTTGAAGCTCAGGACGAAGCCTATCGCCGCAAGGTTCTGCCGCGCGGTGCTGTTCGTGTCGGTGTCGAAGCTGCCGCGCGTATGGGCTGGGATCGCTGGTTGTCCGGTGAACGCGGCGACAGCCGCAAGGCTGCTTTTGTGGGCATGGAGGGCTTTGGCGCCTCTGGCCCGGCACCAGAGCTTTACGAACATTTTGGCATCACAGCAGAGGCTGTTGCCGAAGCTGCCAAAGGTTTGCTCTGACCACACAGCCTGTGTTTGACGAAATCGCAGCGCGCGTTCCGGAAACGGGCGCGCGCTGTTTCTTTGCGACATCATACCGCCACCGAACACGTTCTGTTGACGGTTTCTCGTGACTTTCTGCCTTCACAACCTTCTATCGGTCAGGTATCCGACACCCACCCTATCGGGTAGGTTTTTCGAATCGGTTTGAGAAAGGTCGCGCAATGGCGGTACGTGTTGGAATCAGCGGTTTTGGGCGCATCGGTCGTCTTGTGGCCCGCACAATCATCGAAAGCGGTCGCGATGACATCGAGATCGTAGCCATCAACAACCGCGGCCCGGTTGATACAGCGGCCCATCTTTTCAAATATGACAGTGTGCATGGCCGATTCCCGTTTGATGTAAAAGTGGTTGACGGAAAGCTCGACCTGGGGCGTGGCCCGGTCACCTTTACCCGCCACTTGCACCCGTCGGATTGCAAATGGGGCGAACTGGGCGTTGATATCGTCATGGAATGTTCCGGCAAGTTCACCAACCGCGAAGATGCTGCGCTGCACCTGGAAAGCGGCGCAAAACGTGTGTTGGTGTCGGCACCGTCAAAAGGCGCTGACCGCACAATCGTTTACGGCGTAAATGATGAAATGCTGAAGGCCGAAGACCTCGTCGTGTCATCCGCTTCCTGCACAACAAACTGCCTCGCGCCCGTTGCCAAGGTATTGCAGGATCTGGTGGGGATCGAGCAGGGCTTTATGACCACGATCCATGCCTACACAGGTGACCAGCCAACGCTGGATGCGTCACACTCTGATCTTTATCGCGCTCGTGCTGCTGCAACCTCTCTGATCCCCACAAAAACAGGGGCGGCAAAGGCGATTGCAGATGTGTTGCCCGCGCTTGCCGGCGTGCTTGACGGTGTTGCCATGCGCGCGCCGGTTCACAATGTGTCTGCGGTGGACCTTACCTTTACCGCTGGCCGTGATGTAACGGTTGAGGAAATCAACGAGGCAATGCATGCGGCGGCTGCTGGACCGCTCAAAGGTATTCTGGACGTTACCGACGAAAAGCTGGTTTCCGTCGACTTTAACCATGACCCGCATTCTGCAGTATTCCACGCAGACCAGACGCGCGTGATGAATGGCCGGTTTGTCCGTGTTCTCGCATGGTACGACAACGAATGGGGCTTTTCGCACCGGATGGCCGATCTGACGGCAGCGATGGGTGCGCAAATGGGGATTATCCCTGCAAGCACCTCTGCCTGACACGGGCAGCGCGCTGATTTGTTATGAATTTGATGCCCCGGCAGTGGTCGGGGCATTTTCCTTTTTCCGTAAGGGCGGATCTGATAGCAGAACTGCAAGATCAGGTACTCACCCCCTTAACCAACGGATTGATGGTCTGACAGGGGCAGGTCGCCCTGATGTCTGACCCCAAACTGGCCCTTTGACACGCCGGAGGCACCTATGTCGTTCAATACACTTGATGATCTTGATTTGGCTGGAAAGCGCGTATTGATCCGCGTTGATATCAACGCGCCGTTCAAAGATGGCAAAGTTACTGACGATACCCGCCTCCGTGGCATCGTGCCGACGATCCGGGATGTTATTGCAGCAGGCGGCAAGCCAGTGTTGCTTGCCCATTTCGGGCGCCCAAAGGGCAAGGTTGTGCCTGAAATGTCCCTCGCTGCATTGGCCGAACCTTTGGCGGCTGTGCTTGGCGTTCCTGTGCGTTTCGCCGCGACCTCCTGCGGTCACGATGCCGCGGATGCTATTGCCGCCCTGCCAATGGGAGAGGCGCTTTTGCTTGAAAACGTCCGGTTCCACATTGGTGAGGAGAAAAACGACCCCGGTTTCGCTGCTGAGCTTGCAAAACTGGGCGATGTCTATGTGAACGACGCATTTTCAGTCTCGCATCGCGCGCACGCGACCACAGAGGCTTTGGCGCATCTTTTGCCCGCTGCCGCAGGGCGTTTGATGCAGGCGGAACTGGAGGCGCTTGAAGCGGCTCTCGGCGCGCCCAAACGGCCAGTGGTGGCGGTCGTCGGCGGCGCCAAGGTTTCGACGAAGCTGGAATTGTTGAGCGCGCTTTCGGGTAAGGTTGATCAAATTGTCATTGGCGGCGGCATGGCCAACACTTTCCTGGCTGCGCAGGGGCATGACGTTGGCAATTCCCTTTGCGAACATGACCTTGCGGACACTGCCAGAACCATAATCTCAACGGCGGCGGCCAATGGTTGTGAAATCGTGCTGCCTGCGGATGTTGTTGTCACGCGTGAGTTCGCAGCCAATGCGCCGCATGAAACCGTTGCAGCCAATGCCTGCCCAGCGGATGCCATGATCCTTGACGCAGGCCCGGTTGCGGTGGCCGATATCGAGGCCCGGTTCGAAACTGCAAAAACAGTCATCTGGAACGGGCCGTTGGGCGCGTTTGAACTGACGCCCTTTAACGCCGCCACGGATGCCGCTGCCTTGAAGGCGGCCGCGCTGACCCGTTCGGGGGCGCTGTTGTCCGTGGCGGGGGGCGGCGACACGGTTGCGGCGCTGAATGCCTCCGGCGCTGGCGGTGATTTCTCCTATGTATCGACGGCAGGCGGGGCCTTCCTTGAATGGATGGAAGGTAAAACCCTGCCCGGTGTGGCTGCACTGACCAAGGCGCACGAAAAAGACATGGGCGACGCCGACGAAGAGGCATGAACATCCTGTGACGGTCTGCGGCAACGGCGTAGGTGTGTTATGGTCCAAGCACGGGCCATTGTACTTGACCATGATCGCCCGCCTGCGCTACCGCTCCGCCTGAAACTTCGGCTGCCATCATGCCGCCGTGATTTGCGGCCTAAAACCGCGCAACGAAACACCCCTACGGGAGACGACCTATGAAAGCATCCGGAACAGTCCGCAAAATTCTTGCGAATTACGAGGGCGAAACGCCCGGCGTAAAGGGTAAATTGGTTCAGATGCTGATGAACGGCCGCCTGCGCGGTTCCGGCAAAATGGTGATCCTGCCCGTTGATCAGGGCTTTGAACACGGTCCTGCACGCAGCTTTGCGGCCAACCCAGACGCTTATGACCCTCATTATCATTATCAGTTGGCGGTTGATGCGGGTTTGACAGCCTATGCGGCACCGCTCGGCATGCTTGAAGCGGGTGCAGACACATTTGCAGGCCAGATCCCAACGATCCTCAAGGCAAACTCCTCCAATTCCTTGGTTCCCAAGGAAGCGGTTTATGACCAGGCAATTACCGCAAGCGTTGACGACGCGCTGCGTCTTGGCTGTTCGGCGATCGGCTTTACGATCTACCCCGGCTCTTCCACCGCACTCGATATGTTCGAGGAAATCTCCGCCATGCGCGAAGAAGCGGCGGCCAAAGGTATCGCAACGGTAATCTGGTCCTATGCACGGGGCGAAGACCTGTCGAAAGACGGGGAAACCGCGATTGACGTGTCGGCCTATGCGGCACAGATCGCGGCATTGCTCGGCGCACATATCATCAAGGTCAAACTGGCTTCCGATCACCTTGAGCAGGAAGAAGCCAAAAAGGTCTACGAATCAGAAAAGATCGACATTGTTGATCAGGCCGCGCGCGTTCGTCATGTGATGCAGTCTTCGTTCAACGGTCGTCGCCTTGTCGTATTCTCTGGCGGGTCCAAAAAAGATGGCGCATCCGTTCAGGACGATGCGCGCGCCATCCGCGACGGTGGCGGCAACGGCTCCATCATCGGCCGGAACGTGTTCCAGCGCCCGCGGGATGAAGCACTGCAACTGCTGGATGACATCATTTCGATCTACAAAGAGAACGACAAACCCTGATCCGCGCCACGGCGTACAGCGTTTGAGTGAACGGCGGCACCTCTGCATCATGCGGGGGTGCCGTTTTCGTTTGTCATTGCTGGTTTGTCAGTATCGGTTTAGTGCACCACTTTCTGACGCAATCGCGCACTAGCGGCGTGGGGAGAGTTTGGCTAACGTCCGGCCATGCATCTGGATGTCGCGGAACTCAGGCGGTTTTATTATCGCACCCATCTTGGCCAACTGGCGCAACGGTCAATCCGGGCGTCACTGCAAGGGCATTGGAAAGACGTAAAAGGCGCGAATTTCGCTGGCTTCGGGTTCGCGGCCCCCTTCCTTCGCCCCTACAAAGACAAGGCCTTGCGTACATTGTCGCTGATGCCGGCGGAGCAAGGGGCGTTTCACTGGCCGATGGAGGCACCGAATATTTCGGTTCTGGCGCAGGAACGCAGATGGCCGTTGGCAACCGGGTTCCTTGATCGCCTGATCATTGCCCATGCCCTTGAAAATTCTGAACGCCCAAAGGTGATTTTGGCAGAGGCACAGCGTGTTTTGGCACCCGGTGGGCGCGCGCTTGTCATTACACCAAACCGCACGGGGCTTTGGGCGCGTACGGATCAAACGCCTTTTGGCCATGGTCGCCCGTTTTCCGTTGAGCAGGTGGAGCGTTTGTTGCGATCATTCTCGCTTGAGCCGATCAGCCACTCAGCGGCGCTGTATTTTCCGCCGTCACCGCGCAAATATTGGCTGAAATCCGCAGGTATGTGGGAACGGGCAGGGCGCGGCCTTGACGCCCAGCGCCTTGCCGGGGCGATCATCGTCGAGGTGGAAAAAACGGCCTACGCTGCCCCTCGGGGGGGGGTAGGGGCATCCGCGCGCGGACGGCGGGAGGTCTTCGGCGGGCTTCGCGCCCCCAAACCCAAACCGATAGCAGGCAGAGACGGTCTGGCGCAGGGCGATTGAAGCGGCTAAACCGACGCGATCAACAGCAGGCAGGCTTCCCATGACCACTCATCCCACGATTACACCGCAGCCAGGTATCCTCGACATCGCGCCCTATGTGGGCGGCGGGAGTCACGCGCCGGGCGCAGAGAAGGTCTATAAACTGTCCTCCAATGAAAACCCGTGGGGGCCAAGCCCAAAGGCCGTTGCAGCATTTGAAGCCGCCTCGCGGTCACTGGCGGCCTATCCTGACCCTGATTGTGCTGCGTTGCGTGCAGCGATTGCAGAGCGCCACGACCTTGATGCGGCCCGCATCATGTGCGGTGCCGGGTCTGATGAACTGATTGCATTGCTCTGCGCGGCCTATGCCGGGGTGGGGGATGAGGTTGTCTATTCTCAGCACGGTTTCCTGATGTACCCGATTTCTGCGCAAGCCAATGGGGCAACCCCCATCGCCGCGCAGGAAGAGACGCTGACCGCTTCGGTCGACAACCTGTTGGCAGCCTGCGGCGAGCGGACAAAGCTCGTGTTTCTTGCCAACCCCAACAACCCCACCGGAACGCGCCTTAATTCGCAAGAGGTTGCAAGGCTGGCTGCGGGCATACCAGAGCAGGCCTTGCTCGTGCTTGATGCGGCATATGCCGAATGCGTTGAAGCCGAAGATGACGATGGCGGCGTTTCACTGGTGGAGCGGCGCGACAATGTCGTGATGACGCGGACGTTCTCCAAAATATACGGCCTCGCCGCGCTGCGGCTTGGCTGGCTTTATGGTCCGGCACATGTGGTTGAAACGCTGCACCGCATTCGTGGCCCCTTCAATGTGAACGCGGCCGCTCAGGCGGCGGGCACCGCCGCAATGAATGACCATGAATATACCGCTGAATGTGTCGCAAGGAATGCCGCGCAACGACAGCGCCTGGTCGATGGGCTTACAGCGTTGGATATTGGCGTCACGCCTTCGGCCGCCAATTTTGTCTTGGCTGAATTCGGCACTGGTGCGGGCGGGGCCGCGGATGTCGATGCATTCCTTAAATCTCGTGGCCTGATCGTACGCCGGATGGAGGGGTATGGCCTGCCTGCGCATTTGCGCATTTCAGTTGGCAACGAAGAAGCGATGGATGCCCTGCTGGCGGCGCTTTCAGAATTCAAGGCAAAGACATGAGTGGAAAACCCTTTCAAAAAGTCGCCCTGATTGGCCTTGGCCTCATCGGCGGGTCCATTGCCTGGGCTGCACGCCGGTTGGATGATCGACCCGAAATCGTTGGTTTCGCCAGGTCAGCCGCATCACGCGAAGAAACGCGGAAACTTGGTTTTTGTGACCATGTGGCCGAGACGATGGCCGAAGCCGTCGCGGGTGCTGATCTGATAATCCTCTGCGTGCCAGTCGGTGCGATGTCAGCGGTTGCAGCCGAGATTTCACCACATCTGATGGATGGCGCGGTGGTTTCTGACGTTGGGTCTGTGAAGGGCGCAGTGATTGAGGCACTCGCTGATCTGCCTGAGCGCGTGGATGTGGTGCCCGCGCACCCATTGGCGGGTACCGAACATTCCGGGCCGTCTTCGGGTTTTGCGACGCTTTATGACAATCGCTATTGCCTTGTTACGCCGCTGCCAGACGGAAATTCGGATGCTGTTGCACGCGTGGTCGCCTTTTGGCGCAGCCTTGGTGCTTTGGTTGAGGAAATGGAGCCTGAACGCCATGACCTTGTTCTTGCGGTTACATCCCACGCACCGCATTTGATCGCCTACACGATGGTTGGCGTGGCTGATGATATGCGCCGCGTGACAAAGTCTGAGGTGATCAAATATTCCGCCGCAGGCTTTCGCGATTTCACGCGCATCGCAGCGTCTGACCCGACCATGTGGCGCGATGTCTTTATGACAAACAAGGACGCGACATTGGAGATCTTGGGCCGCTTCACGGAGGAGCTGTTCGCGCTTCAGCGTGCAATCCGCACGGGTGACGGTGATCATCTGCATGACTATTTCACCCGAACCCGCGCCATCCGCCGTGGCATTATTGATGCGGGGCAAGACACCGATGCACCGAACTTTGGGCGTGCGCCGATACCAAAAGAGCCAAAAAAGGACGACGATACGTGAGGCGCACCGTTGCTGCATTGCTCGCATTCGTAGCCTGTTCGGCCTGCGCATCCGAGCGTACGCCCAAGCTTCCTTTTGCCGATGCGCCAGGTACTATCCACGCGCCGATCTATTCGCCGCCCCCCAGTCCGCGGGGGGTGCCACCGACCCAGCTTTCGATTCCGGGGGGGATTGTTTGCAATGACCGTCGCCTGACGGGCAAGCGGATCGCGCGCATTCCGGGGCGTATTCCCGCGTGCGGCATTGCCAACCCGGTTAAGGTCACGGCCGTCGCAGGTGTTAAACTCACGGCGCCTATTCGGGTGAACTGCCAGACAGCTTCGGCGCTTGCCGATTGGACTGAGCAACACGCCAAACCCGCTGCGGCCAAATATCTAAATTCGCCGCTCACAAAAATTCGGCCTGTGGCATCCTATGCATGCCGCACGCGCAACCACAAAAAGGGCGCGAAGATTTCGGAGCACGGCAAAGGCAACGCCGTAGACATTGCCGGCTTCACATTCGCCAATGGAGAACAGGTGACTGTTCTCAGGGGATGGAACGGACGCGGCGGCGATTTCCTCAAGAGCGTCTGGCGATCCGCCTGTTCTGATTTTGGAACAGTGCTCGGCCCCAATGCCGACAAATACCACCTCGATCATTTTCATTTCGACACGGCAAAGCACCGCGGCGGGCCTTATTGCCGATAGGCGCGTGAAATAGAGGGGCGAGAGGTGAAACGGGTTGACCGCAACGATCTTACACTCATCCGTCGCCTAAGCCCGCTGGTCGGGGTTGATTACCCGGTTGTGAAGCGCGCAGAAGATGTGCCGCCAAGGGCGCGCCTCAAGATATATGGCGGAGCCGCCCGCGCCGCCAATGCGCGGGGTTTGGACAGTATTACATTGTCACGCTCAGGGCGGGCTGGAAACAATATCATTCAACTGGTTCAAGGCCTTATCATCGCGGAACAAGCCAAAATTCCCGTTCTGCGCCATCGGTTCGATATGTTTGGGCATGGCCCGCGCGCCGCTCCGGTGCGTCTCAAATTTGGCAAGCCACGGTCCTGGTCTGCGGAGGTTGGCCTTCGGGGGCGTTTCTTTCTGAGGGGACAGAGCGCGTATCTTCGGCAGTTGAATGCGAAAACCTTTCTCGAAACCCTCGATCGTTATGCTCGGCCCGCATTCAGATGGCGTACGCCACCCGAAGCGGGTCTGCTTGCCCTGAATCTGCGTGGTGGCACCGACATATTTGCGCAATCGGTTCCGCCTTCACAGTACGGGCAACCGCCGCTTAGCTATTACATCGCCGCCGCTGAAACGGCGATGGCAGCGCATGACATCAAACGCATTGCCATTGTGCATCAGGACAATCTGAACCCCGTCTTGCCGGGGCTCATTCAGTGGGCCGAAAACACAAGCCTTCCAACGACGTGCATTAGTTCCGGGCCGGAAGGGGATGCGCGGACCCTACTTGCAGCCGAACATATTGTAATGGGGTGTACCACCTTCACGGAATCACTGTCGCTTCTTTCCGACGGGTTGATCAGCTTGAGCACGTTTGGAACCCAGCATCTTGTTGAGATGCTCGACCTTGCCGTGCCCGTGCGTCGGAGGTTTGAAGATGATGGAACATATCAGCCGACCAAGATCTGGACAGGATCACCCGAACAACGGAACCAGATGGTGACCTTTCCGCTCTCCGCGCTTTCGATGACTGAAGAAAGGCACCCAGAAGCGTCGTTACGTCGCGAACGTCTTCGCACCGCACCGAAAAGGTGGCCTTGGTCATAGTGGTAACGTAATAGACAAAAAATCGTTGCGCGACGTTACCGACGTCGTCAAGGTTGCTCAATAAACGTGAAAAGGAAGATGCCACATGAGAACCCGCGCCGCACTTGCCACCAAAGCCGGAGCACCGCTTGAGGTTACTGAAGTTAACCTTGAGGGCCCACGTGAGGGCGAAGTCCTCGTCGAAATCAAAGCAACCGGCATTTGCCATACCGATGAATTTACCCGCTCTGGTGCCGACCCAGAGGGCATCTTCCCGGCCATTCTGGGCCATGAAGGGGCAGGCGTGGTTGTAGAATGCGGCCCCGGGGTAAAATCGCTGAAACCCGGCGACCACGTCATTCCGCTTTACACGCCAGAGTGCCGGGAGTGTGAATATTGTTTGCACCCGAAAACCAACCTTTGTCAGGCAATCCGCTCCACGCAGGGTGCTGGCCTGATGCCTGACGGTACATCGCGTTTTTCCACACTCGATGGCGACCCGATTTTTCACTACATGGGCACATCTACATTCTCCAACTACACGGTGATGCCGGAAATCGCTGCGGCGAAAATTCGTGAAGATGCGCCTTTCGACAAGGTTTGCTATATCGGTTGTGGTGTGACCACGGGTATCGGCGCCGTGATGAACACCGCAAAGGTGGAACAGGGCACAAATTGCATCGTGTTCGGTCTTGGTGGTATCGGCCTGAACGTGGTGCAGGGGCTGCGCCTTGCCGGTGCCGACATGATCGTTGGTGTTGATATCAACCCCGGTCGCGTTGAAATGGCCAAGCGTTTCGGCATGACCCACTTTGTCAATCCGCTTGAGGTTGAAGGCGACCTTGTTCCCTACCTCGTGGACCTGACCAAAGGCGGTGGCGATTACACATTTGATGCCACCGGCAACGTGAACGTCATGCGTGATGCGCTTGAATCTGCCCATAAAGGTTGGGGTGAAAGCATCATCATTGGTGTTGCACCCGCTGGTGCAGAGATTGCTACTCGACCATTCCAGCTTGTCACCGGGCGCAGCTGGCGCGGAACGGCATTTGGTGGCGCGCGTGGCCGTACGGATGTTCCAAAAATTGTTGATTGGTACATGGATGGCAAAATCGAGATTGACCCCATGATCACGCACACGATGGGTCTCGAAGACATCAACAAGGGTTTTGACCTGATGCACGAAGGCAAAAGCATTCGTTCAGTGGTGATGTACTAAAATGAACAAGTGCCACGCCCTCAATCGGGCGTGGCACCCATATCTTACGTATCAGCAGATGCCCGTAAGCCGCTGAGATGTTTATCCCATCCCGTATCGAGCGCCTTGATCAGGCCAAGGGGCGCATCGCCAGCGGCATTTGCTATCCCTTCGTGGGTCAATAACAATCTTGTTCCGCCCTGAACGCTGCTTAGGGTCCAGGTGACCAGCGTTTCCGCGTCGCCAATCGGGCCAATCGTGAAAGTCGTGACCAGTTTCGATGGCGGCGACCATTCCCGCACTTCTCCCCATACCAACGCGGAATCTTTTCCGTCCTCGCCCGAACTCAAGAGGCGATAGGGTGCCCCCTCTGACAGGTCAGCTTCCCCCCGATGGTACCATTTGCCCAATTTGTCAGCTTCGGTCAGATAGGCCCAGACAGCCTCTCGCGGCGCTGCAATGAATATGGATTTGATGATGGCATGTGCGTCGCTCATTTTACTTTTCCTTGATTAACGTCATTTTCAACAGCTTCTTTCAGGGCGAACAGGCGATCATCCCAGAACACTTCGAATGTGCGGAGCCAGTCAGATGCACGTTTGAGGGCTAACGGCTCCAGCTTGTTGAATGTCTCCCGCCCCCTGCGCTCGGTCGTGACGATCTGACCTTCTTCAAGCACAATCAGGTGTTTCTTGACCGCGGCGCGGGTAATGGCGAAGTGGCTAGCCACATCTGCGACGGTTCTTTCCCCCTCACCAAGCATGGTGATGATTTCGCGCCGGGTCGGGTCAGCAAGGGCGCGAAAAGCGGCCTGCGTCAGCGGGTCGGGCGTATGTGATCCCTGCGCAGCGATCATTTTGGCCACCCCCTGACGCACATGTATCCTTGGCGTTGGTCAGATCGGTCAGGGCGTGCCACATTCGTTTTTCTGTTTAGTGTTTGGTTTCTCATGCGCTTTCCAAAAGTGATTCCAAAAGGTATCACTTATTTAGGGTACCGAAAGGTATCACGTCAAGCAGTGTCTGAAATTTGCCTTGCACACCCGCCATTGTTGGAGGTCTCCCAACCCGCTAGACATTGGCCCCGTTAAAAGATGAAAGGCCCACCCCAGACATGATCCTTTATATCGACGCAGATGCTTGCCCGGTAAAAGAAGAAGCGCTGCGCGTGGCGCATCGCCATCAGATGCAGGTGTTCATGGTTTCTGACGGTGGCATTCGCCCAAACCCCCATCCGCTTGTTGAAGTGGTCGTGGTAACACAAGGGGCTGACGCGGCAGATGACTGGATTGTCGAAAAGATCGCACCGGGTGATATGTGCGTTACGGGCGATATCCCACTGGCTGACCGCTGCATCAAAAAGGGCGCACGGGCGATACGCCACAATGGTGAGATGTTCACAACAGCCAATATCGGTAACCAGTTGGCAATGCGTGATTTTATGACCGACATGCGGGCCGCAAATCCGCTTAATCAAGGCGGGGGCGGCAAGCCATTTTCCAAGGCTGACCGGTCCCGGTTTCTTGATGTGTTGGAACGGGAAGTACGCCGCAAGCTGCCTTAACGATCGAACGCAAGCACGAGAGCAATTCCCGCCGCCCCAAGCACACCGCCGCCCCAAAGCGCGCTTGATGCGCCCACAACGTCAGCCGCAGCACCAAGCAAAAGCGCACCAACCGCAGCGGCACCAATCGCAACAATGGACCACAAACTCATCACGCGGCCGCGCTCACCATCACGAATGTTCATTTGAACCGTAGACTGCAAGGTCACGCCAACATAGGTGCCACAAAACCCGCTTGCCGCAACGCCGAGCAGCGCCAGCGCCCAAAGATCAACCACTCCGATCATCGTGGTGGCGAGGAACCCCCCAAAGATAGCTGCAATCGCACGGCGGGGCAGGGTCACAGCACCTGGCGGGGCGCGGCCAGCGATCAGGATTGCCGAACACAACGCACCAGCCCCCGCCGCCGCCATCAGTTGGCCAAGGCCATCCGCGCCACGTTGAAAGACACCATCTGCAAGCGTTGGCAACAGTTCCAGCATCCCCCGCACGATCAGCGCAAAGATGGCCGTCAGCAGTAATGATTGCCGAATGATCCGCCGCCCCATCGCAATGCTGACCCCTTCGGTCACGGCGGCGATAATTCCGACCGGTGCGGTGGCTTTGCCGACCGCGTCCTGGGGCTTCAAACTTGTCAACACCCAGAGCAGAATCAAGGTTGTCACGATGGTCAGGGTCAACGCCGGTCCAACGCCGTAATCTGCGATAATTATGCCGGCCACGGCGGGGCCAAGCAGGCGTGCGAGATTGAAAGTCATCGAACTTACGGCAATGGCGTTCGGCAAATTTTCCCGCCGTACCAATAGGGGGGTCAGGGCCATGCGCACCGGGTGATGCGCGCTCATCACGATGCCATAAGCGAGCGCAAAGACCGTCAGGGGCCAAATTGATAGCCAGCCCAGCACGTAGAACCCCAACGCTGCACTTGTCACGATGGCTTGAAAGACCTGTATCAGCAACGCTGCGCGCTTCAGATTACCCCGGTCTGCAAACACACCAAAGATCGGGCTTAGAAATATGGTTGGGGCAAAACTGCAGAAGGCAACGATGCCCACCCAAAACGCGGCACCCGTCAGATCCCAGGATAGCCACGCCAGAACGGTGCGCTGCCCCCACATTCCCGTCAACGCCACGACAGAGCCAAGCGTATAGCGGCGAAATTCCGGGTCAGACATAGATGTGGGGATCGACAAAAGGGCCATGGCACGTCGATTACGCGCGCATTTCACTCAGGTCCACCCCCTTGCACCACAAGTCGTGCGGCGGCATGTTCCGCGCAACATATTTAATCCGAATGGAGACGACCCAATGGAAATCATCAGCGAAACCATGATGTTCGGTGGTAGGCAGCTAACGATTGCTCACGAAAGCACCTCAACGGGTACGACCATGCGGGTTGCGGTCTTTTTGCCACCACACGACGGACCACGCCCGGTTGTGATGTTCCTGTCTGGCCTGACGTGTACCGAAGACAATTTCACGCAAAAAGCAGGTGCGCAGCAAATGGCAGCGGCGCTTGGCCTTATCCTCGTGGCGCCTGACACATCACCACGGGGTGAGGGGGTTGCCAATGATGATGGTTATGATCTGGGGCAGGGGGCCGGGTTCTATGTGGATGCAACAGAGGCCCCCTGGGCCCCGCACTTTTCCATGTATAGCTATGTCAGCAAGGAATTGCCCGCACTGATCGACGCCGAGTTCGCAACAGATTCTGACCGCTGGGCAATCAGCGGGCATTCGATGGGCGGGCATGGTGCCTTGACGGTGGGTATGAAGAACCCCGATCGGTTCAAGTCAATCTCTGCCTTTTCACCGATTGTTGCGCCGTTGCAGTGCCCTTGGGGTGAAAAAGCGATGACAGCATATCTTGGTGCAGACCGCGCCGTTTGGGCAGCGCATGACGCCTGTGAACTGGTCAAGGCGGGGGGGCACCCCTCTGAAATTCTGGTGGACCAGGGCACGGCAGACAATTTCCTTGAAGAGCAGCTGAAAACCCACCTGTTTGAAGCAGCTTGCAGCGAAGCCGGACAGGCCGCGAATATTCGGATGCAGGAAGGGTATGACCATTCCTATTTCTTCATCGCGACATTCATAGATGAACACCTTCGTTTTCATGCGGAGGCGCTGGGTTAGGGCGATCACCCCTCCCTTCAAGAGTGATTGATATGCGATAAGCGCATGACCGGTTTACCCGATTGTGCGTTGCAGCATAACCGCTACAGGATCATAACGCCTCCAGACAAACAATCACATCTAAGGAGGCCATCATGGCTCACGTCACTCTCTCGGGTAATCGCTTTGAAATCTCCATTCTGGACCACGTCGCCGCATTTGTTGCGCGCTTCACTGAATGGCGCAGCTATCGCCGTACGGTCGTTGAGCTTTCAGCTCTGAACGATCGTGAACTGGCTGACATTGGTCTGGTACGCTCAGACATCGAAGCGATTGCACGCAAGGAAATGTTTCCTTTCGTTCGCTAAGCTTTGGCAAAAATTGACGCGGTGAGTATCTGCGGTGGATAAATGGGGCGGCTCTTTACGGGCCGCCCTTTTTCTTTGTTTTACCGGTAAACGCCCCGCAATTCCGCCTCGGAAAAGGCTGTGGAGTATCGTTCCCCTTGGGGCGGCGATCTTGCATTTCAAGGGGTGACGATATGCATTTATTTCAACCCCGCTTGCGTTTTTGGGCCTTGTTTCCTGATTGTGGCATCCCATCTTTCAATTATCGGAACAACAAACCGACCGTGAAAACGACGACGATATGGAGGCTACTATGACCCAGTGCATCGCATCTAAAATTTCGGGAACTTCATGGTTCTCCGCCTTTGCAAGCTGCATTCAGTATACGCGTGACCTGTATGAAACGGCTGATCAGATTGATCGCCTTTCGGATCAGGAACTGCGCGACATCGGCTTGCACCGTGGTTCGTTGATCTAACCTTCATTGACAGGTTTGCAGAGATGATCTGACGGGGTCCTCCCCCTCTCCCCCGACGATCAAGACAGGGCGGTGCCTCCGGGCCCGCCCTTTTTTTGTGCGTGGGGTTTGCACAAGGATCTTGCGGCTATACTCCAACGCGCTGTCGGCCTATCGTCCCCCCTAATGCCATGAATGGTGAGGGGCGCAGCATTGCACACACAACCGAAAACACATCCGCTGCGCGCAACAGTTCACAACCACACAGAGCGCCCCGTAAGCATATGACAACGGCGGCCCTTTTTTCATCGCAAGCAAATGGCACCGGCGAAGGAGCGGGTGACAAACTTCGCCTGTTTACCCTGTTGTTTGGCACGTTCACGGTGTTGCATGTCATCGGCTACCTATTGCGTTACCGCGCGGAGCCAACGTGGGATCTGTTCGCGCTTGGCGCTGTTGGCTTTCTGGCGCTGATCCGCCCCGGTGCCCCGCTTTTTGCGGCATTGATCATCATGTCGCTGATCAGCGGTTGGGAACAGGCGCCCGTTGGCTCCAACCACACCATGCTGCGCAATGTTGTGGTCTTGGGTGCCATTCTTCTGATTGTCATAAAGCGTGGTGTACGACCTGCCTTTGCGGATTTTGCCATCCTGGGCGGCGGTTGCCTGATGGTGATGTACGTCTTTGGCATTTTTCACAAGATCAACACCGATTTCCTTAACCCGGATGTGTCTTGCGGCCCGGCGTTGTGGGCGTGGATGCCACCGCCGCTTTCATGGATTGAAGGCGCGTGGATGGATGAGGCCTCTATTTGGGGTACATTCATAGTGGAGGGGGCTATTCTTTTGGCGCTGTTCTCCCATCGGTTCCGGCATGTTGGTGTAGTGGCGGGAATCGGGTTTCATGGGCTGCTCTCCCTCACCAATTATTCGATGTATATTCCATTTACGTCACTTGCGATCGCGCTTCATTTCTTGTTTCTGAGTGAAATTGGAGCCGCACGCGTGGCCCGTTCTGCCATTGGCGGCTGGGTATTGAACGCCGGTCAAAGCCCGGTGCGTATCTGTTTGTTTTTGCTTGCATTTGCTGTTGTTGCGGTTTGCACCAGGCTTGGCCTTTTTGTGGGGGCAACGCTGGCATCGGGGGTGATACTGGGGCCGATATGCCTTGCTGTGGCGGTGTACGGTCATGGTGGCGTTCGGCAGGGGGCAACCGTGACGGGCAAGGCGATTATCACATTGATTGTTGGCGGTTTTTTTCTGCTTTGTCTGACGCCCTACACGGGGCTGCGCACGGTGCAATCAATGAACATGTTTGCAAATCTGCGCGTAGAGGGTGGTGTTTCCAACCATCTGGTTTTCGGCGTGCCAACCATGTTCCCCTATGTAGATGATGTTGTTGCAATCGAAGCGGCAAGCGGTTCCCGCCTGCTTGTGCGTGCCGCAAACCGAGATCGCATTGTGCCCTGGCGCCAAGTTTTGACTGAACTTGCCGACAACCCTAACGCCACTGTCACATATCGCCGGAAAACCGGCGAGGCGGTGGAGATTTCCGCAGCAGATGTGCGGACCGAAATAGCGGCCTTGCCCCATCCTTGGGTGCGAAAATTCATCCATTATCGTTCTTTGCCACAAAGCTTGCCGCTTGGCTGCATCTGATGGCGCGCAATTCAGGTGAAGTCTCTGGCGCATCGCTGGCCTGAAGGTAAGTGGTGAGAGCAAATACACAGATCTTGCAGATTTTACCGCGCACCCTCTCGCCTTGCTCGGCGTTCGGCGTAAGTTATCAATCAACCCGTAACGGGCGGGCGCAATCAGGGAGACCATCCATGGCGAAATCATCTTTGATCCTGGCGACGGTAATGATGTTCGCGGCCGAAGCGGCCCTTGCATCCCCCATTTCAGGCACGCGACAACTGACATTCGAAGGGGCGCGCGCTGGTGAAGGGTATTTCAACGGTGACGGCAGCGCCATGGTCTTCCAGTCAGAGCGTGAAGAGGGAAACCCCTTCTATCAGATGTATACGCTCGATATGGAAACAGGCGATGTGGAGCGGGTTTCGCCTGGTGTTGGCAAAACGACCTGTGGTTGGCTGCATCCAAATGGCAAAAAGGCCCTATTTGCCTCTACCCAGTTTGACCCGGAGGCAGAGGCAAAAATGCAGGCGGAAATTGATTTTCGCGCCTCTGGCCAGACCCGCCGTTACTCGTGGGATTATGACCCGGAATATGAGCTGGTAGAAACCGATCTGGAAACAGGCACATTTCGCCGCCTGACCAACGCCAAAGGTTATGACGCAGAGGGGGCCTATTCACCTGACGGTAGCCGCATCGTATTTGCATCCAACCGCGCGGCATATACCCAGAACCTGAGCCCGGAGGATGCCGCACGGTTGGACCGTGATCCGGCGTATTTTATGGACATTTACGTTATGGACGCCGATGGCGGTAACGTCACGCGCCTGACCACGTCACCCGGTTATGATGGTGGTTCCTTCTGGGATGCGACGGGCGAAAAGATCACCTGGCGCCGTTTCTCCGAAGATGGTGCGCGGGCAGAGGTGTTTACCATGAACGCCGATGGCAGTGATGAGCGTCAGTTGACCGACCTTGGCGTCATGTCTTGGGCACCCTATTTCCACCCCTCCGGCGAATATTTGATTTTTTCGACAAACCTCCAGGGTTTCGCGAACTTCGAGCTGTATCTCGTTGATAAGGCTGGCATGCGGGAACCTGTTCGCGTGTCTGACCGCGCGGGGTTTGACGGTTTGCCGGCCTTCACCCCGGACGGAAAAAAACTGTCCTGGACATCGAACGGCACCCCGCAAAAGGCCAGCCAGATATTCATTGCCGACTGGGACCATGATGCAGCAATGGCCTTGCTTGCGGAGGCACCAATGCGCGCAGCCGCGGTTGTGGGCGAGGATGCGATCACCACCGCGGACCTTCGTCGCCATGTGGAGGCGTTGACCACTGATGAAATGGCGGGCCGCATGACAGGCACAGCGGGGGAGCGTCTTGCCACCGCCTATGTCGCGGACGCTTTTGCGGCAATGGGGTTAACGCCAGCCGGGCAGGGCGGCACCTATTTTGATGAGTTTTCCTTCACCGCTGGCGTTTCGCGGGGAGAGGATGACGCTTTGATGATTTCGCTTGATGGTGAGGCGCTTACCCTTTCGGTAGATGAATGGACCCCGCTCGCGTTTTCCCACACTGGCCCTGCTGAAGAGGCGGGCGTTGCCTTTGTCGGGTACGGGCTGGTCGCGCCCGCTGACGGCGACGCCGCTGCGCTCGACAGTTATGGTGAGGTTGATGTCACCGGCAAATGGGCGCTGATCTGGCGCGGCATTCCCGGCGAACTTGCAAAGGGTGAACGCACGCGTCTCAGCCGTTTTGCGGACCTGCGTTACAAGGCCTCGGTCGCCAAATCCCGTGGGGCGGCGGGGGTAATCTTTGCGTCACCTCCACGCCTTGCAAAGGAACAGGGTCTGGCGCGGCTTAGCTATGAATCCATGTCAGGTGAAGCGGGTCTGCCCGTTGTGGCGGTTGACGCTGATAACGCGGCGCGAATGCTATCTATCGTTAAGGATTTCAAGGCAGTAACAGCAGAACTTGAGGCGGGAAAACCCGTTGCAATGGACCTGATCGGGGTTGCCGCATCGGCAGAAATTGCGCTCAATTTTGAACATGCCTCAGGTCGCAATGTAGTGGCTCGGCTCGATCTGGATGGCCTTGCGGCGGATGACCCGGCGGCGGCACCACCACTATACATTGGTGGCCACGTTGATCACCTTGGCCGTGGCGAAGGTTCCGGCTCGCTCGCACGCGGGGCGGAAAAGGGAGGCATCCACTATGGTGCGGACGACAACGCATCGGGCGTGGCAGCGACGCTGGAAGCGGCCCAAAAACTCAGCGCGGATCATGCCAACGGCAAATTAAAGGGCGCTCGTGACATCATCTTTGCCGCTTGGTCAGGGGAGGAACTGGGCCTGATTGGCGCAACGCGGCATGTCGAAGGGATTTTGAAACAGGCAAAGGCAGAGGATTTGTCCGACCATGTCGCCGCCTATATCAACCTCGACATGGTTGGGCGGCTTGAGGACAAGGTGGTCGTGTCGGGCCTTGCATCATCGCCCATCTGGGCACGCGAGGTGGAGCGGCGGAATGCCGTGGTCGGCCTGCCCATCACCACATCCGACGACACATATTTGCCCACAGACTCCACAGCATTTTATCTGAACGGGGCGCCGATCCTGTCAATATTTACGGGCGCGCATGAAGATTACCACCGCCCAGCCGATACCGCGGAAAAGCTGAACTATGAGGGGCTGAAAGACATCACAAGCCTGACTGCGCTCATCGCGCGATCTATCGCCAAGACAGCCGAACAGCCCGCGTATGTAAAGGTCGCGCGACCGGAGGCACAGCGCGGGCGTCGGGTGTCCAATGTATTCCTTGGCACCATTCCCGATTATGCCCAACAGGGGCGGACCGGTGTCGCGATATCGGGCGTGGTCAAGGATAGCCCCGCAGAAGCGGCAGGCATGCAGGGCGGTGATGCGATCATTGGGCTGGCGGGCGAAGACCTTGCCAATATCTATGATTTCGTGCGTGCTTTGAACGGTTTGAAAGCCGGTGAAGAGATTGATCTGATTGTTGAGCGTGGGGGCGAGGCGATCAACCTGAAAATCACGCCTAAATTGCGGGATTAATGCGCTTTTCTTTTTGTTTTTTGAAAAGCTGAGCGCATAATGCGCCCATGAAAAACAAAGCTTTGGGCGCGCCGCAGTTACGCCCCCTCCGCCTGTCTGACCTTTCCGCCAGTCTGAGACTGGGGGGCAGGGACTTGGTCAAGAGCCCCGTGATCGACCTGTTTTTTGCCAGCGTTTTTGTGCTGGTCGGGTTGGTCATGGCGTGGGTTACATATGAAACCGGGCAGACCTTTTGGTTAATCCTGGCGGTACTCGGCTTTCCTTTGGTGGGTACGCTGGCTGTTCTGGGTTTTTATGAGACCAGCAGGCGGATAGAGGCGCAGCGCGAAATATCCTTTGCGCAGGTGCTGAACGTGGCTTGGTCAAACCGTACGGGGCAGCTGCCTTGGCTGGCCGCGATCATCGTTATGATCTTTCTGTTTTGGTTCTTTCTTGGCCACATGATCTTTGCGCTGTTTCTGGGCCTGACACCGATGACCAATATTCTATCTTCATTTGAGGTGTTTCTACGGTCTGAGGGACTGGCCATGTTGGCTTTTGGCGGGGTGGTGGGTGCCGTTTTTGCCTTGCTGGTTTTTGCCGTTAGTGTGCTCGGCATCCCCATGCTGCTCGACCGTGACGTTGACTTCATCACAGCGATGATCCGGTCCATGCGTGCTGTCATCGAACAGCCGCTGTTGTTCATGGCGTGGGGGCTGTTCGTGGCGATTGTGACGCTGGTTTCGATGGTGCCGCTGTTTTTGGGCCTTTTCATCACGATGCCCATTCTGGGGCACGCAACCTGGCATCTCTATGCGCGCCTGTCGGCGGACGATGGGCAGAACCCTGAATAGGGCCCGACGCCCGGGTTACACCGCAAATGCTATCGCTGTTTCGCAGCCAACTCATTTGCGGTCTGGCGGAGCTCATCAAGCGCGTTCAGCAGATCTTTCAGGCGATCTTCGCCAAAATCAGCTTCAAGTTTTTGATAAATCGCCTCCGACTTGGGCGATACACGGGCAAAAAGTCTTGCACCCTCATCAGTTAGGCGGATCAAACGGCGGCGCCCGTCACCATCTTCCCGCGCAACGTCCAGCAACCCACGTTCCGATAGAGAAACAATCATTCGTGACAGGGACGGCGGCAGGATCGCGCATTGCTCAGCCAACGCCGTGGCATCAGCCGCGCCATCTTCCGCCAATGCGCGTATCACCCGCCACTGCGGCAGGCTTAACCCCTCCGCATCTACATAGGGCTTGAAGAGGCGCATCGTTGCCTCGCGCGCGCGCAACAAGGAAATAGGCAGGCTACGTTCAAACCCCCGCAAGTTTTCGCTCATCAGAGGTGGTCGCGAACAGTATTGAACCGCTTGACCGAAAACGCGGCGTTCATCTCCAGCAGTTCAAATGACAAAGCAAAAGAGCTTTCACCAAGTGATGGGCGCAAAAATTCCTCCGCCGCCGCGTAAAGTGCCTCAACCACGGTTTTCTTGGTTTCGTCAGTTCGCCCGCTGCCGATCCGGAATATTATGTCGAGAAAATCATGTTCACCGCCATCGGCCAGCACGCAAACATCGGCGCGATAACCGCGGACCCGTGTCCCCCCCAACGGAAACTCACCTGTCGCCATAATTGCATCACGCATGGCGTCGGCAAAGGCATTCAGATCAACCTTTGCTTCAAGGCCAGCGGAATATTCAAAGCTCAAATGGGGCATATCGACCTTTCAGCGTGTTGACCTTTTTGACATGGGCCGAATAGTGGCACCGATCAATAACACGTTAACGATAACCGCCGCGGCGGGGGAGACACAAGCATGGCAGATAACCGCATCAAGAGCAGGTTGGCCGCGGGCGACACCACCTACGGCATCTTTCTTGGGTTGGCACACCCGCTGGCGTCAGAGGTTTCGGCACCTGCCGGGTTTGACTGGCTTCTGATTGATGGAGAACACGCACCAAATGATGTAACCTCTATCAAAGCGCAGATGGATGTATTGGTCGCTCATTCCGAAGACGTGTTTGTGCGCATTCGCGATCGCGACCCCGGACACCTGAAACAACTGCTTGATATTGGCGTGCGTAATTTCCTTGTTCCCGTTGTGGATACCGTCGAACAGGCAGAGGCGCTCGTTGCCGCGGTTCGCTATCCCCCCGGTGGTGTCAGGGGGGTAGGCGCATTGGGCGCGCGGGCTACAAACTTTGGCCGTAACCCAAAATACCTGACTGAGGCGAATGAGGGTATTTGCCTGTTGGTTCAAATCGAAACGCGGCTTGGCATTTCGAACATGGACGCAATTCTGGCCGTGGACGGCGTCGATGGCATCTTTTTTGGCCCCGCTGACCTGAGTGCTGACTTTGGCTATATTGGTCAGCCTGGACACCCGGAGGTTAAGGCGGCTGTCATTGAGGGGTGTGCCAAGGCGCGCGCGGCGGGTAAGGCCGCTGGTGTGATGACTTTGGATGATAGCCTGATCGAAGCTTACCGTGATGCTGGGGCGAACTTTCTTTCCGTGGGGCTTGATACCAATCTTCTGGCGAAGGCGGCTGATGCGCTGGCGGCAAAATGGGTGAAATCGTCATAAATGTGGAACCGGCCATTTCGGCGCCATGTTTGGCTGGCATCGGTGATCGCGTTGTTGATCAGGAATCAACTTTGTGGGTCTTTGTGACGGGGTAGCGAGTGTCGCGGCGTGTGTGGCGCATAACGAAAACGCTCAGCGAAGTGGCAGATGCTGCCGCTGCGGCCGAAGCGTCCTGCATCGAGTGGGGGGCTGATGAAAGTCAGGCCCTTCGCATTGGTCTTGCCCTTGATGAACTTGCGGCCAATGCCTTGTTGCATGGCGCGCAAACCGAAGTTCCCGCAACAATCAGTGCGGAGCTTTGGGCAGATAATGGCATGCTGCGGCTGCGCATTGATGCAACGGGCCCTGGTTTTGACCCGCGCCAACGCCGCGATGCGGAACCGAATGCAGACATCGCCATCGGCGGCAGGGGGATCGCGCTTGTCTTGGCCTTTGCTGATGAGTTGAGTTATCGGCGTGAGGGTCAGCGGAACATCACTGATTTCGCCGTACGCTCCGTTGGGTCGGAACCCTGAACCACGCGCTCTGCTGACAATTCGAATTGTGGCACACAGGTGGCCGAACTATGCGGCAGCCCTTAAATGTTCTGATGTTTTCACCAATTCTTCATCCGCTCACATGCAACATCACACCAATATCCAGCCGCGGTTTTCTGCGGCTTTTGCGAAGACGATGAAAAATAAGCTGATTTGGTATGATCGTGATTTGCAGCAGTTGCCGCGATGCGCCATTGGTGGCATCGTGAAATCATGGCATCAGGCTTTTCATCAAGGTTGAGCGCGCATTCTGGGGAGCAAGCGCAAATACTATGAAACCAAGGGAATATAAGTACATAACAAAGGTTTACTGCGGTATTTCTGTGGTCACCTGTTGCGATACTCATTATCACTCTGATTGCGCTTTATCGCTCTCAAGCGCCCTCCAATCCGCCAGTGCCTTGGCAAGGTCTGGCACGGTGGTTTTGAATATGAGCACTGTGCGCCTTTTTTCATCGTCTGCTTTGCGTGCTGTTCGGGCCGCGCATGTCGCCGTTCAAAATAGCGATGGGCAAATTGTGGCAGCCGGTGGCGGTGAATTGGTGTTAAATGTCCTAAAATTCGCCCCGTTCATCCACCACTCTGAAAGTGTGTACGATGCATTGGCGCGGCTTTCGCAAGAGGCGGCGACCGCCTATGCGAAAGCGGAGGGAGCATGAGATGAAACGAATGGACATACTGAACCGGGCGGCAATCGCCGGTATTGCGGCAATCGGCATGATGGCCAGCCCGGCAACCGCGTCGACGGTCAAGACGCTTTGTCAGGTTGAGATTGACGCCGCCGATGCACCTGATCTGAGCCGCCGCCCCGATACGGTTGGTTTCGTCAAAAAAGTTGATGGCAAGGTAAGTGTGTTTCGGCCCAACAAGGGCGGGCATGATGAATTGAATGCCGAAGTCGGCATGGATATTCTCGCATATGATGCTGTGGTGACAGGGCCAAACGGCGGCCTTGATGCGATCTTTACAGATAATTCCCTGCTGTCGGTTGTGCCTGATACCTGCATCGAAATCTCGGAATACACCTACAAACCCAACAAAAAGCAGGGCTCATTCCGCATGCGCCTTGGGCGTGGTGTGGTGTCTGTCGAAGCTGGTGAGGTTGCCAAGCTCAAAGGTGACACGATGAGCATCAAGGTGCGCAATGACACCAATCTCGCCGTTACCGGAACCCGCATTGTGATTAGGGCCAAGTAAAATGAAAAACTGGGGTGGACTTAACGCGGTTTGGGCAACCGCATTTTTCCTCGGGGCGTGCACCGTGCCCGGGGAGCCTAATATTTTCGATACTGCCGCGCACCGTACTTTGCTCGGGGTTGAACAGGATGATCCGTGGTGCAGCTATATGGCGGGCCTGCGGTCGCATCTCGATGGCAAGGCCGCGCGACCGTCTGATGGTGCGCGCGCCACCGCACTGGCCGAAGTGCGCGCCGAAGCCGCCGCACAACACGACGGTGATCCGTATTACGCGGCGCGCAAGGGTCTTGCATGTGAATTTTTGCAGAGCGCCGAAGAAGAAATTGCCGAGTTTGATTGGCCCGCAGGCGTTGCTTTCATGGAACTGGCCCGCGCCGCGATGGAAACACCGCGCCCGGAAAACGGCATTGGCCCCATCGTTCCGGTCGTTGATCACTTGAATGGAGCAGAGCCGGAAAGCCTTGAACCGATTGACTTCAGCAACAATGCCTATTGCGACGAATTGGGCACATCCGAACTGGCACTCGCGCAGCAGCGGGGGCCAACGGTGGAATCGGTTGGTTTTCCAGGTTCGCTGCAACGCGCGCCGGATTGGTTTGCGCATGTTCAGGCATCCTACCATCGCTGGGCGCAAGAACACGTGGAAGGGCACCAGCTTGAACAAGGCGATGTCGATTTTGGCGGGATCCCCTTTCATTGCAAACGCTTTGCGGCGGCCAGCATTGGCGCACAGGAGTTTGCGCTCAAGGACAACCTGATCTTTTTGCTGGCAGAACGTGACAACCCGTTCGACGCCGGGCGTCTGGAGATTAGCGACGCCGAAGGTAACGTCGTTATCCTTGATGAAGTACTGGAGGCCGCGCAGCTCGGCAAAGGCGGCGTTGGCGCACAGAATGTGGAGTTTTACCCCGAAGACCTTGCGGCCTCCGCGACGCTGAAGGCTGCTGTGGACCGGGCAAACAACTTGCCAGCGCCCGAAGTGTTCGTTGTCTATTTCGACTATAACGAACGCTCCCCCGTCGAGGGGGCAGATACCGGAACACAGGCATTGCGCAGTTACCTCGAAGGCCTGGACCCGGCCGAAAGTATCCGTATCGCCATTTCTGGCCATGCCGATTGTGTCGGTCCGCGCTGGTACAACAAGATGATTGCAGCAGACCGCATCACGGCAACGGCGGATGAAGTCATCAAACCGGCACTGCGCGTCGCCGGGTTCACGGAAGATCTGCTGAATGACAAAAAACGGGTCAAATTGTTGAACGCTGGCGAAAGTGCGCCTGCGCGTCGTGTTGAAAAAGGCGCAAAATGCCAATCATTGCCTGAAGATCGGCGCGTGATTGTTATTGTTCAATAAGGTAAGAAAACCGTTGTCGCGCTATTCCAGCGCGGCAACCTTGGCGCGCACCTGATCGGCAAGAAAATTGGCGCAGGCGCGTACCTTTTCCAACCTGCCCATGTCCTCGTGGGTAATCATCCAGAACGAACGGGTGATGTCGATATCCGCAGGCAGTAAGCGAACCAGCGAATTGTACTGCGCCGCCATGAAGCGCGGCAGAATGCAAACACCGCGCCCCTTCAAGGTCAGTCGCAACTGCGCGTTAATCGACGAAGACATCAGATGTGGTCGCAGGTCGGCGCGGATGGTGGGCAGATAATTTAACTGCTCATCATAGATTTGATCGGGGATGTAACCGATGCCGCGCAGGTGCTTGAGATCGTCAACCCGACTGATCGGTCCATGTTTTTCAACAAAGGCCTCACTCGCGTAAAGGTACAGCTTATAATCCGTCACCTTTCGCGCTTTCAGCCGCCCGGATGTGGGGCGGGACACTGAAAAGGCGATATCAACCTCACGATCAGCGAGTTTCATTATCCGAGGAGCCGCCGTCAGTTGCATTTCCAGTTTCGGATTTTGGTCGCATAGATCGGCAACCGCATCGGCGAGCACATAGGCTCCAAGCCCTTCCGGTGCGCCGACCCGTACATTGCCGCTGAGGCCGGGGCGGTCAGCCTGAAAATCGCTTAATGCGATTAACATACGGCTTTCGACCTGCTCTGCGTGTTTGACCAAACGCCGACCCGCCTCAGTCAAAGCGTATCCTTTGGGTGAACGCGCAAAAAGCGTTTCTCCGATCCCTTCTTCAAGGGCCATGATCCGCCGCCGAACAGTTGTATGATCCACGGCAAGCCGTTCACCGGCCCCGGTGAGTTTGCCCGTGCGGGCAAGCGCCAGAAAGTAACGGAGGTCATCCCAGTTCATACTAGCTTTATGACTGATGGCAGGCGGTTGGGAAAGCCCACAGTACACGATCCCAGCAACCACGCCTATTCTGCATATTTTCGCAGCACATGACTCGCAGGAAAGTGCCTGCAAGGGGCAGGGGGGGTGCAAAACTGATTGGTGTTTTTCAAGAGACCTAGCAAATTTGCAGAATGAATGTGCTAGATAGCGAGTTATCTTCGATTAAGTTTGCAGATAAGTTAACGCAAGATCATGATACTGCGGTTGTCGGCTTGACCACATCTGCACATTCATCGCTATATCACGGGCGCGGTCGTCATCACCGCATCCAAGGGGAGGATTGAAACGTGGCCACAGGCACTGCGCCAGAGGCGCTGGACACACTACCTAAGATTCTCGACTGGAACGCTGTTCACCGTAAGGGTAAGCCAGCGAGCCGCGAGAAGATGTTTGGTATCTGGCAAAGCTGGACCTGGGATCAGGTCCATGAAGAGGTTCGTGCGCTTGCCATGGGCCTGCGCTCGTTGGGTCTTTCGCCAGGCGATCAGGTTGCGATTATCGGTAACAACCGCCCACGTCTTTACTGGGCGATGCCAGCGGCGCAATCTTGCGGCGCTGTCCCCGTTCCGCTCTATCAGGACAGTGTCGCTGAAGAGATGCAATTTGTGCTGGAGCATTCCGGCGCGCGCTTTGCGATCGTTGAAGATCAGGAACAGGTCGACAAGGTTCTTTCCGTCAAAGACAAGCTGCCCCAGTTGGAGCATGTCGTCTATTGCGACCCGCGCGGCTTGCGGCGCTATGATCACACATCGCTGCACGGCTTTGAGGATCTTCAGGACAAAGGGCGCGCCGCGGCTGCGCAGTTCGAACCTGAGATCAAGAAGATCATCGAAGCGGGTTCAATCTCCGACACTTGTGTCATGTTGTATACGTCTGGCACGACGGGCAAACCCAAGGGTGTTGTTCTCTCCAACGAAAACGTGCTGTTCGCCGGGCGCTCTACGGTCAAATTTGACGGTTTGCGCGAAGACGATAGCGTGCTTGCCTACCTGCCAATGGCATGGGTTGGCGATTTCGTGTTCTCCGTCGCGCAATGTTATGTCGCTGGTTTCTCGGTTGCCTGCCCGGAAAGCCCAGAGACGATGATGGCAGACCTTCGGGAAATTGGGCCGTCGTACTTTTTCGCACCACCACGTGTGTTTGAGAACCTGCTGACCAACGTGATGATCCGCATGGAAGATGCCAGCAAGTTCAAGCAATGGCTGTTCAAACACTTTATGGAACACGCCAAGAAGGTCGGGCCAGACATGCTGGACGGCAAGGCCGTTTCCTTTGGTGACAAACTGAAATACGGCCTCGGCCGCCTGCTGGTTTATGGTCCGCTGCTCAATACGCTCGGTTTGAGCAAGGTACGCCTTGGTTACACAGCCGGTGAGGCCATCGGCCCGGAGATTTTCTCCTTCTATCGCTCGCTGGGCATCAACCTCAAACAGCTCTACGGCCAGACCGAAGCGACCGTGTTCATCACGGCGCAACCCGATGGTGAGGTGCGCGCTGATACCGTTGGCACGCCAACACCGGGCGTTGAGTTGAAAATCGACGACACAGGCCGCGTTTGGTATCGTTCCCCCGGTGTGTTTGTTGAGTATTACCAGCAGCCCGACAAAACCGCGGAAACCAAAGACCCTGAAGGTTGGGTTGATACTGGCGATGCAGGTTTCATCGAGCCTGACACCGGACATCTTCGCATTATCGACCGGGCCAAAGACGTTGGCAAAATGGCCGATGGTTCAATGTTCGCGCCGAAGTTCGTTGAAAACAAACTGAAATTCTTCCCGAATATTCTGGAAGCCGTTGTTTTTGGCGCAAACCGCGATCGTTGTACGGCGTTCCTGAATATTGACCTTGGGTCGGTGGGTAACTGGGCAGAGCGTAATAACATTGCCTATGCTTCCTATCAGGAACTTGCCGGGCACCCTGAGGTTTACGCAACGATGTTGGCGCATGTGGAAGAGGTGAACCGTTCGGTTGCCGAAGATCCCATGCTCAGCGGGTGTCAGATCCACCGTTTCGTCGTACTGCACAAACAGCTCGACGCCGATGATGGTGAGATGACACGCACACAGAAAATTCGCCGTGTTATTGTTGAGGATCGTTACAAGCCGATCATCGACGCCATGTATGATGGTTCCGCGTCTGTCTTTGCAGATACCGAAGTCACATACGAAGATGGCCGCAAAGGCTCCATCAAGGCGACATTGGAAATCAGAGACGCGGCGGTGTTCACACCTGCTGCAAGGATGGCTGCGGAATGAAAGACCTGAACGAAGGCCACTTCACCACACCAGATGGTCGCCAGGTTGGCGGCCCGGTGATGGAGATGAAGAATATCACGCTGAAATTCGGCGGGGTTACGGCGCTATCTGATATATCTTTCAATATCTTGGAAGGTGAAATTCGCGCGATTATTGGCCCTAACGGTGCCGGGAAATCGTCGATGCTGAATGTGATGAACGGTTTCTATCACCCGCAAGAGGGTGAAGTGCGGTTCCGCGGTGAGCGTCGCGGCCCGATGAAGCCACATGAGATTGCCCATCAGGGCATCGCGCGGACGTTCCAGAACATCGCTCTGTTCTCCGGCATGTCGACCCTGGATAACATCATGTCGGGTCGCCTGACGCAGATGAAATCCAACATGTTGATGCAGGCGATCTGGAAAGGCCCGGCAGAGCGCGAAGAAACCGAACACCGCGAGGCCGTCGAAAAAATCGTCGATTTCCTTGAAATTCAGGCCATTCGCAAGACGCCTGTCGGTCGCTTGCCTTATGGTTTGCAAAAGCGTGTTGAGCTTGGGCGTGCCCTTGCGGCGGAACCAAAGTTGCTGCTGCTGGATGAGCCGATGGCAGGCATGAACGTCGAGGAAAAAGAGGACATGTGCCGCTTTATTCTCGATGTGAACGACGAATTTGGCACGACCATTGCGCTTATCGAACACGATATGGGCGTTGTCATGGACATTGCTGACCGTGTCGTAGTGCTCGATTATGGCCGTAAGATCGGTGATGGTGCACCGTCTGAAATCCGTACCAATCAGGAAGTCATCGACGCCTATCTGGGGGTCAGCCATGATTGACGCCACACTCAACATAATTGCGTGCGATTTTGACGCGCGCCTGACAGAAAATGAGGTGCGACATGCCCGATAATCTGCTCTTTGCGATGGAAGTCGCCATGAATGGGCTGATGGCCGGCATCATGTATTCGCTGGTGGCCCTTGGGTTTGTTCTGATCTTCAAAGCGTCCGGCATCTTCAACTATGCGCAGGGCGTGATGGCCTTGTTTGCTGCAATGACCCTTGTGGGCATTCAGAACGGCCAGATCCCGTTCGCGCATCTGATCAATGCTGCGTTTGGCACGCATTTGTATCACTTTGGCTGGAATGTTCCCGCGCTTGCGGCGATCCTGCTGACGGTGCTGGTGATGGTCGGGCTGGCCTTTGCGGTGCACCGGCTGATCTTGCGGCATCTGGTTAACCAGGAACCGATTATCCTTTTCATGGCGACCATTGGTCTGGCCTATCTCCTGGAAGGGGTTGCTGACCTGATGTGGGGCTCTGAACTGAAAAAGCTTGATGTGGGCATTCCGCAGGGCATCAACACAGCCATTGATAGCGCGACCTATAACGTCTTTGGCTATGGGTTCTTTATCGACAACCTTGATATCGTGGCAGCTTTTGTAGCGGTGTTCCTGGTGCTCGCGCTGATCGCCTTCAGCCAGTACACCAAACAGGGTCGCGCTTTGCGCGCTGTTGCTGACGATCATCAGGCGGCTTTGTCGGTTGGTATTTCGCTCGACTTCATCTGGGTTCTGGTCTGGTCGATCGCGGGCTTTGTGGCGCTGGTTGCCGGTATCATGTGGGGTACAAAATCAGGTGTTCAGTTCTCACTGTCTCTGATTGCACTCAAGGCTCTGCCTGTCTTGATGCTCGGTGGATTTACATCCATCCCCGGCGCGATTGTTGGTGGCCTGATCATTGGTATGGGCGAAAAGTTGTTCGAATTCTTCATGTCCAGCAACTCGCTGGCAGGGGAGCTGTTCGGCTTTACCATCAGCGCAACAGAAAACTGGTTCGCCTATATGTTGGCGCTTGCCTTCCTCGTCTTCCGCCCGCAGGGGCTGTTCGGCGAAAAAATCATCGAGAGGGTCTAAGCGATGCTTTACCGTGAAGCCGGCGATTTCAAAACGTCCTACGCCGACGACAATCAAACCTTTCCCATTGCGTTTGACCGCATCGGGTTCTGGGTGGCGATGTTTGTGGCTTTTGCCATCATCCCGCTGTTCATCAACTCTTACTGGGAAAAAGCGGTTCTGATCCCGTTCCTCGTCTATGCGATGGCGGCCCTCGGGCTTAACATCCTGACAGGGTATTGCGGGCAGGTTTCGCTCGGTACAGGCGGGTTCATGGCGGTGGGGGCTTATGCGTCCTACAAGCTGATGACGTCTTTCCCTGACCTCAACATCTTTTTCGTGATCATTCTTTCGGGTGGGATCACGGCGATGGTTGGTCTGGCCTTTGGTCTACCTTCTTTGCGGATCAAGGGGTTCTACCTCGCGGTGGCGACACTTGCGGCGCAGTTCTTCCTTGTCTGGCTCTTTAACAAGGTTTCCTGGTTCTATAACTATTCTGCCTCCGGTCAGATCAATGCCGCAGAGCGCACGGTGTTTGGCATCCCCGTAACGGGCCCGAATACTGAAAGCTGGGCGACCTATCTGTTCTGCCTTGTCATTGTGTTCATCTTTGCATGGGTTGCGCGCAACCTGACACGCGGCGCGATGGGGCGTCAGTGGATGGCCATTCGTGACATGGACATTGCCGCAGAAATCATCGGTGTGAACCCTCTTAAAGCGAAACTCAGCGCCTTTGCGATTTCGTCCTTTTATGTGGGCATCTCCGGCGCGCTGTTCTTCTCTGTTTATCTCGGCGCCGCCGAGGTGGGGGAAAGCTTTGGGATTGAGAAATCATTCCTCGTGCTCTTCATGGTCATCATTGGCGGGCTGGGTTCGATTTTCGGTTCATTCGCAGGCGCTGCGTTCATGGTGCTGTTGCCGGTGCTGCTGAAAAACGTGTTTGTTAACGGTCTTGGCTGGCCGACCGACCTTGCGCAGCACTTGCAGTTCGTCGTGTCCGGTGGCCTGATCATCTTCTTCCTGATCGTGGAGCCGCACGGTTTGGCGCAGCTTTGGCGCCTCGCGAAGGAAAAACTACGCCTTTGGCCCTTCCCGCACTAAGGTGGGGCTAATCAACAGATTCCGGGCCACAAACCCGGAGCACTTTCATCAATCCCAGGGAGGAAACTTAGATGAACTTTAAGAAACTATCACTGGTCGCAGCAGCGACAATGATGGTAGCTGGCCCAGCAATGGCGGACCTCGTGTTCCCATCGCTCAGCTACCGTACTGGTGCCTATGCTGCGAACGGTATACCGTTTGCGGATGGCTATGCCGACTATATGACACTCGTGAACGAGCGTGATGGTGGCATTGGTGGCGTCAAGGCGCGCTTGCTGGAATGTGAAACCGGCTACAACACCGAAAAAGGCGTTGAGTGCTACGAGTCTACCAAAGGCGAAGGCGCGTTGGTTTATCAGCCGCTCTCCACCGGCATCACCTATCAGCTGATCCCCAAAGCAACCGCTGATGGCATTCCTGTGCACTCCATGGGTTATGGCCGTACGTCCGCTGCCAACGGTTCCGTGTTTGAATGGATCTTCAACTATCCAACCAACTACTGGAACGGCGCATCTATTGGTGTGAAGCACATTCTTGACCAGAATGGTGGCGACATCAAAGGCAAGACAATTGCACTCGTTTACCACAACTCTGCCTATGGCAAGGAGCCGATCCGCACCTTGGAAGAGCTGTCCAAGAAGCACGGTTTCAACCTGACCCTTCTGCCTGTTGACCACCCCGGTCAGGAGCAGAAATCACAGTGGCTCCAGATTCGTCGTGAGCGCCCTGACTATGTCCTGATGTGGGGCTGGGGTGTTATGAACTCGGTTGCCATTCAGGAAGCCGCAAACATTCGCTTCCCAATGGAAAACTTCATCGGCATCTGGTGGTCCGGTTCGGAAAACGACGTGATCCCTGCTGGCGACGGTGCCAACGGCTATAAAGCATTGACGTTCCACGGTGTGGGTGGCGATGCGCCAATCTTTGCCGACATGAAAAAATATGTCGTAGATGCAGGCAAAGCAGCTGGTGCTGGCGATCAGGTCGGTACGGTTCTTTATAACCGTGGCATGTATGCCGCTATGCTCGCAGTTGAAGCGGCGAAAACCGCTCAGGAAATCTCCGGTAACAAAGAGATCACACCTGCCGAAATGCGTGCTGGTATGGAAGCTCTGGAAATGACGGAAGCCAAGATGGCGGCGCTCGGCCTGCCAAACTGGGGCCCTGAGTTCTCCGTTTCCTGTGCTGACCACGGTGGCCCAGGTGCCGGTGCTGTTCAGCAGTGGGATGCAGCGGCCAAGAAATGGTCCATCATCACTGAATTCACGCTGCCAGATGCAGACGTCATTCAGCCACTGATCGACGAAGACAGCGCAGCCTACGCAGCTGAAAACAACATCACGCCGCGTAACTGCAACTAATCGACTTCCCCCGGCCCGATATTTCCGGGCCGGGGACCTTCTTTTAGACCCTTTTCTAAAACTTGGATGACGCCATGCTTGACGCCACGCCTGAGAAAACGCCCGACGCCACGGCTGACACGCTGTTGGAAGTCAACAACATCGAGGTGATCTACAATCACGTGATCCTCGTGCTGAAAGGCGTGAGCCTGAAAGTGCCACGCGGTGGCATTACCGCTTTGCTTGGCGGTAACGGCGCGGGCAAAACCACGACCTTGAAAGCAATCTCAAACCTGCTGCATTCAGAACGTGGCGAGGTCACCAAAGGTTCGATCGAATATCAAGGCGATGCCATCGCTGAACTGAACCCGGCCGCTTTGGTGAAGAAGGGTGTCATTCAGGTCATGGAAGGGCGCCATTGTTTTGAGCATCTCACCATCGAAGAAAACCTGTTGACCGGTGCGTACACACGCAAATCGGCCAAGGAAACAGCAGAAGACCTCGAGTTGGTCTACAACTATTTCCCGCGCTTGAAAGAACGCCGCAAATCACAGGCTGGTTACACCTCCGGTGGGGAGCAGCAAATGTGCGCCATTGGCCGCGCGATGATGTCTCGCCCGGAAATGATTCTGTTGGATGAGCCATCAATGGGCTTGGCCCCGCAGCTTGTTGAGCAGATTTTCGGCATCGTAAAGCAGCTGAACGAAGAGCAGGGCGTGACCTTCCTTTTGGCCGAACAGAACACCAATGTGGCGCTGCGCTATGCGCATTATGGCTACATTCTGGAAAGCGGCCGTGTGGTGATGGACGGGCCTGCAAAGGAACTCCGCGAAAACCCGGATGTGAAGGAATTCTATCTTGGCATGGCAGAGGAAGGGCGCAAAAGCTTCCGCGACACCCGCTCTTATCGCCGCCGCAAGCGTTGGCTGAGCTAACCCTGAGAGACACCAAAAATAAGCAATGCCCCGGACATGATCCGGGGCGTCGTCGTTACGAGGGACTGATATGACCGATTTCTATGATGATCTGGAAACCCGCTCATCTGAGCAGCGCGCAGCGGATCTGGCGATCGCTTTGCCAAAGCAGATCGCCAATGCCATCGCAACGGCGCCTGCTATGGCGGCCCATTTGGGCGACATTGACCCCGCGAGCATTACAGACAGGGCCGCACTCGCAACCTTGCCTGTGCTGCGCAAATCCGAATTGTCGTCAGCCCAAAAAGCAGCAGCCCCATTTGGGGGATTTGCACCCGCGCCGGGCACCGCGCGTCATGTGTTTCAATCACCTGGCCCAATTTATGAACCAGGTGGTGATGCACGCGACTGGTGGCGGATGGGCAGGGGGATGCATGCCGCCGGTATTGGCGCCAATGACATCGTCCAGAATTGCTTTTCCTATCATCTGACCCCAGCGGGCATGATGTTTGAAAATGGCGCCGCCGCGGTTGGCGCGACTGTGCTACCGGCTGGTGTCGGGCAAACTGAACTTCAGGCACAGGCGGCGGCAGATATCGGCGTTACGGCCTATTGTGGCACGCCAGATTACCTTAAGATCATCCTCGACAAGGGTGCCGAAGCTGGTCTTAACCTGTCACGCATTACCAAGGCGTTTGTGGGGGGCGGCGCGTTGTTTCCGTCGCTGCGCCAGGAATACGCCGACCGTGGTATCACCTGTCTGCAAGGATATGGCACAGCCGATCTGGGCTCTATCGCGTATGAAGCCATCGGGCAGGGCGGTGCTGTTGAGGGAATGATCGTTGATGAAGGTGTCATCGTTGAAATCGTCACCCCCGGCACAGGTGATCCTGTAGCAGAAGGGCAGGTTGGTGAGGTTGTTGTGACAACGCTGAATCCGGATTACCCGCTTGTCCGGTTTGCCACTGGTGATCTTTCTGCAGTCTTGCCGGGGCAGTGTTCTTCTGGGCGCACCAACATGCGCATCAAGGGATGGATGGGCCGCGCGGATCAGACAACCAAGATCAAAGGCATGTTTGTGCGTCCAGAACAGGTCGCAGCACTCGTCGCTCGTCACCCCGAAATCATCAAGGCGCGTGTCGTTGCCACGCGAGAGGGTGAGCAGGATGCCATGACCGTACAGGTAGAGGCCACAGCCGCTGACGCCGAAGCGATTGGCGCGAGCATTGCCGCCGTCCTGAAACTGAAAGGCAAAGTTGAGATTACCGCGCCGGGCACGTTGCCAAATGACGGTAAGGTTATTGATGATCAACGCAGTTATGATTGATCTGTTTATCTGCCTGATCTGATTGATAGCGCGCAACGCGCAAAAAGGTCGATGCCCCGCGCTTGAATGCGGGGCATCGCGACACCCAGGCCGGATGGGTGCACACCCCGAAACCCTGACAGCGTGCCAAAGCTGCGCAAATTTCAGATACGTGGGGCTGTATTACGCCACATCGACACGTTCCAGGAACGACTTGATCGCAGCGGCACCTTTTGCCGGTTCCTGACACATCCACCAATGGCCAAGCCCTTCGAATGTCACGACGTCTGCGCCGGTGCGTGCAACGGCACGCTCAACATTGGCAATATCACCAACGTAGTCATCTTTCGTCGCGACGATCGCCAAACCGGGCAGGGCAGCAGCCCTTTCGAGGTTCTTGCCAAGATCGCTCATAAACGGCTGGGCCGCGCCGCGATAAAGCGGAAGGATGGCTTTCGCCATTTGCTCGTTCATACCTTCGGCAACATCGCGGGCGATTTCGGCGCTCATGCCTGCTTGTTTCAGCATTGCTGCACGCATATCGGGGCCAACGGCCACCATCTGTTCCAGCACCTTTTCGCCAACGCCCGGTGTTTGCCAGCTTTGGGCCAAATCATGCCATTTGTATTCTGGCGCAAAGATGCCCGCGACGTCAGAACACCATGAACGGATCAGGTCGGGCCGCTCCATCACCACGCGCAGAACATGCGCGCCGCCCCAATCATGTCCCACCAAATCAATCGGGCCGGGCAGGGCGCTGATCTCGGAAACAAGCCAGTCACGATAGTCATCTGATGTGCAGCCAAAACCATCGGGAACGGGCGCGCCAAAGCCCGGTGGCGACAACGCCACGGCATCGTCACGCCCAAATTCCACAAGCAAATCGCGCCAGATCGCTGATGTTTCTGGAACACCGTGCACAAATACCACTGTCATATCGTGACCTCATTTTGAAAATCGGACACGATGATCTGATCACAGCACCAGACAACAAAACAGAGCAAATGCGCGTGTTCAGTCAGGGTTTACGCGATGTAATGGGAACACCCCTGAAGCTGACGACCATAGGCCGCGGCGCGTGTGCTGACCTTCGCTGCTGCACCTTTCAGCCATTCATTTGACTTCCACCCACCGCGCCGAAAGCCAGTGTGCCCTTCGTGATAGGCGAGGTATTGGTGATAAGCGTCCGTCATCGCCAGTTTGTTGGAGCGACGGGTTTTGGTCATGTACCAGCCGATGAAGTCCGTAGCATCGCCAAAGTCTTCACGGTCAGCCCACCCATTGCCTGTTTCATCCTGATACCATTCCCATGTGCCGTTCAGGGCTTGGGAATAGCCATAAGCACTACTCACGCGGCCATTCGGTATCAGGCCAAAAAAGGTGTATTTCTTTGGTGTCCTCGCATCGCTGCGAAAGCTCGACTCTTTCCAGATGATCGCCATCACGACCTCTGGCGGGGCACCCCATTTAGAGCGCGCATCGGCCAGGGCCTCTCCCCAATCGGAACGACCAGCAAGAATGTTGCACGCATTCGTCTGATCACGCGGTACGCTCGTCGAGCCGCCAAAGCAGCCCCCAAGCGCAAGCACCCCGCAAAGGGCTGCAATATATTTTTTCATGTCTGGGCCTGCTCATAGCCTCGTTTATGCTTGATTTTTACCACGAAATCGCTCGGCACCAAAGCAGAAACCGCTTTGTAGTCGGCGCGCCATCTGGAAACCGCATTCCAGACGTAGTACATCGCAGAAATGAATGACCAAACACGAGTCGAAAGCACGTCCATGATCAAGGCGTCCGCAAAATTCAAGATCGGCCAGGTGGTACAACATCGGCACCATCCCTTCCGGGGCGTCATATTCGACGCAGACCCGGTGTTTTCGAACACCGAGGAATGGTGGAACTCGATTCCAGAGGAAATCCGCCCGAGAAAAGATCAGCCTTTTTATCACCTCTTCGCTGAAAACGAGACGAGCTATTACGTGGCTTATGTGTCTGAGCAAAACTTGCTGCCAGACGATTCAGGTGAACCGGTTGATCACCCGGAGGTAAGCGAAATGTTTGGTGATCTGGAGCAGGGCCAATACGTGATTGAGCCGGGCTATCAGCACTAATTCGTTTACTCGATCTTTCAGTTGACCAAAAAGCCCCGGTTTCATCGCCGGGGCTTTTTCTGTTTTTTCTAGTCGGGGGCCCCCGGCTGATCCAGAAAGCGAACCTTGCCAATGTAGGGCAAGTTGCGGTTTCGCTGGGCGTAATCAATGCCATACCCAACGACGAACTCGTCTGGAATTTCAAAGCCATTGAACCTGGCCTTGATGTCAGTTTCACGACGTGACGGCTTATCAAGCAGGGAGCAAATTTCCAGTCGTGATGGCTTGCGCGCCTTAAGCAGTTTCATAACGTGATGAAGCGTATGCCCGGTATCGACGATGTCTTCGACAACCAGAACATCCAACCCTTCAATCGGCGCGCGCAAATCCTTGAGAATGCGCACTTCCCGGCTGGAGGTCATGCCGTCACCATAGGAGGAAGCTTCGATGAAATCCACCTCGACAGGCAAATCCAGCCGCCGGGCGAGGTCAGCGATAAAAACGAATGATCCGCGTAACAATCCAACAAGCACCAGTTTGTCGGTGCCCGCAAAATGTGTAACAATTTCTTTCGCCATCTCTTCGATGCGCGTGGCAATCGCTGCCTCGCCGATCAATTCGTCGACTACATAATTCATAAGATCCCTCAGCTTGCGACAATCCGGCGCGCGCGCCGTCCTTGGAGATCAGGTTACACAATCGCCTATGCCTACGCATGCTGAAAAACGTGAAATGCCCTACAGCGCCGAACAAATGTTCGCGTTGATTGCAGATGTGCCATCTTATCCGCAGTTTTTACCGTGGTGTGCCGCCGCGCGCGTGCGGTCCCGCACCAAAACTGACACGGGTGAGGTGATGGACGCTGACCTTGTGATCTCTTTCAAATTGTTCCGGGAACGCTTTGGAAGCCGTGTTGATCTGCGGCCAGAGGCCAAGGAGATTGATGTAACCTATCTCGATGGGCCGTTTAAGTATCTGACGAACAACTGGAAATTCATCCCGATCGACGAGAACCGCTGCGAAGTGGATTTCTTCGTGGATTTTGAATTCAAGTCACCGACCCTTCAAATGATCATCGGCGTGGTGTTTGGCGAGGCAATGCGCATGATCGTGCGTGCGTTTGAACGGCGCGCTGCGGCGCTTTACCGATAGGCCATTAACCCCGCATTAGGCCCGGCGCGCGATGCTTTATCCGAACAGATTCGGACAAATGCCATGGCCGCTCATCAGGCTGACCTTGCGATTATTCATATCGGTGCGCCCCACGCAGGTAGCACACGAATACAGACGGCCCTGAGCGCATCGCGCGACCATTTGCGTGCCCAGGGTGTGCTTTACCCGCGTGTTCTCGGCCGTACGGCACATATTGGCCTGGCAGCAGCGATGACGCGGCTGTGGCGCCGCAACGGGCCGCGCAGGGCTTTGGGCCTTGCTTCCTATCCGGCGTTG